>JBBQHP010000012.1:0-113216 GCA_038324085.1 Burkholderiales bacterium
CCCCGCGCTGCCGCTCGACTTGCATGTGTAAAGCATGCCGCCAGCGTTCAATCTGAGCCAGGATCAAACTCTTCAGTTCAATCTCTTTGGCAAAGCTTCAAACTCGCTTGACGTTACTTCCATCCTGCGAGCACTCCAGTACCTGCGCGATCATCACCCAAGGTCCAAAACTCAACAACCATGCCTCTCAGCATGGCCATCTCCTCTTAGCGCCCTCAGCAATCACCCGCCAGAGTGCCCACATCTATCGGCTGTGCAATCTGTTAAAGAGCGGTGGTTGCGGGGGCAGGATTTGAACCTACGACCTTCGGGTTATGAGCCCGACGAGCTGCCAGACTGCTCCACCCCGCGCCCGAACTGCTATGTCGAGTCCGCTATCTTAGCGGCCACGGGCAACGTAGTCAACCCGATATCCTCGCCTTACGTCGAATCACTACTCCGCGAGTAGCCATTCCAGGATTGGCGCCCATTGCGCCCTGTCTCGAGCGGTGAGGTATTCCGGAAGATCGAAGATACTCAGCCCATTGAATGCCGCATTGGCATATATCTGCGTATCACGGAGATAAGACAAAACGGGAAGCTCGAACTGATGAAGAAACGCCTCCAGAGTCGCAGCAGCCTTAGTACGAGGATCAACGCGCATACCGACAATCCCGATTGCAGCCTGATGCTGCCGTCCTGACTTCTCCGTCAATAGGGCTTGAATGAAGTCGCTCGTCGCCGCCATGTCGAACAAGGAGGGCTGGACTGGGATCACGACTTTCTGCGCCAACTTCAATGCATGCACCAAATTCTTGCCGTGCATCCCGGCGGGACTATCCATTACCAGCCATGACCTCTTGGCTTGTTTGCCTGCGACGTTCCCAATGCCTGCATTATCCAGCCGGTCGATTCTCGGCATCTCCAGGGCCCGAATTTCGAGCCACGCAAGGGACGATCGTTGCCGATCGAGGTCCCAAAGAGTTATCGATTCGCCACGATTCGATAAAGCTCCAGCAATGTTCGTTGCGAGCGTAGTTTTCCCCGCCCCACCTTTCGGATTTGCAACCAGGACCGACCGCATTCCCCCTCCTGTCGTTCAGAAACGCAGCTCAAGCCTGCTCCGTTGTCGATTCCTTACGAGCTTCGAGAGGTAGTACGTCTCCGGCCGGATCAGCCTGCTCTACCAACGTGCCAAGTTCGTCTAACGGCGGCAATTCAGCCAGCGATCGCAGTCCCAGGTCATCCAGGAACAACTGTGTGGTGGCGTAGAGCACCGGACGGCCCGCCACTTCGCGATGCCCAA
Source organism: Burkholderiales bacterium (assembly GCA_038324085.1). Lineage (GTDB taxonomy): Bacteria > Pseudomonadota > Gammaproteobacteria > Burkholderiales. The sequence continues at coordinate 1,286 of JBBQHP010000012.1, forward strand.
TGCTCTCGATCCATGATCGAGACTCGAGCGCCTTCAGGATTGAGCTTGCCACAACCACTCCGCGAATCTCTTCAATATCGCCCCGAGTTACCGGCTGACGGTAGGCAATTATCGCAAGTGTTTCGAGCACCGCTCGCGAATATCTTGGCGGCTTGTAAGGATTCAGACGGTCGAGTATGCCCTGATATTGCGGGCGCGTTTGAAACCGCCACCCGGTCGCCACAGAAACGAGCTCGACGCCGCGACCATCCCACTCTGGCCGCAGCTCCTCCAGCAGCTTGCGTACGGTCTCGGCATCGATCTCGTCGTCAAAAAGCCTTTTTAATTCAGTAACAGACAGCGGTTCGGGACTTGAGAGCAGCGCCGTTTCAAGGATGAGCTTGGCTTGGTGCAGATCAGTTGGGTGAAATTGCATCGTTCAGTCTCACGTAAATCGGTGCAAACGCAGCCTGCTGCGTAACGTCCACCAGGCGCTCCTTCGCGAGTTCGAGGATCGCGAGAAACGTGACTACGAGTTCAGGTACACCCTGCCCCGGGTCGAACAGTTTGCCGAATTCCACGAATGAGAGGCCTCGAAGATGGCGCAATACACGGATCATGTGCTCCCGGACAGAAAGCTGGGCTCGAGTAACTCGATGGTGCCTAATGGCCTTTGCCCGAGAAAGTAGTCCAAGCCATGCGATCCTCAAATCTTCGGAATCCACTTCCGGCGTCCGGACCAGTGCCGCCCGCTCGGCAAAGACGTGCACCGACTGAAAATCTCGACCGGCCTGAGGCAAAGCGCCCAGAACCAACGCCGCCGCCTTGATACGCTCGTACTCCAGCAGCCGCCTGACCAGTTCCGCCCGCGGATCTTCCGTCTCGTCCGTCGCCGGTGCTAGCGGCCGTGGCAGCAGCATTCGGGACTTGATTTCGATCAACAAGGCTGCCATCAGAAGGTACTCCGCCGCGAGCTCCAACTGGTTGACGCGCATCACTTCGACATAATCCATGTACTGCCGCGTAATTTCGGCCATGGGGATATCGAGCACATCCAGATTGTGCTTTCGAATGAGATACAGCAATAGGTCCAAAGGGCCCTCGAAAGTCTCAAGAAAGACTTGAAGGGCTTCGGGCGGGATGTAGAGATCGCGAGGGAGTTCCCGCATCGGTTCACCGTGCACCAGTGCGATTCTGGCCGGATCGCGCCCCTCCGGAGCGGCGCACTTGACTACGGTCAGTTCGACCAATTGGTTCCTGCTTTCCCGGGCATTTCGGCTCCTGCAAGGCCTGGCGGCGGCCTAGGCCCGGGATTATCCGCCAATCTCGAGGCGCGATGCCAGCGACCATCTTTCCCCGATGGGGGTCTAGTGCACGGAAGTTAAGGTTTTGTCGGCGACTGCCGTTACTTGTCGACGATGCCATCGATCTGGTTCCAACGACCTGACGTCGGCCCGTATTTTTCTGATTTCTTGCTATTTTTTTGTACCCGAGTGGGTGCTGCTCGACGGAGAACAGGTCATGTCCGAGTTGCTGAAAAACATTGATGCCCGCACTAAGCTCGCGGGCACCAACAAGCTGGAGATCCTGCTGTTCTCACTCGGCCAGGACAGCCGTACCGGTCGCCGGGAAACATACGGAATCAACGTCTTCAAAGTCCGGGAAGTGATGCGGACCCCGGGAATAACACGTGCCCCAGAGATGCCCGCCGCGGTCGAAGGCATGGTCAGCCTGCGCGGGAGCCTGGTACCTGTGGTCGATCTAGGCCGCTACACGCATATTCCGGTCGAATCGCCTCCCCAGATCATGATCGTGACTGAGTACAACGGTCACACCCAAGGTTTCCTCGTGGAAGCGGTCGACACGATCCTCCGGCTCGATTGGTCGGCGATGCGAGTGCCGCCGGAGATGTTGACCTCACAGACGGGTGGCTTGGTCGTTGCAGTTACGGAACTGCGGGACAATCGTCTCGTGATGATGCTTGACGTAGAGAAGATCTTGTCCGAAACCAGCGGCTACGACGACGAGCATCTATTCACTGCGATAAAACCGATCGTATCCGCTGAGCGCACTGTCCTCTACGCAGACGACTCTTCCGTCGCGCGCAAACAGATCACCCGTACCCTTGACGCAATGAACGTCCGCCATGTAGGCACTATCAACGGTAGCCAGGCGTGGGCCGAACTGGAGCGCATCAGTGCCGCGGCCGTGGCCGCAAATCGCCCGATCAGCGATTTCGTGAATCTTGTCCTCACGGATGTCGAGATGCCGGAAATGGACGGCTACATGTTGACCCGCAGGATCAAGACAGACCCGAGATTCGCCAAAATCCCCGTGATCATGCACTCGTCACTCTCGGGCATGCAAAACCAGCAACTTGGGCGCTCGGTCGGGGTCGATGAATACGTGCCCAAATTCGAGCCCCACAAACTGGCCGAGACCCTGAGCCAACGCTTGGCGTCATCGGTCTGACCGTCGTTCCCGGTCTGACCGTCGTTCCCAACACCCTTACGCCCTCCCGACCCCGATGGATCTTTCCGACAATCACAGTCTTCTCGACGCCGTCGACGCCCGCACCAAGCTAGTCGGATCCAACAAGATGGAGATCCTGCTGTTCTCGCTAGGGACTCGGGAGACCTTCGGAATCAATGTCTTCAAGGTGCGCGAGGTCACTCGCACACCCGCGATCACGCGCACGCCGAACATGCCTGCCGGGGTTGAAGGTGTCATTTCGCTGCGCGGCAACATTATCCCCGTCATCAGCCTCTCCAAATTCATTCACATCGAACACCCCGATTCCACGAGCGGTGAAACGATGATGGTTACCGAATACAGCCGGCGCACCCAAGGCTTTCTCGTACACGACGTGGATCGCATCGTTCGCGTCGACTGGGACAAGGTGAAGGCCCCGGAAGCCATACTGGCCGGCCACGAAGGACTCATTACCGCCATCACCGAATTGCCGGACGGCAAGCTCGTCTCCATCCTCGACGTCGAGCAGATTCTCGCTAACGCGTTCGGTGAGGAACCGATTCCTGCGATGGAGAGAGTCGAAACCGATAGTGAGCATCACGTCTTCTTCGTCGATGATTCGATGGTCGCTCGCAAGGAAATCGCGCAAGTACTTGACCGGCTGGGCGTCAAGTATCACCAAGCCAACAACGGTCTGGAGGGCTGGGAGCGCCTCAAGGGCATGGCTAGCAGGGCACAGGCGGAAGGCCGCGAACTGCATGAAGTGCTAAGCGTGATCCTAGTAGATGCGGAAATGCCTGAGATGGACGGCTATGTTCTTACCCGCCACATCAAGAACGACTCCCGGTTTGCCGATATTCCGGTCGTCATGCATTCATCGCTGTCGTCCGAAGCGAATCGCGCCATGGGCAAGAGCGTCGGTGTCGACGCCTACGTCGCTAAGTTCGACCCCGCCGTACTCGCCGATACGCTGCGCCCGTTACTGCAGAAATGACCAACCCAACTCGGCTGACGTGCGGAACGCACCGTCACCATCCCGAAAAGCTGGAGACGCTCTAATGAGCAAAGACATGAAATTTCTCGTGGTGGACGATTTTTCCACCATGCGCCGAATCATCCGCAATCTTCTGAAGGAACTCGGGTTCACAAACGTCGACGAGGCAGAGGACGGCATCACGGCCCTGGCCAAGCTGCGCGGCGCCGACTTCGACTTTGTCGTCTCGGACTGGAACATGCCGAACATGACCGGGATCGAACTGCTCCGGAATATCCGCGCTGACGAATCGCTCAAGCATCTTCCCGTCCTGATGGTTACTGCCGAGGCCAAGAAGGAAAATATCGTGGAGGCTGCACAGGCGGGCGCGAACGGCTATGTGGTCAAGCCGTTCACGGCGGTCACGCTCGACGAAAAAATCAACAAGATTCTTCAGAAACAGGGGGTTGCGCAATGACCCTGGCTGTTGCAAGCAACAACGATTCCGATGATCTCGAAGCGCTCTTTGACAGCATCGCCGCCGAGCACGCGGGCAAGGAAGCCCCTGCCGAGATAGCCCCAGCGGCGGGCAAGCTCGCTTCCACGACCTGTAGCGCCCCGACTGGGGACCATTCCGCTGAACCGGTCGTCACGCGTCTTGGACATCTTGCGCGGTCGCTCCACGACAGCATGCGCGAGTTAGGATACGACAAGGTCATCGCGAAAGCTGCGGATTCCATTCCGGATACGAGAGATCGCCTCAACTACATCGCCAACATGACGGAGAGCGCGGCGAGCCGAACGCTCACGGCAACCGAAGCCGCCAAGCCGCTGCAGGAAAAACTCGAAGCCGATTCCTCTGCGCTCGCTAGCGAGTGGGACAAATTGTTCGCCAACGAGCTGTCGGTGGATCAATTCAAGACGCTGGCGGGACGCACACGCGATTTTCTCCGCGAGGTGCCGGTTCACACGAAGGCCACCAACGCCCAGCTCCTGGAGATCATGATGGCGCAGGACTTCCAGGACTTGACCGGACAGGTCATAAAGCGCATGACCGACGTTGCTCACCAGGTCGAGAAGCAGCTTCTGGAACTGCTGATCGAGCAATTGCCGCCCGAACGCAAAGTCCAACTGGAGGCCGACGGGCTCGCGGGCCCGAATATTCACGGCAAGGCTGCCGGTGACGTGATGACGGATCAGGCCCAGGTGGACAACCTGCTCGAGAGCCTCGGGTTCTAGACCCCCTGGGGCGGAGGAACATCAGATGAGCGAATTTGCGGGAATGGAAGAGTTGCTGCGGGACTTCCTGACGGAAGCCGGAGAGCTCCTGTCGGACGTCGATAACAAGCTGGTGGAACTGGAGCGGCGTCCCGATGACGCGAAGTTGCTGAACGACATCTTTCGTGGCTTTCACACCATCAAAGGCGGAGCCGGCTTTCTCAATGTCGAAGAACTCGTCAAGCTCTGCCATCTGACAGAGAACCTGTTCGACAAGCTGCGCAATCGTGAATTGAAGCTTTCGCCGGAGTTGATGGACGTAATTCTGTCGGCGACCACGGTGGTTCGCGACATGTTTCAGTCGCTGGAGCGTTCCACCATGCCGCCACCCGCCGAAGCGGGTCTTCTCGGCGCTCTGCAATGCGCGCTTGAAGGCAAGTTGAAAATCGCACCGGTCACCCCGGAACCTGAGGCACCCGGCGCCTCCGATGCGCTCAGCGTCACGGGAGCCGAAGGCGAGCCGGATTGGGGTGCTTTGTACCGAGGCCTGCTCGGTCAGGAGGAACCCGCACAAGGCCAGGTGCGCGAGGTGCAAGGTCGCAGCCCGGGTCGCCGGGCCACGGACCAGCCCGATGCAGACGGCGCGCGCGCCGGTCGTCGCGACCATGACAAAGTCGTCGTCGTGTCGCAGGAAACTACGATTCGCATCGACACGAATCGACTCGACCAGGTACTGAACCTGTCTGGAGAGATCGGTCTTGCGAAGAACCGGTTGAACTGCCTGCGCACGGACATTATTTCCGGCAAGGACAATCCGGACACGCTGCGCGCCCTGGACGAGGCCGTGAGCCATCTCGACCTCCTCGTGAGCGATCTGCAGAACGCGGTCATGAAGACCCGCATGCAACCCATCGGTCGGCTATTCCAGAAGTATCCGCGTGTTGCACGCGACATGGCGCGCCAGCTCGGAAAGAACGTCGACCTGGTGCTTTCCGGCGAAGAGACCGAATTGGACAAGACCATGATCGAGGAACTCGGCGATCCGCTGATCCACCTCGTGCGCAACGCCGTCGACCATGGCATCGAATCACCAGAGGATCGACGCAAGAGCGGCAAGCCGGAAGCGGCGACCGTCCGGCTGTCCGCGCAGCAACTGGGGGATCACATCATCATCGAGATCTCCGATGACGGCCGCGGAATGATGCCCGACGCGTTACGCCGCAAGGCGGTGGAGAAAGGCCTCATCGACGCCGATGCCGCGGCCAACATGGACGACCGCCATGCGCTGCAGTTGGTATTCCTGCCAGGATTCTCGACCAAGGAGCAGGTCAGCAGCTTTTCCGGACGCGGGGTGGGGATGGACGTCGTCAAGACCAACATCCAGAAATTGAACGGGCGCATCGAGATCAAGTCGGTCGTCGGCGAAGGCTCGACCTTCTCCATCTCCCTGCCGCTTACGCTCGCGATCCTGCCGGTTCTGGTCGTACGGATCGGCGAGCAACCGTTCGCGATTCCACTGTCTCTGGTGCGCGAGATCATCACCATTCGACCAGACGAAGTCCAGGAGGTCTCCGGCAAAGCCACCATGGTGGTGCGCGACGAAGTCCTGCCCGTGCGTTCGCTGTCCGGATTGATCGGCTGGCCGCAGGAGAAACCGCCAGCATATGGGGTTCTCATGCAGAGCGCCGTCAGCTCCCTCATTCTTGCCGTAGACGGTTTCGTGGGTCGCGACGATGTGATCATCAAGCCGCTGGAAGACGTCAAACCGAAGGGCATCGCCGGCGCCACGCTTTCGGGTGACGGTTCCGTCGTGCTGGTGCTCGACATGGAGCAACTGCTTTCGGAGCCTCACGTGGAGACCCGACGCAGTCTGTTCGACATGGCGGCGTGAGCTTCGGCAGCCCACAGGGTCGCACCATGACCCGAACGATTCGACCGTGATCAGCGAGTCGTATCTCGTCCGCCGACCTCTGCTGGGCCGCGACGGAAAATTTGCGGCCTACATGTTTCAGTCTTTGGGCGGAACCGACCCGTCTGCTTATGGAGCCGTATTGGGAAGCGAGCAGAAGGCCAGTTCGCGACCGGTCTTTCTCGAGGACATTGTTACCGGCGTGCCCGCGCCGAGCGATGGCGATCCAAAACGGTTCGCGATTATTGTTGGCGCGCACGAAAGCGCCGACCGGATTGCACCGCTGAAGGCGCAGGGGTTTTCCGTCTGCGCCCGCGTGGGCGACACGGTTCCGGCAGCCCTGCTCAAGATGGGGGCTGCCGACTATGTATGGTGGGACACAGCCGACCACGGCGACCTTGCTGCCATCGCGAAAGCGGCGCAACGGGTCCCCGGCAAGCGCGTAGCCGGCGGCGTGGCATCGCGTGATGCCTTCGATCAGGGACGAGAGTTGGGCGCGCAATTGTTCGAAGGCGAGTGGTACCTCCGAGTCGATGGAAATCCGAGCAAGCCGGTCTCCCCCGGCCAGTCCACCATCCTCGAACTGATCAACATGATTCAGACGCAAGTGCCAGTAGCGAAGATCGAACAGGCGCTGAAACGCGACGCCACTATTTCATTCCGCCTGCTTCGCTACATCAATTCCGCTGGATTTGGTCTGCAGTGCGAGATCACTTCGTTCCGGCATGCGCTCAGCATCCTGGGATATCAGAATCTGGGGCGATGGCTGGCATTGTTGCTTGCGACCGCGGGGAACGGCACTACTGCTTCTGCCCTCATGCGGGAGGCGGCGGCACGGGGCCGGCTGGCTGAACTGATCGGGCATGATCTGGTCGATGCACAGGAGCGGGACACGCTGTTCATCGTTGGTGTGTTTTCCCTGTTGCCCGCGATCCTGCAGTTGCCCATGGCCCAACTGCTCGACCAGCTCAATCTCGCAGAGCCGGTTACCGATGCTCTTCTCACGCGGGAGGGCCTGTACGGACCCATCCTGCGTCTGGCCGAGGCCGTTGAAGGCGAGGATGTCAAACTCATCCATCAGCTCGCCACCGATCTCCAGCTCGAAGCGCCCCGGTTGAATCGCCACCATGGCGAGGCGCTCGCCTGGGCAGATCAGCTGTCGCTCGATTAGCTCAACCCTTCGAGAATTCGAGCCGCCCCGCCACGCAATCTACCCGGATACGGTCCTTCGGCGCGAATTCCCCTTCCAGGATGCGCTTCGCCAGCGGATTCTCGATCGACTGCTGGATAGCCCGCTTGAGCGGTCGGGCGCCGTAGACTGGATCGAAGCCCGCCTGCGCCAATTCCGCGAGCGCAGCGTCCGTCACGTCGAGATCGAGTTCCATCTTGCCCAGCCGCGCCTCCAAGCCGCGCAACTGGATCTTTGCGATCGACTGGATGTTTTTCTCGTCTAGGGCGTGGAACACGACGACCTCATCGATGCGGTTGATGAACTCGGGGCGGAAGTAGTTCTTGACCTCTCCCATGACGGCCAGCTTGATGACCTGATAGTCATTGCCCGACATCTGCTGGATCATCTGGGAGCCCAGATTCGACGTCATCACGATAACGGTGTTCTTGAAGTCGACCGTCCGACCCTGTCCGTCGGTCATACGGCCATCGTCCAGTACCTGAAGCAGAACGTTGAAGACATCCGGATGGGCCTTCTCGACCTCGTCGAGCAAAATCACGGAGTACGGCTTGCGTCGTACTGCCTCGGTGAGATGCCCGCCCTCCTCATAGCCAACGTATCCGGGCGGCGCCCCGATCAGCCGCGCCACCGAATGTTTCTCCATGAACTCACTCATGTCGATGCGGATGAGGTGATCCTCGGAATCGAACAGGAATCCCGCCAGCGCCTTGCACAATTCCGTCTTGCCGACGCCAGTGGGCCCGAGGAAGAGAAACGAGCCGTAGGGACGATTCGGATCTGACAAACCGGCGCGCGAACGCCGAATCGCATCCGACACAAGCCGCACAGCCTCATCCTGGCCGACGACGCGCTCGTGTAGCTTGTCCTCCATGTGAATCAGCTTGTCCCGTTCGCCCTGCATCATCTTCGAGACCGGAATCCCGGTAGCGCGCGACACGACCTCCGCGATTTCCTCGGCACCCACCTGCGTTCGCAGCAAGGTGGGCTTGTCGCCCTTGTGCATCTTTTCCGCGGCCTTGAGCTGCGCTTCGAGCTCGGGGAGCTTGCCGTACTGGAGTTCGGCGACCTTGTCGAGTTTGCCTTCGCGCTGAAGCTTGGCGATCTCCGCCCGCAAGTGCTCGATCTCCTCCTTCACATGGGCGGCACCCTGCACCTGGGCCTTCTCGGCCTTCCAGATCTCCTCGAGATCGGAGTACTCCTTCTCGAGTCGGACGATCTCGTCCTCGATCAGCGAGCGCCGCTTCTTCGAGGCATCGTCCTTTTCCTTCTTGACCGCTTCGCGCTCGATCTTCAACTGGATCAGGCGACGATCGAGCCGGTCCATCGACTCGGGTTTCGAATCGATCTCCATCTTGATGCGTGCCGCCGCCTCGTCGATCAGGTCGATCGCCTTGTCCGGCAGGAAGCGATCGGTCACGTAGCGATGCGAAAGCTCCGCGGCCGCCACGATGGCCGGGTCGGTGATCTCGACACCATGGTGCACCTCGTATTTCTCCTGGAGGCCACGCAAGATCGCGATGGTGTCCTCGACGCTCGGCTCGTCCACCAATACCTTCTGGAAACGGCGCTCCAACGCCGCATCCTTCTCGATATACTTGCGGAACTCGTCGAGCGTGGTCGCACCCACGCAATGTAACTCGCCGCGCGCGAGAGCCGGTTTCAGCATGTTCCCGGCATCGATGGCGCCTTCCGCCTTACCGGCACCGACCATGGTGTGGATTTCATCGATGAAGACGATGATCCGCCCCTCGTCCTGCGCGATCTCTTTGAGTACGCTCTTGAGCCGCTCTTCGAACTCGCCGCGATACTTGGCGCCCGCCAGCAGGGATGCCATGTCCAGCGCGAGCACGCGCTTGCCGCGCAGCGAGTCGGGGACTTCGCCGTTGACGATACGCTGGGCGAGTCCTTCCACTATTGCGGTCTTGCCGACACCCGGTTCACCTATCAGTACCGGATTGTTCTTGGTGCGTCTTTGTAGGATCTGGATGACGCGCCGGATTTCGTCGTCTCGCCCGATGACAGGGTCCAGCTTGCCTCTCGCCGCGCGTTCCGTCAGGTCAAGAGTGTACTTTTTCAGCGCCTCGCGCTGGCCTTCTGCAGCCTGGTCCTGGACCGACTCACCCCCGCGCACCGCGCCGATCGCCTGGTCGATGGCGACGCGCGCACCGCCATGCTGCTTGAGCAGACGTCCGGCATCACCTTTGTCATCCGCCAGCACCAGCAGGAACAGCTCGGAGGCGATGAATTGATCGCCCCGTTTCTGGGCTTCCTTGTCCGTCAGATTGAGCAGGTTCGACAGCTCGCGCGACACATTGATCTCGCCGCCCGTACCCTCGACCTTCGGCATGCGCTCAACAGCGGCCTTGAGCCCCTGGCTCAGCGCCGGTACATTGACGCCGGCTCGCTGGAGCAGCGAGCCAGCGCTGCCATCCTCCTGTTGCAGCAATGCGAGCAACAGATGCTGTGGTTCGATGTAACCGGCGTCCCGACCGACTGCGATGCTCTGGGCATCGGCCAGGGCTTGCTGGAACTTGGTGGTGAGCTTGTCTATTCGCATGATGGCCTCTGTAGCGCGGGTATCCGAATGAACCGAAAGCTTGGGGCAACAAGAGGTCATTTCAACGGGTGCGCCCGGGCTTTGCGCCGATGGTTGAAAAGTGGCACAGTCGGAAGCCAAAGTAAGGTCCCTGACCGGAGACAACCCGATGCGATGTTCCGCTGTATTCCTGCCGCTCTGCGCGTTGTTGGTCGTATCTGCGCACGCCCAGTCCGATCTCGACACCGAGACGCAATCGGCGCGGGCGCTTGCCTCGCAATTGGTGCTGCAACTCGGCGGCAAGTTGAAAGCCGAACTGGCTGCCGGCGGGCCCCAGGCCGCGATCCAGGTATGCCGTCAGGCGGCACCGGACCTCGCCGGCAAACTGTCTCGCGAACAGGGCATCCGCGTCGCGAGGGTCAGCCTGCGCGTGCGCAATCCCCTGCTCGGCACCGCCGACGCCTGGGAGCAGCAGGGCCTGGCGGAGTTCGAACGCAGGGCGGCAGGCGGCGAAAAGGCCGAGTCCCTGGAAATCGCCGCGTTCGTTGACGAGCCGGCCGGACGTTATTTTCGCTTCATGAAGGCGATCCCGGTCCAACCCATGTGCCTCTCCTGTCACGGAACCCCGGCTGACATCCCTGCTGCGGTTCGCGAGGAGCTCCGGATCCAGTATCCGCTGGATCGCGCCGTCGGCTATTCGGTCGGCCAGGTCCGCGGCGCCGTGACCATCAAGAAGGCGCTGGATTGAGATCGTGCGCGATCCTGCCGCGACTGCTGCTGGACGGTGATCCGTCCACGTCGTCGTCCATAGTAGGCAAGCAGCCCCCGTCTGCCGTGCCCGCAAACCTGCAACGGAGCATCGCATGACTGTCAAGGCACTGGTATTCGACGCTTACGGTACTCTTTTCGATGTGCACTCCGTCGTCGCTGAATGCGAGCGAAGATTCCCCGGGCGCGGCGCCGAACTCTCCCGGTTATGGCGCCAGAAACAGCTCGAGTACACGTGGCTGCGCAGCCTCATGGGACGCTACGAAAACTTCGAACGCATCACGAAGGAATCGCTGGTCCACTCGAGTGCGGCATTGGGGCTTGATCTGGACAGCGATGCGCAGCGATCACTGATGGACGCATACCTGCACCTGACGCCCTATCCCGAGGTTCCAGGCGCATTGCGTGGGCTTGGGCCATATGCACGCGCAATCCTTTCCAACGGATCCCCGGATATGCTCGCCGCGGTTGTCGACCACGCCGGCCTCGGCGAGAACTTCGATGCCGTTCTCAGCGTGGACGTTCTGCGCATATTCAAACCACATCCGAGTGTCTACAAACTCGCCACGGACAAGCTCGGCGTTCTTGCAGAAGAAGTCGGTTTCGTCTCCTCCAACTTCTGGGACATCACCGGCGCGACCTGCTTCGGCTTTCGTACGTACTGGATCAATCGCACCGGCCAGGTTCCGGACGAACTGGGCGTTCGCCCAGTGGCGGTCCTGTCGTCTCTCGACCAGCTGGCGGCCGCGATCTGATCGTTGCCGACACGACGAGGCGTCGCGTTAGGCTGAGGCGCCCCGTTCAGGAGCGGAGTTGGCCCGGCGCTGGCGGATAGGGGAACAGCGTGGACAGCGCCACGCTTTCCCACGCACTCGTCACGATTCGGACGTGTTCGCGGCGGAATTCGCGCGCATGCTTCAGGCCGCACGAATGGGCGATCATGTCGATCTCCTTGTTCATGTTGCGCGCATAGTTGGCGACGCGCTGATACTTTTCGTCCACCACCAACCCGCGTTGCAGCCTCCTGTTGTGCGTAGTGACCCCCGTCGGACAGGTATTCGTGTGGCAGCGCAGCGCCTGGATGCAGCCCAGGGAGAACATGAATCCGCGTGCCGTGTTGACGAAGTCGGCTCCTGCGCATAGCGCCCAGGCTGCCTTGGCCGAGGTCACCAGCTTGCCCGCCGCGACTACGCGGACCCGCTCGCGCAAACCGCTTTCGATCAATGCGTCCACGACCCGGGGCAACGCTTCAGCGATCGGTAGCGCCATGTGGTCCATCAACGCCTGGGGCGCAGCACCGGTACCGCCCTCACCGCCGTCGATCACCAGGAAATCCGGTGCGGCGGCGAGCCCCCGCCGGGTCACGGCTTCGCACAGCGCGCGCATGAACTCCCAGCCGCCGATGGCCGTCTTGATGCCCACCGGTTTGCCGGCGAGCTCGCGCAGCATCATGACCCGGTCGAGCAACTGATCCATGGTTCCCAGGTCGCGATGACGATTCGGGCTGATCGAATCCCAGTGCGCCGGGATCCCGCGGATCGACGCGATCTCCTCGGTCACCTTGACCGCCGGCAGGACGCCGCCCTTGCCCGGCTTCGCGCCCTGTGACAACTTGATCTCGAAGGCGCGGACGCGCGGCGCGATCTCCCGGACTTTCGCGGGATCCAGGCGCCCTTCGGCATCGCGAACTCCGTAGTTCGCCGTACCAATCTGCATGATGATGTCGCATCCGCCTTCAATGTGATGAGGCGAGAGTCCACCCTCGCCCGTATCCATCCAGCATCCGGCTTCGTGAGCACCGCGCGACAGCGCCCTTACCGCGGGCTCGGAGATCGCGCCGAAACTCATCCCGCTCACGTTGACGATGGATTTTGCCTCGAACGGTTCGCGGCAGAAACCCGCCCCGATGATGAGCGGTGGCGTCGGCTCGCGCTCTTCCTCCAGGATCGGAAACGCGGCATTGACGAACACGATGTTGCCCGGCTCGCTCATATTGTTGGTCGAGCCGAAGCCGATCGTGCCGCCTTCGTCCTTCGCGAGGCGATAGACCCACGAGCGCATTGACCGGTTGAACGGCATCTCTTCGCGGTCGTTCGCGAAGAAATACTGACGGAAATACTCGCCCTGCCGTTCGAACAGATAGCGCAGGCGACCGATCACCGGAAAGTTGCGCAGAATAGTGTGCTTCTTCTGCGTCACGTCCTGGATGAACCAGAACGCAATCACCGCGATCAACACCAGCCCCAGCACCGTTCCAAGGCCCTGGAACAAAACGCCCGTCATGCCAGCCATTGTCTGCGTCCCTCGTCAGCGCGAGCGCCGCGCGAACGACATCATCCGCCTTTCCGGCTCGCGACGAGGTCGATCAATGCGGAGCGACCCACATGTTTCGTGCCCTCCGCGAGCGTCGCTTCGTGCTCCCTGAGGTGCAGCAACTCGAAGCCGGTGAATGCTTCCTCCAGCATCTGACGCGTGTACATGTGCTCCCGATCGCGCGGCCCCCCGGTCGCGAACTCCACCTGCTGCGGGGTATACCCCTGGAGGATCACCAGCCCACCCGGAGCCAGAGCCGAGCGGAAGCCTCCGAAAAGTCGCGTACGCTCGGCAGGCGCAGCGAACTGGATGAAGATGCAGACGATCGCATCGAAGGCGCCGGTCTGCCACGGCCAGCTGCGTACGTCTGCCTGGGTGAATCCGACCTGCACATGCTTCGTCTCCGCCAGCCGCACCGCCTTGGCCAGGGCAAGCGGCGAGATATCGAAGCCGGATACCTCGCAGCCCTGCTGGGCCATCCATACACTGTTGCGGCCTTCGCCGCACGCGACGTCGAGCACGCGCATGCCGGGCCTGAAGCGTTCCGCTTGGCTCGCAAGAAATACATTGGGATCGGCGCCGAAAATGTAACCGGGTTCGGCAAAGCGCTGGTCCCAGAATGCCTGTGCGTCTTCGAAACTTGCCATGGCTCAGCCGTGCGCCCGCGCGACGATGAACTGCTTGATTGCGGCCACGTCGGCGTTCATTGTCGTGAAGCGCAGGGGCTTCGCCGCGAGGCCCGCGTAGGCACCAGGGCAGTCTGGATCGCGACCGAGTGCTTCCCGGATCGTATCCACGAACTTGATGGGTTGCGCCGTCTCCAGGCAGATCAAGGGAATGCCCGATTCGCGCTGCTCCAGTCCGGCTTTGATGCCGTCCGCGGTATGCGTGTCCACGATCACGCCGTAGCGTCCGTAGACATTGCGTATCGTGTCTAGGCGATCCCGGTGGACGCTTTTTCCGGAGACGAAGCCGAGGTCTGCCACCCGGAGAAAGTGCGCGGTGGCGGACAGGTCGAACTCCCCCCCTCGGTCGATCGCACGCCACAGCTCGGTGACGACTCGCGCATCGCGTCCAACGAGATCGTAGACGAAGCGCTCGAAGTTGGACGCCTTGGAGATGTCCATTGAAGGACTCGTTGTCTGAATCACATGCTGTGATGGCCGCACCCGATAGTGCCCGGTGCGAAAGAACTCGTCGAGCACGTCGTTCTCGTTGCTCGCAGCGATGAGCTTCGCGATCGGCAACCCCATCATGCGCGCGACGTGACCCGCGCAGATATTGCCGAAGTTGCCCGAAGGAACTGCAAAGCTCACTCGTTGATCGTCGGCGGTCGTGACCGCGAAGTAGCCCTTGAAGTAGTACACCACCTGAGCCACCATCCGGGCCCAGTTGATCGAGTTCACCGTGCCGATGCGATGGGTGCGTTTGAACCCGAGATCGTTCGATACCGCCTTCACCATGTCCTGGCAGTCGTCGAAGACGCCGCGGACCGCCAGGTTGAAGATGTTCGCGTCCTGCAGCGAATACATCTGCGCCGTCTGGAACGGGCTCATCTTGCCTTCCGGCGACAGCATGAACACGTCGATGCCCTGCTTGCCGCGCATTGCGTATTCGGCCGCGGAGCCCGTGTCGCCCGACGTTGCGCCGAGGATGTTGAGATGCTCGCCTCGTTTCGCCAGCACGTATTCGAAGAGATTGCCGAGCAGTTGCATGGCGATATCCTTGAACGCGAGCGTCGGACCGTTCGACAGATGCAGCAGGTGCAATCCGGGCTCGAGCGTGGACACCGGCGTGATGTCATCCGACCCGAACACTGTTGTCGTGTAAGTGCGATCGACGATGTCGCGCAGGTCGGCACGTGGAATGTCGTCGATGAACCGACTCAGGATCTCCAGCGCGAGTTCCCGGTACCCGAGCCGTCGCCAGGCTGCAAGTTCCTGTGCCCCGACGCGGGGATACGTCTCCGGGATGGTCAGGCCGCCGTCCGGCGCTAGCCCGCCAAGCAGGATCTCGGTGAACGGCATGGGCGGCATCCCGCCGCGAGTGGAGATGTAGTTCATGTGCGAATTGACGGAATGTTCGACCCGGAGCGCTGCGTAGCACGGGCCAAGAAATGAGTGCACCTGCGGCAGAACCCTTCGCTCGGCCTAGTTTCGGCCCAGTTCCTCCAGCCGGATGCGCGTGACCTTGCCCGACACGGTGTGCAGTGACTCCATTTTTGCGATGGCGGTATCGACGCGATTTTCCACCGTGAGATGGGTGAGCATCACGATATCCACCAGTTCCTCCCCCTCGCCCGGTTCCTTCTGCACCATTGCATCGATGGATATGGCATTGTCGGCGAGGATTCGCGTGATGTCGGCGAGGACCCCGGGTCGATCGAGCACGCGGAGCCTCAGGTAGTAGGACGTTTCGACGTCGGCCATCGGCAGTATTGGAGTGTCCGATAACCGGTCCGGTTGAAACGCGAGATGCGGAACGCGGTTTCCGGGGTCGGCGGTGTGCATGCGAGTGATGTCCACGAGGTCCGCCACCACGGCCGAGGCCGTCGGTTCGGCGCCCGCACCGGCACCGTAGTAGAGCGTCGCCCCGACCGCGTCGCCCTTTACCAATACGGCATTCATGACCCCTTCGACGTTGGCGATCAGGCGGCGGGTGGGAATGAGCGTCGGATGAACCCGCAGCTCGATTCCGTTCGCCGCCCGGCGGGTGATGCCGAGCAACTTGATGCGATAGCCGAGTTGCTCCGCGTAGCGGATGTCGTCGCGCGTCAACCGCGAAATGCCCTCGGTGTAGGCCTTGTCGAACTGCATCGGAATGCCGAAACCGATGGCGGCCATGATGGTGAGCTTGTGAGCAGCGTCGATGCCTTCGATGTCGAATGTCGGATCGGCCTCGGCATAGCCGAGTCGCTGCGCTTCCTTCAACACGGTATCGAAGGCCAGCCCCTTGTCACGCATTTCCGACAGGATGAAATTGCTGGTGCCGTTGATGATGCCGGCTATCCATTCGATCCGGTTCGCGGTGAGGCCTTCGCGCAGGGCTTTGATGATCGGAATGCCCCCCGCTACAGCCGCTTCGAACGCGACCATGACACCCTTCGCCGAGGCTGCCGCGAAGATCTCGTTGCCGTGGGTGGCGAGCAATGCCTTGTTGGCGGTTACGACATGTTTGCCATTCTCGATCGCGGCAAGGATCAAGTCCTTGGCCACGGTATAGCCTCCGATCAGCTCGATAACGATATCGATCGCCGGATCGCGCACCACGCTGAAGGCATCGTCGGTGACCCTCGCAGCGTCCGCCACCATGCCGCGAGCACGCGCAAGATCCTTGTCGGCGACGACATCGATGACGATGCCGCGACCGGCACGCCGAGTGATCTCTTCCTGGTTCCGCTGCAGTACGTTGAAAGTGCCACCGCCCACCGTACCGATGCCCAGCAAGCCCACGCGGATGGGATTCATGACAAAGTCTTCCGAAAGCTGAAGGATGGAATCGCGAAGCCCTCGCGAAAGTAGAACCGGTGGGCCCGCACGCGTTGAACCCCGGATTCCAGTTCGATGCCGGGACACCTGCGGGCCCTGGCTTCGCTCTCGAGCCATGCCATCAGTGCGCCACCGACCCCTGCGGAACGTCGCGTTTCGTCCGTCACCAGATCATCCACGTAGAAGCGCAGCCCGGAGTTAGTGTTCTGGAACAAGCGGAATACGGCCACCCCCGCCACGGCTTCGTCCAGCACCGCCACGACCATTTCGGCGCCGCCGGCGAATATGCGCGCCATCGTCGCCGCATAGTCTTCGGGCAGCTGCGGGCGAAGCTGCCGGTGTACGGTTTCGGAACGTTCGAGCCACGCGCGTTCGATGATCCTCCCGCCCGGGCCCGCGACCCGGACGATCGCGACGGTCATCCCGCACGCACCAGCGGCACCGGCTGGGCGACGAACCCGTCCTCTCGGAACATCTGCTTGATGCCGCGGACCGCTTGTCGTGTGCGCTCCATGTTCTCGATCAAGGCGAAGCGCACGTGATCGTCGCCATGATCACCGAAACCGATGCCCGGAGACACCGACACCTTCGCCCTGGTCAACAGCCGTTTCGCGAACTCGAGCGAGCCGAGGACACGGTAACGGTCCGGAATCTTCGCCCAGATGTACATGGAGGCCTTCGGCTTCTGCACCATCCAGCCGGCTTCGTGCAGACCCTTCACGAGCACATCGCGCCGTTGCTCATAGGTCGCGCGGATTTCCTCCACGCAATCCTGCGGCCCCTCGAGCGCCGCGATAGCTGCGACCTGGATCGGGGTGAACGTGCCGTAGTCGTGATACCCCTTGATGCGGGCGAGCGCGTTCACGAGCTTCGGATTGCCCACCATGAACCCGATACGCCAGCCAGCCATGTTGTAGCTCTTCGACATCGTGAAGAACTCGACCGCCACATCGCTCGCCCCGGGGACCTGCATGATGGATGGCGCTGTCCAGCCATCGAACACGATATCGGCATAGGCAAGATCGTGCACGACGTAGATACCGTGCTCGCGCGCCAGCGCCACGAGACGCTCGAAGAAATCGAGTTCCACGCACCTGGCCGTCGGATTCGAAGGGAATCCGACGATCAACATCTTCGGCTTCGGGGTGCACTCCCGAATCGCGCGCTCCACTTCCTCCAGGAAGTCGACGTCGTCCGTCATGCGTACGTGGCGGATATCCGCCCCCGCGATGACGGCGCCGTAGATATGGATGGGATAGGATGGGTTCGGGACCAGGACCGTATCGCCCCGGTCGAGGACGGCCAGCATCAGGTGAGCCAAGCCTTCCTTCGAGCCGATGGTGACTATCGCTTCGCTCTCCGGGTCGAAATCCACGCCGAACCGACGCGAGTACCAGTCGCAGATCGCCTTGCGCAGCCGTGGAATCCCCTTGGAGACCGAGTAGCCATGGGTATCCGGGCGCTGCGCAGCCTCCACCAGTTTGTCGAGGATGTGCTGGGGCGTGGGCCCGTCGGGATTGCCCATGCTCATGTCGATGATGTCTTCCCCGCGGCGGCGGGCCGCCTGCTTCAATTCGCCCGTGATGTTGAACACATAGGGCGGCAGGCGCTTGATGCGTGGAAACTCATCCATGGAACGAACGACTCCCGTATACCGAATGAACGGCGGAAAAGTGCTAATGTTACGAGACGTTACCTCAACTCGGCAAACGGGAATTCGCAGTGAAGCTGCATCTGGATCGATTCGGCGGTCTCAATGCCTTCAGTGGCTACGGCCCGGGGTACGTCGGCGTCAACGGGCAACGACACGCGTCCAGCCTCGTCGTGTTCCCCGACCGGATCATCCCATCATGGCCGGTCCGACGCTTCGAGGACCTGGTAGAACCGGCGCTGGATTTCCTGGCGGGACTGCCGCTGGAGATCGTCCTGGTCGGAACAGGGGCACGCATGCAGATGCTGCATCCGAAGCACTACCGGAGCCTCTCCGAATCCCGCATCGGCGTCGAGGTCATGGACACGCAGGCTGCCTGCCGTACCTACAACATTCTGCTCGCCGAAGGCCGCAAGATCGCCGCGGCCCTCGTCGTGGAATCACCTGGCTAGCTGATCCGGCGCCACGCCCACGCGTACGGCGCCCCAATGGCGGCCGCCCACGAAGATCGGCATGGACAGGTCGTTCAGAAGCTCGCCGGTGTCGCGCAGGTAGGTCTGGAGCAGCATCGGCTGTTCGCTGCGCGCTGCATTGATGGCGGTGTCGTCGTCGAAAATGCGCTTGTCGCGGCTGATCACCAGATCCTGCTGCAGATTGCCGGTAGGCGGCTGCGCGAAGTTGCGGTTGTGCGTGGGGGCATAGCCATTCTCGTCCACCGCGATCGCGAAACGGGCCGGTTCGAAGCTCGCGAGCAGGTTGTCACCGAGGGCCTGCAAGCGGGCCTCGCAAGCCTGGTCATATGCCGTCCGGAACTTCTTCGGTCGGGAACCGGGAATCTCGCGATAGTTGCGATCGAAGATATCCACGCCCGTGGCCGCGAGTGTGGTCAGATAAGCTTGGACTTCGTCGCGATAGTGCCTGGCGACAGCCTGCAGACGGTCGAGTGGGGTATCGCCCAGCTCGAATCGCGCGCCGGTGGCGAGCATTCGTTCGGTAGCGAGGCGGAAGCCCTTGGTACGCGTGCGATTGGTCTGCATCTTTTCCGCGACGCTCGCACTGATCGTGTGGATCTCGTCCACTCGCGCATGAATCTCCCCGTTCGCGACCTGCAGTCCGTCCATCGCCCCGCTCATCTGCTCGAGCTCCAGGTTCATACCGCCAAGATCGTCCACCATGCTCTGGAAGCGGAGGGAAGATCCGCGCAAGACCGACCCGGTGCGTTCGGTGTCCTGATCGATCCGGTCGCCGTCGCGCGCTGTGGCCTCCACCAGCTTGATCATCTCGCTCGTGCCCTCGGCAATGGTTGCGGTGGCCGACTTCACTTTCTCGGCAAGCTTCCTCACTTCGTCTGCCACCACCGCAAAGCCGCGTCCCACCTCACCGGCCCGCGCCGCCTCGATCGCCGCGTTGAGAGCGAGCAAGTTGGTCTGGTCGGAGATGTCATTGATCAGGGCGCCGATGTCGCGGATCGATCGCGAACGCTCGGACAGTGCGTGCACCGTCTGCCGGAACGCGGCCAGGCTCTGGCTGACACCCTCCGTGAGTCGGGTGATCTCCTGCATCTCGAGCCCCGATTCCCGAACCACCGCAAGATTCCGCGCGGTACCGGCGGCGACGCTGCGCGTACGGTCCGCCATGCCGGTCACCGCCTCGGTCACGGCCTGGCTGCTCGAGAAAACCTGATCGGCGAGCTCCTGCTGGCGTCCGGCGCTTTGGGCGGACTCTTCCAGATCCTTGGCGAGTTGGGCTGCGGCGGTGGCGATCTCGCTGCCGGACGCGCGCGCCAGTTCGACCAGACCTGACATGCGTTCCACGAGCAGGTTGACGGCCTGCGCGCATGCTGCCGATTCGCTACAACCCGAAACCGGACCCCGTGTTCTGAGCGGCTTGGTGCCGTCGGCCAAGCCTCGAATCAGGCGCCCGAGGTGGTCCAGGGGATCGAGCACGGCGCGGCGCCAATGCACCCAGCCGGCAAAAGCGGCCACACCCCCGCAGATCAGTCCAGCGGCCAGGGCGGTGACAACACCGCCCTCCAGGGCGATCACGAGTGCGGCAATTGCCGTGTCCACCACCACTACCGCTGCAAGCCAGGCGGCCGCAGTCAATCTGCCGGAAACACCCATTGCCTCAACCATGCAACTCCTCCCTGGATCGCGGGGCATTCCCGATCGGGCGTCCCGGCACTGGGAGAGTTTTCGGTAGTGAAAGCTCGAACTTTAGACTTCAGATACCAGCCAGGACCTTCAGGTGGGCCGCGGCGCTGCGACCAAGGGCGTGCAACTCGTACCCGCCTTCCAGGGTCGAGACGATGCGACCGTCCGCGCAGTTCGCAGCCACTTCCACCAGACGCTCGGTCACCCAGGCATAGTCGGCTTCGACCAGGCCCAGCGACGCCATGTCATCGTCTCGATGCGCGTCGAATCCCGCCGACACGAATAGCATGCCCGGCTGGAATTCGTTCAGTGCGGGCAGCCAGAAGTCCATCACCGCAGCACGGAATTCGCGTCCCGTGCTGCGCGCCGCGAGCGGTACGTTCACCATTCGCTCGGAGCGCCCTTCGTTGCCGCTGTAGGGATAGAACGGATGCTGGAACGTCGACACCATCAGCACCCTCGGGTCATCGCGGAAGATGTCCTCTGTCCCGTTGCCATGATGCACGTCGAAGTCCACGATCGCGACGCGCTCAATTCCATGCGCTGCCAGCGCATGAGCGGCAGCAACGGCAACGTTGTTGAAGAAACAGAAGCCCATGGCGCGCCCGCGTTCGGCGTGGTGACCGGGCGGGCGGACATTGCAGAACGCATTGGCTGCCGCTCCTGTGGCCACGAGATCCGTCGCAAGCACGTTTGCTCCCGCTGCCCGCAAGGCTGCTCGATAGGTGCCAGGACTCATCGCCGTGTCGGGGTCCACGTGCACTATGCCCCGTGTGGGCGCCATGGCTGCGAGCGCGGCGACGTAGTCCGACGAGTGCACGCGTTCCAGTTGCTCGCGTGCCGCGAGCGGAGCTTCGTGGATGTCCAGCAGTGGCATCAGGCCCGAAGCGATCAGCTGATCCTCGATCGCGCCGACCCGCTCCGGGCACTCGGGGTGGTGCATGCCCATGTCGTGACCGGTGCAGTCGGGATGATGGATGAAGGCGGTAGGCATCGGTTGCCGATTCCGAGGTCACAGGCTGGGCATGGTAGCGGTTGGGATTCCCAGAGTGCAACCGGATTGCGGAATCGCGCGCGTGCTGCATTGCAACCGGGAGCGTTCAGCCATAAGCTGACGGTGGGTAGCGTCCCTGCACACTCTTCCCCGGTCATGTCCGACCACTACCTCACCGCCCTGTTCGCACCCCGCAGCATCGCGGTCATCGGAGCCAGCGACGTTCCGGGAAGCGTCGGTGCGGTATTGATGGAGAACCTGCGCGCGGGTCCCTATTCGGGGCGGTTGTACGCAGTGAATCCGCGCCACACCGCCGTGGCCGGAATGCAGGCGTTCCCTTCGATCGATGCCGTTCCCGATTCGATCGACCTGGCAATCGTCGCGACGCGCGCAGGCACACTGCCCGCCATTCTGGAGCGCTGCGCTGCGAAACAGGTGCCTGCAGCGGCGATCATTTCCGCTGGATTGACCGGCGCAACGCCCGATGGCGCCCGCCTGCTCGCCCTGGTATCGGCGATCGCACGTACGCACGGAATACGCTTGCTCGGCCCCAATTCCATGGGCCTGCTTCGGCCGTCCCTCGGCATGAATGCCACCTTCACACGCGCCACTATTCGATCCGGCAATGTCGGACTCATCTCCCAGTCCGGCGGACTGGTGAGCGCATTGCTGGATTGGGCTGCGACCGACGGCATCGGTTTTTCCAGTGTCGTTTCGCTGGGCAACCAACTCGACGTGGATTTTGCCGAAACCCTGGATTTCCTCATGTACGACGCCCGGACGGAGAGCGTTGTCCTGTATCTGGAAGGATTTCGCGACGCGCGCCGTTTCATGAGCGCGCTTCGCGCCATAGCCAGGGTCAAACCCGTGATCGCCCTCAAGGCCGGGCGGGGAGAAGCGGCAGCGCGCGCCGCTCGAACGCATACGGGAGTGATGACCGGCGCCGACGAGGTTTTCGATACTGCGCTCAGGCGCGCGGGTGCGGTGCGCGTGGACAGCTTCGTGCAACTATTCGCTGCCACCAAGTACCTCTCGTCGCGCTACCGCGCCGTGGAGGGACGGCTTGCGATCGTCACCAACGGTGGCGGCCCTGGTGTCATGGCCGCCGATCGCGCGGCTACTACGGGCCTCGCGGTGGCATCGCTGTCGCCGCATACCATCGCACTACTCGATCGGGCCCTGCCCGCAGCATGGTCGCGCGGCAATCCGGTGGATCTGCTGGAGGACGCAACCACGGATCGATTCCGGATCGCCGTCGATGCATGCCTCGCTGATCAAGCGGTCGACGGCGTGGTCGTGATCCTCACGCCCCAGGCCATGACCGATCCCGACGGCGTGGCCGCTGCAATCGTGGAAATATCCCAGCGCCATTCGAAGCCGCTGATAGCGTGCTGGATGGGCGACACGCGGGTTGCTTCCGCCCGCGGACTTTTGCAGCAGGCACAACTGCCGGTGTTCCGTGCACCGGAACCGGCTGTGGAGGCCTTCGCCAACATCGCGTCGTTTTACCGCAATCAGCGTCTGCTCATGCAGGTGCCGGGACCGCTGTCGCAGCCGTTGTTGCCGGATCTGGTTCAAGCACGCGCAGTAATCGAATCGGTCCTGGAGGATCATCGTACTGCGCTGACGGAGCTGGAATCGAAAGCCGTTCTCACCGCATTCCACATCCCCGTGGCCGCCGGCGAGCTTGCCGCGGATGCAGAACGGGCGATCGCGATCGCGGATGCCCTCGGCTACCCCGTTGCGATGAAGGCGCAGTCACGCGACCTGACCCACAAATCCGAGGTTGGCGGCGTCCGACTTGGCGTCGCCGGCAGCGATGCCGTGCGTATCGCGTTCCGGGACATCATGACGGAGGTGCTGGCCCGGCGTCCCGATGCCCGCCTCGACGGGATCATCGTCGAGTCAATGATCGTGAAGCAGCAAGGTCGCGAGCTGATGGTCGGCGTGATCAGGGATCCGGTGTTCGGACCGGTCATCACCTTCGGTGCGGGCGGTACGGCGGTCGAATGGATCGCGGATCGCTCCGCCGAGCTGCCCCCCCTGAATAGTCTGCTCGCGCGCAATCTGATGGGAGGCACCCGTGTCGCCACGACGCTCGGTCAGTGGCGGGGCCAGGCCCCCGTGGATGTCGGCGCGCTGGAGCTTATGTTGCTGCGAGTGTCCGAGATGGTCTGCGAGCTGCCCTGGATCATCGAGATGGACATCAATCCCGTCATTGCGGATGCAGCAGGCGCCGTCGCGTTGGATGCGCGCATCGTGATCGAGGCCCTTCCGCCGGCAACTTCAGACAACTATTCGCACATGGCGATCCAGCCATATCCGTCGCATCTCGCCCATCGCTGGACAGCACGCAATGGACGCGAAGTCGAGATACGTGCCATCCGACCCGAGGATGCAGAGATGGAGCAGCGGTTCGTGCGCGGGCTCTCGGAGGAGTCGCGCTACTTCCGGTTCATCAATGCGATCCACGAACTCTCGGAACCGATGCTTGTGCGCTTCACGCAGATCGACTACGACCGCGAACTGGCCCTCGTCGCGGTCGCGAACGTCGAAGGCGTCGAGCATCAACTCGCCGTGGCGCGCTACGTCATGACCCCCGAAGGCACCAGTTGCGAGTTTGCCATCGTCGTCGGCGACGCCGCGCAGGGCGAGGGCTTGGGCGCGCAGCTGATGCGAGACCTGATCGACGCCGCACGTGCCCGAGGCCTGAAGACCATGGAAGGCTTCGTGCTTTCCACCAATCACAGGATGCTCACGCTCATGGCCAGGATGGGCTTCGCCATTCATTCGGATGCGGACGATCCGACGCTGCGACATGTTGCTTTCAAGCTTGTCTGAGCGGGAACTTCAAGCAGGCGCGCCCCTCTCCTACCCTTCAGTACCTGCGCCCTCGCGCCGAAAACCGTTCGCATGAACCCCGAAATCCGTCCTGTCCTCGCTGCCATCGGCCAGATCATCCTGGGCAAGGAACGTCAGGTCCGCCTCACTTGCGCCTGCCTCCTGGCCCGCGGTCACCTGCTGATCGAGGACTTGCCCGGCGTCGGCAAGACCACGCTCGCCCACGCGCTCGCCAAGGCGCTGGGTCTCGAGTTCCAGCGCATCCAGTTCACCAGCGACCTGTTGCCCGCGGATATTCTCGGCGTATCGGTGTTCGACCGCGATAGCGGCACCTTCAAGTTTCATCCCGGACCCGTATTCTCACAGGTTGTGCTGGCCGACGAAGTCAATCGAGCGACGCCCAAGGCGCAGAGCGCACTGCTCGAGGCGATGGAGGAACACCAGGTCACCATTGAAGGCGAGACCCGTCGCCTGCCGGAACCGTTCTTCGTGATCGCAACGCAGAACCCCTCGCATCAGGTCGGCACCTTTCCGCTGCCCGAATCGCAGCTCGATCGCTTTCTGATGCGCATCCGGCTGGGCTACCCGGATGCCGCGGCTGAACGAGCCCTTCTCTCCGGGAGCGAACGCCGCGACATGATTCATGATCTGCAGCCCGCCATCGACCCACAAGGGCTCGCCGAACTGCAGCGAAGGGTGCGCACCGTGCACGCCGCGCCCGCCTTGCTCGACTATGTCCAGGCACTGCTCGCGCACTCGCGTCTGTCGGCGGACTACCTCACCGGATTGAGTCCGCGCGCGGGGCTTTCCCTGCTGAATGCCGCGCGCGCCTGGGCGTTCATGGATGGCCGGGATGCCGTCTTGCCGGAGGATCTTCAAGCTGTGCTCCCGTCCGTCGCAGGCCATCGGCTCAATGCGGCCAACGGATTCTCCCGGCTCTCGTCCGAGGATCTCGCGCAGAAGCTGGTGGGCGAAGTCGCCATTCCCTAACCGGCCCATGCCGCTCCCCGCCGGCACGCGCGCCGAACGGATCTTCCCCCGACACGGGACCGAAAGCGGTCCGGTGACGCTCACCCAGCGGCGGGTCTACATCCTGCCGACACGCCAAGGCCTGCTCTTTGCGGCCACGCTGGCGCTGCTGCTGATCGGCTCGATCAACTACAACCTCAGCCTTGGCTACGTTCTGACATTCCTTCTCGCAGGACTGGGCATCGTGGCGATGCTGCACACCTGGCGCAATCTCGCGAATCTGGTGGTGCGACGCGGACGGGTGAATCCGGTGTTCGCGGGCGAGCACGCCATCTTCGAAGTTGCACTGGAGAATCGCGCGGGTTTCGAGCGCTGGGCAATCGGCATCGAACGCTCAACGTGGCCCGCGACTTTCACGAATCTGGCGCCGGCAAACGCCGAATCCCTACCGCTTACGGTGGCCACCGAGCGCCGAGGTTGGATTGAGCTCGGACGCTTTCGCGTGTTCAGTTCATTTCCTCTCGGCCTGTTCCAGGCCTGGTCGAACGTCGCACTGGATGAACGCTGCCTCGTCTATCCACGGCCCGAAGCCGGAGAGCCGCCACTACCCCCGGTTTCGAGTACCGCCGGCGACGGTGGCGCGCACGGCCGGGGCGCGGAAGATTTCGCCGGTCTGCGCGAATACCATCCCGGCGACTCGCTCCGGCACGTGGCCTGGAAGGCTTTCGCACGCGGCGATCAGCTGCTGACCAAACAGTTCAGCGGCCGTAGCGGGACAGAGTTCTGGCTGGACTGGAAACTACTTCCGCACGAGTTCTCGGTGGAGCAGAAACTCTCGCGCCTGGCACGCTGGATACTCACTGCGGAGTCTGAAGGCATCAATTACGGCCTGCGCCTGCCGACCCGGGAACTCGCACCAGGCGGAGGCGCGCTGCACCGGGACGCATGCCTCGAGGCACTTGCGCTGTTCGAACCGCAGGTGGCCGCATGACGGTCGCCGCGCGGCAGGCGCTTTCCACCGGTCGGGTGCTCGCGCTCATCGCCTGTCTTGCACTGGTGGTCGCCCCCCACGCTCTGCGAGTCCCGCTGTGGATTGCCGCCACGGCGGGCATCGTCATGGGGACCCGCGCGCTGGTTGCGTGGCGTGGTGGCGGCCTGCCGCCCGGATGGGCGCTCGGCGCGCTGGCGCTGGGGTCCACATTCGGAATCTGGCTGTCGTTCGGCATGGTCTTCGGTCGCGACGCCGCGGTGGCACTGCTGATCCTGATGCTGTGCCTGAAGATGATGGAATTGCGCAGCACGCGCGACGCCAGCGTGCTGATCCAGCTCGGGTACTTCCTCGTCATCACGAACTTCCTGTACTCGCAGAGCATCCCCATGGCGTTGTACCTGCTCGGCTGCGTGTGGCTGATCACCGCCTGCCTCATGGCATTCCAGCATCGTTCGACCCTGCTTGATCCGCGTTCCGTGCTGCGGCGCTCGGCCCTCATGCTCGGGCAGGCGATACCGCTGATGCTCGTGTTGTTCCTGCTGTTTCCACGGATCCAGGGGCCGCTGTGGGGGCTGCCGCAGGCATCCAGGACGGCGCTCTCGGGACTCTCGGAGAGCATGTCGCCGGGCAGCCTCTCGAGTCTGAGCTTGTCCGATGCCGTGGCTTTTCGCGTCGAGTTCGAGGCGCCGGCACCTCCGCCCGGGAAGTTGTACTGGCGCGGACCCGTGATGTGGGATTTCGACGGCCGTACCTGGCGTGGCGGCGACACGGCACCGCTGCTCGGACGTGACGTCGAGATCGACGGCAGCCCGATCCGTTATTCGGTGACGCTGGAGCCGCACAACATGCGTTGGATGTTCGCGATCGACCTGCCGGCACAGCGTTTGGAGGGCGCGTTTCTGACACAGGATTTTCAGCTTCTCGCGCTTCGTCCGGTGCGATCGCGCGTGCGCTATGCCATGAGTTCGTCCCTTTCTTATCGCTACGGCCGCAACGAATCGCGCCGCAACCTGCAGCGTGCGCTACGACTCCCCGAAGGCTACAACCCCCGGACACTCGCACTCGCCGCAGCGCTGCGCGCGCGCAGCACGACGGATCGCGATGTCGTTCGCGCAGCGTTGAACGTGTTCCGCACTGAGCCGTTCTTCTACACGCTGGTACCGCCGGAGCTCGGCCGCGACGGCATCGACGAGTTCCTGTTCCAGACCCGTCGCGGATTCTGCGAACACTTTGCCGCCGCCTTCGTGTTCCTCATGCGCGCCGCCGGTATTCCGGCGCGCGTCGTCACCGGCTACCAGGGCGGCGTGCTGAATCCGATCGGGGACTATCTGATCGTGCGCCAGTCGGAAGCCCACGCGTGGGCCGAAGTCTGGTATGCCGATGAAGGTTGGGTGCGAGTCGATCCCACGGGCGCGGTATCGCCGCAGCGCATCGAGACTGGCATAGCGGGGGCCGTGCCCGAAAGCGATCCGTTACCGTTGATGGTACGCACCGGCAGCGAATGGCTGCAGCGTCTGCGATTTACCTGGGATGCAGCCACCAACGGCTGGAATCAGTGGGTGTTGGGTTACACACCGGAACAGCAGTTGCGCTTGTTCGAACGCGCCGGCATTGCGAAAGCGAACTGGCAGAACCTCGTGGTGGCGCTGGTGGGTGTCACGGCGCTGGTCGTGCTCATCGTCGCCGCGATGCTGTTCAGGCGACTCCGTCGCACCGTACGCGATCCGGTATTGCGGGCATGGCTGGCCTTCTCCCGCAAGCTCGGGACGCAAGGGCTCGCGCGGCACGCGGGTGAAGGCCCCATGGACTACGCTCGTCGAGTGGCGCAGACCCGTCCCGCGCTGGCGTCTGAGGCCATGCACATTGCGGAGCTCTACTCGGCGCTGCGCTACGGGCGGCAACAGGACGCGGCAGGTATCGCACATCTCGCGCGCCTGATACGCGCATTTCGCGCGGCCTGAACAACGTTCAGGACGGATGATCCCCAGGCAGCTGGGCGACAGGATCCACCGGCTTGCCGAATCGGCGTATTTCAAAATGCAGGGCGACCCTGTTGGCATCGGTGTCGCCCATCTCCGCGATGCGCTGACCGCGCTTCACCCTGTCGCCTTCCTTCACCAGGATCTCGTTGTTGTGTGCGTAGACGGAAAGGAAGGTATCGCTGTGCTTGATGATCACCAGCTTGCCGTAGCCACGCAGGCCGCTGCCGCTGTACACCACCTTTCCCGCGGCGGCCGCCAACACGGGTTGCCCGGCCTTGCCACTGATCCCCACACCTTTCAGCTTGCCACTATCGCCGAAGCGGTAGATTAGCTCACCCTTTGCGGGCCAGATCCAGTTTGGGTGGTCAGGGTCCCCGTCGACATCGCCCTTTAGGTCGCCCTGGGCAACGCTCGGCTGCACAGAGTCGCGGGACGCCGCTGCTTTTGGCGGCGGCACGGTTTCCGGTTTCACCGCCGGTCGGTGTTCTGCAGGCTCCTGGTGCGCCACTGTGGCTGCGGCCGCGCCTCCAGAAGGACTCTCGGGCTTCGAACCCGCCACCACGGCTTTCGTGTTCGCACCACCGAGCTTGGCAAGCGCCTTGTCTGAATACGGGAGGGTCACAGCCTTCGGTTCATCTAGGGTACGCACAACTGCAGGCGTGGGTCCCGGACCTGCCGTAGTACCCGTCGGTACGACACTCTTCGATGCGCTGGCCTCAGTGCTTGCGTCGGGGATGGGCGCAGTCGCGACCGTGGGCGCAGTCGCGACCGTGGGCGCAGTCGTGACCGCGGGCGCAGTCGTGACCGCGGGCGCGGTCGTTTCCGCCGCGCCAGGCAACGGTTCAATCACCACGTTGTCCTTTTCCGCCATAGGTCGCACGACCGGCTGATCGACCATGGCCGCGGGCGGCGTAAGCCGCAAGCGCTGCCCTGCGAGAATCCTCGAAGGATCCGCGAGCTCGTTCCAGGCCGCGACGTCCTTGTAGTCGAATCCGAAATCGAGCGCGATGCCGAACAGGGTGTCACCGCGCTCCACGACATAGAACTCGGGGCGTTCGTCGCCCTTGCGCCGGCTCTCGCGCACGGCAAGCGGGGTGGTGGACGCGGGCAGCGGCGCCTTTGCGGTCGAGCCCTTCTTCGCCGTGGGTGGCGACGGCTTCCGCTTGTGCCCCACCGTGTCCGGTGGCCGGTCCTCGATGGACGCTACGTCCTGGATATTCGTGCAGCCGGCCACGACCAGAACCGTCGCCGCCGCGAGCGTGCGAACGACGATTCCCTTCACCGCATCAGACCGGGGAGCAATGGCACGAAGTTCACCTCCTCCAGCAGTGACTGCGTGAGGCCCCGTTCGGTTCGCTCCACCAGAACCAGGCGCTGATCACGGGTGCCGATCGGTATCACCAGACGACCGCCGAGGTTCAATTGTTCCGTCAGGGCGTCCGGCACCGCGCCGGCGGCCGCCGCCATCACGATGGCGTCGAACGGGCCGTAGTCTTTCAGCCCGATCGTACCGTCGGCATGCTTCACCTTCACATTGCCCACGCGCAACTCGCGCAGACTGCGCCGGGCCTTGGTGAGCAGGGCCGAGATCCGCTCGACCGAATAGACCTCGGTAGCCAGCTTTGACAACACCGCGGCCTGATAACCGCAGCCGGTACCGATCTCGAGCGCCTTGGGAACCGAATTGCGGCCGGCACGCGCTAGCTCCAGCATGCGCGCCACGGTAAGCGGCGCGGAGATGGTCTGTCCGAAGCCTATGGGCAGAGCGATGTCATCGTAGGCGCGGGTGGCAAGCGCTTCATCGACGAAGATGTGACGCGGAACTTCTCCCATTGCCGCGAGGACCACTTCGTCGCGGATACCTTCTTCGCGTAGTCGTTCGACCATGCGAAGGCGCGTTCGCTGGGAGGTCATGCCAATGCCGAGATGCTTGTTGTCCACGCCTCCCTCCGCTCGAAGCGCGCCCCGGTTCAGCCAGCCATCCAGGCACGAACGGTGTCGAGCTGCGCAAACCGCGTCAGATCCATCTGCAGCGGCGTGACCGAAACGAGCCCGTTGGCGATGGCATTGAAATCGGTCCCGGGGCCCGCGTCGGCCGCGTCGCCCGCCGCACCGACCCAGTAGACGACATCGCCACGCGGCGTGCTCGATTTGATCACGGGCTCTGCCTTGTGACGCTTGCCGAGGCGGGTCACTTCCGTGCCTCGCAGTTGTGCAAACGGCAGATCCGGAACGTTGACGTTGAGCAGGCACGGCGATTCCAGCCGGTGCGCCTGAAATCGCCGCACAAGACTGGCAGCGACGGAACCGGCGGTTTCGAAGTTCGCGCCAGCGCGCCCCGCGAGCGAGATCGCGATCGAAGGAATGCCCAGCAGGAATCCCTCCGTCGCAGCCGCGACCGTCCCGGAATAGATCGTATCGTCGCCCATGTTCGCGCCGTGATTGACGCCCGAGACGACCATGTCCGGAAGTTCGCCGAGCAGCCCCGTGACGGCGAGGTGGACGCAATCGGTCGGCGTGCCGTTGACGAACAGGAAGCCGTTGGCGGCACGCCGGACGGTTAGTGGCCGATCGAGCGTCAGCGAATTGCTGGCACCGCTGCGGTCCCGTTCCGGTGCGACGACTGTAATCTCGCCCAGCGCGCTCAGTGCTTCCGCGAGCGCGGCGAGACCCGGCGCAAAATAGCCGTCGTCGTTGCTCAGCAGGATACGCATCGGGATCGACTCGGTGCGCGCGGAAAGTGACCTGGCGTCGGGGTGGCGCACTCGAACCCCGGCGTGGGATCGGGACTCCGCGCACGCATCGCGTCAATCGGGATTCGGTCAGGACAAGAGGATATCAACCCCCGACCACCTGCACCCCATGCGGGCGCTTGCCCAATCGGAACAAGCCTTGAGTCTAGCATCCTCCGCAGCGTTTTCCCATGCCGCGCGGGTCCGCGAGAGCGCTTCGTGGTCCATGACCAGAACCGCTCGTTGATGCAGCCTCTCGCCGATCGTGGCCGCGCCGCCCCGCCGGAAATATCGTGCAGGCATCCCGTCGAATCCACGGCCCACTCCGCAGATCGCCGTCGATCAGCGAAGGGGCATCCCCACGCGCCTTACGCGAAGGAGCACCATGGAATAACGGACCATAGGAACTGGCTCCGGCCAGCGTAAATCCGATGGGACTGAACAGGCGCTGGATTGCGAATTGAAGCCAGACGTGGTGCTCCGCGCGTCCGCGCCATCGCAGGTCCAGGGGCTCATATGCTTAGATCGAGGAGGTTGTAGTCCTTCAGCGCGGCCCTGGCGGTCGCATCCCAGCGAAAGGTCTTTCCGACCTGCGGCTCGTAAACGAACGCTGACTCGTCCGGATAGCGCTGGCGACGTGCCTCAATGGCGTAACCGATCGCCTCGCTCCGCTTCTCGATGCGAGCGGCGTCGTAGACCGCTACCGCATTGTGCAGACCACCGCCCTTCACCCCGAGCACCGAACCGCGTCGATGAAATCCAAAGTTGAGCGTCACGCGCCAATCGGTGCTGGTGTTGGCGAACGATCCGTGCACCACCTGGCGGTTGGTCATGACCACGTCACCCGGATTGCAGACAAGTGGCACAGCCTGCGGTAACCGTTCGGTTCCCGCGGCGGCGACCAGAGCTCGAATATCCGCCCTCCCGAGCTTGTGCGATCCAGGAATCACCCAGACGCCATTCGCGGGCGTGCAGCCGTAGAGTTGCGCCATGAAATTGAACCCATGGGAGCCCTCGTCCCAATCCGGTTTGTCCCAATGCGTTGTCCCGTCCTGGTGCCACGCGACGGAAGCACCGCGTCCGGGCTCCTTGATGAATATGCCTTCATTGAAGGGCGCGAAGTCGCCCCCGTTGACGCCTGCGGCAATGGCAAGCAGATAGGGGTGCCCATAGAGGCACAATGCGGCCTCGGAAAATTGGAGGGAGCCGAGGATCAGGTACACCACTTCGTCGGGTGCATCGGCGGCCGGTGCCGGCTCGAACATCTTCACGGGATGCCGGCCATTCGCGAGTTCGGTGCCGCCGAATGGATCGCCAAGTGGTTTCGCCCAGTACAGCGTGGTCGCCTCTAGATCCGCGCCCAGTGCTGGCCGTCCCTTGTGGTCCACCATCGAACCACGCTTGGTCGGCAGGCGGTCCAGGATGTCGCGGAAGTCCGATTCGATTTCGGTGAGTTCCCGGGATGGCAACACACCCTCGAATACGTAGAACCCGCAACGCGAATAGGCCTCCAGGATCTGCCGATCCACGTGACCCTGTGGGTCGAACCGAATCGGACCCCGATTGCCGAGCGCGTGAGCGCGCCTGGCACCGGCCTCGCAATAGGCCCGCATCGCCGCTTCTTCCGGCCCATAGTCGACCGATGTCGCCTTGCCGAGATCGTTCATGTCCCCTCCACTCGTCGCCGCATCGACACGTGGATTATAAGGAGAGCAGGCGCGCGCCGTAACACCACCCTTCCCATCGGGTCGCTCGGCAAACGGCCACGGCGCGAGTACCACGCGAGGCTAAACGGCCGCAGCGAATCGGGGTCTGAGACGACCCGGGCATCGCAGGGAGATCTTTTGGCGCGCCCTAGTCTCGAGCGGGCGCCGAACTCCGGGAGATATTGGTCGGGGCGAGAGGATTTGAACCTCCGACCACCTGCACCCCATGCAGGTACGCTACCAGGCTGCGCTACGCCCCGAAGGCCGGAAGTATATCCACAGGTGGCCGCACCGGCAACGCGCGCCGCTGCATCAATGACGCAGTAATTCGATCACTGCCTCGATCTCCGTACGCAACGCGAGAATGCCTCCAGCGTCGGATGTGGGCCGGACGTCTTCCTCGAAGCTCTGGTCCAGGCGATGTCGTGCACCGCTGATCGTGAATCCCTGCTCATACAGCAGTTCGCGGATGCGACGTATCAACAGCACTTCGTGATGCTGGTAATAGCGCCGATTGCCCCGGCGCTTCACCGGCTTCAACTGGGTGAATTCCTGCTCCCAGTAGCGCAGCACATGCGGCTTGACCCCGCACAACTCGCTCACCTCGCCGATCGTGAAATATCGCTTCGCCGGGATCGGCGGCAGGGCAGCCTTATTGCTGCTCGGTGCTTCCATGGTAGTGCTTCTCCACCATGGCCTTCAGCTTCTGGCTCGCGTGAAAGGTCACGACACGGCGGGCCGTGATAGGGATCTCTTCGCCGGTCTTGGGGTTGCGGCCCGGTCGTTGCGGCTTGTCCCGCAACTGGAAGTTGCCGAACCCGGAAAGTTTCACGCCCTCGCCGTGCTCCAGGGCCATGCGGACTTCCTCAAAGAAAGTCTCGACCATGTCCTTCGCTTCACGTTTGTTGAGACCGACTTTTTCGAACAGCAGGTCTGCGAGCTCCGCCTTGGTCAGGGTCATACGAGCCTCTTACTGCCTCAGGTTGCTACCAAACCGCTGCTTGAGAATAGAAAGTGCCAAAGCCATCGTTTCATCAACTTCGGCATCGGTTAGGGTCTTTTGAGTATCTTGCAATAACACTCGGAAAGCAAGACTTTTTTTCCCATTTTCGACGCCCTTTCCCCGATAAAGATCGAACAATTTGACGGCCTCTACGACGGGCGGCAAACCCGCCTCTAACGCCTGCAGCATTGCCCCGACCGGCACCGAATCGTCGACCACAACAGCCAGATCGCGACGCACCGGTGGAAACCTCGAAGAGGGTCGATAGGTCGGCATCGGCACCTGCTGCAATAGCGCCGCATCCAGTTCGAACAACATCACCGGCGCTGGCAGTTCATATTTCTGCTGCCATCGAGGGTGCAACTCACCGAGCCACCCCGCCTCGGCATTGCCGACAATGATCCGTGCCGCACGCCCTGGATGCAGGGCCGGATGGGAAAACGGCTCGAATCGGCACTCCCGCGGCGCGAAGAGTGTCTCCACGTCGCCCTTCACGTCGGAGAAGTCGACTGGACGATCCGGCTCGCTCCACTGTTCGTCGAGTGCGGGCCCGAAGGCTGCGCCTCCAACGCGCATTGGTTGTTCGATGCCACGCACGCCATCGGGACCTGCGCGGGTCTCTTCAACCTTGCTGAATACGCGCCCAACCTCGAACACGCGCGACCGCGGGAGCTTGCGGTTGATGTTGTGGCGCACGTTGGCGATCAATCCGCCGGCCAATGTACTGCGCATGACCGACATCTGACTCGCTATCGGATTGAGCACGCGAATGGGGCTTGCATTCCCGGCGAGATCGTTCTCCCACGGCGAATCGACGAAGCTGTAATTGATGACCTCGGTGTAGTCGAGCGACGCCAAAAGGTCACGCACGACGTGCAAGGACCTCCGTCCTTCAGGCTCCGCCAGCATTCGCGCCGGGGCGAGTGGCGGGTTTGCCGGAATCCGGTCGAATCCGTAAAGCCGCGCCACCTCCTCGATCAGGTCTTCCTCGATCTCGATATCGAAGCGGTAGGACGGCGGCGCGATCAGGTAGCTGCCGGCAGCACGGGTCGCGGGGAGACCGAGTCGGGCAAAGATGTCCTCCATTTCGTCGTCCTCGATGGGAACGCCGATGACCTTGCGGGCGCGATCGGCGCGCATCGCAACAGGCTTTCGCTCCGGGAGGCGCTCAATCGAATCGGTAACCGGGCCAGCGTCACCACCGCAGATGTCGAGGATGAGCCGGGTCGCGCGCTCGATACCGGCCACGTTGTTGTCGAAATCGACACCTCGTTCGAATCGATGTGAAGCGTCACTCGAACAATTGTACCGACGGGCACGCCCCGCGATGGCATCGGGAAAGAAGAACGCTGCCTCGAGCAGCACATTGCGCGTTTCCAGATCGGCCTTGGTGCTTTCCCCACCCATGATGCCCGCGAGCCCGATGGGCCCGCTGGCGTCCGTTATCGCGAGCACGTCGACGTCGAGGTCTATCTCCTGTTCGTTGAGCAAGCGCAAGTGCTCGTCCTTGCGCGCGAAACGAACATCGATCGAGCCGGTCAGTTTGTCGCTGTCGTACACGTGCAATGGACGACCCAATTCGAGCATCACGTAGTTGGTCACGTCCACAAGCGCGGAAATCGTTCGCTGACCAGCACGCTCGAGCCGACGTCTCATCCATTCCGGCGTAGTAGCCTTCGCATCGACGCCGCGAATCAACCGGCCGGTGAAACGTCCGCAGCCCGATGGATCGCTGATCCGGACCGGGTACGAATCGGCGATCGTCGCCGCAACGGCAGGCGGTTCGCCGCAAAGTAGCGGCACTCCCGTCAAAGCGGAGACCTCGCGCGCGATGCCCAGCACGGACAGGCAATCGGCGCGGTTCGGTGTGAGCTTGATGTCGAAGACACGATCGTCGAGACCGAGGACGACGCGCACGTTGGTCCCCGGGACCGAGTTTCGCGGCAGCTCCAACAGCCCGCCATGATCCTCGGACAAGCCCAGCTCACGCGCCGAGCACAGCATTCCCTCGCTCTCCACGCCACGCATGACAGCCCGTCGAATTTCCACCGGATCGACCGCTTTCGACGGCAGCAGGGCACCGATGCGGGCGAGTGGCGCTTTCATGCCCACAGTCACGTTCGGCGCTCCGCAAACAATGCGCAGACACTCTCCTTCGCCCACGTTTACGGCGCATATCTTCAATCGGTCTGCATTCTGATGCGGTTCCGCAGACATGACTTCACCGACCACCACGCCTTCGAATAGCGGAGCCACCGCCGCAAGCTTTTCCACCTCGAGCCCCGACATGGTCAAACGGTGCGCAAGCTCTTCGGCATCCAGGGACGGATCGACCATGGACCGCAGCCATTCTTCGGAGAATTGCATCCCGGCGTCCTCAGGCGAACTGGCGCAGGAAGCGCAGGTCGCCGTCGAAGAAATGGCGCAGATCGTCGACGCCGTAACGAAGCATGGTGAGCCGCTCCAAGCCGGAGCCGAACGCAAAGCCGATCCAGCGTTCAGGGTCGAGGCCGAAGTTTCGGATGACCTTCGGATGTACCTGGCCCGCGCCGGAAATTTCCAGCCAGCGTCCCTCCATCGGACCATTCTCGAACATCATGTCGATCTCCGCAGAGGGCTCCGTAAACGGGAAAAATGATGGCCTGAAGCGCACCTTCAGCTGATCCGTCTCGAAGAAACGATGCAGGAAATCTGTGTAGACGCCTTTGAGGTCCGCGAAGCTGATGTGCTCGTCGATCCATAGCCCTTTCACCAATGTTTCACCAGGTGGAAGGGCTATGGATCGCGAAGCTGATGTGCTCGTCGATCCATAGCCCTTCCACCTGGTGAAACATTGGTGAATGAGTCGCGTCACTGTCGACTCGATAGGTCCGTCCCGGTGCGATGACCTTGATCGGCGGCTCGTGGGTTCGTGCGTAACGGACCTGCATCGGGCTCGTGTGGGTACGAAGCAACAGCGGCAGACCATCACCGTCCATCCCTTCGACGTAGAACGTGTCCTGCATGGAACGCGCCGGATGATTCAACGGATTGTTGAGCGCGGTGAAGTTGTACCAGTCGGTCTCGATCTCGGGTCCGTCGGCCACGTCGAATCCGACGGTACGGAAGATCTCCTCGACCCGGCGCCAAGTCCGGATCACGGGATGGACGCTTCCCCTACCGCGCCCTCGACCCGGCAACGTGACGTCGAGCGCCTCTTCCCGCAGGCGGGCCTCAAGTGCACTCAGCGCGATCGCGTCGCGCCGGGCCTGCAGCGCTGATTCGATTCTGTCCTTGGCGACATTGATTCTGGCGCCCGCTTCGCGGCGTGCCCCGGGTTCGAGTTTTCCCAGCCCCTTCAGCAGTTCGGGAATCGCTCCGGCCTTGCCGAGAAAGCGCGCCTTGACCTGTTCCAGTGCGGCAGGCTCGAGCGACTGCGAGAAGGCCGCTTCTGCGGCGGCGATGATGGCTTCGAGATTGTCCACGAGAGCGTACCGGCAACGAAAAGGGAGGCACGATGGCCTCCCTCGATCGCGTTCGCGGTCGGGCCTAGCGGCCGAGAGCCGCCTTGGCCTGCGCAGCGAGTTGGTCGAAAGCCGGCCGCTCGAACACCGCGAGGTCCGAGAGCACCTTCCGATCGACTTCGATGGCAGCCTTCTTGAGCCCGTTCATGAACGTGCTGTAGGTCATGCCGAGTTCACGAGCCGCTGCATTGATCCGTGCGATCCAGAGCCTGCGAAACTCGCGCTTTTTATTGCGACGATCGCGGTACGCATACAGCCCCGCCTTCATCACCGCTTCCTTGGCGATCCGATAGACGTTCTTGCGTCGACCGCGATAGCCCTTGGCAAGGTCCAGGACCTTCTTGTGGCGCGCCCTTGCCGTTACTCCACGCTTGACTCTTGGCATTTCGTCTGCTCCCCGCTCACGCGTACGGCATCATCGCGCGAACCGCCACGATGTTGCTCTCGTTCACCTGAGTCATCCCGCGCATGCCGCGTTTGCGCTTTGTGGTTTTCTTGGTGAGGATGTGACGACGGAACGCCTTGGTGCGCTTGATGCCACCGCTTCCTTGTGCGCGGAAGCGTTTGGCGGCTCCGCTCTTGGTCTTCATCTTGGGCATTGAAAAACTCCTGTTATCGCATGACGTCAGGCGGCCATCGACTGACGGCGCTTCGTTGGCCTGAACATCGCTTTTCTAGTGGGCGCTGGAGCACCCGGATACCGCTGCTACTGCTGCTACTTCTTCTTCGGAGCGATCACCATGATCATCTGGCGCCCTTCCAGCTTTGGAAACTGTTCGACCGTTCCGAACGGTTCCAACTCGCCCCTCACCCTTTCGAGCAGGCGCACGCCGAATTCCTGATGTGCCATCTCGCGACCACGGAAACGCAGCGTGATCTTGGTCTTGTCGCCCTCTTCCAGAAATTTGATCAGGTTGCGCAACTTGATCTGGTAATCGCCCTCGTCCGTGCCCGGGCGAAACTTGATCTCCTTGACCTGGATCTGCTTCTGCTTGAGCTTGGCCTCGTGCCGCTTCTTGGCTTCGCTGTACTTGAACTTGCCGAAATCCATGATCCGGCACACCGGCGGCTGTGCGGTCGGGGCTATTTCAACCAAATCCAGCACTGCCTCCTCTGCTAGGCGGTTGGCCTCGGCCAGGCTCACGACGCCCAGGGGTTCGCCTTCCACACCAACCAGTCGAATCTCCGGCGCGTTGATTTCGCCGTTGATGCGCAGATCCCGTTCCTGAGCGATAGGTATTGCCCTCCAGAAAAAGTTAAGCCGTGCTCGCGTCCTGCGGCAGCTCCGACCGGAGCCGGGCCAGGAATGAATCGAGGCTCATCGCCCCGAGATCCTGCCCTCCGCGTGCGCGCACGGCCACCTGCACGGCCGCCACTTCCTTGTCACCGATGATGACTTGGTAGGGCACCTTCTGCAGACTATGTTCTCGGATTTTATAGGTAATTTTCTCGTTCCTCAAGTCGCCTGCGACCCGGAAACCGGCTTTCTCGATCCGAGTGACCACTTCGCCTGTGTATTCGGCCTGCCCCTCTGAGATGTTCATGACCACGATCTGGACCGGCGCCAGCCATAGCGGCATGGCCCCCGCGTAGTTCTCGATGAGAATTCCTATGAACCTTTCGAGCGAACCGAGGATCGCGCGGTGGAGCATGACGGGCACTTTCCGGGTGTTGTCCTCGTCGATGAACTCCGCGCCGAGGCGCCCCGGCAGGGCGAAATCGAGCTGCAGAGTCCCGCATTGCCAGACCCGACCGATGGAGTCCTTCAGCGAGAACTCGATTTTCGGGCCGTAGAAAGCACCCTCGCCCGGATTGAGGTCCCACACGAGGTCCTTCGCGTCCAGAGCCGACTCGAGCGCGGCCTCGGCCCTGTCCCAGGCCTCGTCGCCGCCAATGCGCTTGGCCGGCCGGGTCGACAACTTGATCAGGATCTCCTCGAAGCCAAAATCCGCATAGATCTTCCGCAGCAGGTCGATGAAGCTGGCCGCTTCCGCCTGCACCTGATCCTCCCGGCAGAAGATGTGCGCGTCGTCCTGGGTGAAAGCGCGCACCCGCATGATCCCGTGCAATGCGCCGGAAGGTTCGTTGCGATGACACGCCCCGAATTCAGCCAGCCGAAGCGGCAGATCGCGGTAGCTCTTGAGCCCCTGGTTGAAGATCTGAACGTGGCCCGGACAATTCATCGGTTTGACCGCATAGTCACGATTCTCCGAAGCGGTCGTGAACATGTGTTCGCGATAGTTCTCCCAGTGCCCCGAACGTTCCCACAGGACTCGGTCCATGACCATCGGCGTGCGGACTTCCTGGTACCCGTGGCGGGTGAGCGTGCGGCGCACATACTGCTCAACCTGTTGCCAGATGCTCCATCCCTTCGGATGCCAGAAAACCATGCCGGGCGCTTCGTCCTGCACGTGAAACAGGTCGAGTTGGCGGCCGAGGCGACGATGATCGCGCTTCTCTGCCTCCTCGAGCATGTGCAGATAGGCGTCCTGTTCTTCCTTCTTCGCCCAGGCCGTCCCGTAGATGCGCTGGAGCATCTCGTTGCGTGAATCTCCCCGCCAGTAGGCGCCGGCAACCTTCATCAGCTTGAAGACCTTGAGCTTGCCGGTGGACGGCACGTGCGGCCCGCGGCAGAGATCGATGAAATCGCCCTCGCGATACAACGACACGTCCTCGCCAGCCGGAATGGACGCGATGATCTCCGCCTTGTAGTGCTCGCCGATGGAGCGAAAGAATTCGACGGCCTTGTCGCGCGGCCACACTTCCCGCGCCACCGGAATATCTCGGCTCGCGAGTTCCGTCATCTTCTTCTCGATCGCCAGCAGGTCTTCCGGCGTAAACGGTCGCTGGTGCGAGAAATCGTAATAGAAACCGCTCTCGATCACCGGGCCGATGGTCACTTGGGCATCCGGGTACAGCTCCTTTACCGCATAGGCCAGCAAGTGAGCGGTCGAATGACGAATCAGATCGAGGCCTTCGGCATCCCGGGCCGTGACAATGGCGACCTCGGCATCTCCATCGATGCGATGGGAGGTGTCCACCAGCCTCCCGTCGACCTTGCCGCCCAACGCCGCCTTCGCCAAACCGGGACCAATGGCAGCAGCGACCTCCGCCACGGTGACAGGGCCTGGGAATTCCCGGATCGCCCCATCGGGCAGTCGAATCGAAGGCATGTTTCTGATGATTCTGAAAAGAGATCAGGAGCCCGCATCAGGGATCGGCATTCCGATCCCTGATGCGGGCTCCTGATACCTGGGTCGTGGCGGATGCACTGCCAGCCGAGCCAAAGGCGTCGCTATCACCCGCAATGAGCCGCGGATTATGTATCAGGGAGTTGCTCGTTGGTAGCCCCAGGGCAGGCGCAGATCTCTTCTTACTCACGATGTCGTCGACCCTGTCCGGCTTGGCGCTGCAACCAGCGGCTTCCATGGCACCTCACGATCGGTGTTCATGAAGTGTCGTGGCGTGACCAGATGCGCAAGTGGCGCCCGATACCGCCCGAGGTGATCGACGCGTGGCACCCATCGGTCGAGTGGGAACGAAGCGAGGCGGCGTATCGGCCATAATCCGCGGGAACCTTTCGTTAAGCTTGGCAGGTGTGCCGAGTTCGATGGTCCAGCCCCGGTATCTCACAGTGTCTACAGCGCCCCGCGTGCTGGTCATCCAGCGCCGCATGACCCACTATCGCCTGCCGTTCTTCGAAGCCCTGCGTAAAGTGTTCGACGAGCGTGGTTACCGGCTTGACGTGGCCTACGGTGACGGCACCCCGGAAGAAGCCCGCAAAGGCGATTGTGGCGAGTTGAGCTGGGGGCTGCGCCTGCCCACCCGCTATCTGGCCGGTGGGCGCCTCTGCTGGCAACCATTTTATGGCCCCCTGGCTGGCGCCGACCTGGTGGTGGTCACGGCGGAGAACAAGCTCATCTGCAACCTGCCCGTTCAACTGCTGACGCGGCACGCCCGGGTGGCGCTGTGGGGCCATGGTGGCAATCTCCAAGGTGACCCCCACAGCTGGCGCGAGCGCTTCAAGCGCCTCGTGGCGCTGCGTGCCGACTGGTGGTTCGGTTACACCGAGTTCAGCCGTCCGTTGATCCTCGCCACCGGGTTTCCGGCCGATCGGGTGACTACGTTGAACAATGCGGTGGATACCGGCGAGATGGCAGCGCAGCGCCTTGCCGTGACCATAGAGGCTACCGAAGCCCTGCGGCGAAAGTGGGGCCTCGGAACGGGGCCGGTAGGCATCTTTGTTGGCTCGCTTTACGGCGAGAAGCGAATTGGATTCATGCTCGCAGCCGCGGAGCAGGTGCAAATCCGTATACCGGATTTCCAGTTCGTGATCGTGGGGACAGGACCAGACCAGGCATTGGTGACGGCGTTCTGCGAACGCCACGCCTGGGCGCACGCCGCTGGACTGCTCAAAGGCCAGCAGAAGGCCGATGCAATGTCCTTGGCCCGGGTGATGCTGAATCCCGGCTTGGTCGGGTTGGGCATCCTCGACAGTTTCGTCTGCGGGGTGCCAATGGTGACCACTGATTGCGGTTTGCACAGTCCCGAGATCGCCTATCTGGCCAATGGACGCAACGGGTTGATGACGCCGGACACCGCCGATGCCTTCGTGGATGCCGTCGTCACGTTGCTGCGGGACGATGTCCGGCATGCTGACCTGGTGCGAGGCTGCCGGGATTCAGCGGCGGAATACACGGTGGAAAACATGGCGCGTCGTTTCGCCGATGGCGCCCAAGCATGCCTTGCGTCTGCCCCTCGGCGCTTCGCGTAACTCTCGCTGGCGTTCAACCTGCACTCGACTCATACCCGCCTCGTTTCGGGTCCGTCGAGGGGAGGCTCTGAAGCGCCGCACGCGTCGAAGTCGTGCAGTTCGTGCTTCCGCCGCCCGGTCACACCATGATGACCGGCTTGATTTCCTTCATGTCCTTCATCCGCTGCAGGGCGACGTTCACTTCGTCGAGTCTGAAGCGCCCCGTGATCATCTTCTCGAACGGGAAATCCCCCAGATGGACGGACATGAAATCGAGCGCGAGGGAATAGCTCCGTGCATCCCCGGAAAACGAGCCGATGACGGTGATGTTCTTCTTGACGATCAACGAGGGAGAGAACTCCGTCTTTCCTTCGCCCAGCTGGCCGACGATTAGATACCGAGCGCCCTTGCGGCAGAGGTGCACGCCTTCGACGAATGCGGCCGGTACCCCGGTGAACTCGAGAACGATGTCGGCCCCGCGCCCTCCGGTTTGGTCCTGCACGAGTTCCAATCGTTCCTGCGCACTCGTGCGTTCCAACGGAATGCAGAGGTCCGCGCCGAACTCGCGCGCCAGGTCCAGCCGCGCCTGCGGCGCGCCGATGACAATGACCTTGCGCGCTCCGCGGACCCGGGCGTTCGCGGTTGCCAGAAGCCCCAGCGGGCCGGCGCCCTGCACCACCACGACGTCGGAGGGATCCATCGCCCTCAGTTGCGACATCGCGTTCATGACCGAACGCAAGGCGCAGCTGGAAATACTGGCGAGCTCGTTGGGGACATTGTCCGGCACCCTGAGGCGGCCCGCCTGTGGCAGCACATAGCCGTACTCCGAGAATCCGCCCATGAGGTAGGGCTCGCGCTCCATGTTCTCGTACATGTAGGCCTTGCGATCCGTGCATAGCGTCGGCATGCGGGCCGTGGTGCAGAAATAGCAGCGTCCGCAGGCCGTGTGGGTGTACAGCACGCGGTCCCCCACGCCGAGCGCAGTACCCACGGAGTCCCGATCCACGCCGGCGCCGAGTCTGAGCAGGCGACCCACCATTTCGTGGCCGATGATGACGGGAAGATCGACCTTGAGCGAAAGTGCCCCTTGCCACAGATGAACGTCGGTGCCGCAGATCGAACAGGCCTCGATCTTTACCAGCGCGGCGCCGGGCTCAACTACGGTCGGAATCCGGACGTCTTCGATCTGCAGCGGTTGCTTGAATGCGCGCAACACGGCAGCGCGGGAGTATTCGGGGATCGTGGGCATGGGGAAAGCAGAGGGAGTTGCGGGCCGGAGGCGCTGACAGCATATGCCAGGAACTCGCCTCCCCGCTGCATGCCAGCGCGGCAGCATCGTGTCCTGGACCGGAGGCGACCAGAGCTCGCTCT
Source organism: Burkholderiales bacterium (assembly GCA_038324085.1). GTDB lineage: Bacteria > Pseudomonadota > Gammaproteobacteria > Burkholderiales. The sequence continues at coordinate 44,783 of JBBQHP010000012.1, forward strand.
CCACGATGAGGAAACCCCTCCACACGCAGCCGACCCCAATGGTTGTGGCCCGGTCGTGCTACAGCATCGGTTCTCCCCGGCCGCGTGCCCGCAGTGGAGCGCAGAACACCGGGCGCACGGAAACCACTGCACCAACCCGGCTTCTACCGCCACAGAACCATCTATGGGTGGCCGCAGGCCTGCGGGCGTAGCTTGATACACAACGAACCAGAACTGGCCCGGACAGAGGGGGCAGGTACCTCGTGTTCCGTCCGGGAGAATCCTGGTAGGCGCGATTGGACTCGAACCAACGACCCCCACCATGTCAAGGTGGTGCTCTAACCAGCTGAGCTACGCGCCTGAAGAGCGGCGGATTCTAGCCGAAATCCTCCGCCGATCCAACGTGTGAGAATCAACGCATCGCAAAGAGCTTGCCGAAGTTCGCGATGTCGAGCACTTGCTTGACCGTGCCTTGGCAGTTAGCGAGTGTCACCGACTTGGACATGGACTGCGCCTTCTCTTTCAGCATGAGCAACATGCCGAGCGCGGAACTGTCGACGTAGTCCACATGGCCGAAGTCGATCTCCAGCTCGTGGACCGTGGCCTCACCCAGGGCGGGTTCGTATGCCTCCCGGAAGGTACGATGGGAATTGAAGTCGAAACGGCCGGTTAGCCGGATGACCATTCTGTTTTTACTCGTCTCGACAGCTGTTTGCATAATCATCTCCGTTGCTTGTCCACTGCGCTGCTCTGGTCCGGTCGCTCAGACACGAATGGTCCGATCCGATCCGAGGGAGGCGAGAACCCGGCTCGCCATTTCCTTCAAAGAGACCACTTCATCCACTGCCCCCATGGCAATGGCCTCCCTCGGCATTCCGAAAACGACACAACTTGCCTCGTCTTGAGCAAAAGTGCGGGACCCGGCGGTCTTCATCTCCAGCATGCCGGCGGCGCCATCCTTGCCCATGCCGGTGAGGATAACGCCGATCGCGTTGCGCCCGACCGCGTTTGCGGCAGAGCGGAACAGCACATCGACCGAGGGGCGGTGCCGGTTGACCGGCGGCGAGTCGGACAATTCGGTCATGTAGTTGGCGCCACTGCGTTTCAGTAACAGATGCGAATGGCCCGGCGCGAGAAACGCGTGCCCCGGCAATACGCGCTCTCCCCCCTTGGCTTCGACAACCCGAATCGTGCACAGGCCATCCAGGCGCTCGGCAAAGGATTTGGTGAACGTCTCCGGCATGTGTTGGGCGATAAGAATCCCCGGGCAGTTGGCCGGCAGTCGCCGTAGAAATTCCTTGAGTGCTTCGGTACCGCCGGTGCTTGACCCGACCACGATCACCTTTTCCGTCGTGGCCACGCGGGACAATAAGGCTGGCAAGACGACGTCGGCGCTGTTCGCCGGCGCAACCTCGAGCATCTTGCGCTCGACCTTGGCCACCGCGGCCGTCCGAATCTTGTCGATCAATTCCTCGGCGGATTCCCGCAGCCCGTCCTCGATACCGATCTTCGGTTTGGCGACGAAATCCACCGCGCCCAGTTCTAGGGCCTTGAGCGCCACTTCCGAACCTCGCTGCGTCAGCGACGACACCATGACGACGGGCGTGGGTTTCAGGCGCATCAGTCGGGCCAGAAACTCGAGCCCATCCATCTTCGGCATTTCGACGTCGAGCGTGATCACGTCTGGATTGACGGTGCGAATCACTTCGCGAGCTGCAATCGGATCCGCCGCCTGGCCGACCACTTCGATGTCACGTGCCGATTCCAGCAACTGCTTCAACAGCGCGCGCACCAAAGCCGAATCGTCCACCACCACGACGCGAATCTTGCGTGCCGTTTGCTGCCCGGATAAGGTTCTTGTCGGCATCAGAAGAGCTCCACTTCGCCACTAACTACCTTCACGTCGTTGACGCGCTTGGCGTAGGCGGATTCCCGCACGAACAAGGTGTCATTGTGAAGATTGCGCAGCTTCTTGACCATGACGCGCCCCGATCTCGGGAAGAAGTAGACCTTGCGCGGGTACACGTCGAGCACGTCCTTACCGACGATCGGGATGCCTTCCGTCTGGAGATAGTCGAGCGCGAACGCTGTATTGCGCGAGCCTACCTTGGTGACGGTCATATGGGCGAGGACGTTGCCGCCGCCAGTGATCTTGGCCTCGAGGTTGGCTCGACTCGCACCCAGCTTGATGAGTTCATTGATCAACAGTTCCATGGCGTAGCTGCCGTAGCGCGCCGGTGCCGAGGCAGGCACGGTATTGACTCTACCGTTTTCCGGCAACATGAAGTGGTTGATGCCGCCAATGCCCGTTTTCTTGTCGCGGATACAGGCGGCGATGCAGGATCCCAGCGTCGTGACCAGCACGATGTCCTGGTCAGATACATAGAACTCTCCCGGCAGGATCTTCACCGCATTGATGCCGAACTGCCGGTCGAAATAGAGATTGGTCGCCAGCGATTCGGCGGCGGCGTCAAGGGTCATTGCGCGACCTCGCACTCACTCGCTCGTAGACCGTCTTGCCGCGCAATTTCACGGTGTCTGATACGTGCAACAGACTTTCGGAATGCCCCACGAACAGCAGGCCGTCCGGTTTCATCACTTGTGACAGGCGTCGCACCACGTCGGCCTGGGTGGGCTTGTCGAAATAGATCATCACGTTCCGGCAGAAGATGACGTCGAACGGTCCCTTCAGGGGCAGCGGGTCCGACAGCAGATTCACCTGGCGGAACGTCACCATGCGGTTCAATTCCTGTCGTACCTTGACGTTCCCTTCCTGAGCCCCGCTGCCGCGCTTGAAGAACCGGCGAACCTGCTCCTGCGAAATCTTCTCCACGCGCTCGAGAGGGTAGATCCCCTCCTTGGCTTTCTGCAGGACATTCGTGTCCAGGTCGGATGCGACGATTTCGACCGGAACATCGAAGGCTCCGTAGGTCTCGGCCACTGTCATCGCAATTGAGTACGGCTCCTCTCCCGTGGAGGCCGCGCAGCACCAGATCGCCACGTCACGGCCCCGCCGCGCCGCGAGGTGCTCGGCAAGCAGAGGAAAATGATGCATTTCACGAAAGAACGACGTCAGATTGGTGGTAAGCGCGTTGGTGAACTGCTGCCACTCCGTCTCGTTCTGTCCGGATTTCAAGAAGCTCAGATAGTCCTGGAACCGGCGCATGCCCAGAGCGCGCAAGCGGCGCGCGATCCGGCTGTAGACCATGTCGACCTTGACCGGTGACAACGTGATTCCGGCGCGCGTGTAGATCAGGTCGCGGATCACCTCGAAATCGGACGACGTGAACTCGAATTCCCGCCCGTTCTGCGCCTTTGTGGCGCCCACGGGCGCTACTCCGATGTCGGCACGGCGACCCGCGGCCGTCACTGTGTTGCTCATTGAATTGGGTCGTCGACGAGCGCCATGTCGGATGACAGCATGAGCCGCTCGATATCCATCAAGATCAGCATGCGTTCATCCACGGCGCCGATACCCATCAGATGACTGGTGTCGAAGCTGGAGGAGAACGTGGGTGCGGGCTTGATCTGCTCGGCCTCCAGCGTGAGAACATCGGACACACTGTCCACTACGGCGCCGACGACGCGATCGCGCACGTTGAGCACGATCACGACGGTGAACTGGTTGTACTCGGGGTTGCCGACGCCGAACTTGATCCGAAGATCCACGATCGGCACGATCACCCCGCGAAGATTGATGACGCCCTTGATGAATTCGGGCGAATTGGCGATCGTCGTGACCGAGTCGTAGCCGCGGATTTCCTGCACCTTCAGGATCTCGATGCCGTACTCCTCGGCACCGAGCGTGAAGGTGAGAAACTCCTGCGCTTCCGCCGGTAACACAGAGCGCCCCGCATGATTCATTTCGCGTGATTCCGCCAGCATGACCTAGTCCCTCGCACTAAAAGTGGTTTGCGTTGCCATGCTCAGAACTCCGACCAGTCGTCCTCGGACGCATCGCCGCCGACGACCTTGGATTTCGGACGTGCTACCGGCTTGGCCGCTACCTTGCGCGCAGGCGCCGGTCGTGCGGGCTTGGCGGGCGGCGCCTGCCGGCTGGGGAGGCGTGCCACATTGACCGGACGGTCGGCACCACGCTTTTCCGTCTTTCCGTCCCAGCGGCCCTGCGGTGCCTGAACCTCTTCTTCGAGCTGGAAGACCGATACCGTCTCGGACAGCGCGTTGGCCTGCTCTTCCAGGCTCTCGGCAGCCGCGGCGGCCTGCTCGACGAGAGCGGCATTCTGCTGGGTCACTTCGTCCATCTGCGCGATGGCCTGATTGACCTGTTCGATGCCGGAGCTCTGCTCCACCGAAGCCGCCGTGATCTCCGACATGATGTCGGTCACGCGCTTCACCGAGGTGACGATCTCTTCCATCGTGCGGCCGGCTTCATCCACGAGCTTGCTGCCGGAGTCCACCTTGGACACCGAGTCGGAGATCAGCGTCTTGATCTCCTTGGCGGCCGCGGCACTGCGTTGCGCAAGATTGCGCACTTCCGTCGCCACCACCGCGAAGCCGCGGCCTTGTTCCCCTGCGCGCGCCGCCTCGACCGCGGCATTCAAAGCGAGGATGTTGGTCTGGAACGCGATGCCGTCGATGACCGAGATGATGTCCGAGATCTTCTTCGAAGCATCGGAGATGCCGCCCATGGTGTCGACGACCTGGCGCACCACGGTACCGCCGCGCACGGCGACGTCCGAGGCGCTCACGACGAGCTGGTTCGCCTGCTTGGCGTTCTCCGCATTCTGCTTCACCGTGGAGGTGAGCTCTTCCATCGAGCTGGCGGTTTCCTCGAGGCTCGATGCCTGTTCTTCGGTGCGCTGCGACAGGTCGGTATTGCCGGCGGCGATTTCCTTCGACGCTGTGTTGATTGCTTCGGTGGCATCGCGAATCTGGCCCACCACCTCGGCCATGGACTCGACCAGGGCATTGACGCCTTCACACAGGTTCTCGATGGCACCGCTCTTGCCGTCCAGGGAGATACGCTGCGTGAGGTCACCGTTCTTTCCGGCGGTAACGACGACCTGGGTTTCCTCCACTGCCTGCTCGAGCATGCGGGCGGCCAGCACCTGCTCCGTCACGTTGGTGGCGTACTTGACGACCTTGAACGGCTTGCCGTTCATGTCCATGATCGGGTTGTAGGACGCCTGGATCCACACTTCGCCGCCGCCCTTGGCGATGCGCTTGTACCGGCCCGAGTCGAACTCGCCGCGTCCGAGCTTCTCCCAGAACATCCGGTACTCGCTGCTCGCGCGATCCGCCGGATCCACGAACAAACTGTGGTGCTGGCCCTTGATCTCGCCGAGGGAGTAGCCAAGCGTTTGGCAGAAGTTGTCGTTGGCCGTGAGGATCTTGCCGTCCAGCGAGAACTCGATCACTGCCTGGGCCTTGGAGATGGCTGCGAGCTGGCCTGCAAAGTCCGCTGCCTGGAGTTTTTGCGCGGTGATCTCGGTCGCGTACTTCACCACTTTGAACACTCTTCCCATCTCGTCCATGACCGGGTTATAGCTGGCTTGCAGCCAGACTTCCCTGCCGCCCTTGGCGTAGCGCCGGTACTGGCCCGCGTCATACTCCCCGCGACCCAGTTTCTCCCAGAAGTTCCGGTAGTCCTGGGATTGCGCGGCGTTGGGCTCGACAAACATGCTGTGGTGCCGGCCCTTGATCTCGGCCAGGCTGTATCCCATCGTCGTCAGGAACGATTCGTTCGCCGACAGAATGTTTCCCTTCGTATCGAACTCGATGGCAGCGTAAGACTTGTTGATGGCATCGAGCATTCCCTTGGAATCCTGGCGCTCCAGCTCCGCCTGCGTGATGTCGTAGCGCACGCCGAGATACTTGCGAGGCTTCCCGTTCTTGCCGAGGATCGGCGCGATGACCGCGTCCACGTAATAGGGCGTGCCGTCCTTCGCCCGGTTCTTTATGACGCCTCGGAATATTTCACCATGTCCGATCGTGGACCACACCTTCTTGAAGGTCTCTTTCGGCATATCGGGGTGCCGTGTCGTATTGTGTGGCTTGCCGATCAACTCCTCCCGCGAGTACTGGGAGATCTCGGTAAACTTTTCGTTGATCGAAACAATGTCGCCCTTGAGATCCGCCTCCGAGACGATGCTAGTGAGATCCATGATGTCGGATCGCACTTTCAGCTCGGTACGCGTGTCTTCAAGTTCCAGCTTGAGCGCGGTCACGTCGTTCGCGATACCGACGCTTTTTCCGGTGCGCCCATCCACGCCAACCACCTGAGTGAACGTGGCCTGCAGCCACACGTCCTTTCCACCCTTGTCAATCAGTCTGTGAAGTCCGACGGCAACTTCGCCGTGGCCAAGCGCATCCCAGAACGTCCGGTGCTCAGTGCTCTCGCGATAGGCGGAGTCGAGAAAGGTGCTGTACTGCTTGCCCTGGATCTCGTCCAGCGCAAAGCCCATCGTGCTGCAGAACTTTTCGTTGGCGGTGAGAACTTTTCCGTCCAGCGACAATTCGATGACCGCCTGTGATTTGGCGATCGCTGCGAGTTGACCGCGCATGGCCGCCACTTCCTCCGCGCTGACCGCCGCATCCGATGACGTGCCGCCGTCTCCCTCTACGATGCTGTGCTTGAACATCACCAAATGCTTCAACCAGTTCATGTCGACTCCTGTCGAATTGTCCGCCCGCGCTGTCGCGCGGGACCGTTGCTCGTTTCGGCTGCAAACCGGTTCAGCCGAGTCCACCTACCCCAACGGATGCCATTGACGGGAACGACGCCCATCGCCCTGCATCCCTGTTGATTGCTGCTTCCGTTCGCCCTTCAGGCTGCGCGCAAGGCTTCAGGCTTTTCTGTCGCCATGCGTACGAGTTGCCCCACGTCCAGAATCATTGCGACCTTGCCGTCGCCCATGATCGTCGCGGCAGAGATACCTTTCACGCGTCTATAGTTGCTTTCGATGCTCTTGATGACGACCTGGTGCTGCCCCACGAGCCCGTCGACGAACATGGCGATGCGGACACCTTCGGCTTCCAGGATCACCATGATTCCCTTGTGGAACTCAGTGACCTTGGGCTGGATTCCCATGGCCTGATGAAGCCTGAGTACGGAGAGGTACTCGCCTCTGACCTGCATGACCACGCCTTTTCCGGCGATGGTGCGGATGTCCGAGGCTGCGGGCTGAAGCGACTCTTCGATGAAGCCGAGCGGCACGATATACATCTCGTTTCCGACCGCCACGGACATGCCGTCGAGGATCGCAAGCGTGAGCGGCAGGCGGATCGATACCGTGCAGCCTTTGCCCGGTTGGCTGCGGATCTCGACCCGTCCTCCGAGCGCCAGGATGTTCTTGCGCACCACATCCATCCCGACACCCCGACCCGACACGTCGGTCACCTGCTCCGCGGTCGACAGCCCCGCTTCGAAGATGAGCGCGAAAACATCGGCGTCAGCCATGTCGTCGCTGACCGGCATGCCGCGACTCTTGGCCTTGGCGAGAATCTTTTCCCGATCCAGTCCGCGGCCGTCGTCGGCCACTTCGATGACGATGTTCCCGCCCTGGTGGAAAGCGCTCAGCGTGATTGTTCCCTTGGCGGTCTTGCCGTTTTGTTCCCGATCCTCGGTATTCTCGAGACCGTGATCGAGGCTGTTGCGTACGAGATGCGTCAGCGGATCGGCGATCTTCTCGATAACCCCTTTGTCGAGCTCGGTGTGCTCTCCGACGAGTTTCAGGTCGACCTGCTTGCCGAGCTTGCTGGCAAGGTCGCGCACGAGACGCGGATAGCGGCTGAAGACGAATGCGATCGGCATCATCCGGATCGACATCACGGCTTCCTGCAAATCGCGGCTGTTGCGCTGCAATTGCGCAATGCCGCTGTACAACGCTTCATAGAGCGCGGGGTCGGCCCGCTCCGCCGTCTGGACGAGCATCGACTGCGTGATCACGAGCTCGCCCATCAGGTTGATGAGCTGGTCCACTTTCTCCACGCTCACCCGGATCGATGATGCGTCCTGCGCAGCCGGTGCCACGACCACCTTGTCGGAATCCCGGCGACCGGCGCGGCCTTCCTTCACATCTACTTGATCGGTCGCCCGGCGCCCGACCGACGATGGCGGCTCGCCCGTTGGCATACCGGGCGCGTCGTCGAAGAATCCGAAGGATTCGTCCTTGCTCTCGACGAGCACCGGCAACGGCTCGAAGAAACCGTAGCCCACGTCGGGTTCGGCGGACGTCGCATCGGATTGCTCTTTTGCGACGCCGGATGTCGCATCGCCGGCCGCTTCGGCATCGGCGGACACGACTTCAGATTCTCCGAGTCGTTCAATCACCACGGCCTCGGCCGGCAGTACGAATTCCAGGAGCCCGCGCAATTCGGCCTCGTCCGCGGTCGTGGTCACCCGCAATTCCCAGGCCTGTAGGTTGCCCTTGCGCCGGCCGCGTCCCTTGGCGGGCTGCGCCACCTCGACTTCGCCGAGAGAGCGCAATTCGGCGATCAGACTGGCGACCCCCGGATCGTCGGTTGGCGCCTCGAATCGAACGCTGAATCGCCGCGAAGTCTTCGACGACGGGCTGGGCGTTTTGTCGACTTTCACGGCCCCGACGCTGCCGCCCCGGGAAACGGCTTCGAGACGGGCGCGCACGGCATCGGCCGCGGCGGGATCGGACGATTGGCCAGCCTGATGCGCAGCGAGTTGCGCCTTGATCACGTCGCTCGCTTCGAGCAACGCATCGACCATCGTTGTCTCCAGCGCGAGCTCCTGCCTGCGCAGGCGGTCGAGCAGCGTTTCGGCTACGTGAGTAACCGCAGCGATGTCGGTGAAACCGAAGGTCCCGGCGCCGCCCTTGATGGAATGCGCAGCGCGAAAAATCGCGTTGAGATCCTCCTGTTCCGGGGCGCCCGGATCGAGTTTGAGCAGTATCGACTCCATGGCCTCCAGGTGTTCCGCGCTCTCGTCGAAGAACACCTGATGGAATTGGCTCAGGTCATAGGTCATCGCTGTCGTGCTCCCGCTTTCATCCTGTTTTCGGCTCAGCCGATGACCTTCTTGACGACTTCGAGCAACTTGGGCGGATCGAAGGGCTTGACCAACCACCCGGTGGCGCCGGCGGCACGCCCTTTCGCTTTCATTTCGTCGGACGACTCCGTGGTGAGCATCAGGATCGGCGCGCTCTTGTATTGCGCCAGTGCCCGCAGGCTCTTCACGAGCGTCAGGCCATCCATCCTCGGCATGTTCTGGTCCGTGAGCACCAGATTGACCTGGCGCCCCTTCGCCTTTTCCAGGCCATCCTGACCGTCCACCGCTTCCACGACTTCGTAGCCGGCGCTCTTGAGAGTGAAGGCCACCATGTTTCGGATCGACGCCGAATCGTCCACTGCGAGAATCGTCTTGGCCATGCCGGAGAACTCCTGTCGAAGGTCTAGAAAAGATCCACGTCGCCGGTGCCCATGTGCGTTTGCGCAACGGGGCTGTGGCCGGATTGCGCCTCGACCTGCGCCACGACGCGTTCGAGTTCAGCCGACAGGCGCTCGGCTTCAGCCACGTAACTTCCGGTTTCGAGCGTGATCGCGGCGTCGCTCGCCACGCCCAGCAATGTCTCCATCGCGACACCACGGCGGCGCACATGACCGACCAACTGCGAAACCATGTCCTGGAATTGCAGTCCCGAAACCGATGCGTTCACGGCACTCTCGACATCGCCGGCGATGCGCCGCAGTTCCGCCACCGACTCGTTCATCACGACGTTCGACGCGGTCAGCGTGGCCATCATCGTCTCTACCTGCTGCTTGGAATGCAGCACGCTCACCATATCCTGCGACGCCATGCCCGCGATGACGCTACCGGTATCCTTCAGATCCGCCGCCATGCCGGACGTATGTTCGCGGATCTGGCGGCTGAAGGCGCTCGTGCGATTCGAGAGCGTACGCACTTCGTCCGCGACGACGGCGAAACCGCGCCCGGCTTCGCCCGCACGGGCGGCTTCGATCGCCGCATTGAGCGCGAGCAGGTTGGTCTGCTTGGAGATCGCATCGATCTCCCCGAGGATGCTGCCGATAGCGACGATGCGCGTGTCGAGCTTTTCCATGTCCTCGACCAGGTGCATCGCCGACTTGCTCCCGCTGACCGCGCTGTCCACGAACCGCTGCAACGTGACCGAATTCTCGCGCACGAAGTTGGCAAACGTCGTAACGTTGCTTTCGCTCTCGCCCTGACCGGTCGTTGCCGCCAGCGCAAGTGCCTGCTGGCGCTGCGATTGCACCGCCATCGACGAGAAACTCGCCACCAGCTTGGGAATGGCGTCGCCCAGCAAGGTGTCGATCTGGTCCAGTTCCCCCCTGGAGTTGCCCACCTGCCCTTTCAGTTCCTGCGCAAGCCGGGCAAAGATTGCCGCGACCTGGCTCGGATCGGCCCCGGACCCGACATCGGTGTGGGCGCCGGAGGGCGCGTTTGCGCGCGCGGCGACCGCGCTCCGGATCGAAAACAACATCCACGAAAGCGCAGTTGCCACCGTCGCAACGAGCACGCCAGTTGTCGGGAACGATTGGCCCAGCCATACCCCGATCGCGGCACCGACCAACGTCACGACGCCAGGCCCGATGAGGGCACGCGGGGGTACTGCGGTCAGCCAATGGGCCGAGGAGGTAGTTCGCTGCATGGGACTCCGATCGGGGACGGGTGGACATGACGCAAGTCCTACCCATGTGTCTGATTAACGGAGTGCCGACTTCGAACTTGAGCGGCCGTCAGCTTGGATCTCGTCGGAAACCTTGATCTGTATCAAACTCCCTCGGTCGCCCCGCATCGCGACCGGGGCATGTGCTCAGCGTCGGCGAATCCCATCGACCTCGGACAGCGCCCCGATCAGGCCGCTGATCCTCGCCAGATGCTCGCCTCCGGACACTTCGATGGTCAGCTCGACCCGGGAAACCATGCCGCGCTCCGCGGCGCGGGCAGCCCGGACCGGCACCTTCTCCTTGCCCAGGATCTCGGTCACGCTGCGCAGGAGCGTGCCGTCGCCGTGGCCGATGACTTCGATGTCCACGGCATAGCGGGCGTCCCCGTGGGCGATGCCCCAGTCTGCGACGACGCGACGTTCCGCGGGCAGCCGTGCCGCATTTGCACAGGTCGCACGATGGATGCTGACCCCTCGCCCCCGTGTGACGAAGCCGACAATCGGATCCGGCGGCGTCGGCTTGCAGCAGCGGGCGAGCTGGGTAACCAGCCTGTCCACGCCCACGATGAGCACGCCATCGTCCCGTTGGGGCGACGGCGGCGCCACGCCGGGCGGGACGACCTCCAGTGCGGCGCTGCGGCCGGGTTCGTCTTCAGTCGGGCGCAGCACCGCTTGGAGTTGCCGCTGCGGCACATCCCCGCGCCCGAGCGCCGCCAGCAGGTCCTCCACCTTGGCAAAATCCAAAGCCGACGCCAGTGTCTCCAGCGGCGGGGCCGATACACCGAGGCGGTGGACCTCTCGCTCGAGCGCGGCGCGGCCGTGCGCGACATCCTGCTCGAGGTTCTGGGCATGGAACCATGCGCGGACCTTGGCGCGTCCCCGGTGGCTGCGCAGGAAACCGAGTTGTGGATTGAGCCAGTCGCGGCTCGGACCGCCTTCCCGCACCGTGACGATCTCGACCCGCTGACCCGTGACCAGCGCCTGATTGAGCGGGACGATGTGGCCGTTGACCTTGGCGCCGCGACACCGATGCCCTAGGTCGGTATGCACGTGGTAGGCGAAATCCACCGGCGTGGCGCCGCGCGGCAGCGCCACCACCCGACCCTGCGGCGTCAGCACGTACACAGTCTCGTGGAACAGCTCCGTGCGCATCGAATCGGCGAGATCGACGGTCCCGCCCATGTCGTCCTGCCAATCGAGGATCCGGCGCAGCCAGGCGATCTGTTCCTCGAGGCGCGGATCGCGCCTGCCGCCTTCCTTGTAGCGCCAATGCGCCGCGATGCCCAATTCGTTGGCCTGGTGCATCTCGCGGGTGCGGATCTGCACTTCCAGCACCTTGTCATCGGGGCCGATCACGGCGGTATGCAACGAACGGTAATCGTTGGTCTTGGGTTTTGCGATGTAGTCGTCGAATTCCTTCGGAATCGGCGTCCATACGTTGTGGACGACACCCAGCGCCGTGTAGCAATCCTTTACGTCGTCGACCAGCACGCGCACCGCCCGCACGTCGAACACGTCCTTGAAGCCCAGGTCCTTGCGCTGCATCTTCTTCCAGATGCTGAAGATGTGCTTCGGCCGGCCGCTCACCTCCGCAATCACCCCGGAACGGGCCAGCTCGTCCCGCAGCAGGGCCGCCACGCGCGCGATGAATTCCTCGCGATCGGCGCGTTTGCCATCGAGCTCGCGCGCGATCGACTTGTAGGTGGCAGGCTCCTCGCAGCGGAAGGCGAGATCCTCGAGTTCCCACTTGAGCTGCCACACACCGAGGCGGTTGGCGAGCGGCGCCAGCAGCTCGATCGTGTCGCGCGCGGCGATGCGCCGGGCCGTCGAGTCACCGTCGGCGGCGAGAGCGCGCAGCAGGCTCAGCTCGTCTGCCAGCTTGATCAGAACTACGCGGGCATCCTGCACCATGGCGAGCAGCATTTTGCGCAGAGCCTCGAGCTGCCCGCCGCGATCGCCCGACTTCTGGTCCGCCGGCAGGGCGGGCCGCAGCGCCTGGATGTCGTGCATGCGGCGCGCCCCATCCACCAGCGCCCCGACGCTGGCGCCGAAACGCATGCCCAGCGTCTCGACCGGGACGTCCCGAGGCAGCGCCGCAAAGAGCCCCGCGATCAGCGTTTCGGCGTCGAGCCGCAATCCTGCGAGGATCGTCGCGGTCTCCCGGCTGCGCCGCTCGGTCGCCGGACCGTGCGTGGCGACCAGTTCCAGCGCCGCCTCCAGCACGGGGGCATCGCCTTCTGCGAGACGTGCGCCCAGGGCGCGCCAGTTCTCGACCGGCGATTCGGGTGCGGAAACGAAGCTGTCGGTAGGGGGTACCAATTGTCGACGGGCGGTGGCGGAGCGCACCGCGGCGGCCGTTTCAGGGCTCAGCGATCGTGCCAGTAACGGGGCCGGGCATCGCGCCAGCGCTCGAGCGACCAGCCGCGCTCGTCTAGAACCACCCGTATCGCCCCACCCTCGTCGGTGCGGACGATGCGCGACCCGACGGAGCGGTACCGGGCCACGACGTCGGGTGCCGGATGCCCGAAGCGATTGCGATAACCCACGGAGAAGATGGTGACCTGTGGCTGCACGGCGCTGATGAACTCGGGAGTGGAAGAGGTACGACTGCCGTGGTGCGGTGCCACGAGTATGTCCGCGGTCAGTCCGGTGCCGCGCGCCAGCAGCGAACGCTCCGAATCCTTCTCGATGTCGGCCGCCATGAGGAGCGCCGCGCCCCCGGTGCTGATCTTCAGCACGCAACTGCGCGCGTTGTCGCGGATGCCCGGCGAATTATAGCTGTCGGCCTCCGGATGCAGCATGTCGAACCGCACCCCGCTCCACTCCCAACGCTGTCCCGCGATGCAGGGCGCCGGATGCGCCGAGGCCAGTGCGGCATGGCCCTCGGGCAGAGGGGTGGCGACCCATCGCACCGGTACCGCCGCGAGCAGGCTGGCCGCGCCGCCGGAATGATCGGCATCGTCATGGCTCACGATCAGGCCTTCCAGCCTGCGCACGCCTTCGCCACGCAGGAACGGGACGATGACGCGCGAACCGCTGTCGGCTTCGCTCGACCAGCCCGGGCCGGTATCGAACACCAGCGCACCCGACCGGGTCTGCACGACCGCAGCAAGCCCCTGGCCCACGTCGAGCACGCTCACCCAGGCTTCGCCGAAACCGGGGCGTGCCGCCGGGAGCGCCACGAGCGGCAGCATCGCGATCAATCCGATCCAGCGGGCCGGAAACCCCCGCGGCAACAGCAACCAGGCAGCGCCGGCCACGGCGAGCAGCGCCGCCCAGGCCGATGGCGCACGCTGCGTCCAGGCCGCTGCCGGGAGGTCCGAAAGGAATTCGAGCATCGCGCCGGCCACGGCCATGGTTGCATGAGCGAGATCCGCCACCGGCACCCAGGGGATCACCGCCGCGAGCAGCGACAGGGGTACCACCACGAGACCCACCCACGGAACCGCGAACGCGTTCGCCACCGGCGCTACCAGCGACACCTGCTGGAACAGCACGAGCAGCAACGGCGCGAGGCCCAGGAACAGGGTCCACTGGGTGCGACCCCAGGCAAGCAGCCAGCCTTCACGCCGGACCCGGCCTGCGGTGACGTACATCAGCAATGTCACGGCTCCGAACGAGAGCCAGAAGCCGGCGGCCAGCACCGCCATGGGATCGAGCACGAGCACGACAAGCAATGCCGTTGCCAGGATCCCCGACGGCGTGGCGAACACCCGCAACCACCATGCGAACGCCAGGGTCCCCAGCATCCAGAGCGTGCGCTGCGCCGGCACAGCGAATCCGGCCAGCAAGACATAGCACAGCGCCGCCACCAGTCCCGCAAGCACGGCTGCGCTGCGCGCGGGAGCATGCTGGACCAGTAGCGCCGAACGACGCCACAACCGGAACACGATGAGGAACGCTAGCCCCGAGACCATCGTCACGTGCAATCCCGAGATGCTCATCAGGTGATTGACACCGGTTCGGGTGAACACCTGCCACTGCGCTGCGGGAATGGATTGCTGATCGCCGACGGCCAGCGCCACCACGACCCCCGCATAGGGTTTGCCCGCGAGTTCAGCGAGCAATCGATCGCGCAGGCGCGCACGCAAGCGCTCGATTGCGTACCGGGGACCCATCACGAAAGCGTCCACCCGCTCGCGCGGCGCGGTATCACGCACATAGCCGGTCGCGCGAATGCCGCGCTCCAGCAGCCACGCCTCCGCGTCGAAGGCGTGCGGGTTGTAGCTCGCATGGGGACGCTTGAAACGCGCGGAGAAGCGCCAGCGCTCGCCCGGCGTCACCGGCGAGACCGCCGCTTCGTCCGCGGCGGCGTCGGGATCGAACCAGGACACGATCACGCGCCGTGGCACATAGGCATCCGGGGTCAGCGTGCGTTCCACCTCGAAGACGAAGCGCCAGCCGCGGGCCGTCCGCTCCGGCAGCCCGGCAACGACGCCCACCACGCGAATGTCGCGACCCTCCCATTGCGCCGGCAGTCGGTCGGACAACCGCCACCCGGCCTGCATCGCGGCCCAGTAGAAGCCCGCCCCGGCGCAGGCAGCCACCAGGAACACCTGCCCCGCCACGCGCATTGGCGCAGGGCCGGAACGCATGCCGACAAGCGCAAGAGCCGCGATCGCGGCCACGATGAAAGCGCCGCCGGCGGATGGCAGCGCCGCCTGCTGCTGCAGCCACCAGGCCCCGGCGACGAACGCTGCCGTGTTCAGCAGCATCGGGGTACCGAAGCCTCCCGCCTCCGGTACCCGCCCGACGCTACTTCTTGACCTCGAGCAGTTCCACCTCGAAGACGAGCGTCGCACCGGGTGGAATCATGCCGCCTGCACCGCGGTCGCCGTAGGCGATGCTGGCGGGGCACACGAGCTTCGCCTTGCCGCCCACTTTCATCTTCGCGACGCCTTCGGTCCAGCACTTGATCACGTTGCCGAGCGGAAATTCCGCTGGCTGATTGCGCGCATAGCTGCTGTCGAATTCGCGCCCGTCGGTCAATGTCCCGCGGTAGTGCACCTTGACCGTATCGGCCGCCGTCGGGGATGCGCCGCTGCCTTCCTTGAGGGACAGGTAGACGAGCCCGCTGGGCGTCTTGACGGCGCCTTTCTCCTTGGCCATCTTGTCGAGGAAATCCTTGCCCGCGGAGGCGGACTTCTCGCTGACCACGGCGCGGCGAGCCTGGGCCAGCGACTGGATCTTCGGGCCGTACGTCTCGAGATCGACCAACGGCTTCTTGCCGGCGAGGGCATCGGCCAGGCCGCGCTTGACCTGCTCGGCCTCGGCCGGGTTCAGGGTGAACACCTGCAGTTCGCGCGCGAGCGCGAGACCGAGGGCATAGAAGGTCTTTTCGTCGTCGGTCTTCGGATCGTCCGCGCGGGCCGGGAGCGAGAATGCGGCGAGCAGCGCCGAGAAAACGATGATGAAACGGGTCATGGCAGGACGTTCCTTTCGGCCGGGAATCGAGGATCCGCGCCGGCGGCCGTGACCGGCGCGGAAGACCATCATTGCAGTTCTTCCGGGACCGCGACGGCAAGCACGCCGTCGTCGAGTCGCAGGACGCGGTTCATCCGCGCGGCGATCGCATGATCGTGCGTCACGATGACCAGGCTGGTGCCGAGATCGCGATTCAATCCGGCCATCAGTTCGAGCACGCCCTCGGCATTGCGCCGGTCGAGGTTTCCGGTCGGTTCGTCGGCGAGGACGCAGGCCGGGCGCGTCACGAGCGCGCGCGCGAGGGCGGCACGCTGGCGCTCACCGCCGGACAATTCGCCCGGCACGTGTTCGAGGCGCGCGCCCAGTCCCACCCGTTGCAGCATCTCCCGGGCCACCGCCCGGGCCTGTGCGGGATCGGTGCGGCGGATGAACAGCGGCATCGCCACATTCTCCAGCGCAGTGAATTCGGGCAGCAGGTGATGGAACTGGTAGACGAAGCCCAGATGTCGATTGCGCAGCTCCCCCAGGGTTTGCTGGGACAGGGCCGCGATCTCCTGCCCCATGAGCGCGACGGTCCCGGTCGACGGGGCGTCCAGCCCGCCGAGCAGGTGCAGCAGCGTGCTCTTGCCCGAACCCGAGGCGCCCACGATGGCGACGCTCTCACCGGCGCGCACTTCGAAGTCGACCCGCTTCAGGACCTCGACCGGCGTGAGGCCTTCGTCGTAGGTCTTGCCCAGTCCCTGCGCGCAGAGCACGGTATCGATCATTCGTACCTCAGCGCCGCCGCGGGGTTGATGCGCGAAGCCCGGTAGCTCGGATAGAGCGTTGCGAGCAGGCTCAGGCCGAACGACACCCCGGCGATCACGAGCACGTCGCTCCACACCAGCTCCGAGGGCAGGTCGCTGATGTAGTAGATGTCCTTGGCGAGGAACTGGATGCCGAAGTTGCGTTCGATGAAGGGGACGACCACGTCCACGTTCAGGGCGAGCACCACGCCGAACGCGACGCCGATCAACGTGCCGATCACCCCGATCAGGGCACCCTGCACGATGAAGATCTTCATGATGCTGCCGGGAGACGCACCGAGCGTGCGGAGGATCGCGATGTCGGCCTGCTTGTCGGTCACCGCCATCACCAGGGTCGAGACGATGTTGAAGGCCGCGACGGCGACGATGAGCGTGAGGATTATGAACATCACCCGCTTCTCGATCTGCACCGCACGGAAGAAATTGGCGTGACTGCGGGTCCAGTCGGTGACGTAGACATCGCTGCGCAAGGTCATCGCGAGATCGCGAGTCACCGCCGGCGCCGAGAACAGGTCTTTCAGCTTCAGGCGCACGCCCGATACCCGGTCGTCGAGCCGATAGAGCTTCTGCGCATCGGCCAGGTCGATCAACGCGAGGCCCGAATCGTACTCGTACATGCCGACTTCGAAGATGCCCACGACCCGGAACTGCTTCAGGCGGGGCAGCACGCCGGCCGCCGTGACCTGGCCCTGTGGCGCGATCACGGTCACCTTCTCGCCCATGCGCACGCCCAGGTTCCGGGCCAGTTCCGATCCGAGGACGATGCCGAACCCGCCGGGCGTCAGCGCATCGAGCCGCCCCTGCTTCATGCTCCGGCCGAAATCGGCCACCGTGTTCTCGAGTTCGGGCGAGACGCCGCGAATGATCGCGCCTTGCACCGTGTTGTCGAACGACAGCAGTGCCTGCGCCATCACGTAGGGCGCCGCCGCCACCACCTCGGGATGGCGCTTCGCATCCTGCGCCACCTGCTGCCAACCCGAGAGCCCGCCTTCGAAGCTCGTGATCTGGACGTGCGACGCCACCCCGAGGATGCGGGCGCGCAACTCCCTCTGGAAGCCGTTCATCACTGACAGCACCACGATCAGCGCGGCCACGCCCAGCGCGATACCGGCCATGGACGTCATCGAGATGAACGAAATGAAATGATTGCGCCGTTTTGCGCGGGTATAGCGCAGGCCGACGAAGTACTCGTAGGGAAGCACGGGCAGGCCGGGAGAGCGGGAGGCGCGATTCTGCCAGACACCCCGCGAGGCGGCTATCGGCTGCGTGCTACAGTCCGCCGGCCGTTGCCGCCAACCGATCGCACATGCGAAGTCTTCACTTGCTCGTTCCCGCGCTGTTCTGGCCCGATTCCGGGGCCACCCAGGCGGGGAACCCGCTCCGGCTCCCGGCACTGGAAACCCTGTTCGCGCGCGGGTCGGTGACCGAAGAAGACCAACCCGGGATCGAACGCTGGCTGGCCGGGCACTTCGGGCTCGATCTGCAAGTCGAACTGCCGCTCGCTGCGATCGCGCTCGCGGGCGCCGGCCGCGAGCCAGGGGATCGTTTCTGGTTGCGCGCCGATCCTGTGCACCTGCACGCTCAGGGCGTGGAGTTGTTCCTGACGCGCGGCGCCGACCTGGACGTAAGGGCGGACGAGGCCGACGCCATGATCGACGCGCTGAACGCGTACTTCGCTCCGGACGGCCTCCGCTTGGAGGCCCACGGCTCGAGAGACTGGTACGTGCCGCTCGCCGCTGCCCCGGCGCTGCAGACGACCCCGCTCGGCCTCGCGCACGGGCGCAGCATCGATGCGCTCCTGCCGAAGGGCGACGACGCGCGCATCTGGCTCAGGCGGGTGAACGAGGCCCAGATGCTGTTGCACGACCTGCCGGTGAACGCCGCACGGGAAGAGCGCGGTAAACCCGCCGTCAACAGTCTCTGGCTGTGGGGCGGCGGACGATTACCCGCGATGGCGCTGCGGCGCGTCGACCGGGTGCTCGCCACCGATGGGCTCACGCGCGGCTTCGGCGTGCTTGCCGGCGCTCTCGTGGACAAGCCAACCGCCGGAGCGGCCGATCTGTTCGCGCAAGCCTCCGCAGGTGATACCTTCGTTCATCTCGATCACGGCACGGACGCCGCCGCCCGAGGCGACGCCGTCGCGTGGAGCACCGCGCTTGCCGCGCTCGACGCGGACTGGGTGGCACCGGCCCTTCGCGCCGTGGCGCGTGGATCTCTCGGCGGCGTGCAAGTGACCGGCTATGGCGGGCGCCGTGGGCTGACGGCAGCGGCGGGCCGGGGTGCATTGCGCAGATTCTGGCGCCGCGCGGCACCGCTGGCCATCCGGCGCCCGTCGTCCTGACGCGGCCGGAGCGCAGTACACGGCCGCGCTGCCCGCCGGACTCAGGCGTCGTCGTTCACCTGGATACCCGCGGTGAGCGCGCCCAGTTCGACCGCAAGTTGTTCAAGCCGCTGCACCCCGCCATGGCTGCGGCCCGCGGCGGCGCTATTGTCGTCCGCCATAGCCGCGATGCGCTCGACGTTGCGGGCCATCTCGGCGCTGGCCGCATTCTGCTCGTCCATCGCCTGGTTGATCTCGCTCGCCTTGGCGAGCGTCTCGGTTGCCGCCTCGCGAATCTCCGCCAGTGCGGCCGCCGCATCGCGCGCCAGCTGCACGCCGGCCTCCACACGCCCGGAACTGGTATCCATGCCGTTGACCGCACCGCGGGTATCTGCCTGGATGGCCGCGATCATCGTGCCGATCTCGATCGTTGCCTTGCTCGTGCGCTCGGCAAGCTTGCGTACCTCGTCCGCCACGACGGCGAAGCCCCGACCCTGTTCGCCTGCGCGCGCTGCCTCGATCGCCGCGTTGAGCGCGAGCAGATTGGTCTGGTCGGCGATGTCCTTGATGACCCTCACCACCTGACTGATCTCGTCGGAACGCTGATTCAAGCCTGCGATGGCCGACGACGCCTCGCGAACCGCCCTGGCGATCGCCCCGATTTCCTCCGAGGTGCGCTGCGCCACCGCCGCGCCCTGCTGGGACAGGTCATTGGTACGCTGCGACAACGTCTGCGAGGCGCGCGCGTTTTCCGCGACGCGCTCGAGACCGAGCGTCGCCTGATCGAGCGCTGCTGCAACGCGCGAGGCCGAATCGCTCTGCTCGCGGGAGCCCTTCTGCACCTGGGCCGATTCGCCGTGCACTTCCCCCGCTGCCGCCTTCATCGACACCGTGGCGCGCTTCATCCGTACGACCATGCTTCCGAACTGCTCCGCCATCCGGTTGAAGGCCACGGCAAGTTCGCCCACTTCGTCGCTACCCGAATGGCTCATGCGAACCGTGAGATCGCCGGCGCCGAGTCGTTCGGCGTTCCGGGCGAGCACCCGCAGCGGCAGCAGGCGGCGCGACAGGGCCATATAGGTACCGGCGCAGCCGGCCAGCAGGATCAGGACACCGAGAATGAGCATCAGGTTGCGCAGGCTTGCCGCATCCGCGCGCAATTCCGCGAGGTCGACGCTGGCGCCGACGATCCAGCCCCAGGCATCGAAGCGCTCGAACCGGATCTTTCGCCCGTCCGCCTCGAACATGCCCTTTGGTTCGTCCAGTACCCGCTTGAAGATCGCGGCCGCCTCGTCGGTGAGCGCATTCTTGCCCCGGATCTCGGGATGGACCATCAGCGCACCACGGGTCTTGCCTTGGGACCCGTCGATCACGACGTAGTAGCCGAGTTCGCCGATCCGCGCCTTTCCCATCTGCGTGAGCATGTACGCCAGGTCATCGGTGATGTCGAAGCCGACGTACAGGATGGCGACCACCTCGCCGCCCTGTAGCACCGGCGTGTACTTGGTCATGTAGTCGCGCCCGAACAGGTGCGCCTTGCCCAGATAGGGCTGTCCGGCCATGATCGACTTGTAGCCGGGATGCGCCGACCCGAGCAGCGTGCCGATTGCGCGGCTTCCGTCCTCCTTCCGCACCGAAGTGGTGACGCGCATGAAATCGTCGCCGATGCGCACGAAGACCGTGGCGTTGCCGTGGGTCGCACGGGTGAACTGGTCGACTTCCGAGTAACCGAGGTTGAGGACCTGGTTGCCGACCATCGCGACCGGGACCGCGCGATCGCCGACCTGGACCGTCCGCGAAGGATCGACCCGGACCGATCCCCCGAGCATGCTCTCGAAGATCGAGGCGAGACGGTCCGTGTTGTGCCTGACCGAGCTGTCGAAGGTTTCCAGCTGGCCTTTCAGCAGCCGGACGCGGGCGGTCAGGTCTTCGTCGCTCCGTGCGTCCAGGGTCGCGGCAGTTTTGAAATAGGCGACCAGCGAGAAGGTCATGATCGCGGCAAACAGGATGCCACACCCGATCAGGGAAATTTGTGCTGCAATGCCGGAGCGTGCTGAAGTCAAAGGGGAGTCCTCGCTCTACCTGAAAAAAAGGGCGACAGTTCAGAACGCCGCCTGGGCTAGTATCGGCTGCCGGATTCGGGACTTTAGCCCCGCCTCGCCCCCGATGACCCTGTTCCCTTCCGTCTCAGCCGACCTGCCGCGCGTGGCGCAGCGTGCCCTGCCCCCCGGCGCAGTGGTGGCACTGACGGCGGCGGGCATCCATCCGGTGCTGGCGCGGGTATATGCCGGCCGAGGCCTGTCGGATCCCGCAGAACTGGACACGCAGCTGTCCGGACTGCTCCCGTTCCGCGACCTGCTGAACGTCACAGCCATGGCGACGATCCTCGCGGATGCAATCAAGGCCCGCCGCCGCCTGCTGATCGTGGGCGACTATGACGCCGATGGGGCGACCGCTTCCGCGCTCGGCATGCTGGCGCTGCGGCGCTTCGGTGCCGTCGTGGACTTCCTCGTGCCCAACCGTTTCGACTACGGCTATGGCCTCACGCCCGAGATCGTGCGCATTGCCGCCGAGCGGCAGCCGGACTTCATTATCACCGTCGACAACGGCATCGCCAGCAACGCCGGTGTCGAGGAAGCCCGGCGGCTCGGCATCGAAGTCCTGGTCACCGATCATCACCTGCCGGGTACCGAGTTGCCGCAGGCCCGCTGCATCGTCAATCCCAACCAGGCAGGCTGCCCGTTTGCGAGCAAGCACCTGGCGGGAGTCGGCGTCATGTTCTATGTCCTGCTCGCGTTGCGGGCGGAGCTCCGGCAGCGCGGCGCGTTCGCCTCGGCACCGGAACCCAACCTGGCCGAATATCTCGACATCGTCGCGCTCGGGACGATCGCGGACGTCGTGCAGCTCGACCGCAACAATCGCATCCTGGTCACCCAGGGATTGCGCCGCATCCAGGCGGGGCGGACCCGGCCGGGGATCAGCGCGTTGCTGCAGGCGGCCGGGCGCGATGCAACGCGCGCCTCCACCTACGATCTCGGTTTCGTCGTCGGGCCGAGGCTCAATGCCGCCGGGCGGCTCGAGGACATGACGGTCGGCATCGACTGCCTGCTGGCTGACGATCAGGCCACCGCCTCCCGGCTCGCCGCGCGCCTCGACGCGCTCAATCGCGATCGACGGGAGATCGAAGCGGACATGCAGGCTTCTGCGCTGGCCGCGCTCGAACGCATCGAGGTCGGCGAATCGGCGAGCCTGGCCATGTTCGATCCCGCCTGGCATACCGGCGTGGTCGGCCTGCTCGCCTCGCGCCTGAAGGAACGCTTCCATCGCCCGACGTTCTGCTTCGCCGCCGGTGCCGGCGATGAACTGAAAGGTTCGGGACGATCGATTCCGGCGCTGCACCTGCGCGACGCGCTCGATCTGGTGGATCGACGCCACCCGGGCCTCATCACCCGGTTCGGCGGCCATGCCGCCGCCGCCGGACTCAGTCTCCCGTCAGCGGGCCTGGACGCATTCCGCAGCGCATTCGAGCGTGTCGTCCGTCAGGCATTGTCACCGGCCGACCTGGAGCGCGTCGTCGAAATCGACGGTAGCCTCGACGAGGCCGACCTGATGCTGCCGGTCGCCGAAGCGCTGGGCGCACAGGTCTGGGGGCAGGGATTCGCCGCGCCGCAGTTCCGCGACGAATTCCGGGTCGACGATCAGCGCGTCGTGGGCGGCAGGCACCTCCGATTGCGGCTGCTGCGCTCAGATCGTCTCGGCAGCGTGCCCATCCAGGCCATGCTGTTCGGGCATGACCAGCCGCTGCCTGCGCGCATCGCTGCTGTCTATCGCCTCGACGTGAACGAGTGGAACGGCGCCCGGACGCTGCAATTGACGCTGGGTCATTGGCAGCCGGCGTAGCGCTCGCGCAGTGCCCGTCGCTGTGCGAGCGCCGGATTCACCCGAAGGAAGCACCACCCGTTCCGGTACAATCCGCGGCTTTTCCGGGTAGGGTCGACAATCATGGAAGCCGAACGCATCAACGCCATCGAGCAGCACATCGAAGACCTCGGCCGCCGCGCCGACGAGCTGCGGAGGTATCTTTGACTTCGATGCGAAGAAGGCGCGCCTGATCGAGGTCGACCGGCTCACCGAGGATCCGAAGTTCTGGGAGGATCCGCAGCGCGCACAGGACATCGGCAAGGAAAAGAAATCGCTCGAGGGCACGGTCCACGCGATCGAGAAGGTCGCCCTCGGCCTCGCGGATAACCGCGAACTGTTCGATCTCGCCAAATCCGAAGCCGACGACGGCATGCTCGAGTCGGTCGCGACCGATGTCGATGCCGTCGAGAAAGTCGTCGGCGATCTCGAGTTCCGACGGATGTTCTCGAACCCGATGGACCCGAACAACTGCTTCCTGGACATCCAGGCCGGGTCGGGCGGCACCGAGGCGCAGGACTGGGCCGCGATGCTCGAGCGCATGTATCTCAAGTTCTGCGAGCGCCGCGGCTTCTCGGTCGAGGTGTTGGAGGAGTCACCGGCGGAAGTGGCCGGGATCAAGAGCGCCACGTTGAAGGTCGGCGGGGAATACGCCTTCGGCATCCTGCGCACCGAAAGCGGCATCCATCGGTTGGTGCGCAAGTCGCCGTTCGATTCGAACGCGCGCCGGCACACGTCGTTCGCCAGCGTCTTCGTCTACCCGGAGGTGGATGATTCGATCGAGGTCGAGATCAATCCGGCCGACCTGCGCATCGACACGTTCCGCGCCAGCGGCGCCGGCGGCCAGCACATCAACAAGACCGATTCGGCGATCCGCATCACTCACGAGCCCAGCGGCATTGTCGTGCAGTGCCAGAACGACCGGTCGCAGCACCGCAATCGTGCCGAGGCCATGGCGATGCTGAAAGCGCGTCTCTACGAGCTGGAGCTGCGCAAGCGCAACGAGCAGAAGCAGGCGATGGAGGATTCCAAGACCGACATCGGCTGGGGCCACCAGATCCGCTCGTACGTGCTCGACCAGTCCCGCATCAAGGATCTGCGCACCAACCACGAAGTGGGCAATACCCAGGCCGTGCTCGACGGCGACCTGGATGATTTCATCGCTGCCAGTCTCAAGCAAGGCGTCTGACCCGACATGACCGAACCCCAGCAACCCGCTGCGCCCGACACCAATCAGATCATCGAAGAGCGTCGCGCCAAGCTGCGCGCGCTGCGCGACGTCGGCATCGCCTTTCCCAACGACGCACGCCGCACCGACCTGGCCGCGGATCTGCACGCGGTCCACGGCGACAAGGACAATGTCGAACTCGAACCCGCCGCGATCCAGGTCGGCGTGGCCGGCAGGATGATGCTCAAGCGCGTGATGGGCAAGGCGAGCTTCGCCACCCTGCAGGATATGAGCGGCCGCATCCAGATCTATGTGCAGAACGACATGGTCGGCGCCGAGATTCACGACGCATTCAAGCACTGGGATCTGGGCGACATCGTGGCGGTCGAAGGAACATTGTTCCGCACCAAGACCGGAGAGCTCACCGTCAAGGCGCGATCGATCCGCCTGCTCGCCAAGTCGTTGCGACCTCTGCCCGAGAAGTTCCACGGGCTGACCGATCAGGAACAGAAGTACCGGCAGCGCTACGTCGATCTGATCATGAACGCCGATTCGCGCGCGGTATTCGTGAAGCGATCACAGATCGTGCAGTCGATCCGCGAGTTCTTCGTCGCCCGAGGCTACCTTGAGGTGGAAACGCCGATGATGCATCCGATCCCGGGCGGCGCCGCGGCCCGCCCCTTCGTGACCCATCACAACGCGCTCGACATGCAACTGTTCCTGCGCATCGCCCCGGAGCTGTATCTCAAACGGCTCGTGGTCGGGGGATTCGAGAGGGTGTTCGAGATCAACCGCAATTTCCGCAACGAGGGCATCTCGACCCGCCACAACCCCGAGTTCACGATGCTCGAGTTCTACGAGTCCTATCGCGACTACCACTACCTGATGGATCTCACGGAAGAACTCATCCGGTCACTGGCACAGACGGTGGCCGGCACGACGTCGCTCACCTACCAGGGCGAAACAATCGACGTGGGCCGCAAGTTCGACCGCCTGACCATGCCGCAGGCGATCCACCAGTACCATCCGGAGCACGCGCTCGACCAGCTCTCGGACGTGGGCTACCTGCGCGCCGCGCTCGAGCGTCACAAGGTCGAGGTCTTCCCCTCCGACGGCCTCGGCATGCTCCAGTTGAAGCTGTTCGAACAGACCACCGAAGACCATTTGATCCAGCCGACCTTCATCGTCGCCCATCCGACCGACGTATCGCCGCTCGCACGCGCGAACGACATCGACCCGAGCGTCACCGACCGCTTCGAGTTGTTCATCACCGGGCGCGAGATCGCCAACGGTTTCTCGGAACTGAACGACCCCGAGGATCAGGCCGCTCGTTTCCAGGCCCAGGCGGCGGCAAAGGAAGCCGGCGACGAAGAGGCGATGTTCTACGATGCGGACTACATCCGTGCGCTCGAGTACGGGCTGCCCCCGACCGCGGGCGAAGGCATCGGCATCGACCGGCTGGTGATGCTGCTCACGGACAGTCCGAGCATTCGCGACGTCATCCTGTTTCCGCAGATGCGACAGGAGGATTGAGAAGCGCGACGTCGCGGCGCGGGGTCCTGCCGATCAAACCGGATTCCTCATGCGTCCACGTCGCCGCGCGCCCGTTCCGCCCGGCTACCAGTCCCGACCCAGGCTCGGGGACCTGCTACTCGAGACCAGGCCGTTATCGTTGAAGAAGACCGAACCCGCGCCCAAGTCCGGATAGATGTAGTACCACATCCGTTTTCCGTTGATCTTCAGTTGCCGACTGGGGGGGCCCAGCCTTTCCTCGACCGAAGCGGCAGGGATGCCTGGCTGAACCTGCCGCCAGGCGCGCCTGAGCGACAGGAGGTCGGGGCTTTCCCTTTCTTCCGATCGGGCAACGGCTGATGAAGATGCCACTGGCAGCTGCGACATGGGCGCAGGCGGCGACGCAGGGTTTCTGGCAACAGGCGATGCACCGCCGCCGGAAACATTCGTATCTTGATCAGGACCTTTAACAGGGCTTGCCGCCCGGGCAGCGGACACCCCCGGTTGGGCCGCATTGGCCTTCAGCTCCTCGACGCTACGTCTGAGTTCATCCACCTGTCGCCGAAGCTCCTCAACCTCCGAATCCGCCGCGCAGGCGGCCGATCGCAAGACAAACCCCACCAGGGCCGCCGCCAGCCACGGACCATGCGCTCTACTTCGACGCCACATACGCTGCGACGGCCTCCATCTCGGGCACGCTCATGTTCGTGCCGATCGCCGCGTGCATCGCCGGATTATTGGCCCGTATCTCCGACTTGAAGTACGCGAGCTGCTTCACCAAGTAGGCGGCATGCTGGCCGGCGAGGCGAGGAATCGCCTCATTCCCGTTCGCATCCGGCCCATGGCAAGTCATGCAGGCAACGACGCCCTTTCCGGACAGACCTTTCTCGAAGATCTCGCGACCCTGCTCCATGAGTTTGCCGGGACCGGCCGTGCCGGATACCGGCTTCTGCGCCGCATAGTAGGCAGCGAGCCCATGGATTGTTGGGTCGTCCAGCTGCGAGGTCATGCCCCACATGTAGGCTTGCGCAGGGGGGTCACCTCTTGTCTGGCTTCGAAAGGCCTTCAGCTGCGCTTCCAGGTAGGCAAGGTTCTGCCCCGCGAGTCTCGGAAACGCAGAACTCGTGCTTTCGCCCTTTGCACCGTGGCACAAGGAGCAAGTATGGACGGCGATGTCCCTGGCGTGGTCATCTGCACCGCTCGATGCGGCGGCGCAAAATGCCAGCACCGCGCCAGCAGCGGTCCAGAACGAAGTGTTCATGCACATTCCTCCACAGAGCGATCCGGCCGACCAGATTAGAAATTGATCCACGCCAGCAGGTATACCGTGTTGTTGTGCGATGCATCCCGGTTCGAGCCGTCGTAGTTGGTGGAATCGCCATTGAACTTGTTGTAGATCACGTACTGCAAGGCAAGCTTTACGTTTTGCCAGGGAATGTAGTCGAGTTCGCCCCGCCATCCCCGGCTGTCCGGTTTGTTCATGTTGAAGCCGGTCAGGGCGCTCGGCTGGTAGAGGATCGAGTCCGTGGTTCCCGTAGTGATGAAGTATCCGAGCGATCCACCCCACATGCGCTGATAGTAGTAACTGCCGCCTAGGCGAAACGTCTTCAGCGTGTTTTGCCGATTTGCCGTCCCGCCGAGCAGACCGTAAGTGGCATTGAGCGTCTGTCGCTCATCGATGTAGGTCGCCTGGACGGACCCTATGTGGTCGTCACCAATGTATTGGTATTGCGAGTCCAAGCCGACGTCACGGTAACGATCGGTGGCGCCGCCCAGCGGGACGGAAGTGTTCGAAGGCAGGAGATCGACGAGCATGCCGAACGTCCCAATCGACAGCGAACTTCGGTCCCAGAGCCGCTCGTAGGTAACGCGCCAATATGGCGCGAGGCCGTTGATGGTGGGACCTTCGCCCGCCTTCGGGAACAAGCTGCTGCCGCCTGTCCTGGCGGATCGGTAGCCCCCCAACTCCGCATACACGGAATCGTTCCACCAAAGATAGGCCGTCAGGCCTGCGACCTGGCCCGCGAGCGATCCATCCAACTGTGAACTCGCCGCAGGTGTGAGCGCCGCGTTTGATTGCTGGTCGAACGGTACTTGCCACGCGGGCGTGGTATTCCAAGAGTCCTGTACGGTCGGGTTGTTGTTCAGGGTAAGCCCGAACACCGTGTCGCTGTGGAGGAGGTCGAAATGCTTCGCGAAACGCAGATCCAGGTTGTCCATCCCCACGTTGCCGCTATCATTGGCATAGGTGAGCTGAACGAACCCGCCGAGGTTCGGCGCGATGCGCCCCGCGTAGAACAGGCTCGCCTGCTGCGGTAGCGCGGCCGCTCCGTTCTGGGCGAGCCCCGGGGGGGCGACCGTATCGTCCGGCACCGACCTCTTCATCTTCGTATACGAGGCCTGCACCATGATCGACAGTGGCGGAATCTCATTGAGCGTGAGTTCCTTCTGGGACTGGGCATTGGTGGCCTGAACCTGAGGCATGTTGTCTAGCAGGTAGCCGTTGATCTTGAAGCGGCGACCGAACGGCGTCAGTTCCGGAAACACCGTGTGACATGCCTCGCACGCCATGCCTGTCTGACGCCCGAAACTGGGCACGGCGAGAGCGTCGTCCGACACCATGCTTCCCGCCACCAACACTATTCCCGCGAGAAGCGCCCCGAGACTCGTACCGATACGCGAAAACGACATTGCCGCCTCCTTCGCAATTGGGTTTGGCTCATCTCGGCGGGCATCTGCCTTGATACGCTGGCCAAGTTTAAGCGGGAAACGGCCCCCGCCTTTGACTTGGGTCAAGTCAGCGTTAACAGGAGAATTCAGTTTGCGAAAGTGGGTTTCGCGGCGTGTTTATAAGACTCATGTCGCTGCTGTCCGGTTAAACGAGCCTCGGCGTAGCGGAGATGCAACGTTGGAGCCCGTTGCAAGGCGATGGTGGTTGGTGCCGATTTGAACTTCGAATGCTCTTTTTCGTTAGGTTCGGGGAGTTGACTGTCTCGAGGATCGGCCGTGGATTCTGGCAAGACGCTGTTCGCACAACTCATGGAGTTCCTGCCCTGGACGAGCTTTGCTCGCATCGTACACCGCTATGGTGGCGATGCCGGCGTTCGCCGCCTCTCGTGCGCCGAGCAGTTCCGCGCGATGGCATTCGCGCAGCTGACCCGGCGCGAGTCGTTGCGCGACATCGAAGCCCCGCTCTCGACCAACGCGACCAAGCTCTACGCGATGGGATTCCGGTCCGCGATCAGGCGCTCGACGCTGGCCGATGCCAACGAGTTGCGCGACTGGCGGATCTGGGCCGACATTGCCGCAGTGCTGGTCGGCAAGGCCCGCAAGCTCTACGCCGACGAGCCGCTCGCGGTGGAGTTGACCAACACGGTCTACGCGCTGGATTCCACCACCATCGATCTGTGTCTGAGCGTGTTCGAGTGGGCGCCGTTTCGATCGACCAAGGCCGCCATCAAGCTGCACACGCTGCTCGATCTGCGCGGATCGATCCCGACCTTCATCCACGTCAGCGACGGCAAGCTGCAAGACGTGAACGTACTCGACATGCTCGCCTTCGAGGCGGGCG
Organism: Burkholderiales bacterium; assembly: GCA_038324085.1. Classification (GTDB taxonomy): domain Bacteria; phylum Pseudomonadota; class Gammaproteobacteria; order Burkholderiales. The sequence goes on from JBBQHP010000012.1 coordinate 74,118, forward strand.
CCTTCTACGTTATGGATCGCGGCTACGTCGACTTCGATCGATTGTTCACGTTGCATCAGGCCGGCGCCTTCTTCGTGACTCGCGCCAGGCACGGCATCGATGCCAGACGGGTGTACTCGATGGCCTGCGACCGAAGCGCCGGCATAATCTGCGACCAGCGCATCATGCTCAGCGGGTACTGCGCCGCGAAGCACTAACCCGAGCAACTGCGGCGCATCCGGTACCGCGACCCCAAGACCGGCAACACGGTGGTCTTCCTCACCAACAACACCGCGTTGCCGGCGCTGAGCGTGGCGGCGCTCTTCAGGAACCGCTGGCAGGTCGAGATCTCCTTCAAGTGGATCAAGCTACGCTGTTCGACGCGCCTTGCGAACCAGCGAACTTGGCCGGCTTTCGACGGGCCACCGGCGGCCGCTCCGGACCCGTGTCCGACGCGCGCGTTTGCTGCTACGGCAATCCGGAATTTGCGCCGACGCTGCATCGGACAGATTGATGAACTCGTCCGAGGCTATACCGTGGACGTGTCAGAGCGGCACCCCGACGCAAAGTTGCTGTCAACGATTCGTGGCGATCGCCGGACGCTGTCCCAGACTGAACACGAAATTTGTTTGCGCACCATAAGCACCGCGAAGCTTCGTGAGTTGCGCCGTCATGTCGATGTCCATGCGATTGGTGTGCGGCGTATTGAAGTCACCCTCTTCTCCGGCTCGATGATGCCACCTAGCCGGACAGGGAACGGGACCCCACCGAGCCAACCCGGATCGGGTCCTACGCGCGCGTGACGGTGAACGCGAAGGCGAGGACCGCAACTAAGGGCGACCCCGCGCATGGCGAGCCTCAGCCTCGATACGGGACGACCGACTGATCGATCGCACCGAAGATGCTGTTGCCGCCGGCGTCGAACATCTCCATCCGCACGCGGTCGCCGAAGGCCAGGAACGGCGTGGTCGGCTTGCCGTCGGCGATCTGTTCGAGCATGCGTTGCTCCGCCAGGCACGCCGAACCAGAGGAACGATCGACGTTCGAGACCGTGCCGGAGCCGATGATGGTCCCGGCTGCCAGGAAGCGGGTCCTGGCCGCGTGTGCGATCAACTGCGGAAAGTCGAAAGTCATGTCGACGCCCGCGTTCGGTCGGCCGAATCGCTTGCCGTTCAACGTGACCTCCAGCGGCAGATGCACCCGCCGTCCATCCCACGCCGACCCCAGTTCGTCCGGGGTCACGACCGTGGGCCCGAATGCGGTCGCAGGTTTGCCCTGGAAAAAACCGAAACCCTTGCCCAGTTCGGCCGGGATCAGGTTGCGCAGGCTGACGTCGTTGACCAGCGCAAACAGTTTGATGTGATCGCCCGCGAGTTCGGGTGTCACGCCCATCGGAACGTCGTCGGTGATCACCGCGATCTCGCCCTCGAAATCGATGCCCCATGACTCCGAAGCGGCAAGCACATCGTCGCAGGGGCCGATGAGCGAATCGGAACCACCCTGGTACATCAGCGGGTCGGTCCAGAACGAAGCCGGCATCTCCGCCCCGCGTGCCTTGCGCACCAGTTCCACGTGGTTCACGTAGGCGGAAGCATCGGCCCATTGGTAGGCGCGCGGCAGCGGCGCCGCCAGCCGGGCCGGATCGAGATCGAACACCCCGTCCAGCACGCCGTCGTTCAGCCGCGTGTACACCGCCGCCAGCATCGGCTCCGTGGCCGCCCAGTCGTCGAGCGCCACCTGCAGCGTGGGGGCGAACATGGCGACCCGAACCGCCCGGCGCAGATCCCGACTCACCACGACCAGCGTACCGTCGCGTCCCCCATCCTTCAGTGTGGCTAGCTTCAACGGCCTCTCCTCATGTGCGTTGCCCGTCGGCGGTGACACCGTGCAGGAAAATCTCGGCCACCACATCGGCCATGTCGGAATACTTGAGCGGCCCGTCCGGGCGCAGCCACGTGAAGGTCCAGTTGATCATCCCGAACAGGATCATCGCGAGCGGCACCCGCAGCGTCTTGCGGGTCCAGCGCGGTTTCAGTTTCGCGATAGCCGCCGCGAACGCATCCACGACCTGCCGCTGCTTCGCGACGACCTGTGCGCGCTCGGCGTCCCCGAGAAACTTGACGTCCTGCACCAGCACCATGTGCCAGGCGCGGGCATGTTGGTACTCGTGCATGAAGCGCGCCACGAGCGCGCGGAAATGCGCCTGCGCATCGAGCCGCTCGGCAGCGACTTCCGCGGCAAGCCCGATGAGCCGGTCCATGTAGCCGTCCGCGACGTCGAACAGGATGTGCGCCTTGTCCCGGTAGTAGTGATAGAGCAGCGGCTTGGAGACGCCGCAGGCTTCCGCGAGCTGAGCCATCGACGTACCGGGAAAGCCACGCTCCGCGAACAGGTGCGCCGCCGCCTCGACGATGACCGTGCGTTGCAGTTCGAAAGTGGGGGCGCGCGGGCGGGCCATACGATCAACGTTCGTCGTAGCTGACGACCAGCGCGTCGGTCAGCGGGTGGGCCTGGCAGGCGAGCACGTAGCCGGCCGCGACATCCTTGGCTTCGAGACTGTAGTTGCGCTCCATCCGCACGCGGCCCTCGAGCACCTTCGCCCGGCAGGTACAACACATGCCGCCCTTGCAGGAAAAGGGAAGATTCAGTCCGGCCCGCAAGGCGGCGTCGAGAATCGCGCCGTCGCCTTCGCGATACGCGATCTCGCGCCGGACCCCGTCCAGCACGATGACCACCCGGGCGGCTGCGACATCGCCTGGATCCACGGGTACCACCGGCGCCGCATCGGGAATGCCGAACCGCTCCACGTGCACGTGATCGGCGTGAATGCCGGCAAGCGTCAGGGCGCTTTCGACGTCGTCGATCATCGCACCGGGCCCGCAGACGAAGGCGTCGTCGATGGTGTCGGCGGGAATCAGGGTGTCCATGAAGGCGCGCACCTTGGCCGGGTCGAGGCGCCCGTTGAACAGCGCCACGTCCTGCGACTCGCGGCTGAACAGCTGGTAGAGCGCGAAGCGGCCCAGGTGACGGTCCTTCAGGTCCTGCAATGCCTCGTGGAACATGGCGTCCTGCAGACGACGATTGCCGTACACCAGCGTAAAGCGACTGTACGGTTCACGTGCCAGCGCGGTCTTCGCGAGCGAAAGAATGGGCGTGATTCCGCTGCCGGCGGCGAACGCTGCGTAGTGCTTGCGTTGCGTAGCGTCGAGCGTCGTGTGAAAACCGCCGTGGGGTGTCATCACGTCGATCACGTCGCCCGCCGCGATCCGCGCCTGGGCCCAGGTCGAAAAGCGGCCGCCGGCAACGCGCTTGATCGCGACCCGCAGTTCGCCATCGTCGAGGCCGGCGCAGATCGAATAGCTGCGGCGGATATCCTCGCCATCGAGCGCGGTGCGCAACGTCAGGTGCTGGCCCTGCACGAATGCGTATTCGGCAGCGAGCGCGGCCGGCACTTCGAATCGCAGGCTCACGGCGTCCGACGTCTCGCGACGCACTTCGGCGACGCAAAGCGGATGGAAGCGAGGGCTCATCGTCGCGCGCGCCGGCTCACAGCGGCTTGAAATACTCGAACGGTTCGCGGCAGTCTTCGCAGCGCCACAGCGCCTTGCAGGCCGTCGAACCGAACTCGGACAAGCGGACCGTCGCGCGCGATCCGCAGCGCGGACATGCGAGCGATCGCGGCGTCATCCGGATCGGCGTCACGGCGTCGGGTGTCGACCGGCCGGGCGGGACTATGCCGTTCGCGAGCAGTTTCCGCGCGGCGATCGGATCGATCCAGTCGGTGGTCCAGGCCGGTGCGAGCCGGGTCTCGATGTCGACGCTGCGAGCCCCCGCACCCACCAGCGCCGCGCGAATCGAGTCGGCGATCCATTCCGTCGCCGGGCAGCCGGAGTAGGTCGGCGTGACGACGACCGTGATGTCGCCCGCATCGGCCCGCACTTCGCGCACGATTCCGAGTTCCAGCACCGAGACCATCGGCAGCTCCGGATCCGGGACGCCCCCGAGCACCTGCCAGGCTGCGGATTCGGTCAGCATCCGCGACGCCCGTTCACCAGGTGGCACCCGGATACGCACGCTGCAGAAACTGCATCTCGGCCAGCAGATGACCCATATGTTCGGAATGCACGCCGAACTTGCCGCGCGACAGGAAGGCGGTGGGTTCCGGGGCCACCAGAGTCGCCTCCGCCAGGACCCCATCCACCGCCGCCTTCCAGGCGGGGTGCAAGTCAGGCCACGGGACGCCGATTCCCACGTCGCGCGCGGCGGCGTCGATCGGGCTCGGCGCGAACAGCTCCGCCGTGTAGGGCCACAGCTCGTCCAGCGCGCGTTGCATGCGCTCGTGCGACTCGAGCGTGCCATCGCCCAGGCGGATCACCCAGTCCCCCGCGTGCTCCACGTGGTAGTTGGATTCCTTGACGCTCCGTGCGGCGATCGCCGCGAGTTCCGGATCGGTCGACTGATCGAGCGCAGCCCACAACTCGTGCAGGAATGCGCAAGCGAAATAGGTCTTCAGGACGGTGTGCCCGAAGTCGCCGTTGGGCAGTTCCACCAGGGTCACGTTGCGGAACTGGTGTTCCGCGCGCAGGAAAGCGAGCTGGTCCTCGTCGCGACCCTGGCCTTCCAGCACGCCGGCATGGGTCAGCACGAGCCGCGCCTGCCCGACGAGATCGAGCGCGATGTTGGCCAGGGCGATGTCCTCCTCCAGCACCGGCCCGCGGCCGCACCATTGTGCCAGGCGCTGGCCGAGGATCAGCGTGCTGTCGGCAAGACGCAGCAGATACTCGACGTGTGCATTCATCACATGTGATCCACGTCTTTCGGCAACTTGAAGAAGGTCGGGTGCCGGTAGATCTTGTCGGCCGCCGGGTCGAACAGCTCCGCCTTCGCGTCGGGATCGGAAGCCACGATGTGATCGGCACGCACCACCCAGATGCTCACGCCTTCCTGCCGGCGGGTATAGACGTCGCGGGCGTTCTGCAGCGCGAGCCGTTCGTCCGGGGCGTGCAGGCTGCCGCAATGCTTGTGATCGAGACCATTGCGGCTGCGGATGAACACTTCCCACAACGGCCATTCCTTGCGTTCCATCGCGCCCTCTGCGTTCACGCGGCCAGCACCTTCGCCGCGCGCTTCTCCGCGTGCGCCAGCGCCGCTGCGCGCACCCAGGCGCCGTCCTCCCAGGCGTGCACCCGGGTCGCCAGCCGCTCGCGATTGCACGGGCCGTGGCCGTTGACGACGTTCCAGAATTCGTCCCAGTCGATTGGCCCGAAGTCATGGTGGCCCCGGCTGTCGTTCCAGCGCATTGCCGGATCCGGCAATGCAACGCCGAGCACCGCTGCCTGCGGCACCGTGGCATCCACGAACTTCTGCCGCAGATCATCGTTCGAGATGCGCTTGATGCCCCAGCGCATGCTGTCGCCGCTGTTCTTCGATTCGCCGTCCGGCGGACCGAACATCATCAGCGCGGGCCACCACCAGCGATTCACCGCGTCCTGCACCATGTCGCGCTGGGTCTGCGTGCCGCCCATCATCGTGAGCAGCAGGTCGAAGCCCTGCCGCTGGTGGAAGCTCTCCTCACGGCAGACCCGGATCATCGCGCGCGCATACGGACCGTACGAGCAGCGGCACAACGGGATCTGGTTCATGATCGCCGCCCCATCGACCAGCCAGCCGATGACGCCGATGTCGGCCCAGGAAAGCGTCGGATAATTGAAGATCGACGAATACTTCGCCTTGCCGGCATGCAGGGCCTCGATCATCGCATCGCGCGACACGCCCAGCGTCTCTGCGGCGGCATACAGATAGAGCCCGTGCCCGCCCTCGTCCTGCACCTTCGCGAGCAGGATCGCCTTGCGCTTCAGGGTCGGCGCGCGAGTGATCCAGTTTCCCTCGGGCAGCATGCCGACAATTTCCGAGTGCGCATGCTGCGAGATCTGCCGCACCAGGGTCCTGCGGTACGCCGCGGGCATCCAGTCCTTGGCTTCGATGAAGTCGCCGCGATCGATCTTTGCATCGAACGCCGCCTGGTATGCCGGATTCTCCGGCACCGTCGGCCCGCCGAGCTGCTCGCCCTTCGCCGCCGCGATGTCCATTGCCTGGGTGTACATGGTTGGTCTGCCTCCGTCCTGCGACTCACACGCTGCTCATCGGATCTCTGCGCCCACGCCGACACCTGGCGGCTTCGGGAGCGGCGTCAGGGGCGCGGAAAACTCGAGACTCCATCGCTCGCTCAAACGGACTTCGGGCGATTGTCGAGCACTCTCTTCGCCTTGCCCAGAGTCACCCGTTCGATGGCGAAGGGCGCGGTCACCTCGACCCGCGCAGTCACCCCGACCAGGTTCTTGATGCGATGTTGCAGTTCGCCGGCCAGCCGGTGGCGGTTCGAGTCTGCGCGATCGGCCGTGGCATGGAGCTCGACCCGCACGGTCAGCGCGTCCAGGTGCCCGTCCTTGTCCAGCACCAGCAGGTACTGCGGGGCCAGCTGAGGCAACGCGCAGATCAGCTCTTCGATCTGCGAGGGGAATACGTTGACGCCGCGGATGATCAGCATGTCGTCCGAGCGGCCGGTGATCTTGCCCATGCGCCGCATCGAGCGCGCGGTGGGCGGCAACAGCCGCGTGAGGTCGCGCGTGCGATAGCGGATCATCGGCAACGCTTCCTTGGTGAGCGTCGTGAACACGAGCTCGCCCGGCGCGCCGTCGGGCAGCACCGCGCCCGTGGAGGGATCGATGATCTCCGGGTAGAAATGGTCTTCCCAGACCACCGGACCGTCCTTGGTCTCGACGCATTCGTTGGCGACACCCGGACCCATGATCTCCGACAGGCCGTAGATGTCCACCGCGTCGATGTCCGCGCGCGCCTCGATGGCCGCGCGCATGCCCTCGGTCCACGGCTCGGCGCCGAGGATGCCGATCTTCAACGACGTCGCACGCGGATCGATGCCCTGCCGCTCCATCTCGTCGATCAGGGTCAGCATGTACGAAGGCGTGACCATGATGATGTCGGGTGCGAAGTCCTGGATGAGCTGGATCTGCTTCTCCGTCTGTCCGCCGGACATCGGGATGACGGTGCAGCCCAGGCGTTCCGCCCCGTAGTGCGCGCCGAGCCCGCCGGTGAACAGCCCGTAGCCGTACGCCACATGGACGATGTCGCCGGCGCGTCCGCCGGAAGCCCGGATCGATCGGGCCACGAGAGCGGCCCAGTTGTCGATGTCCTGCCGGGTATAGCCCACCACGGTCGGCTTGCCGGTGGTCCCGCTGGAGGCGTGGACCCGCACGACCTCTGCGCGCGGTACCGCGAACAGACCGAATGGATAGTTCTCGCGCAGATCCTGCTTGGTCGTGTAGGGAAACTTCGCGAGATCGTCGAGCGTGCGAAGGTGGTCCGGGTGCACGCCCGAGGCATCGAACTTCCTGCGGACGTGGGTCACGTTGGCATAAGCATGCCGCACGCTCCACTGCAGGCGATCCAGTTGCAGCGCGCGCAACTCGTCCAGGCTCGCGGTCTCGATCGGCTCCAGCTCGCCCGGGGCCGGAAAGCGCGCTGTCATGGGCTCGCCACGGGAACGGTCTTGCGGTCCTTGAGCCGCGCCGACCGGCCACGAAAGGTCGCTACCAGTTCACCGCGCTGATTGTGCACGGTCACGTCGTAGATGCCGGTCCGGCCGGTGCGGGCGACCTCCTGCGCCTGCGCAGTCAGGGCATCGCCCTGCAGCGCCTGCGCGACGAAATCCACCGCGAACCCGGCGGCTACCGTCAGTTCGTTGTAGCTGTTGCACGCGAATGCGAAAGCGGAATCGGCCAGGAGGGCGATGAACCCGCCATGGCAGATCTTGAAGCCGTTCAGCATTTCCGGCCGCACCACCATGGCAAGGGTCGCCGTCCCCGGCCCCATCCGTACGACCTGCATGCCGAGCCCCTGCGACGCCGCGTCTTCCGCCAGCATGCCGCGGCCGACGTGGTCGGCGAGCTGTTGCGGGTCCATCGCGGCGCTGGCAGTCACCGGATCAGTCTCCGGTGAAGCGCGGCGCGCGCTTTTCCAGGAATGCCGTCACCCCTTCCAGATAGTCCGGACCAAAACCCAGTTCGCGCTGGAAATCCCGCTCGACGTCGAGCTGCTGTTCGAGGGTGTTGGTTTGCGCAGCGTGCATCGCCTGCTTGATGCGCGCGTAACCGCGGGTGGGCCCGCTGGCCAATTGCGCGGCCATGGCATGGACGGTCGGCATCAGATCGGCATCGTCGACGCATTTCCAGATGAGTCCCCACTGCGCCGCCTGCTCCGCCGAGAGCTTGTCGCCGAACAGCGCGAGACCCAGCGCGCGTGGCGCCCCGAGCATGCGCGGCAACCAGAAGGTGCCGCCCGAATCGGGTACGAGGCCCAGCTTGCAGAATGCCTGGATGAAGGTTGCGCTCCGGGCGGCGACCACCACATCGCAGGCCAGAGCCAGGTTTGCGCCCGCCCCCGCGGCGACGCCGTTGACGGCCGCGATGACCGGCTTCGGCAGCGAGCGCAGACTCAGCACCAGCGGCTTGTAGTAACCCTCGATGGATTCGCCGAGGTCCGGGCGCGCTCCGTCCGGCGTGACCGCGCGATCGTTCAGATCCTGTCCGGCGCAGAACCCGCGTCCGGCGCCAGTCAGGACGAGCGCGCGGATGGACGCATCTTCGCGCACCGTGGCCAGGGCAGCATGCACCTCGAGGTGCATCGCGACGGTGAAGGCGTTGAGCCGCTCCGGGCGATTCAGCGTGAGGGTGGCGACGCCGTCGGTTGCCGCGAACAGGATGTGCTGAAAGTCCATGCGCTTGTGATGGGTGCGGGATCCGGAGAAAACGACCGTGCCCTCGCGACGTGATTCATTGACCGCCCGGTCAGTGAACTGTAATCTCGGGCGCTCCGAAACACAACCGCCCGGAACCGACCGGCCGCGCGAGGCGAGCCATGCCCTGCTACCAGATCGACGGAATCGTTCCGGTCGTCGACCCGACCGCCTTCGTCCATCCCACCGCCGTGCTGATCGGTGACGTCATCGTCGGCCCCGGTTGCTATGTCGGTCCCGGTGCCAGCCTGCGCGGCGACTTCGGGCGGCTGGTGCTCGAAGCCGGCGCCAACTTGCAGGACACCTGCGTGATGCACGGCTTTCCGGGCACCGACACGGTGATCGAAGTCGACGGCCACATCGGTCACGGCGCCGTGCTGCACGGGTGTCGTGTGCGGCGCAATGCGCTGGTCGGCATGAACGCGGTCGTGATGGACAATGCCATCGTCGGCGAGAGCGCCATGGTCGCCGCCTGTGCGTTCATCAAAGCCGGCATGGAGGTCCCGGCGCGCATGCTCGCCGCCGGGGTCCCGGCCAAGATCGTGCGCACCTTGTCGGAGCAGGAACTCGCGTGGAAAGCCCAGGGAACGGCGACCTACCAGGCGCTCACCCGCCGCTGTTTCGCGACCCTGCGCGAAGTGCCACCGCTTGCCGCCGCCGAGCCGGACCGCCGGCGCTTCACGATGGAAGGCGTCGTTCCGCTCATGGCGCTGAAAGACACTCCGGACTGAGCCCAAGGCGCCGCAGTCGCTTCGGATCGGCAACTACGCAGACTGGGGCGCCGGTTTCCGTTTCCAGGAATCGACGTACTGGGCCTGCTCGACGCCATCCGGTAGCCCGGCCGGCACGACCGGAAAGCGCGTGTCGATCATCACGGCGACTTCATCGGTCTCCTTGCGCACGGCCCTGGCGCCCACCTCGAAGGCCTTCGGGTGCGGCCCGTGCGTGAAGCCGCAGGGGTGCAGCGTGACCATGCCGGGATGGATGTTGTCGCGCGAGAAGAACTGACCGCGGTGATAGAAGATGATTTCGTCGTAGTCGTCGTTGTTGTGGAAGAACGGCACTTTCAGTGCGCCGGGGTCCGATTCGATCGGCCGCGGGACGAAAGTGCAGATCACGAAATTGCGCGCGACGAACGTCGTGTGCGCCGAAGGCGGCAGATGATAGCGATGGCTCATCAGCGGCCGGATGTCGCGCCAGTTGAGTTTCACCGGCGTGAGATCACCGTGCCAGCCGACGGCATCGAGCGGATTGAACGGGTAGGTGATCGTCGACAGGCGGCCCTGGCGTTTGACCACCACGCGCGTCGCGAACTCGCCTTGCTGGTGACGGAACGCGGCGTCCATGCGGGGCGTCTCCAGCACCGCGGGATCGAAGATCGCGTGCGGCCCGACCAGGCCCTTCTCGGGCAGCTGATACGAGCCTTCGGTGCACTCGATCAGGAGCACCGCGGTGGGCTCGGCGGGCTCGATGCGCCACATGGTGCCGCGCGGCAACACGATGTAGTCACCGTCCCGATAGGTGATGTGTCCCCAGTCGCACAGCAGGCTGCCCGCACCCTCGTGCATGAACAGCAATTCATCGCCATCGGAATTGCGCACGAGATGATCCATCGCGCGCCGGCAGCGCCACCAGCGTACCTTCAGGTCGCCGTTGCCGAGGAACGCCGTGGCATCCCAGGGACTGGCGGCCGCCGCGCTCAGCACATTGAGGTCGTAGGCGTGCGGCTGCAACGCACCTTCGAAACTGTCCCACGCCGTCGGCGGGTGACGGTGGTGGAAATGCGCGCTCGGACCGAAGAAGCCTTCCTTGCTCATCTCCCGCTCGAACGTGCCGGCCGGCAGATCGGCGTGGGCCTGGCGCGAGAATTCGCCGTCGCTGCGAGGTAACTGGATCCAGCGTTTCATGTTCCGATCCTCCTTGAATCAAAGTCCGTCGCGCGCCAGCGCAAGGGCTTCGCGCAGTGCTTCGAGGTCGCCCACGTGGTTGGCCAGCAGCAGCACGAGGCGCGCGTTCAGCGCGGCGCTGCGCGCGTCGTCGAGCCCGGCGTGGGCGTCGATCAGCGCCTGATAGAAGTCGTCGGGCGCCGGGATGTTCGGGCCGGTCTCAAGCCGCATGCGCAGGCACCTCCATCCGCCCTTGGAGTCGATGCAGCGCACGGGTCACGGCCTCGGCATCCCAACGTCGCCACCGCGCTGCGACATGCTGGTCGCGACGCAGCAGGTACAACGTGCCTGGCGTCGCGTCGTAGCGTTGCGCCAGCAGGCCGTCCACGTCCTCGAGCACGCGGATATCCGCGTGGGCCGCGCCGGCGCCGGGCTTGGTCACCATCACGATCCGCACGTCTGCCTTCCAGCGGGCGAGCCGGTCGATGTCGACGCGCACGGAACCGGGATCGGACGCGGCAAAGTAGAGCGCCACCGTCGCGCCACCCAGCACGTCGAGGAGCCAGCCGGAGGCGCCCGCCATCACGACCGGCGCATCCACGGCCGGGGCGCCGGGGACCATCACGGATGCAAAGGCGTCGAGGTCCGGCGCGTGAAGCGGCGAATCGCGATAGATGCTCGGCAGCGACAACCGGCCGCTGTTCACCAGGCGGCGCGCGAATGGATGCCGCACAGCGAGATCGAGCACGGCATCGCGGAAGACGCGACTCATGGGGCTCTTCGGGGTAATGAAATCGGTGGAGCGCGTCGAGTTCAGGATGTTCTCGTCCGCGGCCGGCACGCGCTCGGCATCGTAGCTGTCGAGCAAAGGCGGGAGCGCCTCACCGTGAACGACGCTCGCCAGTTTCCAGCAGAGATTGTCGGCGTCCTGGATCCCCCCGTTGGCGCCGCGTGCGCCGAACGGCGAAACCTGATGGGCGGCGTCGCCCGCGAACAGCACCCGTCCGTGCACGAAGCGATCGAGCCGCCGGCACTGGAACGTGTAGACACTGACCCACGTCAGCTCGAACGGCCGGTCGTCGCCCAGCATCGCCCTGATCCGGGGGACCACGCGCTCGGGCTGCTTTTCGCGGTCCGGGTCCGCGTCCCAGCCGAGCTGGAAATCGATGCGCCACACATCGTCGGCCTGCCGGTGCAGCAGCACCGACTGGTGCGGATGAAAAGGCGGATCGAACCAGAACCAGCGCTCCGTCGGGAATTCGCCACTCATGTGAACGTCGGCGATCAGGAAGCGATCGCGGAACACCTGCCCCTTCCAGTCGAGGCCCAGGTAATCGCGCATCGGACTGCGGGCGCCATCGCACGCGATGACCCAGTCGGCGCGCACCTTGTAGTCGCCATCCGGCGTTGCGACCGCGAGCGTGACGCCGTCGGCATCGGGCATTGCGCCCGCGACCCGGTTCTTCCAGCGCACCGATCCGTCGACCGCCAGCAGGCGATCGAGCATGGCGGCCTCGAGGTGGTACTGCTGCAGGTTCACGAACGCCGGATGCTTGTGCCCGCCTTCGGGGAGCAGATCGAACTGGTACGCAAGACGGTCGCGGTGGAACACCTTGCCCACGTTCCAGCGCACACCTCGCTGCGTGACGGACTCCGCGCAGCCGAGCCGGTCCAGCACCTCGAGTGTCCGCTTGGCATAGCAGATCGCGCGCGAACCGGTGCTCACCGTGTCGTTGTCGTCGAGTACGACGGCGCGCACACCCTGCAACGCCAGGTCGATGGCGCAGGCGAGGCCGACCGGTCCGGCGCCCACGATGGCCACCGGTACCCGCAGCTCGCCGCCCAGTTCGGCGGGGCGCTGGTAGGCGAAGCTCGCCTGTGCGTGCGTTCTCGGCATCGTCGGCTGACGTGCAGCGGCTACCGCCCGGGCATCACCGGTGCCGGCCTTCCAACGCCAGCCACAGGTCCCGATCGCGCTCCGCGGTCCAGATGCGCGGATCCCGATGGCCCGTCGCTTCGTCGAATGCCCGGCTCACGTCGAACGGCATGCAATGGTCGAATATCACCCAGTGGCCGAATGTCGGCTTCAGCGCGTCGTAGGTTTCGCGATAGACCTCGCGCAGGGCCTTGCCCTCGGCAGCACCGCGTTTCACCGCATTGAACATTTCGGTCACGAATACCCGGGTGTCGCTCAGCCCGCGCGCGACCGAATCCGCGCCGAGCAAGGCATCGCCCCGGCCCGGCACCAGCGCTTCGGGCTGCAGCGCAGCGAGACGGTCGAGCGTCCCGGGCCAGTCGCTCAGGTAGGCATCGCCCGTGTACGGAGTGGCGGCGAACTCCACCAGATCGCCGCTGAACAGCACCTTCTGCCGCGGCAACCAGACCACCGTGTCGCCCTTGGTGTGCCCGCGCCCCAGGTGGAGAATCTGCACTTCGAGCCCGCCCATCCACAGGGTCATGGACTGCTCGAACACGATCGTGGGCCAGGTGAGCCCCGGGATCGATTCGACCGCACGGAACAGGCGCGGAAAGCGGTCGATCTCGGACTTCATGTCGGCCTCGCCGCGTTCGACGATGAGCTCGTAGGTGCCGCGGCTCGCGATGATCTGCTGCGCGCCGTAGGCGCTCGCGCCGAGCACGCGTACCGCGTGATAGTGCGACATGACCACGTAACGGATCGGCTTGTCGGTGACCTCGCGGATGCGGCGGATCACGTCCTGCGCCATGACGGGCGTGGCCTGGGTGTCGATCACCATCACCGCATCGTCACCGATGACGATCCCGGTATTCGGATCGCCTTCCGCCGTGTAGGCATAGGCGCAGTCCGACAGTTGCGTGAAGCTGACCTGCTTGTCCTCGAGGTCGGCCTGCGATGCGAATTTCTTGTCCATGCTCGGATTCCTCCCGTCTGTTTCACATGCCCAGGTAAGACGCCTGGACTTCGGCGTTGTCGTACAGGGATGCGCCGGTGCCGTCGAGCACGATGCGCCCTGTTTCCAATACGTACCCGTAGTCGGCGATGGCCGGGGCAGCGGCCGCGTTCTGCCCGACGAGCAGCACGCTGACGCCCTCGCTGCGCAGGCGCTCGATGGTCGCGAACACCTCATCCACCAGTTGCGGCGCGAGGCCCATGCCGGGCTCGTCCAGCAGCAGCAGTTTCGGGGCGCTCATCAGCGCGCGACCGATCGCGAGCATCTGTTGCTGGCCGCCGGACAATGTTTCCGCCGCCGCGCCGCGCTTGTCGCGGAGCGCGGGAAACATTTCGTAGGCGTACGCCAGCCGGCGCGCCCGGTCCGCCGCGGGTCGCAGATAGCCGCCAAGACGCAGGTTGTCCTCGACGCTGAGCGGACCGAACACCTGGCGCCCTTCCGGGACCTGCACGAGACCGGCGCGGACTCTCGCCTGGGTACTCGCTCGCGTCAGATCCACGCCGCCGAATCGAATCGTACCCGACACCGCCGGTTGCACGCCCGACAGCGTGCGCAGCAGCGTGGTCTTGCCGGCGCCGTTGGCGCCGATCAGGGCGACCAGGGCGCCTTCCTGCACCTGCAACGTCACGCCGTCGAGAGCCAGGATGCGCCCGTACTGCGCCACGACCCCCGCTACTTCGAGCAAGGGCGCTGCGCGCGCGGCTGCCAGCGCGCTCAATGGCGCACCTGCCTGCGTTCCCCGGCGCCGAGATAGGCGGCGACCACGGCGGGATCCGCGCGCACTTCCGCCGCGGTACCCTCGGCGAGCTTGCGACCATGATCGAGCACCAGCACGCGATCCGCCACGCTCATGACCAGTTTCATGTCGTGTTCCACCAGCACGATGGTGACGTCCCCGGCCGCGATCTCCAGGATGAGGTCGCGCATGGCGGCCTTCTCGGTCTGATTGAGGCCGGCGGCCGGCTCGTCGAGGAACAGCAGTCGCGGCCTGGCGGCGAGGGCACGCGCGATCTCGAGGCGTTTCAGCGCGCCATAGGGCAACCCTTCGGCACGCCGCAGCGCGAAGTCGTCGATGCCCAGCGAGCGCATCAGGTCCATCGCCTCGTCGCGACATGCCGCATCCCGCCGGCGCAACCCCGGCAGATGCAGCAGCGCAGGAATCAGTCGCTGCGACAAGCGCAGATGCGCGCCGACCATGACGTTGTCGATGGCGCTCATCTGCGGACACACCTGCAGATTCTGGAACGTCCGCGCGACGCCGCGGCACGCCAGTGCTTCCGGCGGTCGGCCCGACACGACTTCGCCGTCGAGGCGCACCGTACCGGCGGTCGGTCGGTAAACACCGGTGACGACGTTGAACAAGGTCGTCTTGCCGGCGCCGTTCGGTCCGATGACCGCATGCACCCGTCCGTCACCGAGCGCGTAATCGACGTCGGCGAGCGCCTGCACCCCGCCGAAGCGCATGCAGATTCCCGCGAGCTCAAGCACGCTCGAAGCGCCGCATGAGGGTCGGCACGAGACCGCGCGGCAGTGCCACCATGACTGCGATCAACAGCGCGCCGAACGCGACCATCTCCCAGCCCTCGAAGTCGGCCGGTACCTGAGGCAAGGCGGTGAGTATCGCGG
Source organism: Burkholderiales bacterium (assembly GCA_038324085.1). Classification (GTDB taxonomy): domain Bacteria; phylum Pseudomonadota; class Gammaproteobacteria; order Burkholderiales. The sequence continues at coordinate 89,351 of JBBQHP010000012.1, forward strand.
CGCCGGACAGCGAGCCATACACGGAGGCCATGCCACCCACGACCACCATCGTGACGAACTCGATCGAGTGCAGGAAGCTCGCGACCTGCGGCGTGACGAAGTCGACGTAATGCGCGAACAGCGAGCCTGCGAAACTCGCGAATACCGCAGCAATGGTGAATACGAGCGCCTTGTTGCGCGCCGTGTCCACGCCTGCGGATCGAGCCGCGACCTCGGATCCGTGCAACGCGCGCAACGACCGGCCGATCGGCGAATCCACGAGATTGCCGGCGAGCCAGACCGCAGTCCACAGGCACGCGGCAATCACCCAGTACCACTGGAACTCGCCGCTCGGCGCGAACCCCGCGATCGCGAGCGCGTCCACCGGCATGCCGTCCGGCCCTCCCGTGAAGCCGCTCTCGTTGGTGAGCACGATCGACACGATGATGCCGAGACCCAGCGTCGCCATCGCAAGATAGTGGCCCTGCAACCTCAGGATCGGCCGCGCCACGGCGAATGCGAGCAGCCCGGTGCCCAGCATGCCCGCGCCCATGGCCACCACTGGCGGCCATCCATAGCGACTCGTCAGCACCGCCGAGGCGTACGCTCCCAGCCCGAAGAAGCCGGCATGTCCGAGACTCACCTGCTCTGCATAGCCCATGACCAGGTTGAGACCGATCACTGCAATCGCGTTGATGCCGATGCGGTTCACGACATCAAGCAGATAGGCGTTCGGCATCAGCCACGGCAAGAACACGAGCGCCGCGGCAAATCCGGCCAGGACGGTGCGGCGCGAACTCATGCGGGGCGGTTCCGGGTGCCACTGGCTGTCCTCGCAGCCAACGGATCGGTTACGGCGGCGCATCCTTGCGTGCCGGCTTGCGCGCTTGCCTCGTTCCCCGCTGCCCCGCTCCGGGAGAGCGACCGGGCGTGAGGGAAAACGCTGCCGGCGCCAGCGCGACACCGACACCCCGATGCGCCCGCGCTCATACCCGCTCGCGGCCCCGCACGCCGAACAGTCCCCGCGGCATGAAGAACAGGACCATCAGGATCAGCACGAACGGCACTGCGTCCTTGTACGCCGACGATACATAGCCCGCGGTCATCGCTTCGGCCAGACCGAGCACGAGGCCGCCGGCAACTGCCCCGGCTCCGTTGCCCAGGCCGCCGAGCGTCGCCGCGACGAATCCCTTGAGGCCCAGCATCAGGCCCGCGTCGTAGGAAGTCATGGTGATCGGCGCGGACAACGCGCCAGCGATCGAGCCCAGCGCTGCGGACAGCGCGAACGCCGACAGCCAAACCCTGCGGGTGTCGATACCCACCAGTTGCGCACCGAGCCGGTTGCAGGAGGCGGCGAGCATCGCCTTGCCGTACAGCGTCCGATTGAAGAACACCCAAAGTGCCGCGACCAGTACCGCCGAGACGGCCAGCACCCAGAGGCTCTGCGGCAGCAGGCTCGCACCGCCGAGCACGATCGGCCGGTCGCCGCTGAACGCACGCAAGGCATGCTGGCCCTTGCCGAAGACGACCTGCGCGAGGCCCTGGATCAGGATCGAGGCGCCGATGGTAATGATGATGAGCGTCGCGACCTCCGCGTCGCGCGCCGGTTCGATGGCGAGCTTCTCGATCAGCACGCCGGCGGCGACGGCGAGGATCACGGCACCGAGCACGGCGAGGGGCAAGGCAAGTCCGGCAGTGACGAGGAACACGGACACCATGCCGCCCAGCATGATGAACTCACCCTGGGCGAAATTGATGACGCCGCTCGCATTGAAAATGATCGAGAAGCCGAGCGCGGCGAGCGCATAGATCGAGCCGCTCGTCAGGCCGGAGAACAGGAATTGCAGGAATTCCGCCATGGTCGCTCGCCACCCCGGGCGCGCAATCGCCCCCGCCCCGGGTTCTCCTCCCCGCCTGGTGCGTGCAAGCGCGCGCCGGCGATTACGATTAGGTGAATGAATTGCACGGATCGTAATGATCTCCTAGCATGCGGTCAATTTCAGGCTCTGCTTCGTACCTTGACCCGCTCTTCCCGTCCGCCCCAGGGCATCCAGTCGCTCGAAACCGGCGGTGGATTGCTCCACGCCCTCGTCGCTCGCAGCGGCCCGACGATGCTCAAGGCGCTCGCGGCCGACGCGGCCATGCCGGCGGCCAAGGCGCGCCGCTATCTCGTGAGCTTCATGCGGCTCGGTCTGGTGGAGCAGGATCCCGCCACGGGCTGGTACGAACTCGGTCCGTTCGCGCTGCACATCGGGCTGGCGGCCATCGCCCGGATCGACGCGATCCGGCTCGCGGCGCCACTGATGGCGGACCTGGCGCGAAGGCTCGACACGACGATCGCCGCCGCGGTCTGGGGCAACCGTGGCCCGACCATCGTCCGCTGGGAAGAATCGGCACAAGTGGTGATCGTGTACCTGCGCGCCGGCGCGGTCATGCCGCTCATCTCCTCGGCGATCGGTCGCTGCTTCGCGGCATGGATGCCGCAAGCGCAGGTCGCACCGCTGCTCGACGCCGAACTGGTGGCCGCAGGCCGGGCTCGCCGCCGCGGAGTGCCCGGGACGCGCCGAGGCTTCGATGCACTGATGAAGAGTGTCCAGGATGAAGGAATGGCCCGGGCGGAAGGCACGCTGCTGCCCGGGATCAGCGCGGTCGCTTGTCCGGTCTTCGATCACCGCGGTGACATGGTGCTGGCCCTGAGCGCACTGGGTTACGCCGGCAGCTTCGACGCCCGCACCGACGCCTTGCCGGCGCGGTCGCTCCGGGAGGCGAGCCAGGCGTTGTCGTCACGCCTGGGCGCGCGCCCGCGCCGCGTTGGGGCAGTTCTGGTCCCGATTGCCGCTCCCGGACGAGGTGAGTAACATCTCGCGCCTCGGCGGCGTCGTCTTCTCGTGGCACGCTCGTATCCTTCCCTGGAGTCCGTATTGAACGAGCCGCTCTGGTCGCCCTCCCCCGAACGCTTCTCCCAGGCCAACCTCACCGCCTTCGCGCACCAGATCGAGCGCGACTGGGGTGTCGCAGCGCCCGACTACCATGCGATGTATGCCTGGTCGGTGCGCGAGCCGGACAAGTTCTGGTCGTCGCTGTGGGATTTCTGCGAAGTCGTCGGCAGCAAAGGCGAGCGCGCCCTCATCGATGGCGAGCGCATGCCGGGGGCCAGGTGGTTTCCGGATGCCAGCGTCAATTACGCGGAGAACCAGTTGCGCCGCCAGGACGATGCGCAGGCGATGGTGTTCCACGGCGAGAACAAGGTGCGGCGCACGTTGAGCTTCCGCGAAGTGCACGAGGCCGTGTCACGCCTTGCGCAGGCGCTGCGCGCCCAGGGCGTGCAACCGGGCGACCGGGTCGCCGCCATCGTCGCCAACATGCCGGAAGCGATCATCGGCCTGCTCGCCTGCTCGAGTGTGGGCGCCATCTGGTCGTCGTGCTCGCCCGACTTCGGCATGCAGGGCATGCTCGACCGGTTCGGCCAGATCGAACCGAAGGTGCTGTTGAGCGTGGATGGATATTTCTACGGCGGCAAGACCCACGACAACCTCGGCAAGCTCGCGCAGATCGTGCCCAGGCTGCCTTCGGTCGAGCGCGTGGTCGTGATTCCCTACGTCGGCGACGCGACGGCGCTCGATGGAATCGCGCATGCGCTGTCATGGAGCACGTTCGTGCAGCCGTTCCCTGCCGGACCGATCCGCTACGAACGCCTGCCGTTCGATCACCCGCTCGCGATCCTCTATTCGTCCGGCACGACGGGGGTGCCGAAGTGCATCGTGCACGGACAGGGCGGAACCATGTTGCAGCACTTGAAGGAGCATCGGCTCCAGACGGACGTGAAACCCGGCGACCGTCTGTTCTATTTCACGACCTGCGGCTGGATGATGTGGAACTGGCTCGCCTCCGGACTCTCCTCCGGAGCCACGCTCCTGCTCTACGACGGCTCGCCGTTCTATCCCGGCGCCAACGTGCTGTGGGACTTCGCCGAACAGGAGCGCATGACCATCTTCGGAACGTCGGCCAAGTACATCGACGCGCTCGCGAAACTGCGGCTGGCGCCCGGGACCACCCACGACCTGACGGCACTGCGCACGATGACCTCCACCGGCAGCCCGCTCGTCGCGGAAAGCTTCGAGTACGTCTATCGGAGCATCAAGCAGGATCTGTTGCTCTCGTCGATCTCGGGTGGCACCGACATCGTCTCGTGCTTCGTGCTCGGCAGCCCGTGGCTGCCGGTGTGGCGCGGCGAGATACAGTGCCGTGGTCTCGGTATGAAAGTGGAGGTGTTCGACGACAGTGGCGAATCCGTGGTGGGCGTGAAAGGCGAGCTCGTCTGCACAGCGCCATTCCCGTGCATGCCGGTCGGCTTCTGGAACGATCCCGACGGTGCGAAATACCACGCCGCGTACTTCGAGAGCTATCTGAACATCTGGTGTCACGGCGACTACATGGAACTCACGTCGCGCGGCACCTGCATCATCTACGGGCGTTCCGACGCCGTGCTCAATCCCGGTGGCGTGCGCATCGGGACCGCCGAGATCTATCGCCAGGTGGAAAAGCTGGACGACGTGGTCGAAAGCCTGGTCATCGGCCAGGACTGGGACAATGACGTGCGCGTCGTCCTGTTCGTGAAACTGCGCGACGGGCTGACCCTCGACCTCGACCTCACGAAGCGCATCAAGGAACAGATCCGGATCAACACGACTCCGCGGCACGTACCTGCCAAGGTCGTGCAGGTCGCCGACATCCCGCGCACCAAGAGCGGCAAGATCGTCGAACTGGCCGTGCGCCACGTGGTCCACGGCCGGCCGGTGAAGAACCGGGAAGCGCTGCTGAATCCCGAAGCGCTCGACCTGTATCGCGACCTGCCCGAACTCGCGACGCGATAAAAGAGGGGCGGTCCGCATTCGGACCGCCCCACGCACGCTTCGCCCGAAGCGTGTCCACCAGGAGCAGGACGCTACTGCAAGCCGCCCGGCCAGGGGATCGCTGCAAAAATCGAGGGGTCGTCGCACCGCAATCCGCAAAGATCGCGGCGCTGCGCAAACGCGGCAATGGCCGGGCGCGAGATCGCCTCGCGGGGCAAGGGGGGACGTCCGGCGGCAGCATCGACCCGCTGCGCGCCGCGATTCATCGGTAGCTGGCCGTCGGATCAGGGCCGGGGCCGAGCGCCTGCAACTCGGCGCTGAACGGGCGGGATTCGTGTTTGCAGAAGCAGCCCACGGCAACCAGGGGCAACGCGGAGGACTGCTCCTCGGACTGCGCCGCCGCGGTCATGGGGTCGATCGGCCCGTCCACCAGGGCGCGGCACCGGTCCACATCTGCGTAGGGTCCGAGAAACGCGGGACGTCCATCGGCTTCGAACACGGCAACAGCGGGCGCGGCGACGAGACCGTGCCACAGACGCCGGGCATGGTCCGGATCCAGGCGGGGAATGTTTTCGAGTCCGTTCACCGCACCGCCGGTCGAGCCGGGGGCATCGGCGATCGCGAACACGGTTCCGCTGCCCTGGCTGCGACGCACCAGCGCGGCGAATTGCTCGTCCGCTGCACGAGTGCAGGGGCAGGCAGGGTCGCGCAGATGCACGACCACGGCGTGCGGCGTGCTTCCGGCGGCCGCGCGCAAGGGGGCGACCGCCGCAGCATCGAGCAGTTCGGGATCGAAGACCGCGACGCGCTCCCTGTCGTCATGGCCCAACCCATCGAACGGCAAACCCGACATCGCCGGGTTCCAGACCATGTAGGCCACAGTGACCAGGCAGAGCGCAACCAGTGCCGCGGTCGTCAGCGTCCGCGCCAGGCCGGTGGCCTTCACTGCGTGCGCATCGATGGATCGGATTGCCATGTCCCTCGTTAACGGCACGGTCGTCCGGAATTGAAGGGAAATCGGCGAGCGGCCAGCGTACGCCTTGGCATTGCTGCCGGGACGCCTTGGCCTGCGTCCGGCCGCCGCCTATCATCGAGCCATCCGCCCAGACCTCAGGACCCCCCATGGAAGATGCAAAAATCAAGATCGAAGGCATGACCTGCGGCGGTTGCACCGCCAGCGTCACCCGGGTGCTCGAAGCGCTTCCAGGTGTCGGTTTCGTTGACGTTTCCTTGGAGCGGAACGAAGCCGCGGTGCGCTTCGATCCCGCACACACCGATCTCACCACCTTGAAAAGAACGATCGAAGCCGCTGGTTATCGAGTGCCCTGATCGCGGAGCTGGCACGCCGCAGCCGGATCGACACGTTTGGGCAGTTCCATGCGGTTGCGGCACTGGTCGCGAAAATCTGACAAAGCGCATAGATTTTCGCTCTCCGCCGCTGTTATCCGTCATGCACTTGGAATGCCCGCGGCTTAGATTCGAATCGTCCAGCCCGGTTTTCGACACAGCTCCGGCCCGACACTTCGCGTCCAGGCCGCAAGATCGACGGCGTCTGGTCTCCCGGCACGGAAACCGCAGCAACACTCGGGGATCGCCAGCGTCGCCGGCCTGCGCACGATCAGTGGCCCGAAGCGTGCTTTTTTTCGCTCAGGGTTTGGCGGCATCCGAGGGAGCTGTCGCTGGTGGTTGCACCGCAGTGCGTTTACGCACGGCACGCTCCCCGTATTGTCTTTTCCGTCGCTACCCCGGTCATGAACGCTCTCGAAGTCTTCCAGAAGGCATTGCGCGAGCTGGCCGTGCGCTATACGCGCGAACTGCCGCAGAAGCTGGCGGAGATCGAGGCCATCTGGGAGAGCGGTCGGGACGGCCCGCATGGCCGCGAAGCGCTGGCGACAATGCAACGGCTGGCCCACGGCCTCGACGTCTCCGCGAGCATGCTCGGCGTGCCTTCGTTGTCCGAACCCGCGCGACTGGTGGAACGCGCGCTCGCACCGGTGCTCAAGCGCGACGGTCGACCGACCGAGCGGGAGATCAGCGATATCGAAGCGCTGCTGGCGGACCTGCATCGCGTGGCCGAACCCGAAGTGATCGCCACGCGATTCGATCACGCCACTTCGAGCCGTCCGCGCTACGTCCGCGAAGACGAACCACGCCTCATCTACCTGCTCGAGGATGACCATGAATCGGCCGCGAGCCTCACCACCCAGCTCGACCGGTTCGGCTATAGGGTGCAGACGATCGCGGGCGGCGAAGCGATGGCCGAGGCGATCGCTCGCGACAAGCCGTTCGCGATACTGGTCGACGTCGAACTCGCGGCCGCCGGATTCACCGCGGCGCAGTCGATCGTCGCCTTGCGCAGGGGCGGGCCCGATCGACCGCCGGTGATCTTCATGTCCGCCCGCACCGACGTGAACGCGCGGCTCGAAGCGGTGCGCTCGGGTGCGCTCGCGTATTTCACCAAGCCGGTCCGGGTGGGTGAACTGGTCGACAAGCTCGACCGCCTGATTGCCTGGGAAGCTCCGGAACCGTATCGCGTGCTCATCGTCGAGGCCGACCGTGGTCGGGCCGAGTTCTGTCGCGCCGTCCTGCGCGAGGCCGGCATGGACGTGGCAACGATCGATCATCCGGACGACCTGATCATCGGCATCAATGACTTCAATCCCGAGCTGCTGCTGATCGCCCTGGAGCTGCCGGGCTGCGGCGGCGAAGAGCTCGCGCAACTGGTGCATCAGATTCCGTCGCACCTCAGTCTGCCCGTGGTGTTCCTGTCGGATCGGTGGGATCTCCAGCGTCAGATCAGCCTGATGACTCAGGGTGGCGATGCCCTGCTGCCGGTACCGGTGGAGTCGTGGCAGCTGATTTCCACGGTGATGGCCCGGGTCGAGCGCTATCGCACGCTCTCCGGGCTCATGCAACAGGACAGCCTGACCGGGCTGCTCAATCACTCGCGGCTGCAGCAATATCTCGAAATCGAGGCCCTGCGCGCTGCCCGGCAGTTCCATTCGCTCTCGTTCGCGATGATCGATCTCGACCACTTCAAGGCGGTCAACGATGAATACGGCCATCCGGTGGGCGACCGCGTGCTGAAGAACCTGTCGCGCTTTCTTCGCCAGCATCTGCGCAAGAGCGATATCGTCGGACGCTACGGCGGCGAGGAATTCGCCGTGATCCTGACCGACACCGACGGCCCGTCCGCCCTCGTCGTGCTGGAGAAGCTGTGCTCCGACTTCTCCCAGGTGGAACACGATTCCGAACGCGGCCGCTTCCGGGTCACTTTCAGTGCCGGAGTGGCTGCCATGACGGGCTTCAAGTCATCGCGCGAGATCGTGCTGGCAGCCGACCGGGCGCTCTACGATGCGAAGCACCGCGGACGCAATCAGGTCGCGCTCTGGGCGGGCGAGCCCGAACTCGCCTGAGAGCAGAGCGCGCGACGCTCGTCGCGCGGACACGCCGTCAGAAGAACGCCATCGTCCGGATCTCGATGCTGGCACGCGTGCGCGCGTCCGGCGCCGTGTTCGGATCGATGAAAGCGCTGTGCCCCATGAACCGCGCGCGGCCGTCGACCTCGGAATCGTAGGTCTTCAGCAGCAATACATGCTTCGGCTCCATCAGCGGGAAATACCACCAGCGGTGCGCATCCGAGTGCCGCATGACGAAGATCTCGCCGGTACGTTCGCGATAGCGCAGGTACATCTTGATCAGATCGGCCTCGACTGAAGAGGTGGCATCACACATGGCCAACGGCATTTCCTCGACGCGGTGCATCAGGGGCAGCCAGAAGTTGTAGAAAGCCACGCGCCGCTGCAGCAGCCCGTCCGCCTCGTCCGGCAATATCTGCCTTACCCGCAGCGGTCCTGATATCGGCGTGAAATCGCAATGCACCAGACGCACCGGCGCGCGCTGCGTCGTCGAGTCTTCCGCCGTCTGCTTCTGCTCGTTCAGCTTCGAGCGGATGGTATGGTCGAAGATGTGGACCCGCTGCGCGCCCACGTGCTGACGGATGAATTCGGTGACCTGCGGGTAGAACTGCGACCGGATCGCAGCGTCGTCTTCCCATTGCCCGAAAACGTGGGCGAACTCCTGCAGTTCGAAGCCTTCGCGATCGAGCGAGAAAGAGTCCACTCGGGACCAGCCGTCCAGCACGGACATCTCGAGCGGATCGTTGCCCGGCGCGTTCGGGGTCACCGGCACATCGGGCTCATAGAAGTACACCTCGGGCACCGCCCCGTCGTCACGGGTGTAGTTGAAGGATGCGCGTACGAAGGCTTCTCTTTTCATGGTCGTGGGTCCTTGTCAGCCGCGGTCGAGGCCGTCCGATGCAAGATAGCCGCCATCCACGGGAATGCACACCCCGGTCACGTGGTCGGAGGCTCGCGATGCGAGGAATATGCAGGTGCCGACCAGGTCGGTCGTCTCGCCCAGGCGGCCTGCGGGAGTGCGCCGCTTCAACACCTGCTCGAACGGCGTGCCGCTCAACTCGGCGGTCATCTCGGTGAGGTAGTAGCCGGGAGCGATCGCATTGACCTGTATGCCGTGCGGCGCCAGTTCCACGGCATTCACCCGGGTGAGTGCGATCAGTCCGCTCTTCGAGACCGTGTAGGGCACCTGCAGTCCCTTGCTCGGCGCCACCAGCCCGTAGACGGAGGCGATGTTGATGATCTTGCCGGCGCCATGCGATTTCATGATGCGTGCGGCGTGCTTGGTACAGAGGAAAGGCCCGGTGAGGTTGATGTTCATCACATCGTCCCAGGCCGAGCGTTCCAGTTCCATTACCGACTTGCGGTTCACCGTCCCGGCATTGTTCACCAGGATGTCGAGGCGGCCCCAGCGGGCGGCGACGCCGGCGACGGCGTGCTCGACCGAGTCCTCGTCGCCAACGTCGAGTTCGAACGCTGCGGCATCGGGGCCCAGTTCGGCGAGGACGGCGGCATTGCGTTCGGCCCGGCGAGCGCCGATGGCGACGCGCGCCCCCGCCTCCTGCAGCGCCAGGGCGAGCGCGCGGCCGATGCCGGCATTGCCGCCGGTCACCAGCGCGACTCGCCCTGCCAGGGAGAACAGGCCGTCCGACATGGTTCCGTCAGGCCGCGGCGCGCGTCAGCGTGAAGCCCGGGCCAACGTAGGACCGATCCCAGCAAGGCAGTTGCTCGACCCGCTCCACCATCCACCGCTTCAGGTTCGGATGGTCGTCGAGCGGGAGCTTCTGATAAGGATGCAGATGCAGCGGTGCGGCAAGCGCGATGTCGGCGATGGTCGGGTTCGCGCCGGCGATCCAGGGACTGCTGGCGAGCCGCTCGTCGAGAATGCCCGCGAGCTTGTGGAACTGGGCGGACTGCGCTTCCAGGACGGCCGGGTCGGGTTGCGCGTTCAGCAACGGCTTCACGCAGTTCTCGACGAGATAGACGTAGCAGCTCGGGAACCAGCTCGACGATTCCCACAGCATCCAGCGATTGATGTCGGCACGAGTGCGCAAGTCGGTCGGATAGGCCGCGCTGTTGCCGAGCTTGTCGGCCACGTACTGGAGGATCGCGTTCGATTCCCAAAGCACGAAGTCGCCGTCCACCAGGCACGGCAACGCCGCATTCGGATTCAATGCGCAGTAGTCGGGCGATTTCTGCTGGGACTGAAAATAGTCGATGTGCACGCGCTCGTAGTTCGCGCCCAGCAGATCGAAGCCGGCAATGACTTTCCGACAGTTCACGGTAATGGGGTCCGCGTACAGCTTCATGGTGTCTCCTCCCGGAATAGGTTTTTTTGTCGCGTTGTGGCCGGCGAGGACGCCAGCTCGCGCCGGAAAAGTCTACGGATTGACCCCGGGCCACGCATCTGTTGGAATGCGAACGCATTGTTTCCGGTCTGTAGACAATGTCAATCTCCACCGACATGCTCGACGCGTTCGTCAAGGTGGCCACCCACCTGAGTGTGAGCGCAGCCGCCGCCGAACTCGGCGTCGGCAAGGGCGTCGTCAGCAAACGCGTCGCCCAGCTCGAGCGTTCCGTCAAGGCAACGCTGTTCAGCCGGAGCACCCGCAGGGTCGCGCTGACGCCGGCCGGCGAAATCTATCTCGATTTCGCGCGCAGCGCCCTCGGGGCGGTCCGTTCCGCCGACGAACAGCTGCTGTCGCTGTGTTCGAACCTCTCCGGGCGCATCCGCCTCACGGCCCCGGTTTCCTGGGGCCAGCGGGTGCTGGCGAAATGCCTACCCGGCTTCCTCGCGACGCATCCCGGGATCGAAATCGAGCTCTTTCTCGAGGACCGGATCATGGACGTGGCCTACGAGCGAGTCGACATTGCGCTGCGGTTCACCGCCGCACATGCCCATGATCTCGTGGCCATCCCCGTCGCATCCATCGCGTGGGCAGTGGTCGCCGCGCCCGACTATCTGGCCGCATCAGGCATCCCACTCGATCCGTCCGACCTGGGCGCGCGCCCCTGCATGTGCTACTGGCGCGAGATGGCGGACGAAGACTGGAACTTCGTCCGGGGCGAGCGCTCGGCGACGATCCGGGTGCGTAGCCGCTTCCGGGCCAACAATCCCGAGGCCGTTGCCGACGCAGCCCTCTCGGGACTGGGCATCGCCCTGCTGCCGAAGTACGTGTGCGAACCCGAGCTCGCCTCGGGTCGCCTGGTGAGCATCCTGTCGGACTGGTCACCCGTTACCCGGTTCGGCAACCAGATAACCGCCGTCGCGGCACCGGATCGCATGCGCTTCTCGCGCAACCAGTCGTTGCTGACCTACCTCAAGCAAAGCCTCGCCTGACAAGCCGGCTTCAGCTCAGAAGACGTTCCACCACGATTTGCTGGACTTCACCTCTGCCAGCAGCTTGCTGTCGGGGAAATTGAGCTTCAGCAGCCGCTCGGAATCTTTCTGCAGATCGGTGAGACCCATGGCCTGGTAGGCCTGCACCAGCACCACGAAAGCACCTTCCAGCGCCGGCGCTCGCGGGTAGGTGATGATGGCGGTCTGGGCGCGATTCACCGCCGCCACGTAAGCGCGTCGGCGCAGATAGTATTGCGCGACCTTCACCTCGTAGGACGCGAGCGCGTTGACGAGGTACTGCATGCGCTTGATCGCATCCGGCGTATAGCGACTTTCGGGGAAGCGCGTGACGAGCTCGTTGAGCGAGTCGAAGGATTCGCGCATCGCCTGCGGGTCGCGTTCGGTCATGTCCTGATCGGAGAGCTTCGCGATCAGTCCGAGATCCTCGTTGAACGTGACCAGCCCCTTCAGGTAGTAGGCGTAGTCGACGCTGGGATGATTCGGATACAGCTTGATGAAGCGGTCGCACGCGGCGATCGCCGAAGCCTTCTCGTTCTCCTTGAAATAGGCATACGCGATCTCGAGCTGCGCTTGCTGGGCATAGCGGCCGTACGGAAAGCGCGAGTCGAGCTTCTCGTAGTAGCTGATCGCTTTCTTGTAGTTGCCGCCGTTGAGTTCGGACTTGGCCTCGGAGTAGAGCTTGTCCACGGACCACGTCTTCGTCTCATCCTTGGTCGGCCCGCTCTTGCAGGCGCCCAGTGCCGCGACCAGCAGCACCAGGACGATTAACGCTACACTTCTTCTCATGTCATTCGCCGGAAAGGAGCGGGCCGATTATAGCGCAGCCCTTTCGCACGGCCCGCTCGAAGCAGTCATTCCCGTGGACCTGGCCGGCTCCCGGCTCGATCAGGCGCTGTCCCGGCTGTTCCCCGCGTATTCGCGCACCCGCTTGCAGGCGTGGATCGATTCCGGCCGGGTGAGCGTCGACGGTGCGACGGCCGCACCGAAACGCAAGGTGTGGGGCGGCGAGCGTGTCGCGGTCACGCCCGAGGCGAGCTCCGAGGAAACCAGCTTCGCGGCCGAGGCCATTCCGCTCGAAATCCTGCACGAGGATGCGCACCTGCTCGTCGTCAACAAGCCGGCCGGCCTGGTCGTTCACCCCGGCAGCGGCAACTGGGCCGGAACGATGCTGAACGCCCTGCTCGCGCACGCGCCCGACCTGGTTCACGTTCCGCGCGCGGGCATCGTGCACCGGCTCGACAAGGACACCAGCGGTCTGTTGGTGGTCGCCAAGACGCTGGAGGCGCAGACGGCGCTGGTGCGCCAGCTGCAGGCCCATACCGTGAGTCGGCGCTACCTGGCCGTGGTGTCGGGCGTCACTCCCGAAGCCGGGCACGTGGAAGCGGCCGTTGGCCGTCATCCGGTGCACCGGACACGCATGGCGGTCGTGGCCGGCGGCAAGCCGGCCCTCACCCACTACCGGGCCCTGCGTCGCGGCGCGCAGTGGACGCTGCTCGAATGCCGCCTCGAGACCGGCCGGACTCACCAGATCCGCGTGCATCTGGATTCGATCGGTCACCCATTGCTGGGCGATCCTGTCTACGGTGCGCGGCGGCTGCCGGCCGGGCTCGCCGCGCAGGTCGGCGATTTCGCGCGCCAGGCGCTGCATGCCTGGCGTCTCGAGATCGTGCACCCCGAGACGCGTGCCAGCCTCGCCTGGGAAGCGCCCCCGCCGACCGACTTTCAGGCCTTGCTCGCCCGGCTGGAAGCACAGTGACCGAAATGCCGCCCGGCTGGATCGTGCCGGATTGGCCGGTACCCGGTACGGTCCGCGCCCTGGTCACCTCTCGCGCCGGCGGCGTCAGCACGGGAGCGTACGCCAGCCTCAATCTGGGGATCGCCGTCGGTGACGATGCCGATGCGGTAGCGCAGAACCGCGCGCGTCTGCACCGCCACCTGCCGAATGCGCCACGCTGGCTGAGCCAGGTGCACGGCGTACATGTCGTGGAGGCGGACGTCGTGTCGACGCCGGTCACGGCCGACGCATCGATCGCGCGCGCACCCGAAGTCGTGTGCGCCATCCAGATGGCGGACTGTCTGCCGGTGCTGCTGGCGGCACGCGACGGTTCGCTGGTAGGTGCAGCGCACGCGGGCTGGCGCGGACTCGCGGCCGGCGTGATCGAGCGCACCGTCGCAACCATGGCCGTCGCGCCATCGACTCTGGTCGCCTGGCTCGGGCCCGCCATCGGGCCCGAAGCGTTCGAGGTGGGCGCCGAGGTTCGCGACGCATTCCTGGCCGACGATCCGGCATGCGACGCGGCATTCCGTCCTTTGCGCGAAGGCAAATGGCTCGCAGACCTGTTCGCGCTGGCGCGCGGCCGGCTGCAACGTGCCGGCATCGAGTCGATTCACGGCGGCGGTGTCAGCACTTTCGCCGATCCGGCTCGATTCTTCTCGCATCGGCGGGACCGGATCACCGGGCGCATGGCGGCCCTGATCTGGCTATCGAGGTAGCGAGTGCCCGTGTCCGATGCAACGCTATACTGTTGCGTTTTCATCGGTCATGAGCTCCGTGCAGGCCCTCGTCTGGATCGTCATCGCGTGCGTAGCGGGTGGACTGCTGTCGGTATTGCTTGCGGCTTTGCTCTCGCTGGGCGCGACCGCCGCGCGCGTCCCGCTCCTCGTGAGCTATGCGGTCGGGGCACTCCTCGGTGCCGTGTTCCTCGAGATCCTGCCCTATGCATTCGAGCAGGCGACCAGTATCCAGGCCGTGACGGGCACCGTGCTCGGCGGCATCCTCGCGTTCTTCGTCCTGGAGAAGCTGGTGTTGTGGCGCCACTGCCACGTGGAGGATTGCGAGGCCCACGACCCGCACGACGGCGGACACGATCACTTCCGCAGCGGAACACTGATCCTCATCGGCGACACTTTCCACAATTTCGTGGACGGCATCCTGATCGCTGCCGCGTTCATGGCGGACTTCCAGCTCGGCCTGGTGGCGTCGATCGCCATCATCACCCACGAGATACCGCAGGAACTGTCCAACTTCGTGATCCTGCTGCACTCCGGGTTCACGCGGCGCAAGGCGCTCGCGTACAACCTTCTCTCCGGGCTGGCCATGGTTCTCGGTGGGGTGATCGGCTATGGCGCGCTCACGCCGCTGACCAGTCTCGTGCCCTCACTGGTCGCCATCGCCGCGGCGAGCATGCTCTACGTCGCCGTTGCCGATCTGATCCCCGGACTGCATCGGCGCGCCGAGCTCTTCGCCACCCTGCAGCAAACGGTACTGATCGGCCTCGGCGTTGCTTCCATCTGGGTCGTGGGCCTGCTCGCCGGCCACTGACCGCCGCGCCCTCTGCTCCGCAGCGCGGCGGCGCCGGGGCCCGCCGAAGAGCCACAGGAACAAAGCGAGCGGCGCCAGTCCGTACCACAGGAACGTCATGGCGCCCGCGACCAGGCTGGTCTCGGCGGCTGCCATCAGCAGGGTGACGTACAACCAGGCGATCGCGACGATGTACATGGATTCCCGGAGCCGATCGAGCTTGACCGGTCGAAGCGTGCACCAACAGAATTCGGCTCGACCAACATCTGTCGATTGCGATGTCCGCCGACTCCGCATTGTCGCTGCAGCAGTTCCTCGACGCCAACGCGGAGGCATTGCGCGGTCTCGTGCAGCCGGCGCCGGAAGGATTGCCCGATGCCGCGGCATTCGCGCGGGCATGGGTACGAACGCTCGAGAAATCACCCGAGCGACTGGTGGCGCTCCAGCACGATCTTTATGAACGGCAGGCGGCGCTGTGGTGGCGGGTCCTCGGCAGTCCCCAACTGACGCCGGACCCGGCGAGCGCGACGGACGGGGAACTGCCCTACTTCGAACTGGTCAACGCGCAGCACGAACTGCTTGCGGATTGGGCGCGGCGGCTGCCGGATGCGCTGGAGATCGATGCCCCGGAGCGTCGGCGACTCGCATTCGTCTTGCGCCAATGGGCGGAGGCTTCGGCCCCGGCAAACTTCCTGCCGTCCAATCCGGGGGCGATCCGCGCCGCATTGCGCAGCGGCGGCGAAACGCTGGCGCGTGGCATCGAGAACTTCCGTGCGGATCTCGCGCGGGGACGGATCTCCATGAGCGACCCCACGGCGTTCGAGGTCGGGCGAAATCTCGCGGTCACACCCGGTGCGGTCGTGTTCGAGACGCCGTTCGTCCAACTGATCCAGTACGCCGCTTCGACCGAAAAAGTGCACGCGCGCCCGCTGTTGATGGTGCCGCCATTCATCAACAAGTACTACATCCTCGACCTGCGCCCCGAGAACTCCTTCGTGCGCCATGCCGTGGCGCAAGGCCAGCAGGTATTCATGATCTCCTGGCGCAACGTGCCGCCGGAGCTGGGTCGAGCCACCTGGGAAGACTACGTCGACCAAGGCGTCTTCGCCGCGCTCGACGCCGTGCTCCGTATCGCCGGAACGCGCAGCGCCAACATGCTTGGGTTCTGCGTCGGCGGCACTCTGGGCGCGTCGGCGGCGGCGATCGAAGCCGCGCGCGGCGGCAAGCGGATCGCGAACATCACGCTGCTTGCCACGCTCCTGGACTTCGCGGATGCCGGCGAAATTTCAGTCTACGTCGATCAGGCAGCGGTCGAACGATGCGAGCGCGAATTCGCCGCGGGCGGGGTCATGCCCGGCGCCCGTCTCGCTCAGGCGTTCGCGAGCCTGCGCGCACGCGACCTAGTCTGGCACTACGTGCAACACAACTATCTGTTCGGCGAGACGCCGCGCGCGTTCGATCTGCTGCACTGGAACAGCGACAGCGCCAACCTGCCCGGTCGTCTCTATGCCTGGTACCTGCGTCACGCCTATCTGAACAACGACTTGAAAATGGCAGGCGCGAACACGCTCTGCGGACAGCCGGTGGATTTCGCCCGGATCACGATGCCCGCTTATGTCATGGCCGCCAAGGATGATCATATCGTGCCATGGAGTTCGGCTTACCGGTCCATGCAACTGCTGGGGGGCGAGCGGCGCTTCGCGCTGGCCGAAAGCGGTCATGTCGCAGGGGTCATCAATCCCGCTGGCCTCGATCGCCGCGGCTGGTGGGAAAACGTCCAACTGCCCGAGTCTCCCGAGGGATGGTTCGAAACGGCTCAACACCACCGCGGCAGTTGGTGGCACGATTGGACCGCATGGATCAGCAAGCGATCGGGTCGGCTCGTCGCTGCCGCGACCGTTCTCGGCAGCCCGGACCATCCGGTGATCGAGCCCGCTCCGGGGCGCTATGTGAGGGAAAGCGCACCCAGCGCGGCAGACGGCATGTGATTCGAAGATGCGGTACAACAACTCGAAACTGACAGTGGGAGGAGAGAACAATGGCAAAGCGCATCGTGATGGTTACGGGCGGCATGGGCGGTCTGGGCGAGTCGATCTGCACCAAGATGGCCGATGAAGGATACCAAGTGGTGGTGACATACTCGCCGTCCAACAAGACAGCTTCCGACTGGCTCGCCGCCATGAAATTGAGGGGCTACGCATTCCACGCAGTGCCGTGCGATGTCGGCGACTTCGATTCATGTGCGGCCGCGATCGCCCAGGTCGAGAAGGACGTCGGGCCGGTCGACGTGCTGGTCAACAATGCCGGCATTACGAAGGACATGACCTTCAAGAAGATGACCAAGGCCGATTGGGACGCCGTGATCCGGACCAACCTCGACAGCTGTTTCAACATGACCAAGCAGGTCATGGACGGCATGGTGGAACGCAACTGGGGCCGCGTGATCAACGTGTCTTCGGTCAACGGACAGAAAGGCGCGTTCGGCCAGACCAACTATTCGGCGGCGAAGGCCGGCATGCACGGATTCACCAAGGCTTTGTCGCTCGAAGTTGCGCGGAAGGGAGTAACCGTGAACACGATCTCTCCCGGCTACATCGGCACGAAGATGGTGACCGCGATCCCGCAGGACATCCTCGATTCGAAGATCTTGCCGCAAATTCCACTCGGACGCCTGGGCAAACCGGAAGAAGTTGCCGGCTTGATTATCTACCTCGCATCCGACGAAGCCGCGTTCGTGACCGGCGCCAACATTTCCATCAACGGCGGTCAGCATATGCAGTAGCGCACCAATTGCGAGCGCATCGAAGAGTCATGCATCAATTCGACTCGGTCATGACGCGTCACTGCTCGATTGCAAAGTACAAAAAAAAACCCCGGTAGTTGCCTACCGGGGTTGAACCCTTATCTTTCGATAAAGGGGGAGGAGACTTCAGCTTGCGCGTTTGCGCGGGGACGCCGCCTTTGCCGCTGCGCCCATCGGGGAAGCCGTGAGGCTCGCCCCGGCATATTCGGTGAACTGCTTCGTTGCCTGATCCATTGCATCCATCGCCTTCGAGGCCGACGCCATCGCCACCTTCATCGCTGCCAGGGCACTTTGGCCACCAGGCAACGCAGACTGCGAAACTACTTTTTCGATCGTTTTGACAAGTTCACCCTGGAGGGCAGTGCCGCTGTCGACCAGGAACCTGGCAATTTGCTGATTTGCTTCTTGAGCCGTCGAAACGTAATTCCGCGATTGACTCATAAGTTTCTCGGTGCTGTCCTGCGACCACTTACTACTCAATGCAAGAAGCTCGCCAGGGTCTTTCACCGCCACCGCCTCACGCACCTGCTGGACCAATGCGTGCAACAACCCCTTGCAGGTTTCGAGTTGAAACCGAACCAAACCTTCACCGGCAGCCTGGCTCGCCTCGGCCGATGCCAAGCCCAGATCGAGGTTGGCATTGTTCACTGCGGCATAGAATTCTTGAGCGGTTTGCATTTCCAATCCCTTGGTGCAGTGTGGACTTTTCTTCCAGCATCACCACTTTCAATCGAGCGTTGATGCAATGCACAAGAGGGATGTTAGGGACCGTTTTTGGCGCTGTCAACAATTATTTTGCGCGCCGCACCATTCTTCAGTTACAGTGATTTATCAACGGTTTGACGATGGTTGATGACAGAGGAGCGGCGAGATAGAAAACGTCCGCCCCGTGCAGAGAAGACCAACATCATGAGAGGCCCCCATGGCTGAGGAAATCCGCCTCATCAAGAAGTATCCCAACCGCCGGCTGTACGACACGGCGACCAGCAGCTACATCACACTTGCCGATGTAAAGGCGCTGGTACTCGAGCAAGTATTGTTCAAGGTTGTGGATGCCAAATCCAGTGAAGACCTGACGCGCAGCATCCTGCTTCAGATCATCCTGGAGGAAGAATCCGCTGGCTCGCCGATGTTCTCGTCTGACATGCTGTCTCAGATCATTCGGTTCTATGGCAATGCCATGCAGGGCATGATGGGTAACTACCTCGAGAAGAACATCCAGACGTTCATGGAGATCCAGCGCAAGCTCCAGGAACAGTCGCTCGCCAAGTTCGGCGACAGCCCGACCGGCGGAGCCGACGCGTGGAGTCAGTTCATCAAGATGCAGGGCCCCGCGATACAGGGATTGATGGGCAGCTACCTCGAACAAAGCGCCAGCACGTTCGTGGAGATGCAGCAGCAGCTTCAGAAACAGGCACGCACCATGTTCACCGGTTTCCCATTCGCCCCCTTTGCCGGGGTGGCTGCGGGGACGGAACCCGCGGAACCTGTCGAGCCCGCCGGCACGGGCACCAAGAAATCCTGACCCCCACCTTCGAAGTCGTCGTCCCGTGACGGCCCGCACCCGCGCCCGTCCGGCGCCCGCACCGAAGGTCGGCTTCGTGTCGCTAGGCTGCCCCAAGGCGCTGGTCGATTCCGAGCACATCCTGACGCGCCTGCGCGCTGAGGGATACGACATCTCGCCCACGTACGCCGACGCCGATCTGGTCGTCGTCAACACGTGCGGCTTCATCGGCTCCGCCATCGACGAATCGCTCGAAGCGATCGGCGAAGCGCTGCACGAGAACGGCAAAGTCATCGTGACCGGATGCCTCGGTGCGAAAGGTTCGGTGGTGAAGGACACCCACCCTTCCGTGCTTGCCGTGACCGGCCCGCACGCAACCGAGGAGGTGATGGATCACGTTCATCTGCACCTCCCCAGACCTCACGATCCCTTCACCGATCTCGTGCCGCCGCAGGGCATCAAGCTGACGCCCAGGCACTACGCATATCTAAAGATCGCCGAAGGCTGCAACCATCGCTGCACCTTCTGCATCATCCCGGCCATGCGCGGCGACCTGGTCAGCCGTCCGGTGGGTGACGTGCTCCAGGAAGCCGAGCACCTTGTGCAGGCGGGCGTGAAGGAATTGCTGGTCATCTCGCAGGACACCAGCGCCTACGGCGTCGATGTGAAATACCGCACCGGCTTCTGGAAAGGCCGACCAGTCAAAACACGCATGACCGAAATGGTGCGCGCGATGGGTGATCTGGGCGTCTGGGTGCGCCTCCACTACGTCTATCCCTATCCGCACGTCGATGAAGTCGTGCCCCTGATGGCCGAAGGCAAGCTGCTCCCGTATCTCGACGTGCCGTTCCAACACGCGAGCCCGCGCATCCTCAAGCTGATGAAGCGTCCGGCCAGCGCCGAGAACAACCTCGCGCGCATTCGCGGTTGGCGGGAGATCTGTCCGGACATCACGATCCGCTCCACATTCATCGCCGGCTTTCCCGGCGAGACCGAAGCCGAATTCGAAGAACTCCTGGAATTTCTCGAAGAAGCAGAACTCGATCGAGTCGGGTGCTTTGCCTACTCCCCCGTCGAAGGCGCTGCAGCCAATGACCTGCCCGATGCGCTGCCGGAAGAATTGCGCCAGGAGCGTCGCGCGCGCTTCATGCAGACGCAGGAAAAGATCTCGACGCGACGCCTGGCGCGTAAGGTCGGCACAGAGATCACCGTGCTCGTCGACAGTGTCGACGGCAATCGCGCGAAGGCACGCAGCGCTGCCGATGCCCCCGACATCGATGGCATCGTCTACGTCGAAAATGCTCGCTGGCTAAAGCCCGGTCAATTCGCTCGAGTGCGCGTCACCCGTGCGGACGAACACGATCTGTTCGCCGAGACTTTGAACACCTAGCCAATATGTGGCAGCGCCTGAAATCCTGGGCGAAGGCGCTGCGCAAGGATGTCCTCACGCTCTGGTTCGCCGGACGCCATCCGGATACGCCGTTCGCCGCGAAGCTGCTGGCGCTTGGCATCGCGGCCTACGCGCTCAGCCCGATCGACCTCATCCCGGATTTCATTCCTGTGCTGGGATATCTCGATGAACTGATCCTGCTGCCGATCGGCATCTTCCTGTGCCTGCGGATGATTCCCGAGCCGGTATTGGCGCAGTGTCGACTCATGGCGGATTCGTGGATCGAGGCAAGCAAGCGCAGACCCACGAGCTGGATGGGCGCGGTCGCGATAGCGATCGTGTGGACCGCTGCGCTCTGGTGGTTCTGGACAGCGTATTCGGCGCGTTGAGACTCCAGCCGCAATTCCCGGGTTTGCGAGGCCCCGCTCCCATCGCCGCAACGACGAGCGAGGTACTCATGCCGGGTGGCCCTTCCTCCCCCTCCTCGTCGGGGAGGAACCGAAGGTCAAGGGGAATTCCTGCCGCCACCCTGCGGCCAAGGGTTCCACCGCCACCGCTCGCAGCGTCTGCGACCAGCGGAGGTCGACCCGAACAGGATCCATCACACCTGGGGTATCCGCGCTAACTCCGCCCCTGGCGGCTCTACCGTCGCGAAGAACGCTTGCACATCCGCGATCTCGCGCGTCCGGCGCATGGGTGGCAGGCTCTGCCACACGCGCTTACCGTAAGACTTCGTGATGATGCGGGGATCGCAGATCATCAACACGCCGCGATCGGTCTCGTCGCGGATCAACCTTCCCGACCCCTGCTTGAGCAGGATCACTGCCTGCGGCAGCTGGTAATCCATGAACGCATTGCCGCCCTGCGCATTGATGCGTTCGATGCGAGCAGTCAGCACCGGATCATCGGGCGGAGTGAACGGCAGGCGATCGATCATCACCAACGACAGCGTCGGGCCGCGTACATCGACGCCTTCCCAGAATGACTGGCTCCCGACGAGCACGGCGTTGCCGTGCCTGCGGAAGCGCTCCAGCAACTCGGTTCGCGAGCCGTCGCCCTGCAGCATGACGGGGTAATCCAGGCCACGCTTCCGCAACCCTTCCTCGATGCGATCGCGCGCCTCGCGCATGGCACGCAGACTGGTGAAGAGGCAGAACGCCCGGCCTTCGCTGGCCTCGATCGCCGGCAACACAGCCGCCACCACCGCCTCCGTGTACGCCGGATTGTTCGGATCGGGCAATCCTTCGGGCACGTACAGCAAGGCCTGGTTCGGATAGTCGAACGGGCTTTCCCAACTACGCATCTGCGCCTGTTCGAGGCCGAGCTGTCCGGCATAGTGCGAGAAATTGCCTTTCACCGACAACGTCGCCGAGGTGAAGATCCACGCGCGCGGCGTAGCGCTCAACTGCCGCGCGAAAATGCTCCCCACCGAAAGCGGCGTCGCATGCAATTGCAGCGAACTCGCGAACACTTCCAGCCAGCGCACGTAATCCGGGTCCGGTTCACCATGCCAGCGCTTGACCCGCGCAAGCTGATCGCAACTGCGCTCCCAGCACCGCTCCAGACCTTCGCTTCGATCGGCCTGGAATTCGAGCAGTCCGCTCAAGGCGCCGAGCTTGTCCACCACGGCATCGAGTGCCGCGACGAAATCCTTCCGCGCAAGCGCGGCTTGCACCGGCGCCCTCCCCGCTTCGCCTTGCCATGCCAATCGCAGGTCTCGCGCCGCCTTGTCCAGGGCCTGCGCCGATTCCGGCAATGCCGCGAAGTCCTTCGCCGCGGCAGCGGCTTCGAGCTTTGTGTCGCGCGCGAGCTCGATCAGCTGCGTCGTCGATGTCGTCTCGCCGAAGAACAGGCTGGCCGTTTCCGGCAACTGATGCGCCTCGTCCAGGATCACCGTGTTGCACGCCGGCAGCAGCTCCGAAACGCCTTCGTCGCGCAACACCACGTCAGCGAAGAACAGGTGATGGTTGACGACCACGACATCGGCTTCCAGCGCGTTCTTGCGCGCCTTCATCACGAAGCAATCCTTGAAATTCGGGCAATCGCCGCCGAGGCAATTCTCGCGGGTGGAAGTCACCTGCGTCCAGATGGCGGCGTCTTCCGGCACATCCCCGCACCCGCTCTTGTCGCCAGTCGTCGTCACGCGCGCGTAGCTCGCGATCAGACCGAGGTAACCGACGTCGGCGCGGCTGCCAAATCGGCCGTCGTTCTTGGCCCGCTCCATATGATAGTGACAGACGTAGTTCGCGCGCCCTTTCAGCAGCGCAACCGATACCGGTGCCCCGAGCGCCTTGCGCACCACCGGAATGTCGCGGTCGAAGAGTTGATCCTGCAATGTCTTCGTCCCTGTCGACACGATCACCTTGCCGCCCGACAGCAACGCCGGCACGAGATAGGCGAAAGTCTTGCCCGTACCAGTGCCTGCTTCCGCGATCAATAGACCCCGTTGATCGATGGTTGCAGCGATCGCCTCAGCCATCTCGATCTGCTGCGGACGCGCTCTGTATGCGGGAATGCTGCCGGCGAGCGGGCCCCGGTCGGAGAAGAGTTCAGCAAGATCGTTCATACGGTGGCGGATTGTAGCGCGCCGCCCCGGGCGCCTCGGACTTACCCTATTTCCACAACGACGCAGCATGCGAGGTCATGCGGCCCCTGCCCGAGAGTCTGCGAACCCGCGAGGGTCAATCGAACCGATCGAGAGGACTGGCGACACCGCGACCCCCGCGATTGAGCACGTGCGTATAGATCATGGTGGTCTTCACGTCGGAATGGCCCAACAATTCCTGCACCGTGCGAATGTCATAACCGGATTCGAGCAAATGGGTCGCGAACGAATGCCGCAAAGTGTGCGGCGTGGCCGGCTTGGGGATCCCGGTGTCGCGCAGTGCCGCCCTCATCTCACGTTGAATCGCCTTTTCATCCGCATGATGCCGTCGGATCGCCGGGCTACGCGGATCCTTCGACACGCGGTTCGCAGGAAACACGTACTGCCATCCCCATTCCCGACCGGCATTGGGATACTTGCGCTCCAGTGCAAAAGGCAGATAGACATCCCCATGACCCCGCGCGAGGTCCGCCACATGCAGCCCCTTTACGCGCAAGAGGTGACTGCGTAGTGGAGAAGTGGCTCCGCTTGTTTGAACAGATTTCCCCGATTCATAGGTGGACTGCGGGCGGGGTTGCAAAGATGCAGAGTTGTCCACGGCGGCGGGCGTCGCTTGCGACGAACGACCACCGCGGTGGGCAACTCGGGGCGCAC
>JBBQHP010000013.1:0-101630 GCA_038324085.1 Burkholderiales bacterium
CGCCAACTCGAGACGGCCATCAAGCAGTACCTCGATATCAACAATGCCAACCCGAAGCCGTTCACTTGGGTCAAGTCTGCCGATGACATCCTCGCGAGCATCGAAAGATTTTGTCTGCGTATTTCTAACTCAGGACACTAGGTCCCCTTCCATCGGTAATGCCCGCGGCCCGCGGGTGTCTCGGACGGCTCACCCAGCCTCGCGGATCGCTGCGACTCGACGCCTGAGCCTGCTGCGCAGGCTGAGGCACTCCCGCGAGCGTGCGATCTCTCGGCGCCGGTTGCGCGAGAGGTAGCACAGCGAGATTTCATTTAGAACTTCATTCTTGTAAGGTTTGATGCCCCTCGATGCTACCGGGGCTTTTGAATTCCGGCGTCGGCCGCATACACTGCGCGCTGCTCTGATTTTCGCCCTGTCGCCCGCCCGTGCTGCTCGTCATCAAGACCATCGACAACGACGGCCGTCTGGAGCCGGTTCGCAGTTTCCTGGAAACGCCCTGGGAATGGGTAGTGTCCGACCATGCCGATCGGCCCGCCTATGCAAGCGCGATCGCCGAAGCCGACGCCACCATCTCCATGAACTGGTCGGCCAGATTCCCCGCCGCGCCCAGATTGAAACTGTTGCAGCTCCCTGGCGCCGGGATCGACGACATCGACCTCGCCGCGGTACCCGCGCACGCCTCGGTCTGCAATGCCTATGAGCACGAGATCGGCATCGCCGAGTACGTGCTCGCGGCGATGCTCGAGTGGCAGATCCGGATTCATCGCATGGACACCGAATTCAGGCAGGGGCGCTGGTGGGGCGGCTTCCTGCATGGCCCCCGCCACAGGGAACTGTTCGGACGGACCCTCGGGATCGTCGGCTACGGGCGGATCGGGCGCGAAGTGGCGAGGCGCGCCCAGGCGTTCGGAATGCGCGTGATCGCCGTGAATCGCACGCCCCGCCCCCCTGACGGCTGGTGCGAGAGCATCTCGGGCATGGAGCACATGCCCGCGCTCCTCGCCCAATCGGATTTCGTCCTCGCGGCTTTGCCGCTCGACGAGCGCTCACGCGGAATTTTCGACCGGCGCGCATTTGCCGCGATGCGACAGGACGCCGTCATCATCAATGTCGGACGCGGGCTCACGATCGACGAGCAGGCCCTGTTCGAGGCGTGCCGGGACCGACGGATCGGCGGGGCGATAATCGATACGTGGTACCGCTATCCGGCCCAGGGTAGCGATGTCGGTACTCCCCATCGGGGATCGAGTTTCCCGTTTCACGAGCTCGACAATGTCATCATGTCACCGCATGCGTCCGCATGGACCGATGCTCTGATCGAACGCCGCTGCCGCGTGATCGCGGGCAATCTTGACCGGCTCGCGCGCGGCGAGCCACTCGTAAACGTGGTGCGCGGCCCGTCGCGTGCGGCGGCCATTGCCTGACGCAGGACAACGACCATGACAATGAATTCCGAGACCATCGAGCGTGCGGCCGAGCTGCTGTGGACCACGTGGCAGGAGGGCGGGCTGCTCGACGCGCTCCCCGAAGCCCTTCGTCCCGCCTCCGTTCCCGACGGGTTCGCGATCCAGGCGGCGATCACCCGCCTATCGGGAGATTCCCGTTTTGGCTGGAAGATCGCGGCGACCAGCGCGGCAGGTCAGGCGCACATCGGCGTCGATGGCCCGCTGGCCGGAACCCTGCTCGCCGGGCGGGCCCGACCCTGCCCCGCGCGCTTCCCGATCGGGGCGCATCTCATGCGGGTCGCCGAAGCCGAGTTCGCCTTTCGAATCGGTCGGGATCTGCCCGCCCGCGCCGAGCCCTACTCGGCGGAGGAGGTACTGGGCGCAGTGACCAGCCTGCATCCGGCGATCGAAGTTCCCGATTCGCGCTATCGGGATTTCGCGCGCGTCGGCGCCGCGCAACTGACCGCCGACAATGCATGTGCGTCCTGGTTTGCCCTCGGCCCCGCAACCGATCGGAAGTGGCGCGAGCTCGACCTCGCGCAGCATCCGGTGCGCGCCTACGTGAACGGGTCGCTGGCGCAGTCCGGCAGCGGCGCGAATGTGCTGGGCGATCCCCGCGTCGCGCTGACCTGGATGGCGAATGCATTGTCGCGATTCGGCACCGGTCTCGCCGAGGGTGAGGTCGTGACGACGGGCACGTGCGTCAAGCCCGTAGTGGTCAATGAGGGCGATACCGTGGTCGCGGACTTCGGCCCGCTGGGTCGCGCCGAAGTGGCCTTCGACGCCTAGGAGCCTGGAATCGAGCCCACCGGCGCTCCGCAACCGGGCCCGTTGTTGAGGCTGTTGCGGATACTGTCGCGCCCGATCTACTACCCCAGTTCGTTCCTGAAGCTCATCATCGCGGGCTTCCTGCTCGTGTCGCTGCCGCTCATCTTCGCCATCGCCAACAACGCGGTGTCCATTCACGAGATCGTGGAACGCAGCCAGCGCACCGTGCAGCAAGCCGTGCAGGCTACGCAGGCGAGCCGCCTGATCATCGAACAGGTCAACGCCATGGAGCGCAGCGGCCGTCAGTTTGCGGCGCTCGGAGACACGGCCCTGCTCGAAGGCTACGAAAATGCCCGCGCGCGTTTCGTGGAAACCACGCAACGGATGGGCAGCTTCCGACTCGACGCC
This sequence comes from Burkholderiales bacterium, assembly GCA_038324085.1. Taxonomy (GTDB): domain Bacteria; phylum Pseudomonadota; class Gammaproteobacteria; order Burkholderiales. The sequence continues at coordinate 2,622 of JBBQHP010000013.1, forward strand.
GAACAATCGAACCAGCTCAAGATACTCAAGCAACGCGAGCACGATCTCTGGGAGGGCATCGAAGCCGGGCGCACGAACCCGGCTTCGCTGGATCCATTGCTCTCCGAGTTCACGGCGCTCGATGAGCTCGCCCAGTCCCTCGACACCATGGGCTCGAGCGTGGTGGAGCGCGAGGTGGCCTCGCTCCAGACCGTGGCCGAAGGCCTGCAGCGGTTCATCTTCTGGCAACTGGTGGCGCTGGTGCCGGTCGCACTGTTCATCGTCGTCGGGGCGATCATCCTGATCTCACGTCCGATATCCCAGATCGATGCCGCGATCCGCCGCCTGGGCGAAGGCGACTTCGGCACGCGAGTGGAAGTGCATGGCCCGGAAGACCTGCAGCATCTCGGCCGACAACTCGAGTGGATGCGATTGAAACTGATCGACCTCGAAGAGCAGAAGACACGGTTCCTGCGCCACGTGTCCCACGAGCTCAAGACGCCCCTCGCGACGCTGAAGGAAGGCGTCGACCTGCTGGAGGAACAGGTGGTGGGTGCTCTGTCGCCGGCGCAGCGCGAGATCGCGACCATCCTCAAGCAGAGCACGCAGCGCTTGCAACGCCTCATCGAGGATCTGCTCTCGTTCCAGACCGCGCAGTATCAGCGCGGCGCGGTGGCTTTCTCGCCGGTGCCGCTGTCCGAGGTCATCGCACGCGCCGGCCAGATGCATCGCCTGTCGATCGCGTCGAAGGGATTGCGCTTCCAGGTCGATTGCCCGGTGATCGTTCTCGACGCCGATCAGGACAAGCTCGCCGCGGTGGTGGACAATCTCGTTTCGAATGCGGTGAAGTATTCGCCGGCCGGCGGCCGCATCCTGGTGATGGCCCGCTCGAACGGTACCGAGGCCCGTCTCGAGGTTGTCGACGACGGGCCCGGCATCGCCCGCGAGGAACGCGAGACGGTGTTCGAGCCTTTCTTCCAGGGCAGCACTCCCTACCAGGGTCCGGTGAAAGGCACCGGTCTCGGACTCGCAATCGTGAAGGAATTCGTGGCGGCGCACCGGGGCCGCGTGGAGATCATCGACGACGGCGCGCGCGGGGCCCATTTCCGGGTCTCGCTTCCACTCTCCCAAAGGCAACTTGCGGCAGCCTAGCCCCTTTCCAAAATGAAGCACCTGGCTGCACTCACACTGCTCATCCTGCCGCTGGCGGGCTGCTACCTGCAGCCGCCGCGGCCGGAAATAGAACAGGAGACGCGCCCACCTCCCCCTACGGAGATCGAAGTACCCATCTGCGAAACGCACGTCACGGAAGTCCTGACGGGCGCCGACGACACCTTGGTGTTCCTCGCGAATCTCAAGAAGCAATCGCCGGCCGAACTCAAGGCCTCGCTTCAGCAGGCGCGCAAGGATTTCACCGAAACCGGCAGTGAAGCAGCGCGCATGCGCTTGATCCTGCTGTACATGCATCCGGGCGCGCCGTTTCGCAACGAAGCGCAGGCCATCCAGCTGCTCGACCCGTACATCCGCGACAACACGAATCCGTCCAGCCCGTACCGGGGCATCGCGCAGATGCTGCTCACGAACCTGGAAGAGGTGCGCCGCGCAGAGACAGTGATCCAGGCGCAGGCGGCGAAAACCAGGGAGGAACAGAAACGGGGCGATGAACTCCAACGGAAACTCGACGCGATGATGGACGTGGAGCGCGCTATGATTCTCAAGGATCAGAACCCGAGGAAGAAATGATGCGATCGACGGCAAAAGTATTGGTGGTTGACGACGATGCGGATCTTCTGCGCCTTGTCTCCATTCGGCTACAGTCGGCCGGCTTCGAAGTTTCCACCGCGGATAGCGGGGAACGTGCGCTTGCGATCCTGTCGGCCTCGATGCCGCAGGTCGTCGTAACGGACCTGCGCATGGGCGGAATGGACGGCATGGCGCTCTTCGACCAGATACATCGGTCCAACCCGGTGCTGCCGGTGATCATTCTCACTGCGCACGGTACGATACCCGACGCCGTGGCGGCCACCCAGCGAGGCGTGTTCGGTTACCTGACCAAGCCATTCGACGGAAAGGATCTGGTCACACAGGTGACGCGCGCAGCGGCCTTGTCTGCTCCCGCCGTGACCGACGAACCCAACGAAGAGTGGAAGAGCGGGATCGTGACCCGCAATCCGGAGTTCGAGGCCGTGCTCTCGCGTTCGAAACTCGTCGCCTCGGGCGACGCAAGCGTGCTGATTCGCGGTGAAAGCGGGACTGGCAAGGAACTGCTGGCGCGCGCGATCCATCGGGCCAGCCCGCGCCGTGACCGGCCGTTCATGGCCATCAACTGCGGCGCCATTCCCGAGGCGCTGCTGGAATCGGAATTGTTCGGTCACGTCAAGGGATCCTTCACCGGTGCCGGGCGCGACCACGAAGGGCTGATCCAGTCCTCCAACGGCGGCACGGTGTTTCTCGACGAGATCGGCGACATGCCGGTGCCTCTGCAGGTGAAGCTGCTGCGGGTACTGCAGGAGCGCACCGTGCGGCCGGTGGGTTCGACGCAATCCGTCGCGGTCGACGTACGCATAGTGTCGGCCACGCATCGGGACCTTGAAGCAGCGATCCGCGACGGCCAGTTCAGGGAAGATCTCTACTACCGCCTGAACGTTGTGAGTTTCACGCTGCCGCCGCTGCGTGAGCGGCGCGAAGACGTGCCGCTGCTCGCGGGACATTTCCTGACCCAGATCGCGCGCAAATACAACAAGACCGTCAATGCGTTTTCCGCCGACGCCCTGCAGCGTCTCGTCAAATACGATTGGCCGGAGAACGTGCGGGAACTGGTGAACGTCGTCGAACAGGTCGTCGCACTCACCACCAGCGCTGTCGTTAGCCCGGCACTGGTCGAGAGCGCACTGCGTACCCAGGCGACCGAGCTCGATTCCTTCGAACAGGCCCGGGGCCAGTTCGAAAGAGACTACCTCGCGCGTTTGTTGAAGATGACCAGCGGCAACGTCACGCATGCCGCGCGACTTGCAAAGCGCAACCGGACCGAGTTCTACAAGCTGCTCCACCGTCACCACCTCGATCCGGGACTGTTCAAGGTGATGACTTCCTAGGGCCACGGCGCCGGGCTCGAAGATTTTACGTTCAATAATACGACTAAGCTCTTGATTGTATTGTCTCAGTCGTTTACGGCATGCACGTTGCTCTAAAGGCTCGCCGTTTCGGGCCGCTATGGAGTGGGTCACGGGGACCGTTTCGATCATCCGCGATCAGAGCAACGGAGGAATCTCATGCAAACCAGAAGCAGGCTGCTGTTTCCGCTAATGGTGGTCGCGGCCGTATCGGTCGTCGTCTTCAGCGGGATCGGGCTGGCAGCCATCACAGGACATCTGCGCCTGGGCCACGGTGGCGCGAATCCGGCGACCGAGTTCTCTTTGCCCGCGTCCAAGGCCTCGGCCAAAGGAAAGGCAGCCCTGTTGCAGCAGCTCGGCGCCGGCCAGTGCCTGTCGTGCGGAAAAGTCCGGTCCATCGAATCGATGACACCCGATGCTCTTGCCGCGGCCTCGGGAGGCCCACTCGTGATGCGAGATCCGAATGGATCGACGGCAGGAAACCTCACTGCACCCGACGCGGAGAAGGCGGCCACCGGATACGTCGTGCGTCTGCAGATGGACGACGGAACGACGCGGATCATTCAGGAACACGCAAAGCCGCCCTTCTCGGTCGGTCAGCGAGTACGCCTGATGAATGGTCTGGTGCTGACGCTCGGCTGAACTCCGGGGCCACATCCTGGCCCGAAGGTCCGACGTGAGAACGTCGGATCTTTTCATTGCTGCTGCTTGCGCATGTGCCATTCTCGGCGTTGCCGGTTGCGCCAGCCCGCCTGGCGCGCCGACCTCCGCGCCGAGCCCGAAACCGCCGCCGCCCAGCTACAACCTGGCGGGATATCCTCCGGCGTTCAAGGACGGATTCAAGGCAGGCTGCAGCGCGGCGAAACAAGGCACATCGAGCGTGACGGATGCCGCCCGCTACGGCTCCGACCCACAGTACAAGGCTGGATGGAAAGACGGGCAGTCGATCTGCAAAGCGAAATAAGCCCGAGGTTCAGCGCGTGTCTCCGGTGGAATCGCGCTGCGTTGCTGCCATCGCCGGGTAGAGTTGCCGGACGGTCCGCAGGTACTCCGCATCGATCAGCGCCAGACCGCGAAAGCGCACGGGTGGCGGCATGGCGAGGACATCCGCCATTGCCATCCCGTCAGCGGCCGACCGCTCGAGGCGCCCGGACAGCCACAAGAGATAGTCGCGCGTTTCCCGGAGGGGCTTGGCAGTGCGCGTCGGCGCACCGTGCCCCGGAACGAGCATCCGGAGCCGCAAGCCCTCGAGGCGATTCAAGGCATCGATCCACTCGTCGATATCCGCGTTGGCGAACGTCGGGGCGCGTGCGTTGAACACCAGATCGCCCGCGAACAGCACGCCGGTGGTGTGGTCGAAGAGCACGAGATCGCCGCCGGTATGCCCTTTCGTCGCGATCAGCTCGAATTCATGGCTGCCGAGCCTGAATCGACCACCACTGGCCTGTCTCGTCGGCACCGCGATTTCGGTCCCGGCCGCTGCGTCCGGCGACACGCGCAGCATCTCCGCGAGGGCGTCCGGCGTTTCGACGCGCATGCTGGCTATGGTCGCAGGCAATCCTTCCACGAGATCGGGATATGCGATATTCCCGAGGACGTGATCGCCGTGATGGTGGGTGTTGAACACCCGCACGACGGGGCGGATCGTCTTGCGATGAATCGCGGCGCGCACCTGCTCTGCATAGCGTCGCGTGGGCCCGCTGTCGATGACGACGACACCTTCGCTCGTGATGACGAAGGCCGTGTTCGCCACGTTGCCGCCGTTCGCCGCCGTCATGTCCTCGTTGTGCCCCACGAATACCCACGTATCGCTCGCGACTTCGATGGGCGCGAGGCGATAGTCGAAGTCGCCAGCCGAAGCCGACCCCGCGATCGCCCACGTCGCAGCGGCAAAGAGCACGCCGGAAATGCAACGACGCACGTTCAGTACACGGATACGAGCAGGCTGCACGGGGTCTGCTCGAGCAGTGACGAGCCCACCCACCCGCGCCACCAGCGCGCAGCGAACGAGGTTGCCCTCGGGTGCGCGACGAGCATCATGCTCGAATTGACCTGCGTCGCGAGCTTGCAGATCTCCTCCACCGGCTCGCCCCACGACATGTGTCCGCTCGCCGGAAATCCCTGATCGATGAGCGCAGCCACGCAATCATCCAGCAACGCCTTGGCGCGCGCCCGCTCCTCGTCGATCACCTGTCCCGGGACGTAACCCTCCGCCAGAAACAGACCGGCCGGCATCGGCAATACCGCCAGCAGATGGGTTTCGTCGTGCGGCAACAGCGCGATCTCGGGTGCGGACAGCAACGCGCGCTGCCCCTCGATCGTTCCATCGTAGGCCATCAGGATTCGCATGATCCACTCTTGCGGTTCAGCCGGCGACGCCTCCGCCGTCCACGACGAGCGTGTGGCCGTTGACGTAGTCGGAAGCGGCGCTCGCGAGAAACAATCCGGCGCCACCGAGTTCACCCGGTATGCCGGCTCGCCGCAAAGGATTGTGCGTCTGCAACGCCTGCGTGACGCGGGGAATGACTTTCTCCGTGAGCTTCGTCGGAAAGAATCCCGGGGCCAGTGCATTGACGCGAATACCATGCGGGCCCCATTTCACTGCAAGGTCGCGAGTGAGACCCAGCACCGCCGCCTTGCTCCCCGTATAGCCGACCGCGTCGAGGATCTCCGCCGGTTCGCCTTTCAGACCTGCCACCGAGGCCACGTTGATGATCTTGCCGTAGCCCTTTTCGATCATCCCCGGCGCGCACGCCTTGCACGCGTAGAAGGTGCCATAGAAGTTGACCGCGGTCACATGCTGGAGTTTTTCAGCAGGCATGCTCACGGCGGGCGCAGCCCAGGAGATTCCGGCGCCGTTCACCAGGATGTCGATTCCACCCAGTTTCGTCTGCGTCTCTTGCACGCCGGCAGCGACGTCCGCTTCGATGCTCACGTCGCCAACGATGCAAAGCGCGTCCGGAAGCGACTGCAGCGCCTCCTCGAAGTACTTGGGGCGGCGCGCCATCAGCGCGACCTTCGCGCCGGCTTCGGCCAGTGCTTCAGCGATCTCGAGTCCAAGACCGCGCGATCCCCCCGTGACGAACGCCACCTTGCCATCGAGTCGGAACAGGTCAAAGTATCGGGTCATCGGGTCGATCCTCGATCAGGTGCCACCATGTGACAGCAGGCCTTGGAGACTGGGCGCACCGGCGTCATACCGTCGCCACGGGCGTTGTGGGCGAGCCGACCGCCCCGGGCAGTCGCAGAGGCGGCGCAGTCAGCATGAACCGGGTGCGACGATGCGCGCGCAGCCATTCTGCAAGATCCTTGAGCCACCAGAGCTCACCCAGCGGTACGCCGAGCTTGAACAGACAATGCTGATGCAGGGGGAGGTGCGCGCCGGCTCCCGGCACATCCCGCGGCGGATAGAACTCGACAGCGTAGTTGTCGGCGCAGATGGCGGCGACACCGCTGTCGCTGATCCACTGCAGCAGCTTGTCGTCGCGGCCATCGAGGCCCATGGAAACGGCATCGAGCCGCTTCATGTCGGGCTCCCGGTTCATCTGCAGAATGAGATCGGTGAAGCCGGTACGCATCACCAGCAGATCACCGGACGTGATCTCGATCTGGTCGGCATCGATCACGCGCTGCACGTCGTCGTACGACAGCGCGCGGCGGGTGGCGCCGAAGTGCGCATGGAAATCCAGCATCACGCCGCGGCCCTGGATGGGCTTCTCGGCAAAGTTCGAGATCGACAGCTTGAGCGCACCAAGGTGTGCTCCGCACGCTTCCTCGCTGTCGTCGTGATGGATCACCGGTCCGACGATATGCTCGTGAGCGCGCCAGCCGTTGTAGTAGACCATTTCCGGCTTGCCGTCGCCATCGGCGTCGAACCACGCGCCCACGTGGGCCAGCGAATCCCATTGCGTGGAGTACTGCAATGTCAGCAGCACCTGGTCGTCGCACACCACGTCGGTACTGTGACCGTCTTCCTTGCGCAAGGGAAAGTTCATGTTCGGTTTGCCCATGCGCGACGTCGGCGCCAGTTCGGGCGGGCCGCGACGCGGGTTCAATGTGCGCCCCCCCGGGAAATCGAGCGGGATCGACAGGCAGAAACTGAGACCCTCGATGATCTCGGCCGCACCCTCGCGCACTTTGTCAGTCGTGAGCAGATTGATCCGTCCGAGTTCGTCATCGGGGCCGAAGTCGCCCCACGTCGAGCCGGGCGGTCGTTGCCGCCAGCGCTTGTTATCCACGATCATCCCCTCCGAACACGCAGTGCCGCGATTCTAGCCCCTCGACATGGACCATACAGCGTCGCGTTCTCAGTTCCGCGCACGAACTCCTTCAACGGGCGCGTGCAATTGCACGGCTGGCCGCGGCGTCGAATGTTGCGGTCCAGCGATCCAGCGCGGCCGAATGCTCGCCTCGAGCGCGGCACTTGCGCAGCAACACCCGCACGTACATGCGCTCCGGACGACCGAGCGACCCGGCCGCGATCGACAATGCTTCCGGTGGCGCACCCTGCGACAGCAGATCGAGGACGATACCCCGCAGGCGCGCGCTGCCCGGCACCGCGAACCGCGTCGACCAGTGCTCCGATTTCATCGACGTGTCGTGAGGATCCGTCGAGGTGGCGCCGTCGATCCCCGGCGAGGTCGCGGGAAACAGGGTCACGCACGACAACCAGTCGCGAGGAATCGGCGCGTTCGCGGAATGCGTGCGGCCGGTGCGAAGCAATCTCGGCAGCAGGTGGGTGTGCGGCCCCTCCGGGCTTGTCTCGCCAGGCATCGGAATGCCCTGATAGACCTCCAGGCGGGCCAGTCGGGAGATGAATACCCGATGTGGCCCGGCATGCACGAGCGCATGGACGAGCCCTGCGTCGGCCATCGCGTCGCGGCCTTCCGCCCGTTCCAGCAGCAGGCAAAGGTCGCGGTCCGAGCTGCGAATGCAGACGTTCACGTGCGCGATCCCCAGACCGAGATCGAACAGCAGTCCCGCGCGATCTTCCGCACGCAATGCGTCCCGGTCCGGACCCAGCGCCGTCACGCCGGTCCGGCGGTCGAGCATGGCCTGATCCGCTGGCAGGCACACCTCCACGGCCTGACGCCATCCCGACGGACCTTCCGTCGGCAGCTCGTACGAGACGACGCGGGCATCCGGGTTCTCGTCCAGGCACAGGCCGCCGCGCGGCGTCACAATGCGGTCGAGCCCCTGATCGGCCACCTCGCCGGAATCGCGCGTGAATTCAGCGATTGCGCCAAGCGCCCCCACCGCCCAGGCGGTAGACGGATTTGCGAGCTCGGAACGAATGACGGAGATCGGCTCCTGCATCGGTGGCCTCGGTAGCACACGGCGGGACGATGACGTTCGACGACACCACCGGTCGATCGGTCGCATCATCCGATGTCACGAGGGTCGCGCGCAAGCCGGACCGAGGCGCCAGGGGCGACGAGCGAAAGCAGATGGGCGAAGCGCGCCCGTCTATACTCCGGTTTTTGCCAGAACCTGGAGCCGCCATGAACGCCCCCGCTCGCAAGCCCGTGTTCCAATGGGACGATCCACTGCTCCTTGATGAGCAGCTGACAGACGACGAACGTATGGTGCGCGACAGTGCGCGAAGCTACTGCCAGGAGCGCCTCATGCCGCGGATCCTCGAGGCCAACCGGCACGAGAAATTCGATCGCAGCATCATCGACGAGATGGGCGAACTCGGGTTTCTCGGGTCCACGCTGGAAGGTTATGGCTGCGCCGGCGTGAACCACGTGAGCTACGGGTTGATCGCACGCGAGATCGAGCGTGTCGATTCCAGCTACCGCTCCACCATGAGCGTGCAGTCCTCTCTCGTGATGTATCCGATCTATGCGTTCGGCAGCGAAGCACAGCGGCAGAAGTACCTGCCGCGGCTCGCGTCAGGGGCGATCGTCGGCTGCTTCGGTCTGACCGAGCCCAATCACGGTTCCGACCCGGGCAGCATGATCACCCGGGCGCGCAAGGTCGATGGTGGCTTCAGCATCAGCGGAGCGAAGATGTGGATCACGAATTCCCCGATCGCCGATATTGCGGTGGTATGGGCGAAGAACGACGAAGGCGTGATCCGCGGCTTCATCCTCGAGCGCGGCATGAAGGGCCTGTCCACGCCGAAGATCGAAGGCAAGTTCAGCCTGCGCGCCTCGATCACGGGTGAGTTGGTGATGGACGATGTGTTCGTGCCGGAAGAGAACCTCTTGCCCGGCGTCGAAGGCCTCAAGGGTCCGTTCTCGTGCCTGAACAAGGCGCGCTTCGGCATCTCGTGGGGTGCGCTCGGCGCGGCCGAGTTCTGCTGGCACGCGGCGCGGACCTACACGTTGGACCGGACGCAGTTCGGCCGTCCGCTCGCGGCCAATCAGTTGGTCCAGCTGAAGCTCTCGAACATGATGACCGAGATCACGCTCGGCCTGCAGTCGGTCCTGCGCGTGGGGCGGTTGATGGACGAGGGTCGCGCGTCGCCGGAAATGGTTTCCCTCATCAAACGCAATTCGTGCGGCAAGGCACTTGACATCGCGCGCGTCGCACGCGACATGCACGGCGGCAATGGCGTTTCGGACGAGTACCACGTGATCCGTCACGTGATGAACCTGGAGGCCGTGAACACCTACGAAGGCACGCACGATGTACATGCGTTGATCCTGGGGCGCGCGCAAACGGGCATCCAGGCGTTCAGCGCGTAAGCGTCGTGGGGGCGCTGAGCCACCTCAAGGTTCTCGATCTCTCGCGCGTACTCGCCGGCCCGTGGTGCGGGCAGACGCTGGCCGATCTGGGCGCCGAAGTGATCAAGGTCGAGCGTCCCGGCGCGGGCGACGACACGCGCACCTGGGGACCGCCCTGGATGACGGACGAAACCGGCGCGAATACTCGCGAAGCCGCGTATTTCATGTGCGCGAACCGGGGCAAGAAGTCGCTGACCCTGGACATCTCGAAGCCCGAGGGACAGGACATCGTCCGGCAACTCGCGACCCGGTCCGACATCCTCCTCGAGAACTACAAGGTCGGTGGTCTCGCGCAGTACGGCCTCGACTACCACAGCATCTTCCGCATGAATCCGCGGATCATCTATTGCTCCATCACGGGATTCGGCCAGACCGGACCTTACTCGCCCCGTGCGGGCTATGACTTCATCATCCAGGGGCTGGGCGGATTGATGAGCATCACCGGAGAGCGCGACGATCTGCCCGGTGGCGGACCACAGAAGGTCGGCGTGGCAGTGGCAGACCTGATGACCGGCATGTATTCGACGGTGGCCGTGCTGGCTGCGCTCGCCGAACGGGAGCGCAGCGGCCTGGGCCAGCACATCGACATGGCACTGCTCGATACGCAGGTCGCGATGACGGCCAACATGGCGATGAATTTTCTCGCTTCGGGCGACCCGCCCGTCCGCGCGGGCAATGCCCATCCGAACATCGTTCCGTACCAGACGTTCGCAACGTCCGATGGCCACATCATCGTAGCCGTCGGCAACGACGGCCAGTTCACCAAGTTCTGCGAAGCTGCAGGCGCGCCCGAACTCGCGCAGGATGATCGTTTCTCGACGAATCCCGCGCGCGTCAGGCACCGGGAAGTCCTGGTGCCTCTGCTCGCCGCGCTCGTCGCGACCAGGCCCATGCACTATTGGAGCGAAGCGCTAGAGGCCGTGGGCGTTCCGTGCGGACCGATCAACGATCTCGCAGGCGTGTTCGAGGATCCTCAGGTACAGCATCGCGGCATGCGGATCGAACTGCCCCACCCGAGCGCGCAGACAGTTCCGTTGGTAGCGAGTCCCATCAAGTTCTCGCGTACGCCCGTCGAATACCGATCTGCCCCGCCAATGCTGGGTGAGCACACCGACGAGGTCCTCGGGAACACGCTGGGCTTGAGCGCCGAACGGATCGCAACGCTGCGCGCCGCCCGCGTCGTCTGACGCGGAGCCGTCATGGCGGAACGGCAGACAGGGCGCACGCGCGCATGGATCCTGGTTCCCTACGTCCTGTGGTGTGCGCTTGGCTACAGTTTCCTGCTCGCCACCGATCTGCGCTATCTATGGCACGTGCCGCTGCACTCGCTGGCGGTGTTGCTGTACTGGAAACCGCAGCTGGTCCTGCCCCGCAAGGGCAAGGTCACACCCACGCATTTCGTGATCGTGGGTATCGTGTACAGCGCCTTCGTCGCCGAACCGCTGGCGGTACTCGGTCGCGGCGACATCCAGCCGAATCTGGTGTTGAACAGCGTGTTCTGGATCGGCAGTTATGCCGGAGTGTTCGTCGCCTGGCTGTGGTTGCTGCCACGATATCGGTGGGGTTCCATGACGGTATTCGTGCTGTGCGGACTGCTTGCCTTGTTCGATCACAGTCTTGCGCTGTGGCGCATGCTGCTGAATCTGGACATCGTAGGATTCCTTCTCTTTGCGCCCGTACTGCATGCCGTCTACTCTTCCCTCACGGCGCCGATCATGGTGGCGTACCGGACGGGCTTGCAGCGCGCGGCCAGGGCGCCGGGAGTCGCCGGGATCGCGTGGGCCACGCTGCTTCCGGGAGTGCTGTTCCGGATCGGGAGCCTGTGGATTCTGCTGGCGGGCCAGGTATTGCACCTGGCCCGCTGAACCGGCGCCGTTCCAGCGATCTTGCGACACTTCGTCACGGTCGGCAGAATCAGCACCCGCCTGTGCACCCCGGCTTCGCCAGCCGCTGGCGACCCGTGGGTACACGCACCGAACCACTCGCCCGATCGATCACTGACCGCCTGTGCGCCCCGGCTTCGCCGGCCGCTGGCGACCCGTTGCTACACGCACCGACCCCCATCCACCTCGATGCAGGTGCCGGTGATGAATTCGGCTTCGTCGGACGCGAGCCAGAGCGCGGCATTGGCGATATCGAGCGGTTGCGAAAGCCGACCCAGCGGAATCGTGGCCACGAACTTCGCACGGATCTCCGGTGTGTCCTGGCCGCCCATGAACTCGGACAGCAATGCAGTTTCACCGGCGACGGGATTGATGACGCAGACCCTGATCTTGTCAGGCCCCAGTTCGACGGCCATGGAGCGGCTCGTCATGATCGCAGCGCCTTTGGACCCGTTGTACCAGGTCAGGCCCGGCCGCGGACGCACGCCGGCAGTCGAGCAGATATTGATGAAAACGCCGCCACCTTTCTCCCGGAAATGCGGCACGCAGTGATGGGCACTGTGGAACAGGCTCTTCACGTTGACCGCATAGACACGATCGAATATCTCTTCCGATACGTTCAACATCGGCTGGTTGCGATGGGTGGTGCCGGCATTGTTCACGACCACGTGGAAGTCACCGAACGCTTCCTTGGTCCCCTGGACGAGTCCACGCCAGTCGGCGTCCTTGGAGACGTCCGCATGGACGAATCGCGCCTTGCCCCCGGCGGATTCAATCTCGCTCGCGACGCGCTTGCCGCCGTCGTCATTGATATCGGCCACGATGACCGCGCAACCCTCTTCGGCAAAGCGTTTCGCGATGCCTTCGCCGAAGCCCGAACCGGCGCCGGTCACGATCGCTATCTTGTCTTTGAGTCTCATTCTTCTCCTCCTCCAATGGCTTTCGAATCAGAAAAAACTACGGGAGCCGATTGGCTCCCGCATGGTGGTGCCGGCCACGCGCGCGTCAACTGCAAACAGTCTGCGTCGCGGTCTTGTCGAGGCTCTTGATGCCCACGCTCTCCAGGGCAATGCCATGGCGCACGGCCGTGAGTTCCGCGAGGATGGCCACCGCGATCTCGGGCGGCGTCTTGCTGCCGATGCGCAGACCGACCGGGCCGTGGAGGCGATCGAGCTCAGCCTGCGTCAGGTCGAACTGGGCCAGACGCTCCCTGCGCTTCTCGGTGTTCAAGCGCGATCCCAATGCGCCGACGTAGAACGCGGGCGACTTGAGTGCTTCCATCAGCGCGAGATCGTCCAGTTTGGGATCGTGCGTGACTGCGACGACCGCACTGTGACTGTCCAGATTCAATTCGACGACGGCATCGTCCGGCATGTCGCGCAGCAAGGCCGCGCCGGGGACATCCCACGTCACCGCGTATTCTTCCCTGGGGTCGCATACGATCACTTCGTAGTCGAGGGCCTGTGCCATCTGCGCCACGTACTTGGACAGCTGGCCGGCCCCGATCACGAGCAACCGCCACCTGGGCCCGTGTATCGTCGTCAGCCGGGTGCCGTCGAAGGCCAGCAGATCCTGCCGCGACCCTGAAGAGAGCGTCGCGACGCCCGTGTTCATGTCGAGCGTCCTCGCCACCAGCTCGTGCCGCTCGATACTGAGCAGGACGCTGTCGATCGTGGCCAGGTCCTGGACCGGTTCCAGCACCAGTTGCAGCCGTCCTCCACAAGGCAGGCCGAAACGCTGCGCGTCTTCCTTGCTGATACCGTAGATCGTGACCTCGGGCTTGTCTGCCGCGAGCGACGAGGAGCGAACCTTGTCGATCAGATCATCTTCCACGCAACCGCCCGACACTGATCCCGCCACCAACCCATCGTCGCGTACCGCGAGCATTGCACCTACCGGGCGGGGCGACGAGCCCCACGTTTCCGTCACGGTGGCCAACACGACCCGATGGCCTTCCCTGAGCCAGCCGGCAGTGCTTTTCAGTACCTGAAGATCGACGCTGTCCATGGATTTCCGTTTGATTGGCCACGGAAGCCGACGACGGCGCTCGAATGAGCACGTCTGGCAAGTGCGAGGCGAACCATAAGGATGCCTCAAAAAGAACTTGGCCTCAACGCCCAGGCCGGAGAGGCTTGGGGGTCGAGGCCAAGGTTACTGCGCCGCGCGGACTACGCGCGGGCTAAGCTCACGCCTGTATCGACGCCTTGATGTTCTCCGGCGAGAACGGCATCCGGCGCACACGAATACCCGTGGCCGCGAAGATGGCATTGCCGATGGCAGCCTGCACGAGCGCCGTCGCCGGTTCGCCCAGACCGCCGGGCGTGTTGTGGCTTTCGATCCAGGAGATGTCCATCGCCTTGGGGGCTTCGTTCATCCGGACCACGCGATAGGAATCGAAGTTGTTCTGCTCGACGGCGCCGTTCTTGACGGTGATTTCACCGAACATGCAGGCCGCCTGACCGAACACGATGCACGACTCGACCTGCGCCTTGGCCTGATCCGGATGGATCAACTGGCCGGCGTCGATCGCGAAAGTCACCTTGTCGATGACCACGTCGTAGTCCTTGGTGACCGAGACTTCGGCGACGCAAGCGAGGCACGTGTTGTAGCCTTCCATCGAAGCCACGCCCTTGCCGCGACCTTCCGGCATCTTCTGGCCCCAGTTGGACTTGTCGCGCACGACTTCGAGCACTTTCTTGATGCGGCCGCCGACGGGGATGCCCGCGGACAGGCCGGACCACTTGTGCTTCTCGCCCTCGAACTCGAGGTTGTCGATGCGGAACTGGATCGGATCCTTGCCCAGGGCATTCGCCACTTCGTCGATGAAGCCCTCAACTACGTACGCATTGAGGTTGTGCGACACGCCGCGCCAGTACCCCGGCGTTATACCCGTGTCGTGCATCACATACGTCAGCTTGTGGTTCGGCACCGCATACGGGAAGTTGTCGATCGCTTCGACCGAGAACGGGTCGATGCCATCCTTCACGATGCTGGGGAACAGACGCGACGAGATCGACGGGCTGGTGCCATGGTAGCGATAGGCCACCAGCTTGCCGGCAGCATCCACACCCATTTGCACCTTGTAGTAGCCACCCGGACGATACGAATCGTGGGTCATGTCGTCTTCACGACTCCACACCATCTTCACCGGCGCTCCTACCGCCTTGGAGATCTCGGCTGCATCGATCGTGTAGTCGACTTCCACGCGTCGTCCGAAGCCGCCGCCGAGGAACGTGGTGATGACGGTGATCTGCTCGGGCTTCAGACCCGTGGCACCCGCCACGACGAACGGGACCAATTGCTGGAACTGGGTCGGCGTGATGATGGTCGCGCCATCGGCACGCACGTCAGCCACCGTATTCATCGGTTCCATCGGCGAATGCGACAGGTGCGGCAGTTCATATGTCGCTTCGTAGACCTTGGCGGCGCCGCTCATAGCGCTGTCGGTGTCCCCGGCTTCGCGGAACACGGCACCCGGCTGCTCGGACGCTTCCTTCAGCCCGCCCCAGACCTTGGCCATGTCGTTGTTCGCGTTCGGACCTTCATCCCAGGTGATCTGGAGCAGATCCTTCGCCTTCTTCGCCTGCCAGTAGGAATCCGCGACAACCGCCACGCCCCGGCTGTACTGCACCACGGCCTTCACGCCGGGCATGTTCTTGGCACGGCTGTCGTCGTAGCTCTGGACCTTGCCGCCGATCATCGGGGGCATTGCCACGGCCGCGTACAGCATGTTCGGAACCCTGACGTCGATCCCGTAGGTTGCGGTCGCGGCAACCTTTGCGGGCGTGTCCAGGCGCTTCTGGGTCTTGCTTCCGACGATCTTGAACTCGGTTGCCGGCTTCAGCGGAACGTCCTTCGGTACTTCCATGGTCGCTGCGGCTTCGGCGAGCGACCCGTAGGTTGCCTTCTTGCCGCCGGGGCCGGTTACCATGCCGCCAGCCGCCTTGCATTTGCCTGCGTCGACGCCCCATTCCTTGGCGGCGGCAGCGACGAGCATCATCCGCGCCGAAGCACCAGCCTTGCGCAGTTTCTCCCAGCCGTCACGCACGGACGTGGAGCCGCCGGTCAGTTGGCCACCCAGGAGCGAGTTGATGTAGACCTCGGCAGGCGGAGCGAACTCGACCTTGATCTTGTTCATGTCCACGTCGAGCTCTTCGGCCACGAGCATCGGCATGGAGGTGTACACGTCCTGTCCCATTTCGGACCGGGCGCACATGATGGTGATGGTGTTGTCGGTGCCGATCTTGACCCATGCGTTCGGCGAATTCGTCTTCGCCTCCGCTTCGGCAACCTTCGCGCCGAGGGGCAGGTAGACACCGAGCGTGAGGCCGCCGCCGACTGCAGCGGAAGCCTTCAGGAAATCACGACGTGCGGGCATGTTGATGTGTTCCATGGTCGGTGGCCTCCTTTACGCCATGCGTGCGGCGTCTTTGATCGCCGCGCGGATGCGAGGATACGTGCCGCAACGGCAGATGTTGCCCGACATCCAGGCATCGATATCGGCGTCGCTGGGCTTCTTGTTCTGGGCGAGAAGTGCCGCCGCCTGCATCATCTGGCCAGGTTGGCAGTACCCGCATTGCGGTACGTCCAGCGCAACCCAGGCCTTCTTGACGGCATGGGTCATCGGGAGGCCTTCGATCGTGGTCACCTTCTGGCCGACGACGGAGCCGATCGGGGTCTGACAGGAACGCACGGCATTGCCGTTGAGATGTACGGTGCAGGCGCCGCAGAGCGCCTTGCCACAGCCGAACTTGGTGCCGGTCTGGCCCAAGGTGTCGCGCAGGACCCAGAGCAGCGGCGTGTCGGGGGCGACGTCCGCGCTGGCTGGTTTCCCGTTGAGGTTAAAAGAGATCAGCATAGTGAACTCCCCATTTCGGTCAGGTTCGAGGTTAATGAGCTTCGCGGTCTAGACAACTGCAAGACGCGCGGAAGTTACACGAACTGTACAGGGGTATCAACATCTTCTCGTGAGCGCGAACGTATTGAAAAGCTTTATGTTTTTATCGATATAACGAGGCGACAGCGCGGGCTGCGCAGCGCCTCGGGGACGATGCGGTCAACACACTGCGCAATCAGCGTGTTGCGCTGTTGTGCGCCGCACCAACGCAGATCGGACAGCTCGGATTGCGCACGACCAATCCCGGCGCGCACCCGCAGTCGAATTCCGAGCGGCAGCCGTTTCAGCGTGCGCTTGCGCTGCGTCGCTTGGCGATGAATGCTTCGAGTCCGGCCTTGCGGGCCTCGTTCACGATCTTCGAGGCAGGCCTGTCGGCCATCGTCTTGAGGTAGATCGGCGCCGTCGGGATCGCCTCCGCGAGCATGTCGTTGCCGAACACGGCCTTGGTCACGCCGATCACCATCGGCAAGTGGACTATGGCCGCACAGTCGGCATGGGAAAAGGTTTCCCCGGCGATGAAGGGCGAGAACTGCGCGAGGCGTTCCAGCGCGCGCAAGCCCCTGCGCAACAGCGCCTCGACCTCCCGCTTGGTGTCCTCGCTCGCCTTGCCGCCGAAGAACGCCTCGCCGTACAGGCGACGCGCCGGTAATTCCAGGTGCAGTTCTATGACCTCGATCAGCTCCCTCACCTTGGCCCGCTCGAACACACCCTTGGGAAACAGCGACGGATCCGGATAGCGCTCCTCGATGTATTCCGAGATCGCCTGGGATTCGGCGAGCGTGCCCTGGGCGAGGCGCAGGAACGGCACCTTGCCCATCGGCGATTCGGCCACCACGGCATCGTCCTGGGACGGATAGACCAGCAGTTCCTCGAACGCGATGCCCTTCTCCAGCAGGACCAGCTTCACCTTGTTGTGGTAATTGCTGACGGGAAAACCGCATAGCTTGATCATTGTCTCGCCTCCGATCCGTCAATCACCGCGCGACGCGCCCGCGTCTGGCGGGTTTCGGCCTTGCCGATCCGTGCCGGACCCGGGCGCGTGGTCGCCGTCATCAACGATGCTGGTACTTCCTGAGTTCGAGCTTCGCGATCTGGGCGCGATGGACCTCATCGGGGCCGTCGGCGAGGCGCAGCGTACGGTTGAAGGCATACATCCAGGCCACCGGGGCGGCCTGGGAGACTCCCCCGCCGCCATGGGCCTGAATCGCCCAGTCGATGATCTGCTGCGCGGCGTTCGGTGCCAGCACCTTGATCATCGCGATCTCCGCCCGCGCCGCCTTGTTGCCGACGGTATCCATCATGAATGCCGCCTTCAGGGTGAGCAATCGCGCCTGTTCGATCAGGATGCGCGATTCCGCGAGACGCTCGTGCCAGACGCTCTGCTCAGCCACCGGCTTGCCGAAGGCGACCCGCGCCTGGAGGCGCTTGCACATCAGCTCGAGCGCGCGCTCCGCCTGCCCGATGATGCGCATGCAATGATGGATGCGCCCGGGGCCGAGGCGCCCCTGTGCGATCTCGAAGCCACGGCCCTCGCCCAGCAGCATGTTGGACACGGGCACACGGACGTTCTCCAGTTCGACCTCCATGTGGCCGTGTGGCGCGTCGTCGTAACCGAACACCGTCAGTGCCCGGAGCACCTTGACGCCCTTCGCGTCCGCGGGCACGAGGATCATGGACTGCTGCTTGTGACGATCGGCGTTGTCCGGATCGCTCTTGCCCATGACGATGTAGATCTTGCAACGCGGGTCGCCCGCCCCGGACGACCACCACTTGCGGCCATTCACGACGTATTCGTCGCCCTGGCGCTCGATGCTGCATTCGATGTTGGTCGCATCCGACGAGGCCACTGCCGGTTCGGTCATCAGGAACGCCGAGCGGATCTCGCCCGCGTGCAGCGGCTCGAACCACTGCTTCTGCTGCGCCGGCGTGCCGTAGCGGAGCAAGACTTCCATGTTGCCGGTGTCCGGCGCAGAACAGTTGAACACCTCGGGCGCCCACGACACGCGGCCCATGATCTCGCACAGAGGCGCGTACTCGAGGTTCGTCAGGGCGCCGCCGTGGTCCTTCGGGCGCCACAGGTTCCACAGGCCTGCCGCGCGCGCCTTGGTCTTCAGGTCCTCCACGATGCGGGTCGGGACCCAGGCGTTGCCCTTCGCGCGATTGGCCTCGATCTCCTCGTAGAACAGATGCTCGCCCGGATACACATGTTCGTCCATGAAGGCCGACACGCGACCCTGCAGTTCCTTCACCTTGGCGCTGAAATCGAAATCCATCTGCGTCTCTCCGTATCCGTTGTTGTCGTTTTTCGTCCGCCCGGCGGCGAACGCTGCTAGGCATCCGGCCTGAGCTGCAGCGAGCGGAACTCGAGGAATTCCTCGAGTCCGTAGCGCCCCAGTTCGCGTCCGCGCCCGGACTGCTTGAACCCGCCGAACGGCGCATTCAGGTTGAACTGCCCGCCATTCACGTCCACCTGTCCGGCCCGCAGGCGCCTGGCCACTCGTTGCGCGCGCGCCTCGTCACCCGACCACACCGCAGCCGCAAGCCCGTAGACGGTGCCGTTGGCGATGCGGATGGCGTCCTTTTCACTCTCGTACGGGATGATCGCGAGCACCGGCCCGAAGATCTCTTCCTGCGCGATGGTCATCGCGGGTTTCACGTTGCCGAACACAGTCGCCTGCACGTACCAACCCTTGGTCAGCCCAGGCGGCATGTCCCCGCCGCCGGCCAGAAGGTCGGCCCCCTCCTCGACGCCCTTGCGGATGTAGTCGCGCACACGCTCGCGCTGGGCTGCGGTGACCAGCGGACCCATGCGCCCCCCATCGGTGAGCGGGTCGCCGGTGGTGAACGCGCTCGCGCCAGTGATGGCGATGGTCGTGGCTTCACCATAGCGCGAGTCGGGCACCAGCAACCGGGTCAACGCGTTGCAGGTCTGCCCCGAATTGAGGAAGCACGAGTTGAGCGTGGACTTGATCGCGACGCCCATGTCCGCGTCGTCGAGTACCACGGAAGCGGACTTGCCGCCCAGTTCGAGGGCGACGCGCTTGACCGCGCCGCCCGCGAGTTCCGCGACCCGCCTGCCGGCGCGCGTCGAGCCGGTGAACGAGACCATGTCCACTTCGGCGTGGGACACCAGCGCCTCGCCGACGACCGGGCCCAGGCCTGTGACCAGGTTGAACACGCCGGCCGGGAGTCCGCAGTCATGAACGATCTCCGCCAGAATGAATGCATTGAGCGGCGCCACTTCCGACGGCTTGAGCACCACGGTGCAACCGGCCGCCAGTGCTGCCGCGACTTTCGCGGCGATCTGATGCAGCGGGTAATTCCACGGCGTGATGGCCGCCACCACGCCGACCGCCTCGCGCATCACCAGCGAGTTGCCGACCCGTTCCTCGAACTCGAACTCGGCGGCCAGCCTGGCATAGAGGCCGAAAGACAGGACCGGCAGGGTCGCCTGGATGCGGGATGCCATCTTGAGCGGCATGCCGACCTCGGTGGCGATATCGAGCGCGATCTCGCCCTTCCGCGCCTCGAGGCCGTCGTGGATCTTCTGCAGGAATCCGGCCCGCGTGGCGCGAGGCGTCGTGCTCCAGGCATCGAACGCGCCGCGGGCGGCGCGCACGGCGCGGTCCGCGTCTTCGATCGTTCCGGCCGGGATGGTCGCGATCGCCTCCTCGGTCGACGGAGACACGACAGTGAGCACCGCGGAAGTGGCCGAGGCCACCCACTGCCCTCCGACGTAGAGACGGTCTCTGATCTGCATGGCGTTCGATAGGTTCGCGACGAAAGCGGCGGACAACGCGGTTCCGGACAGTCCGCGAGTATGCCACCGCGAACCCGCCTTGCCCAAATCACCGGGCCGGGTCGTGCCCCTCGAAGCGCGCAATGGCTTCGCGCAGGAACGGCGGCACCGGCGCCGACTTGCGACTGGCGGGATCGGCGTTCACGTAGATCACCTCACCGCTCACGAGGTGAGAGCTGCCGCGATGGATCTCGATGGCGAAGCGCACGCTCGAACGACCCAGGCTTGCCACGCGCACGCACACATCGATCAGTTCGTCGTAGCCGGCCGACGCGTGATACTCGACCGTCGCCTTGACCACGTAGAGATCGCTGCCATGTTCGGCCAGGCCCTCGGGATAAGGCGTGCCGATGCTCCGCCAGTACTCGGTGATGGCGCAATCGAAATACATGAGGTAGTGGCCGTTGAAGACGATGCCCTGCCGGTCAACCTCGGCCCAGCGCACCCGCATTGGGTGCGCCAGCCGGAAATCACTTCTTGCCATGACGAACCGTTCCTCTCGATTTGCGTTGTCCGCGATCCATCCAGGCGTCCCAGTACGGCCGCTCGCCCGCCCAGCGCTGGGCGACGAATTCGACGAAGGTCCGCACCTTGGCCGACAGGTGCCGACGGCTCGGATAGACCGCGTGGATGCCGAGCGGCGCGACGCCCCACGCACCGAGCACCGTGCGCAATCGGCCGTCCTGCAGCGCGTCGCCCACGATGAAAGTGGGCTGCAGCAGGATGCCACAGCCCGCGAGTGCCGCGGCAAGCAATCCGTCACCGTTGTTCGCGCGCATCGGTCCGGCGACCCGCACCGATTGGCGGGCACCGTCCGACGATTCGAACGCCCACGCATCGCCGCCCGACCAGTACGAGTAGCCGAGACAGGCATGCCGCTCCAGATCGGCCGGGACCTTGGGTACACCGTGGCGTTTCAGGTACGAAGGCGCCGCGCAGACCGCCACGCGCGCCGTGGCGAGCCGGCGTACCACGAGCGTAGGGTGGAGCGATGCGCCGATACGGATCGCGAGGTCATAGCCATCCTCCACGAGATCGACGACGCGATCGCCATAGTCGATCTCCACGGCCACCTCGGGATAGCGCCGCAAGTACTCGCCCAGTGCCGGCGCGAGATGCCGAATGCCGAAAGACAAGGCGCAGTTGACCCGCAGAACACCGCGCGGCTCGTCCGACAAGGTGGTCACCGAGGCCTCGGCCTCCGCGAGATCTGCCAGCAATTGCCGGCAGCGGGCGAGGAACTGCTGGCCCGCTTCCGTCAATCCGATCCGCCGTGTCGTCCGGTGCAGCAGTCTCGCGCCGAGATGCGCCTCGAGCGCCATCACGTTCTTGCTCACCATGGCGCGGGACACTCCCAGGCGTTCCGCCGCCAGCGCGAAACTGCCTCTGTCCACCACCTGCACGAAACTGCGCATGCTGGAGAGAACGTCCACGACCAAGCCCTCGGGAGAGGCGACGATTGTATCGGTTTGGTAAACAGTCTGGTTCACGGGAATGGCTTTAAACACCGGACCACAACCAATACAGTATGGGGACTACTCCGACTCGAGCCCGGGAACCCACGATGACCCTGCTTCCGACCCTTTTCGTTTCGCACGGCGCGCCGACCTTCGCTCTCGAAGCCGGCACCACCGGCCCCGCGCTTGCCGCACTGGCGAAGCGGTTGCCGCGTCCTCGAGCGATCCTCGCAGTCTCCGCGCATTGGGAGACCGAGCAGCCGACCGTGAGCGCCGCGCTCACCCCCGAGACCATCCACGACTTCTCCGGGTTTCCGGCGCCGCTGTATCGACTCCGCTATCCGGCACCGGGAGCGCCCTGGCTGGCGGAGCGCGTCGCGGATCTGTTGCGAAGCGCTGCCAAGCTGCCCGCCGTGGACCCCGTGCACGGTCTAGATCACGGCGCCTGGGTTCCATTGATGCACATGTGGCCGCGCGCCGACATCCCCGTGGCCCAGATGTCGATCCAGTCCCACCTCGGTCCGGCGCATCACTTCGAACTCGGACAGGCACTCGCCCCGCTCGCGGGCGAAGGCGTGCTCGTATTGGGCACCGGCAGCGTGACGCACAACCTGCGCGAGTTCCGCATGTCGCAGGAAAACGAAGCGGTCGCGCCGTACGTCGCGGAGTTCCGTGACTGGATGGCCGGCCGGCTCACGGCGGGAGACACCTCGTCGGTGCTCGACTATCGTAGCCGTGCGCCCGATGCGGCGCGCGCGCATCCGAGCGAAGAGCATCTGCTCCCGTTGTTCGTCGCGCTCGGCGCCGCCGCGGGCGGCCGGCGCAACGAGCGGGCACATGCCGGCGTGACCTACAGGGTCATCGGCATGGATGCGTACGTGTTCGCGGCGGATCGGCTCGACGCCGCCCAGCCGGCGGCAGCCTGAGGAGCGACGGTTGACCGACGAGACCAGCTTCTCGCTGCTTGCGAGCCTCCGTCCCGACGAGATCGAGGGCATGAGTTGCGAAGTGCTGCCGCCGCGTTCCCCGACTGCGGATGCCCCGCCGCTGCTGGTGCTGATGCACGGAGTGGGCAGCAACGAGAATGATCTGCTCGGGCTCGTACCCTACCTGGATCCCCGCTTCATGATCGCCAGCGTGCGCGCCCCATTCGCAAGCGGGGCCGGTGGCTTTGCATGGTTCCGGGTGACCTACACGGCAGGCGGACCCATGATCGACGAACATCAGGAAGCGCAGAGTCGCGCTCTGCTGCCGCAGTTCATCGAGCGCCTCGTGCCGGAACAGGGGGCCGATCCGACTCGCGTGTACCTGCTCGGTTTCAGCCAGGGCGCCACCATGGCTTTGACCCTGGCACTCTCGCATCCCCTGCGCTACGCAGGGGTGGTCGCGTTCGGCGGCCGGATCCTGCCCCATGTGGGCAGTGCGATACCGGATGCGAATGCACTGGACGGTGCGCGTATGTTCCTGGGCCACGGGACGCTCGACGACGTGGTCCCGGTCACCCGCGCGCGCAGCGCGCGATCATTCCTGTCGGGGTTGCCGGTGGGGCTCGACTATCACGAGTACGCCATGGGCCACGAGATCTCCGGTCCGGCGCTGAGGGACGCCGCGCACTGGCTCACGGCGCGCCTCGATGAACCGGCTGCCACGGCCGCACCGGCTCAGGTGTAGCGGCGCGTGAGCCACTCCGCGACCAGGCAGGGCTTGTCGCTGCCTTCGCGCTCCATGGCGACGTTCCACGCGATCTGAACGCCGCCCGGGATATCGGTGATCCCCTCCAGCTTCAGCCGCGCGCGGATCCGGCTGCCCACGGGTACCGGGTCGGTGAAGCGCACCCGGTTGCCGCCGTAGTTGACGCCCATGCGCGACGGCCCGAAATCCACCGATTCGTTCAGGAACTTCGACAGCAGCGACAAGGTGAGAAAGCCGTGAGCGATCGGCGCCCCGAACGGGGATTCGCGCTGCGCACGCTCCGGGTCCACGTGGATCCACTGGAAGTCACCCGTGGCCTCTGCAAAGCGGTCGACGCGCTCCTGCGTGACCTCCAGCCAGTCGCTCACCACGACTTCCTTGCCCGCCAGCGTCTTCAACTGGTCGAGACTCTCGAACTTAACGTTCGGCATGCGCCACCCCTGCCCGGTCGGTCAATTGCGCGGCATTATACGGAGTGATCGACTCGGGACCGGCAGGGTGGAACGATGAAACTCGGCATGATCGGATTGGGACGCATGGGCGCGAACATGGCGCGGCGCCTCGCCCGCGGCGGCATCGAGGTGGTCGCGTTCGATGCGAACGCCGACGCACGCGCCGCGCTGGGCGACGAGGCAGGAGTGACGACTGCCGACTCGCTCGAAGCCCTGGTCGCGGCGCTCGCTGCCCCGCGCATCGCGTGGACCATGCTGCCGGCGGGCGATATCACCGAGCGGACGATAGCCACACTCGCCGACCTGCTCGCACCCGGCGACGTGGTGGTGGACGGTGGCAATGCCAACTATCGCGACTCGGTCCGGCGTGCCAGGATGCTGGCCGGGCGCGACCTGCACTTCGTCGACGCCGGAGTATCCGGTGGCGTCTGGGGCCTGGCGAACGGATACGCCGTCATGTTCGGCGCGACCCCCGCCGCCGCGTCGCTCGTCCAGCCCTTCATCGAGGTGCTCGCCCCCGCGGTCGACGCCGGCTGGCTGCACTGCGGGCCCGCAGGCAGCGGGCATTTCGTGAAGATGGTTCACAACGGCATCGAGTACGGAATGATGCAGGCACTTGCCGAAGGACTGTCGCTGATGGAAGCGAAACGGGAATTCGACCTCGACCTGGCCGGCATTGCGCAGATGTGGCGACACGGCAGCGTCGTGCGCTCATGGCTGCTCGACCTGACGGCCGAGTTCCTGCGCGACGGCCAGGCGCTGGAGGCCGTGAAGCCGTTCGTGGCCGACTCCGGTGAAGGCCGCTGGACCGCGCTCGAAGCGATCGAACTCGGCGTGCCCGCGCCGATCATGACGCTGGCACTGATGACGCGCTTCGCCAGTCAGGGGCGCGACGATTTCTCGGCGAAGCTGCTGGCGCTGATGCGTGCCGGTTTCGGCGGCCACCCGGTCAAGCGATGACCGCGATCGTTCTCATGGGGGTGGCAGGCAGCGGCAAGACCACCGTCGGTCGACTGCTCGCGCACAAGCTCGGCTGGTCGTTCCACGACGCCGATGATTTCCACCCGGCGACGAACATCGAGAAGATGCGCCAGGGCATCCCGCTCGTCGACGAGGATCGCTGGCCCTGGCTCGATCGGCTGAATGCCCTGCTGCGAACCGGGGATGATGCGGTACTCGGATGCTCGGCATTGAAGCAGACCTACCGCGCCCGGCTCGCCGATGGCGTCGAGGACGTGCGCTGGGTCCATCTCACCGGCAGCTTCGAACTGATCGCGGCCCGACTGTCCGCGCGCAAGGGGCACTACATGCCGCCCACGTTGCTCGCATCCCAATTCCAGACATTGGAGGCGCCGCGCGAAGCCCTCGGCCTGGACGTGACCGATACGCCCGAAGCCCTCGCGCAACGGATCTTGGACAAACTCGCCGTGCGCCGTCGAGGCGCACAGGCAGGACCGGAGCCCACGACCGAGTGAACGTCCGGCCCGCTTCGCGGCCAAAATCGCTCTTGCAACCTTTCGAGTCGGAGGCACCGATGTCCCGCAGAATTCGTATCGTCTCGTGGACCGCGGGCGTGTGCGCGCTGCTGCCCACGATCGCCTGCGCCCAGGTTTCCGCCGGATTCAATTCCGGACGCGTGTTCTTCGGCGGAAGCATCGGCGCCAGTTTCGGCGATGCCACCTATGTGTCGCTCGCGCCGTTGATCGGTTATCGCGTGAACGACCGGCTCGCCGTCGGCGGCAGCCTGATCTACCGCCACCGCAGCGACGACCGGTTCGGACGCGATCTGTCGACCAACGACTACGGCGCGAGCGTGTTCGCGCGCTACACCGTGGTCGGACCGTTCTTCGTGCAGGGCGAACTCGAGCAGTTGAGCTACGAGTACGTCCGCGCCAATCTCACCACCGCCCGGACCGATGCGACGAGTTTCTTTGCGGGCGGCGGGGTCTCTCATGCCTTGTCACGCAATGTGAACCTGTATGCCACCGCGCTGTACAACTTCAGCTACGGCAGCCAGTCCCCATCGCCCTACTCCAGTCCCTGGGTCCTCCGATTCGGCGTCGGCGTCGGTTTCTAGGGCTGGAAGCGGGCAGCGACGCTGGCCGATTCGCGTGCCAGGAGGAACTGATCCGATGTCACCGCGACGAATTTCGCGCCGTGCTCGATCCAGTGCTTGGCGTCGGGCTCCGCAAACGCAAGGATGCCTGGGGCCTTGCCCGCGCGCCCGATGCGGGTGATGGCGTCGGCGATGGCCGCCTTCACTTCCGGATGGGCCGGGTTGCCGAGGTGACCGTAGTCGGCGGCCAGATCCTGCGGGCCGATGAATAATCCGTCGATCCCGTCGACCGCCGCGATGGCCTCGATCTGCGCGACGGCAGCGCGTGATTCGATCTGCACGAGGAGGCAGAACTCCTGGTCGACCCGCGCGAAGTAGTCCTTCACCCGCGCGTACTGGTTGGCCCGCGAGCTCGTCGAGACGCCGCGGATCCCCTTCGGCGGGTAGCGCACCGCCGCGACCGCAGCGCGTGCCTCCTCCGCGGACTGGACCATGGGCAGCAGCAAGGTCTGGACGCCGAGGTCCAGGAGACGCTTGATCAGGACCATGTCGTTCCAGGGTGCGCGCACCATGGCCGAAACCGGATAGGCAGACACGGCATGGAGCTGGTGGTGGACCATGTGCAGCTCATTGGGCGCGTGCTCCATGTCGATCAGGACCCAGTCGAAACCGGCGCCCGCGCAGATCTCCGCGGCGGTGTGGCTCGCCAGGCTCAACCAGCAGCCCGCTTGCGCGCGGTTCCCGGCAAGTGCGCGCTTGAATGCGTTGACAGGCATTTCCATCTTCTTCCCCTCTCCGTTGTCGTTGTGCGCGGCATTGTAGCTGCCCATCACGTTTACAGTGCCCGCCGGCGACCCCAGAATCCGGCTTCCACATTTCACCCGAACGCTCGACCATGGCCCATTCGCTCGATCCGCAGGGCGTCATTCCGATTCTCGCCACGCCGTTCCACCCCGACGAGTCGCTCGACGAGGCGTCGCTCGATCGGCTGGTGCGGTTCATGGCGGAGGCCGGTGTCGACGGTGTCACCGTGCTCGGCGTGCTCGGCGAATCCAACCGGTTGACGGACGCCGATCGCGAACGCGCCGTGCGCGTCGCGGTCGCTGCGGCGCAGGGTCGCATACCCGTGATCGTCGGGACCAGCCATGCGGGTACGCAGGCCACGATCGACCTGACGGCGATGGCGGCAGACCTCGGCGCCGCGGGCGTGATGATCACGCCGAGCGCAGAACCGGTCCCGAACGACGATCGCGTGTTCGAATACTTCCGCCGCGTCGGCGACAAGGTGCAGCTGCCGATCGTGCTGCAGGACCATCCCGCGTCCACCGGTGTGCACATGCCGGCGCCCCTGATCCTGCGCATCGTTCGCGAGGTCCCGGCGATCGTCGCGATCAAGGAGGAAGCAGTGCCGACCGCGCCGAAGGTGCGGGCACTGTTCGCGGGCATGCCTGAGCGGAGGGTCCGCGTGCTCACCGGGCTCGGCGCGTTGTATGCGTTGTTCGACCTCGAGGCCGGCAGCGACGGCTTCAACACGGGATTCGCGTTTCCGGAAGTCCTAGGGGCGATGGTCCATGCCGCCCGAGGCGGTGACTGGAATCGCGTACGCGCGCTCTACGTGCGCTTCCTGCCGCTGATCGTGTTCGAACAGCAGCCGGGGGTCGCGGTGCGCAAGGAGATCCTGCGGCGGCGCGGCCTGCTCGCGAGCGGTGGCGTGCGCCATCCCGGCGGAGCGATGCCAGCGGGCGCGGCGCAGCAACTCGACTCGCTGCTGGCGAGCACCCTCGGCGAGATCGACCTCACCCGCCCGATCCGGCTTTGACGCCGATCACTGCGGGTTGGTCAGACCGCGGCGGACGTCGAGCACCGTCTCGAAGGTGAGGTCCCTGGTGTCGACCACCTGCGCCTTCAGCTCTCCCGATTCTCGTGCCATGAAATGGAAACGCACGCTGGGATTCTCGCTGATGGAGAAGTCGACGTCCGCGGTCATCACGGGGCGACCGGCGTAGGTGACCGTGATGGAGCGGACGTACCACGCCGGGGTGTAGTACCGGGTCGACTGGTCCATGGCCAGACCAGAGAAATTGGGATGCATCACCGACAATCGCGCCACGGCGGGCTCTCCAGGGACGGACCCGTCTTCGAGCACGAGACGCATGCGACCGACCTTGCCCTCGGCATCGCCTTTGGTCGCGGGTGCGGAGCAGCCCCCGGCCGCCTTCACGAAACGCGTCGCCGCGAACAGTTCGCCGGTATTGAGCTCGGCGATCGCCCGCACGTACGTGTAGTCCTCGATCCGGACACGCGTCTCGATATCCGCGCGGCCGCTGTCCGGCGTGAACCGGAATATGGCAGCGATGGGCGAGGGATTCTGGTCAATAATGATGTAGAGCGCCTGCACGTAACGGGCGTCGGTCTGGCGGGGACCGACGCTGACGGCGAGCGGAACCACCGCCGCGTCGGCCGCGCGGCCCGGTACGCGCAAACGAACGATATCCTCGGCGGGGTCCTGGATCGGGCGATCCGCAAACAGATCGGCCCGCACCTTGCGCCAGATGTCGTTGTCGATCGAAGGATCCGCGGCGACCGCGCGCCCCGCAGTGAACAGGATCCCGAGGCCGAGGAAAGCCACTACGGCAATGCATTTCATCTTGACCGATCCTCCGTGGGCCGCCGCAGGGCCGAAAGCGCGGTACTCGTCCAAACGCGATTCCCGTCAATCCAGGAAACAGTCCTTCCGCACCTTGGATTCCATGCCGCGGAAGCGCTTCGCCATCGCCTGCGCCTCGGGCGCGTCGCGGACGACGGAACCCCGTTCGCCTGCGATCGAAATGGCGCGCGACGCCGTCTGCAGTTCGACGTATTCCTCGTACGGAATCTGCGCGGCCAGGGCGTCGATCGCGCACGCGCACTTGTAGAGCGCCTCGTGCCGCAGCCCTTCATGCTCGTGCATGCAGGCTTCGACGTACTCGACGCGCTCCACGGTGGGAAAGTCGTTGGCATGCGCGGGCAGTGCCAACGCCAGGACGGCCGCGAGACAGCCCGCGCCCGGCCTCATGCCGGCGCTCCGGTCACTGTTGCACTGTCAGCGCACGGCGGCGAAATTCCCTGGCATCCCGGTTCTCCGGCTCTTCCTCGAGCCAGCGCGCGGTCAACTGCAACAATTCCGGCTTGTCGCCGGCCGCTTCCAGCGTGCTCGCGCGCAGGAAGTAGGGAAGCTCCCCCGGCCGGCCCTCCCAGAACGTCTTGGCATCGCGAAGGGGGGCGATGGCCATCGCCTCGGATGCCGCCGCGCGCGTCACCCATTGCACGGGGATCGAGAAGAAGTAGTCGCCCCGGGCCGGCAGTCGGAACGTGAGCAATCCGAGCAGACGACCTTGCTCGTCGAACAGCCCGCCCCCGCTCGCACCGGATGTGAAGCCAGCGGTGGCCTGGATCACGTAGGCCCCGTCGAACGCATGCATCGCCGTGATCTGACCGACCGACGGCGACAGCGCGAAGCCACCGCTGTAGCCCAGCGCCATGACCGCGCCCCCGACCTGGGGGACATCGGCGGTGCCGAGATCCACCGGCATGATGGTGAGACCCGGGACGGTCAGGATGCAGACATCGTTCTGGGGCTGCGCCTGGCTCGCGGAGGCCTCCCAGCGCGTGGTGCCGGACAGCACTGTGACACTGGCGGCATTGCGTACCACATGGCAGTTCGTCGCTACGCGTTCCCGCGCGATGACCACGCCGCTGCCCATGCCGTTGCGTCCATGCACGGCACCTTGCGACGCCTCGACCCGCACGATGGCCGGGGCGAGCTTCTGCATCGCCGCACGCAGCGCCAATGCGTCGGCACGTGCGGCCGGTGCACAGAGAAAGAGCGCCAGGGCCAGCACCCCGACCGGATTCGGCGCACGAATCGAAGCCGCCCCGCCAGGGGGGCGGCGCGTCGACCTGAGCGCAGTGCGCGAGGGGCAGCATGGGGTATTGTCAGGGAACCGGATTTCCATTCTCATCGACCAGAGGCACACGATACTCGTGGAGTATCCGCAGAATCTGTGCCTGATTGCTGGCAATGAGCGTTTCGAGCTTCTGTTTCCATTGCGTCTCGCCGAAACGCGTTCCCATGGCGACGGCAAAATCGAACTTCACGCCGGGCTCCGACCTGAGCGGGATCACCACCAGTTCGACACTGGTCACGCGGCGCGCGGCAAAGCCCGCCACCGGACCCCACACGATCGCTGCGTCGATGTCGCCGGCCACGAGGTCCTTCTCCAGGATCTCGCCCGGATAGAAATCCGGTCGCGCGTTCAGCATGCGATACGGAGCGCCTGCATCCACCAGGTTGTGCCGCGCCAGCCATGCCGTGGCCGGAGACCGGTCGAACACACCGATGCGCAGCGACTTTGCCTTGTCGCCCATGGCCAGCAGATCGCCGGCAGACTTCACCCCGTCGAGCTTGCGCCCTTTCACATACACCAGCGCGTAAGTCGAGCGGAAATACGGGCCGGTCGTGGCGACCTGATCGAAACCGACCGGGACACCCAGCATCACATCGCAGCGATAGTCTTCGTCGGGCAGCTTGAATCGCAGCGTGTTGCGCACGAAGTTCATGCGTTGCGGGTAGAAGTAGTATTTGAGCGGCAGACCGAGTTCCTGCGCCATGAGTTCTGCGAGCTTGTTCTCGAATCCTTCACCGGCCTCGTTCGAGAACGGCAGGTTGCCGGGATCGCTGCAGACCCGGAACGCTGTCCGCTCTGCCGTTTCCGCGGCATCCGCCACCCGGACTGTCGCCACGTATGGCAGCGCCAGCGCCAGCAGCACCGTCACGGTTCGAGCGATGCCCTTGCGGGGGGAATCAGCCTGGTTCATTGCTTGAGCTCCTCGACCTTGGCACGGATGATGGCGCCGTCGGAGCGCCCTTTCAGGTATGCATAAAGATTGTCGAGATTGCCCATGACGGTCTTGCTCTCCTTGAACGAGACCATGCCTCTCTCGAGGCGCCCATCGGTGACCGTCGTCTTGAACTCGTCCTTGGTCAGCACCTTCAGGCTGTTGATCAGCGACGGACCCACGAGGCCCTGCTGATTGGCGCCATGGCAGCGGTCACAGGCGGCCGCGCGCCAGGTGCGGAATCCCTTCATGGTGTTCGCATCGACCTTGTAGCCATCCACGACGGTATACAGGTCGGTCTTGACTGGGGCGGGGGTGTCGTCTGCGACCGCCAGGGTGACGGTGGCACTGACGGCAAGCACCGCGAGAATGACTCGATGCATTTGTTGCTCCTACGTACGCGGGAAAGCGACGACATCCCGCAGCTGCCGCGGAATGTCGTCGGGGATGACGAATCGCTGACGCAAAAAATGCCGCGTCAGTTGCCGCCCGGAATCGCGAACACGGTGAGCGAACCGCCCAGATCCGTGTACTGGTTCAGCTCACGATATCCGCCCACGGCGCCGAGTCCGTCCGTGTCCTTGTCGAGACCTGCCGCCATGCCGATGCCGGCCCAGCCGCCGATGCCCGAATAGACGCCCACGTATTGCTTGCCCTTGTGCTCGTAGGTGAAGACGTTGCCGATGATCCCGGAGGGCGTCTTGAACTTCCACAGCTCCTTCCCATCGCTCTTGCGCACGGCTTTCAGATAGCCCTCGAGCGTGCCGTAGAACACCAGGTTGCCGGCCGTGGCGAGGGCCCCGCTCCAGACCGAGAACTTCTCGGCCTTGGACCAGACGATCTTGCCGGCGCTCGCGTCCCAGGCGATGAAATTGCCCATGCCGCCATGGCTTCCCGGTGCCGGGTACATCGACAGCGTGGCGCCGACATACGGCTGACCTGCCGTGTACTCCACGGCGAACGGCTCGTAGTCCATGCACACGTGGTTGGTCGGCACGTAGAACAGCTTCGTATCCGGCGCGTAGGCCGCCGGCTGCTGGTCCTTGGTGCCGAGCGCAGCCGGGCAGACGCCCTTGGTGTTCACGTCGGGACCGTTCTGCGCGGTGCTGTACTTCGAAACCACCTGCGGCCGGCCGGTCTTCATGTCGACCTTGGTGGCCCAGTTCACTGTCGGATCGTATTTCTCGGCGACCAGCAGCGCGCCGTTGGTGCGATCGAGCGTGTAGCCGAAGCCGTTGCGATCGAAGTGCACCAGCGCCTTGGTCGGTTTGCCCTTGACGTTGAGGTCGGCGAGGATCATCTCGTTGATGCCGTCGAAATCCCACTCGTCGTACGGCGTCATCTGATAGACCCACTTGACCTTGCCTGTGTCCACGTCGCGGGCCCAGATGCTCATGGACCACTTGTTGTCGCCGGGACGCTGCGCGGGGTTCCACGTGCTCGGATTGCCCGAGCCGTAGTACATCAGGTTCAGCGCCTTGTCGTAGCTGTACCAGCCCCAGGTGGTGCCGCCACCGATCTTCCACTGGTCTTCCTTCCAGGTCTTGAGCGACGAATCCGCTCCGACCGGTTGGACCTTGCCGTCCATCCAGGTGGTGGTCTTCTGGGGGTCGATCAGCATTTCCTCGTCCGGGCCGACGCTGTAGCCCTTCCAGGCGAGCGACCCGTCATTCAGGTTGTATGCCGCGATGAAGCCGCGCACGCCCCATTCGCCGCCGCTGATGCCGGTGATCACCTTGTCCTTGAAGATGTGCGGAGCGTTGGTGTTGACGGCGCCGAGCTTCGGATCGCCGTTCTTCACCGACCAGACGACCTTGCCGGTCTTCGCATCCAGCGCGACCAGCGTGCTGTCGGCCTGCTGCAGGATCACCTTGTTCTCGCCGTAGGCGACGCCGCGGTTGACGGTATCGCAACACATCTGTGGAATCACCGCCGGATCCTGCCTCGGCTCGTACTTCCACACGATCTTGTTGGTGTTGAGATCCATCGCGAACACCTTGTTCGGGAATGGCGAGTGGATGTACATCATGTCGCCGACGACGAGCGGCGAGCCTTCGTGGCCGCGCAGAACCCCGGTCGAAAACATCCACGCCACCTGCAGCTTGTTGACGTTCTTGTCGGTGACCTGCTTCAACTTGCTGTAGCGCTGGTTGTACATGTCGCCCGCCTGCATGGCCCAGTTCTTCGGGTCCGCGGTGAGCTTTTCTACGTCCGCGTTCGCCTGTGCCAGCAACGGTGTGGAAGCGACTACCGCGAGTGTCAGTGGAACCAGTACCTGTCTCAATCTGCGATTCATTGCGTTGGTCCTCCCGAGATGATGTATGAATATCGCGGCGACCCGGGTCATCGGGCTGCCACCTTTCATCGTCTGATACTGCCCCCGGTTCTTGCTCCACCGATGTCGCCGCGATGACGACAGCGCGAGGTCGGACACGCGCAGCTTTGCGCGCCGGCCCCGAGAGCCACGCAACTGCTGATCTACTTCCCAGGCAGGGACGTTTTGATCTAAGCACAACGACCTGCCCGGGTCAACGCAGGACAACCGAAGTTTGTCCAATCTTTCATAATGTTGCGATGCCGCAAGCGACTCTTCAGACGGCTCGTCTGCGAGAGGATTTCGGACTTGCCCTGACTGCGTTTCCAGAGTGCCGGACAGCCTCGGGCGCTGCATCCGGGGTCAGATTTTTTCTTGACGAAGTCCGCTTCGGAACTGCTCGACTCGCGCCGTCAGCCAGCACCAGGCTTCGCGCTCGACCGGTCCCGCGGTCTTCTCGACCGCGGTCGCGAGATAGGCGAGCTCGCTGTCGATCTTCGCCGCCGGCAGCAGGTCCA
The DNA here is from genome assembly GCA_038324085.1 of Burkholderiales bacterium. Taxonomy (GTDB): domain Bacteria; phylum Pseudomonadota; class Gammaproteobacteria; order Burkholderiales. Next base: position 36,391 of record JBBQHP010000013.1, read on the forward strand.
GGCGGCTCACCAGGATCGCCGCCTCGATGACCGCGGCCTGGGCACGATTGAAACCATTCCAGCCCCGATGGACGGCGTCGGCGACGACGTCGCAGTAGAGGCGCGGCCGCTGCGGATCGTCGTCGACGCGTTGCAATTCCAGTTCCCGATGGCTGACCGCGCCGGTCAGGCGCACACCGGCGATTCGCTCGCAGGCGACGACGGGCCAGTCGCGGTGCCCGGTCAGGCAGCCTGCGAACACGCGCACGTCGTCCACCACGTTCACGGCAGCAACGCGCGAGGCGAGCACGTTGTCGAGCGTGCTCGACGGGCGGAACGGGGCCAGGACAATCTGCGCCCCTTCCAGGCGGATGCCCATCGGCGCGATGTGCACCCGGCCGTCGGGCGCCCGAGTCGTGACGACGGTCTCCCAGATCATCGGCGCACCCGGCTCACGAGCGCTTTCGCGCGCGTTTCGCGAGCGTGGTCCCCGCGGCCTTCTGGCGGAGCAGGTCCGGTTGCGCGGGTGCCGTGGCCGCACCCCAGTGCAATTCCTCGTCCTGCACGTAGCGCTTGCCGAGCTGCCATCCGACCTGGGCCCGCGCCAGCTCCACGCCCAGGTAGAACGCATGGGCGGCGTCGTCCTCGAGACCGAGCGACGGCCAGAGCGCGAACGGGTCGGATGCGACGTGGTGGCCGTCGCGATTGAGTGCGTGCAACCCGTCCTCGGCCACCAGGACCCGGTAGTTCGGGTCGCGGACCGCCGCTGCCAGTTCGGCGATATCCGCCACGCCGTGCGGGAACGGGCGCTTCTCGTGCAACGCCATCAGCGCGTTCGAGATGTCCTTGGGCAACGCCCCCTCTTCGCGCGCCGCAAACATGATCCGGCGCGCGGCATCGGCTTCGCGTACGACGGAACGGGCGTGCTCGCTCACCGCCACGACCAGCACGGCGCCGACGTGCAGTTCGGAGGCGATCCCGAACAGGAGTGCGTTCATGCCCATCGTGTCTGCATGCGTGAGTTCCGTCACGTTGCCGATGCCCATCATGATGGCGCAATCGGGCCGCGCCGCCCGCAATGCGTGGTAGCGCGCTATCGAATCGGTGAAGCCGAAATGGATCGGATCGAGGATCGGGTCGGCCAGGTAATCGCGTCCGATGCGATCGAGCGCATCCATCGCGCGCAGCAGCGACGGCAGGTCACCGGGTTCGCGCGGGATCAGCACGGGTGTCGCGGCAACCTCTTCCGCGATCCAGAGCGTGTCCTCGCGCAGGCTGAGCAGAAAATCCGCGCCGGCACGAGCGCCACGCAACAATTCCTCCGGATCGAACGAATCCACGCTCACCGCGAGCCCGAGCGATTTCAATCGCACCACCGCGTCCTCGAGGTGTGGAAACGGCGTCTGCGGCAGGCAGCCGAGGTCGATCACGTCGGCACCCTGCGCGAGGAATTCGCGGGCGCGCGCCTCGATTGCCGCCAGGGACAGCTGCGGCGCATCCACGATCTCCGTGAACATCTTCGCCTCGTAGCGCGAGAGATCATGCTTCGCTGCGACATGGCCGAAGAAACGCGGCAGATCGGCGAGTTCTTCCGGGCCGCGGACCACCGGAACCCCGAGGCGCGCGGCGACGCGGTCCAGGTCACCGCGGCATCGTCCCGGCACCACGACGCGGTCGACGTCGTCGACACTGGGGAGGCGGCGCTCGATCATGTCCGCTGTCATGAGCGCGGCGACGCTCAAGCCGAGCTCCTGTATGCGCCACTCGAACGCCGGCGCCGGCAGGGATCCGAGGACGCGCCGCAGGCTCTTCTCCGCGAGCTTCCCGGTCAGGAACAGGATGCGCTCGCCCGGCACGAATGCGTCCACGGGTGCAATCGCCGCGCTACTTCACCGCCAGCGGCGCGCCGGCATCGATCTCGCCCTGCCGCTGCGCCAGGCGCGCTTCGATGACCGTGCGTAGCGCTTCGAAGGTGTCGACGACCGTCACTCGATCGAATCCGGAAAGACGTCGCGTCGCGTCGAGATCCACGGGCCGTGGATAGACCGTGACCCAGTCGCCGGGCGATTCGGTTTCCATGCGGGGCGCCGTGTCGCAAGCGAAGACGATGGACGGGATCCGGCACTTGCCCGCCTGCGCGAAGATGTTGGTGGGCAAGGTGTCGGAGATCCCCGCGACGCACTTCGCGACGGTGTTGGAGGTGGCCGGAGCGATCACTACCGTGTGGTAGTGGCCGTGGTAGAAAAGGCCCACCGGCGCCGCACTCGCCGTGTTGTCGCGGAAGATCCGGAAGCCCGCGCGCAATTCGGTCAGCGGATGGCCGTACATGTTCAGGACCTCTTCGCCGGCGCTCGACAGGAACAGATCCACGTCTGCGAGACTGTTGGCGAGTTCCAGGCACTCGCGCAGGAAATGGCCCGACCCGGTGAGTCCCCAGGCAAGGCGCGCGCGTTCCGGGCGATCCATCCTTCAGTAGTCGTACTTCACGTAGCGGAAACGCTGGTCGTCGGCCGGGGTCCCCGTGAGCGCCCCACCGGCCTTGGCGGGCTGCCAGTGAACCACCTCCTCGATCTTCTGCGCGAGCTCGAAATCGCGGTCGGTGATGCCCTTGGCGTCGTGGCTCTGCAGCTTGACGATCACGAACGCGTACGAAACCGTGAGGTCCGGGTGATGCCACGCGGCCTCCGCGAGGTGGCCCACCGTGTTGACGACCATGAGCGTGCCCTTCCAGCCTTCCGTGCGGAACTTGCGGCGGATCCAGCCGTCCTCGAAATACCACTTCGGGAGATCCCGTTCGAGCCGCTGCTTGATCTCGGCTTCCGAGTAGGTGTCGTGCTGGTCTGCCATGGCGCTCGCTCCGCATCCGGTGGGTCCATCCGAACTTTACCCGATCGCTCCCGGGTGTAGCATCCCGCCACCGAGTTCAGAGAGACGCCCGCGCTCCGACATGGACATGAACGAACCGCTGTCGCACCTTCACCCGCTGGTCTGGAACCACGAAGACGCGCGGGACGAGCGCTCGCTCTTCATCCGCGAACTGGTGGTGCCCGCGCACATCGGGGTCTATGCGGCGGAGCAGGGTCGTACGCAGCAACTGCGCTTCGACCTCGTCGTGACCCTGCAGCCCCCGTTCGATTGGCACGACCGCCTGGACGACGTGTTGAACTATGACGGGCTGCGCCAGGGCATCCTCGCGATCGTGGGCGCCGGCCACATCAACCTGCTGGAGACGCTCGCGGAAAGAGTCGTCGAGCTCTGCTTCGGCTATGCGCAGGTGCAGGCGCTGCAACTGCGCATCTCGAAACTCGAAGCGCACAGCGACTGTCTGGTCGGCTACGAAACGCGCCGACACCGCTAGCGGGCGGGTCATTCCCGCGCGATCAGGACTTCGCCCTTGCCGTCGCAGCCCAGATCGCCGAGCCAGCGCCCGAACGGGCCGGCTCGCGCGAACTGCCTGAATGCGCGGCCGTGGCCCGACAGCGATTCGAGCAGCAACCGGATCGCGAGCAGGTCGTGGCGCCCGTTGCGATTGAACGTGGGCGGCAGCTGCGTCCGCGGCTCGTCGAACAGCAGGGTGCCGCGCCGCATCAGGTATCCCGGCATGATCCCCACCCGGCCCAGCACCACCAGGGTACCCGCCAGCATGCGGGCGGCGCAGTAGTCGCCCGCGGCGCCTTCCACCAGCAGCAGCCCGCGGCGCATCCGGTCTCCTGCGCGGTCGCCGACCCGGCCACGCACGACGATGGCCCCGCCACTCATGCCGCGCAGTTCGCCGGCCCGCCCCGAACCCGCGAAAGCGCCCGCGTCGCCCGTCACTTCGATCCGGCCCGCGCGCATTCCGGCGCCCACGTAGTCACCGGCATCGCCACGCACGGTGATCGAGCCGCCGCGCATCGCCTCCCCGGTGTAGTCACCGGCCACGCCGACGATGGTCAGCTCGCCCCCTTCGAGCCCGGCGCCGGCGCGAATCAGGCGGTCGTCGGCGCCGTCGATCACGATCCGGCTCGCGTCATCACCGCGGATGGCGAACAGATCGCCGACCTGCCAGGCTTCGTTCCATCCCTGCAACGCGATGGCGGCGATCTCCTTGCGCGTCCTGCCGGCGAGCGCGCTCGGGCGCAGTCCCGACACGTCGATGGCGCTGGGCGGCGAGTGCCTCAGGGTGAAGCGCAGTGCGCTCATGCATGCCCCCGCGCCATTGCACGACGGTCCGCCGGGCCCAGGACTCGCAGCCGCGAATCGCCGGGGTTCACTCGAGCACCTGCCTGAGATGAAAGTGATGCGGGCCCAGCTTGCCGCCGTAGTTCCCGGCGGTGATGCCGATCACGCCCGCCCGCAGTCCACCCCGGCACGCCGCCATGATGCCTGCGCGCATGGCGCTGGCGATGCTCGGCGCATCGAGCCCGTCGATGACGATCTCCAGCACCGCGCCCACGCCCGCCGGCAGCGCCGAGCGCACCGCGCCCACGAGGGTCGGACAGTACGCATCGTTGGTCGAAGCGACCAGTGCCGGATATTTCGAGCCCACCTTCGACCCGGAGCGCACCACCCCGCCCGGGAACGGCAGGATCACGTTGCGTACCTTGCGCATCGCGCCGACTGCGCGCGCCGCCGCCGCGAGCGCCGCCGCCGCATCGGCCGCCAGGATCAGGAAATTGCCTCCGCCGATGCCTTTCACCAGACCGGCTTTCTCTTCGCATACGAACTCGCCATCCATCACCGGGATGCGCCAGTGGCGGCGGCCGCCGATCAGCTTCGAGATCTGCCAGCCGTCGCCGAAGTAGCGCAGCGCGCCGCCCAGGTTCAGCCATTCGTGGGCGATCGCCGGGGGCACGCCGTTGAACGCTGCCGTGCCCGGGCAGGTCAGCACGCACTGGCCGGTGCGACGCTCCAGGTGCTTCTGCAGATCCTTGCTCGACATCGCGAAGATCAGGATGGCGACGCCGGGTCGGCCGTCCGGCGTCTCGCCCGGTGCCAGATCGCGCTCGATGCCGGCCTCGCAGCCGCAAGCGATCACCGAGGTCGCGAAACCCGTGGCCGAGACCGCCGCATGCCTCGCCCACGTGCGATCGTCCGCCGTGATGACGAGCCGCGTCGCGCGCATGCCGAAAGCCTCGGCGAACGTGTCCTCGATGGCGACGCCGTCGATGGCCAGCGCGCCCGCCACGTCACCGTTCCCGGCAGTCATGGACGACCAGCCGCGGCGCCTGACCGCACGCGCACACTTCCTCGTCCGAGATGCGGAAGCTCGCCATCGACTGCGTCTGGTAGCGCGCGAACCACGCTTCGAGCTGTCGCTCGATGCCGCGATCGAACGGCGGCTTCACCGTGTGGATGCTGCCCCGCGTGACCGCCACGATCGCGCCGCGCTCCGCCACCAGCTGCCCATCCTTGAACACCCAGCGCGGGCGGGCGAACATCGTCTCCGGATCGGCGTCGGGCTCGTAGATCACCACGTCGGCGCAGGCCCCGACGCCGAGATGGCCGTGATCCCCAAGGCCGAGGATGCGGGCCGGCGCCGCCCGCGTCATGATCGCGATCTCGTACAGCGAATATTCGCGGTCGAGCGCCCCGAGTGCGCTCATCTTCGCGGCTTCCGGATTGATCGACGCCAGCACGTCGTTGCGGAAAGTCCGGTCCATCAGCAGCTTGATCAGATGCGGATAGCTCGTGAACGGCCCGCCGTTGGGATGATCGGTGGTGAGGAACACGCGCCACGGATCGCGGATCATCAGGAACAGTTCGAGCCCGATGGCCCATTGCAATGCATTGACGAAATCGCGGTCGCGATAGCGGAACGGCACGACGCCGCAACCGGCGTCGCACTCGATATCCATGATCACCCATTTCGCCGGGCGTCCGTGGCGCGCATTGCGATACTGCAGCATGCTGTCGCCGGAGGCCGTGACGGTCTGGCCGAACATGATCTGGCCCACGTCCACGGTCACGTTGGGAGCGGCGTTGACGGCCTCCGCGATGCGCCCCGCGGCAGACGAGAACTTCCGATCCCCTTCCGTTCCATAGCTGTGGAACTGCAGATGCGTCAGGTGGATCGGCAAGCCTTCGGCTGCGGCGATGGTCGCGAGCGTGCTGTCGACATTGCCCGGCACGCCCAGGTTGCTCGCATGCACGTGCAGCGGATGCGGTATGCCCAGCTCGTGCACGGCCAAGGCGAGTTCGCGCACGATCTGGCGCGGCGTGACGCGATAGTGCGTGTGCGGCTCGTCGACATCGAGCTTGCGCTGATTGAACTTGAAGGCGCTGATGCCCCCCGCATTGACGACCTTGACGCCGATGGCGTGGGTCGCATGGAGGATCCACGCAACGTAGTCGCGCACCGCGCGCGGGTCCGCGCCGGTAGCCAGCTGGTCGAGAAAGAAATCGTCGTTGCCGAGCAGCGCGTACGCGCCCTTGTCCACGATGGGCGTATCGCCCATCTCCAGATGCGCCTGCCGTGCATTGACGGGCAGCATCGCCGGTTCGAAGCAGGCCGTGTAACCCATTGCCGCATAGCGATAGCCCGTGGCGAGCGTCGACGGCGCCGGCCCGCCGGTGCAGGCGCCGCAGATGTCGGTCGCCGGCAGCGCCTCGCGTCGGTTGAACTCCGGCAGGAGCGCGCGCGCGATGTTCACCTTGCCGCCGCCGATATGCGTGTGCAGATCGATGGCACCGGCCATCGCGATCGTGCCGTTCGCATCCCAGACACGATCGACGGATTCGCCCGGCTTCGGACCGGCGACGATGCGATCGTCGCGGATGTAAAGATCGCGCACGACATCGTCGACGCCATGCGCCGGATCGATGATTCTCGCGCCGGTCAGTCTGGTCAGCATCGCGTCACCCGAGCCGGCCCGCGAGTGCGTCGACAACACTTGCCGCCGAGGGCAGCGTCGAGACGCGCACGCGTGGCAGGTACAAGGTCACCACCTTGTCGGTGCGCAGCAGATGCCCGGCCGCATCGATGCCCGGTGTGGCCACGGGGATGAATACGTCGACCCCGTGATCGACGACGAGATCGGCACGTCCGAGCACGACTCGCGGCAGGCTCCCGGACAGCGGTGGAGGCGCGTGCCCCAGGCTGGATACCCAGATCAACAGATCCGCCTCGCCGCGCGCCAGGACCCGAGGCAAGGCATGCCGCGACGGATCGAAATCGACCCGGCCGTTGGCGTAGCTTGCCGGCAGCGGCACCCCCGCCTGCCATGTCTGCACGGCGTTCGCGGTGAGGTCGCCATCGGTTCCGGCGAGCGGCAGCCCGACGAACCGCGTGTCGCGGTTGAGTGAACGGATGCAACGCGCCAGTGCCTGCACCGTAAGTTCGGCGTGCGGCCAATCGAGATCGGCAGCGGACCAGACGACCACCCCATACCGGGCCGCACGCATCCAGTCGACGCAACGTTCGAGGGTGCCGGGGGCAACGCCGGTGATCCTTCCGGCGTCCACGGGCTGCCGGTCTGCCAGCGCGCCGAGCATCGCGACCACCGCCGGCAATTGTCCCGGCGCCGCATCGAGTGGCAGGTGCTCCACGTTCGCCGGCAAGGCGCGGCGGGCCTCGCCTTCGATCGCGTCGACGGTCACGATGCGGCGCGGTGCCCCGGTGCCGCCCAGGAACGGCTCGGGCGCGATGATCCGCTCGACGAAGCGGGGAAAACGCCGATGCCAGCCGGTGCCGATCAGGATCATCAGATCGGCTCGATTGCGCGCTTCGGCCAGCGTCGTCGTGATCGCGCCACCTTCCTGCAGCGCATGCAGGTTGCGATACTTGACGGGCCCGTGCACGTGATCGACCACGGCACCGAGTCGACGCGCAAGCGCCAGCACGGAGCGCATGCCCGCAACGTCGACATCGAGGCCGGAGATGACCGGCCGCCGTCCGGCGCGCAACAGGGCGGCGGCGGCGTCGAGCGCTTCGTCGAAATCGACCGGGCGGCCGGCGACGCGCGGACGGGCCCGTGTGGCCGCGTCCGTCCCGAGCGTCGCATACGCTGCGGTCGCACGTTCGCAGGCGCCGCGAAGGGGGCGCAGGGTCGCGCCCACGACATCGACTTCGAGATCGTCGCAGAGCAGACCGCAGAAGGCGCAGGTGGCAGTCCGGGCAGCCATCGGCGCAGCTTACCGCGTTGGCGTGCCCGGGGCGAGCCGCTGCGGCCGGCATGGTTGTGGCAAACTGACTGCAAACTCGCGGCGCCCATGCAGCGTCATCACGCACGGATCTCGCATTGACATGACTCGAGAGTGGCAGGACCTGACCGGATCGCGCGGGTCGGACGACCGGCCCGCGATCGTGCGCGTGTCAGCGCCCGCGCGGCTGCATCTCGGCTTCGTCGACGTGAGCGGCAGCATCGGTCGGCGCTTCGGCAGCATCGGCCTGACCCTGGAAGGCCTCGCGACGGTCGTCGAAATGCGCCGCTCCGACAACCTCCAGGTCGACGGGCCGGGCGCTGCCCGGGCGCTCGATTTCCTGCAACGTCTGATGGACGAGCACGATCCGTCCGACGCGGTCGCACTGCGCATCGTGAGCGCGATCCCCGAACACGCCGGCCTCGGCTCCGGCACGCAGATGGCGCTCGCCATCGGACGCGCGTTCTGCGCGCTGTTCGGACTCGATTATTCATCCGCTGCCATGGCCGCGCGCATGGATCGTGGTGCGCGTTCCGGTATCGGCATCGGCGCCTTCGATCAGGGCGGTTTCGTCGTCGACGGCGGGCGCGCGCCGGGCGGCGACCTGCCGCCGGTCATCGCACGCCTGCCCTTTCCGTCGTCGTGGCGCGTACTGCTCGTGTTCGATCGTGCCGAACGCGGCCTGCACGGCGATGACGAACGCACGGCCTTTCGCAAGTTGAAGGCTTTTCCGCAGACACGGGCCGCGCATCTCGCGCATCTCGTGTTGATGCGGGCGATGCCGGCGCTCGCCGAACAGGACTGCGCGCGCTTCGGCGAAGCCGTGGGCGAGATCCAGCGGGTCGTGGGCGATTATTTTGCATTGGCACAGGGCGGCCGGTTCACGAGCGACGCAGTGGCGGCGGTGCTGGCATGGCTCGAGACGCGCGGCGTGGCCGGGATCGGCCAGACGTCGTGGGGTCCGACCGGATTTGCGGTGGTCGATTCCGAGACGCGCGCGCACACCCTGCTGGCGGAACTCCGGCAGGCGTTCCCGGACCAGCCGCAGCTCGGCTTCGCGGTGGTGCGCGGACGCAACCACGGTCATCGGCTCGAAGCGATGTCCCGGCTGGCGGGCACACGAGCGGCCCCGGGCGTCGCGTCGCGAAGCCAGTCGAAAAACTGAGTGTCGAGGCGCCACGCCCGCGACCGTCGCTGCGCCAGGCAATGCGCCAGGTCTCCCCGAAAGCCAAGACGGTACTGAACCCATGGAAAAACCGTACATCCTTCACCTGTTCACCCCGGCCGCGCAGGCGAGTCCGTTCGACGTGAACATGGCCTACGACGCCGGTTTCGATGCCGTGGTGCCCTACACCAATGTCGACACGGGCGGCATCGCGGGGCTCACCCAGGATGCGATCTTCTCGCGCGGCCCCAAGGGCGCGCGGCGCACCGGCATCTTCATCGGCGGTCGTGACGTCGACGTCGCGCTCGACATGCTGGACGCGGCCCGCATGGCGATGGTGCCGCCGTTCGAAGTGTCCGTATTCGCCGATCCGAGCGGTGCCTTCACCACGGCTGCCGCGGTCGTGGCTATCGTCGAGAAGCATCTCGAATCGAGCCACGGCGGAGGCCTCGCGGACCGCCAGGTGCTCGTGTTGGGCGGCACGGGACCGGTCGGGCTGGTGGCCGCCGCGCTCGCGGCGCAGGAAGGAGCCCGGGTCCAGCTCGCGAGTCACACGAGTCTCGATCGGGCCCAGGCCGCGGCCGGGCTGGTGCAGTCCCGCTATGGTCTTGCCGTCAATCCGGTTCTGGCCGACGGCAAGGGCCTTGCAGGTCTCGTCGCCAACGTCCACGTGGTGATCAGCGCCGCCAAGGCCGGCGCCGAAGTGCTGCCCAGGGCCGTGTTGGCCAAGGCCGCCGCCCTGCTGGTCGCCGCCGATGTCAATGCCGTGCCTCCGGCCGGGATCGCGGGCGTCGGCGTGATGGATGACGGCGCTCCGCTCGCCGGTGCCGGCCCCGCCAACGCGATCGGCATCGGGGCCCTCGCCATCGGCAACATCAAGTACCAGGTGGAACGCGCCTTGTTCGAGAGCATGCGCACCGGCGCACAGGCGCAGTACCTCGATTTCCGCGATGCGTTTCGCAAGGCACGCGAACTCACCGCAACCCATTGAACCGGCGCGGAACCATGCGGTCCCCCGACCGGGTGGTGGTGATCGCAGTCTCGGGCCGGGCGCTCGCGCAGTCGGCCGCGAAATGGGCCCGTCACGTGAACGTGCTGGATGCCTTCGGCGACGTCGACACGCGCGCGATCGCCGCCACGATGCCCGTTGGTCTGCGCGCGGGCATCGGGCTGGACGGCGCGCGAATCGTGCGCGCACTACGCGCGCTGGACTTGCCGGCGGACACGCCCATCGTGACCGGCAGCGGCTTCGAACGCGTCCCCCGCTGGCTCGATCGCGTGGGTGCATTCGGCCGGCTCTGCGCCAACGACGCCACGATCGTCGCCGCGCTGAAAGATCCGGACATCGGACTGGAACTCCTGACCGCGCTCGGCTGGCCCGTGCCCGAAACCCGTCGTACGCCGCCCGACGAGCGCAGCGGCTGGCTGTCGAAGCGCATCGGCGGAGCCGGCGGGGTCCATGTGCAACACGCGACGGCAGGTCGCCGGACGGCCGGTCGTTACTGGCAGCGCGAAATTGCCGGCATCCCGATGTCGGTCACTTTCCTCGCCGATGGCCAGAGCGCCCACGTGCTCGGTTTCAACCGGCTGCTGGTGAGTGCCGTTGGCGCATTGCCGTTCTGTCACGCCGGTGCGATCTCGGGTGCGATGCTGCCGGATGAGATCGCGCGGGACCTGCGGCAACGCCTGCACCGGCTGGTCCGCGTCTGCGGCCTGCGTGGACTGAACGGCGTCGATTTCGTGCTGACCGACGCCGGACCCGTGATGCTGGAAGTCAATCCTCGCCCCACTGCCACGATCGACCTCTACGACGACGACTATCCCGAAGGGCTCGTCCGCTGGCACGTGGCCAGTTTCGACGGCCCCGTCGCCGATTTCCCGGCGCCGCCACGGAATGCGGCTTGCCGGGCCCAACAGGTGATCTATGCCGCTCATGGGCTCTCGGTGCCGGCCTGCACGTCGTTGCCGGCGTGGTGCCGCGACGTTCCGACGCCGCGCAGCCGCATCGCCGGTGGCGCCCCGGTACTGAGCGTGAATGCCGCCGGCGCGACACCCGAGGCCGCACTGCGCGAACTCGACGCGCGCGTCGGCGAGATCGGGCGACATCTCGCACGCTGGCCGGCACAATGCGAACTGACCCACGGAGACGCGTTGCCATGACCGAATTTCCGTCCGATGCCGCTGCGTACGTCAGCGTGAACCGGCTGGCGGCGCCGCTGGTCGAGGCGCTGGTGAATTCCGCAGCTGCCCTGCGGATTGCGTTGACCCGCGGCTGGGGCGGCAGCCGGCTGCTCGACGCAGGCATCGACGCGCTCGGCGGCCTCGAAGCAGGCCGGCGGATCGCGGAGATCTGCATGGGCGGTCTCGGTACCGTGACCCTCGTCCCGGGCGATGGCAAGGTGAGCGGCCTGAGCCATCTCCACGTCCACAGTTCCAACCCCGTGCTCGCCTGCCTCGCCAGCCAGTACGCGGGCTGGAGCCTCGACCACGGCGAGGGCAAGGATGCCTTCCGCGCGCTGGCCTCGGGTCCCGGGCGCGCGCTCGCCAGGCGCGAAGCGCTGTTCGCGGAACTCGACTACACCGACCGCGCCGATTGCGCCGTGTTCGTGCTCGAAGTGGACCGACCGCCGCCTGATGCGGTGATCGAGAAGATCGCGCGCGACTGCGGACTCGACGCCGATCGGGTCACATTCGTGCTGACACCGACCCGCAGCCTGTCCGGTGTGGTGCAGATCGTCGCCAGGGTCCTCGAGGTCGCCCTGCACAAGGCGCACGCCCTGGGATTCCCGCTCGCCGCTATCGTCGACGGCAGCGGCGCTGCGCCACTGCCCCCGCCGGCGCCCGAATTCATCGCCGCCATGGGCCGGACCAACGACGCGATCCTGTTCGGCGGGCAGGTCTGCCTGTACGTCGACGCGACCGACGACGCAGCGCGTGCCCTGACCGAAGCGCTGCCTTCCTCCGCTTCGCGCGAGTACGGCAAACCCTTCGCCCAGATCTTCAAGGACTGCGGCCACGATTTCTACAAGATCGATCCGATGCTGTTCGCACCCGCCGAAGTACGCGTGTGCAATCTCGCCACCGGGCACGCGTTCAGTGCCGGTCGACGGGACGCGGCGCGGCTGGCGGAGTCCTTCGGCATTTGAGATCCGCTGCCTGCATCGCGATCGCGACCGATACGCATGGGTGGCACACGAAACGGCTGGCGCAGGCGTTCGCGACGCTGGGCGTCGAAACCAGGGTCGTGTCGCTGGCGGCCTGCCGCGTCGACCTGGACGCGAACCGCTACGGGCTGGTCGTTCCCGGGTTCGGCGACGCACTGCCGGACGGCGTGCTGGTGCGCGAGATTGCCGCCGGCAGTTTCGAGCAGGTGACGCTGCGGCTCGGCTTTCTGCACGCCCTCGCCGAATGGGGCGTGCCCATCTCGAACAGCCCGCGGGCGGTGGAACGGACCGTGGACAAGTCGATGACGTCGATGCTGCTGCGCCGCGCCGGCGTCCCGACGCCGGCCACCTGGACGCTCGAATCGAGCGCGTTCGCGCGTGGGCTGCTCCTGCGTGAGACCTCGGCCGGACATCGTCTGGTACTGAAGCCGCTGTTCGGATCCCAGGGCAAGGGCCTGCGCCGGCTTGCCGCCGGTGACGCGTTGCCGGATCCGGCCGAGGTGGCCGGCGTGTTCTATCTCCAGCGCTTCGTCGAACCCGCCGGCGACGACGCGCACGACCATCGCCTGTTCGTCGTCGGCGGGCGAACCGTCGCCGCGATGACGCGCCGCGGATCGGACTGGGTGCACAACGTCGCATTGGGCGCGCACTGCTCAGGCAGCGCGCCGGACCCCGATCTGTGCGACCTGGCGGAGCGCGCCGCGGCGGCCGTCGGCGCCGACTACGCGGGCGTCGACCTGATGCGCGACCGCGACGGCGCCCCCCTGGTGATCGAAGTCAACGGCATTCCCGCATGGCGCGGCCTGCAGTCGGTGTGTGCGCTCGACATCGCGGCGGCCCTGGCGCAGAACTTCAACACGTGTCATCTGGCGAGCGCCGCCCGGGCCGTGCGGTGATCCCGGGTGCCGGGCGCTGCCCCGAACAGGTGGCGCGCGCGTTCGTCGATGCGTGCCTGCTCGATGTCACGGCCCTCAAGCCCGGCAACGTCGGTCTGCACGGTGCCGGCCACGGCATGAGCGTGGCCGATTTCATCCGCAGCGCGCCGGCGGCGGCGCGGGAAATCGCCGCCCCGGACGCCACGGTGGGTGAACGCATTGCACGCGCGGTGACGGCCACGCACGCAGCCGTGGGCATGAACACCAACCTGGGAATCGTGCTGCTGACAGCACCGTTGGCGCATACCGCGCTGATGGCTTCCGGCCGGCTCGAAGCGGTACTGGCAGGACTGAGCGTCGGCGATGCGGCACACGCCTTCCAGGCCATCCGCATGGCCGCGCCCGGCGGTCTCGGCACCAGCGCGCGGCACGACGTGGCCGCACCCGCGCGCGTGACCTTGCTCGAAGCCATGCGCGAGGCGGCGCCACGGGACCGCATCGCGTTCCAGTACGACAGCGGCTTTGCCGACGTGCTGGGCCTGGGTCGCAGCGCGCTGGATGCGGCTCGCAGCCGCGGCCTCGATTGGCGCAGCACTGCGACCGAGGTGTTCATGGCTTTCCTCACCCGCTACCCGGATTCGCACGTGCGGCGTAAACTCGGCGCCTCCCGGGCAACGGCCCTGCGCGACGCGGCGTCCGCCCTCGCGACACAAGAAGCGGCGCAGCGCCCGGGACGGACCGCACGACTGGTGGCATGGGATCGCGAGCTCAAGGCCGGTGGCGTCAATCCCGGGACGAGCGCCGATCTCACCGTGGCGACGTTGTTCGCGGCATTTCTGGACGACGGATCGGGTTGGAGCGCAGGTACCGGCTGTCCCGGCACCTGCGCACGTGATGGTGGAGGCGTTTCCGCACACCGGTAGTTGTTCAACGACGACAACGATGGAGGAGAGTCATGGCTAAGATCAACAAGTTGATGGTAGGCGAGTCGCTGGTCGGTGATGGCAATGAAGTCGCGCACATCGATCTAATCATGGGACCTCGCGGCGGCACCGCCGAAACCGCGTTCGCGAACTGTCTCACCAACAACAAGGACGGCTTCACTTCGCTGCTCGCGGTGATCGCGCCCAACCTGATGGCGAAACCGAGCACGGTGATGTTCAACAAGGTCACCATCAAAGGCGCCAAGCAGGCCGTGCAGATGTTCGGGCCCGCGCAGGCGGCCGTGGCGCGAGCGGTCGCGGACTGCGTCGCCGAGGGCACGATTCCCCAGGACGAGGCGAACGACATCTTCATCTGCGTCGGCGTGTTCATCCACTGGGACGCCGCCGACGACGCCAAGATCTACGACTACAACTACAAGGCCGTGAAGGAATCGATCGAACGCGCCGTCCGCGGGGATCCGCAGCCGTCCGAAGTCACCGCCAAGCGGGCCTCGGCCAAGCACCCCTTCTCGCCGAAGTAGCCGGGCGCGACGGTCGTTCGTCGGCGTCTAGACGAAACGGCTCAGGGTCGAGCGATCCAGATTACCGTCGTGGATCGCACTCGCCACCAGTACCGCGTGCATGTCCAGGGCCTCCAGAGTCGCGAGGTCCTGGGCATCGCGCACACCGCCGGCCGCAATCAGACTTTTGCCGGGCGCCGCGCTGCGCAGCCGTCGCAGCCGGTCGCCGGACGGCCCCTGGAGCGAGCCCACCCGCTCCAATGTCATCGCGATGACCCGCTGCGGCCAACGCTCCGGCTGGTCGAACAATTCCGGCGGGCCGAGGCGAACGTCGTGACGGGTGTCGAGCGACAGCATCGCATCGGGCGCTGCGTCGAGCAGTGCAGCGAGCGCATCGGCGGAGCCGAGCGACTCGGTGCCGATGACCACGGTGATGCCCGGCGCGAGCCACCCTGCGATCGAGGCGCTCGTGCCGAAGCCCGCGTCGATCCACAACGCAAGATCGGGAAACGCGCTCGCCAGGCTCCGCACCGCTTCGCGATGATCGCCGCATCCGCGAATCGCGTCCAGATCGGCTACGTACAAGGCGGGGAAGGGTGCCAGGGCCAGCAGCCCGCGTGCGACGTCGAGCGGATCGCTGGAATGCGCCAGCGGTGATACAAGCGGACGATAACGCGAACGTTCGCCGTAGCGCGCTTGCACCACGTGGCCGCCCATCAGATCGATGACCGGGACGACGATCATGAGCAGGTGGCTGAGCGCACGTTGACGACACCTTGAACATCTTCGTCTACGAGCATATCACCGGCGGCGGCCTGATCGGCAGCCCGATGCCGGCGTCGCTGGCGACGGAAGGCCGGATGATGCGCGATGCGCTGATGCGCGATCTCGTCGCCGTTCCCGGCGTCGAGATCGTGACGTTGCGCGACGCGCGCATCGCGCCGCCCCCGGAGCCGGTGCAGTCGATCGTCCTGTCCGATCGCGCGCAGTGGGACAGCGCATTCGATGTGATCGCCGCGAAGGCCGACGCGGTCTGGCCGATCGCACCGGAGACCGGCGGCATCCTGGAACGGCTCTCCCGCAGAATCGGCCGCGCCGGCCGCCCGCTCATCGGCAGTTCGGCGGAGGCCGTGCACGTCGCGGCGAGCAAGCGCGAAACGCATCGGGCGCTGGTCGCGTGCGGTGTCGCGTCCGTTACCACGTTCAGCCTGGACGCGAATCCGCCGGACTCACCGGGTCCCTGGGTGGCCAAGCCCGATGACGGCTGCGGGTGCGCGGACACGTACTGTTTCCCGGACCGGTCAGCGGCGCTTCGTTGGGCGATGTCGCGCGCCGATGCCTCGCGTTTCGTGCTCCAGCCGCACGTTGCCGGCGAGGTCCTCAGCCTGTGCGTCCTGGCCCGGGACGCTCGCGCGTGGCTGTTGTGCGTGAATCGGCAACGCATGCAGTTGCGCGACGGGGCGTTCGTGTTCACGGGCACGGAGGTCAACGCGATCGCGGACCACGGCGGCGATTTCACCGGGCTGGCGCAGGCCGTCGTTGCCGCGCTGCCGGGATTGCGCGGCTATTGCGGCATCGACGTGATACAAACGCCGTCCGGGCCGATGGTGATCGACGTCAATCCGCGCCTCACGACCTCCTGGGTGGGGCTCGGCCGTGCCTTGCGTCTCAATCCGGCAGCGCTGGTCCTGGACCTGTTCGCGAACGACGGCTTCACCTTGCCGGCGATCGGAGGAACCGTGATCGATGTGCGTGTCGGCGTCTGACCGCGCTATCCTCGCGGCATGACTTTCGGTTGGGATCTCGGCGGCGCGCACGTGAAGCTCGCGGTGCTGGACGACACGGGCCGGCTCGCCCGGGTCGAGCAGGCGCCCTGCCGCCTGTGGCTGGGCCTGGGCGAACTGGAGAACGCGTTGCAGGTGCTGGGGGGCGCCGGCGCCCCGCTCGATCGCCACGCAGTCACCATGACCGGCGAACTGGTGGACCTCTTTCCGGACCGCGCCGCGGGTGTCCGCGCCATCCTCGATACCTTCCTGCGCGTCACCGGGGCGCGGGACGTCGCGGTGCTCGCGGGAGACGCCCTGGTGGCGCCGACGGAAGCCTGCGGACGGTGGCGCACGGTGGCGTCCGCCAATTGGCGCGCGACGGCGCAGGCGACGGCACGCCTCGTGGACGAAGCACTCGTGGTCGATCTCGGCAGCACCACGACCGACCTCATGCCGATCTCTCAGGGCAACCCGGTCGATGGCGTGGACGACGACCACGCACGGCTCGCGAAGCAGACGCTCGTGTACACCGGCGTGGTACGCACGCCCCTCATGGCGTTCGCCCGGCATGCGCCCTTCGGCGGCCGCTGGGTGGGCCTCATGGCCGAATACTTCGCGACTGCCGGTGACCTCTATCGCATCTCCGGCGAGCTTCCGGTGGCATTCGATCATGCGGACACCGCGGACGGACGCGGCCGGTCGAAGGCCGAGAGCATCGTGCGCCTCGCGCGCATGATCGGCCTCGACGCACCGGATGCGCCCGACACCGCGTGGGAGCAGCTCGCCGCGTGGTTCGCACGACGCCAGCTGGACCATCTGTGCAGCGCCTGTGAACGGCAGTTCTCGCGCGGCGCCATCGGTCCCACGGCGCCCGTGATCGGACTGGGCGTGGGTACGTTCGTCGTGCGCCGGCTTGCCGCGACGCTCGCACGACCCTATCTCGATTTCTCCGTCCTGATGGACGCGCCGGAGGCACTCGCCCCGGCCGTGGCGGTATGCGGCCCGGCAGTGGCAGTGGCACGGTTCGCCGACGCGCGCTGATGGGCACCGTGGTCGTCAAGATCGGGGGCAGCCTGATGCACACCGACAAGGCCGCGCGATTGCTCGCCGGCCTGGCCGACACCGGCGACAGGCCGCTCGCGATCGTGCCCGGCGGCGGTGCGTTCGCGGACGCCGTCCGCCTCGCGCAGTCAGGGCAGCGCTTCTCCGACACCACCGCGCATCGGATGGCACTGCTCGCAATGGACATGTCGGCATGGATGCTCGCGGACCTCGCACCCGCGCTCGTCGTCGCCGGGGAGCTGCGCGAATTCCGCTCGGCCTGGTCGGCGGGGCTCACGCCGGTGTGGGCCCCGGCGCAAATGGCCTCGATCGCTGCGGACATTCCGCCATCCTGGGACGTGACCTCCGACAGCCTCGCCGCATGGCTGGCGAATGTGGTGCGCGCCGAGCACCTCCTGGTCGTGAAATCGTGCGCCGTGCCGGAGGACCATGACCACGATGCCGCCACGCTCGCGCGGGCTGGCATCGTCGACGCCTGTTTCCCGCGCTACGTTGCCGGCGCGGATTTCACCTGGCGCGTCGTCTCGGGCGACGTCGCGGCATTGGCCGCGCTCGCCTCAGCCTAGCGAAGCCGCTCGATGCGCTGGGTGAGCGACAAGGACGCGGCGAGATCGTCCGCACGCCCCCTGCCCTGAATGTCGAGCGCCGGCGCGAGTTCCGCCAACGGCACCATCACGAAAGCGCGCTGATGCATTCTCGGGTGCGGCACGGTAAGGCCGTCCTCGCGGTGCTCGTGATCGCCGTACAGAAGCAGGTCCAGATCGAGGGTGCGTGGCCCGTTCAGGTGCTCGCGGACCCTGCCGTGCTCGCGTTCGATGGCGAGCAGCCGATCGAGCAGGTCGCGCGCCGCGAGCAGGGTCTCGATGCGGGCGACGGCATTCACGAAATCCGGCTGCCCGGCAAAGCCGATCGGCGCCGTGCGATAGAACGCGGACACCGCTTCGACGCGCGTTCCGGGCAGCCCGGCCAGCGCTTCGAGCGCACCCGCGAGCTGCCGGTCGGGCATCTCGAGATTGGAACCGAGTCCGATGTACGCCTCGACCGCGCCTTCAGGCCGCACGCGCGAGTTCCCGGCAGCGCGCGGTGAAGCGACGCACGCGCACCGCATCGATGCCCGCCTTCCGGTCATCGTCGACACAGACTCCGCTGCGGACACCGACGATGTCGGCGCCGAGCGCGACCAGCCGTTCGACGTGCTCCAGGCGAATGGCGCCAGCCAGCGCGACCGCGAGACCGGCCGCATGCGCATCCGCCGCGAAGCCTGCGAGCGCCGCATCGCCTTGCGCGTCGAACAGCGAACGGCCATCCTTGATCGCGGTGTCGAGCATCACGACGTCGCACTCGGCAGCGACGGCGGCGGCGAGCACCGCACCGGGCTCGAGGCCGCCGAACCGCGCATGGTCCGCGTATCCGGCGGCCACGACGGTCACGCCCGCCACCTGATCGCGGCATGCGCGCCGCACCGCGTTCATCACGTCGACCGCCTCCTGGATGTCGCGCACTCCATGCAATCCCGCCTTGACGTAGCGCGCACCGCTTGCGACAGCGCCCACGGCGGCCAGGGCAGCATTGCCGGGTCGATGATCCAGATCGCCGATCGAGGCGGCAAACAGGGTGTCCCGCTCGCCGACCCCGTCGGCAATGGCGCGGATGATCCACGGGTAGTTGGCGCCGAGCGAACCTTCGTCGACGTTCTTGACGTCGATGATGTCGGCGCCGCCGGCGTGCGCGGCGCGCGCTTCTTCCAGGCTGATCGCGCTGACCAGCACCCGCATGGCGGTCAGTTCTGATCGAGGAACAAGGTGCGCTCCTCGTAAGCGTGCAGCAGGCAGGGCACGTCGCCACACGCATCGCGTACCTCCGTCTCCCAGGCCCGCTGTTCGAGCCGGATCTCCTCGCGTCGCTCGTCGCTCTTCGCGCGGCGGTAGACCTGGAAGAACGAGAAGGCCAGGCGCTCGTTGGCCTCGCTCACACGATCATTGGAACAGATCAGCCGCTCGACGGAGCTCTTCGGCTTGCTGCAATCCTGTGCCGCGCCGGCAGACCCTGCGATGGCAACGCACGCCAGCAATGCCAATGCACAACAGGTCCGGATCATGAGCGTTCTCCCCGCATCGACAGGCACTGCATTCTAGGGCGCGATGAAGCGTTCGATCAGGGCGTTCACGCGCTCGCCACGCTCATGCACGACCCAGTGCGATGCGTCCGGGATGCGCTCCACGCGCAGGTCGTCCACGTGATCCTCGAGCCCGTCGAGCACGCCCGGCAACAGGGCGCAATCGCGTTCGCCCCAGATCACCAGCGTCGGAACGCGCACGTGAAACTGGGCGGGGTCGAGCACGGGGAACGGCGTATCCGGTTCCGGCGGATGCAGCGGCGAGGCCCGATACCAGTTGAGCATCGAGCTCAGCGCGCCCGGCTGCGACCAGGCATCGACATAGCCGGCGACCGTTGCCGGCGAAGCGTCGCCGTCGTTCGCTCCCCATTGCTCGACGGTCATGCGTTTCAGGCGCCGGTAGCCGCCTTCGACCAGCACGCGCTCCGCCTTGTCCGTCCGTAACAGCGTCATGTACGCGCTCGCCGCCACCTGCGCCGGATTGTCCTGCAGTTCGCGCAGGAATGTGATCGGATGCGGCGCATTGAGGATCACCAGTTTGTCGACGCGGTCCGCGTGCCACGCCGCGACGTTCCACGCGATTGCCCCACCCCAGTCATGCGCCACGAGCGTGAAGCGCTCGTGACCGAGCGCCGTGGCGAGCTGGATGACATCCTCCACCAGCGGCTTGGCGCGGTAGTCGCGGACCGCGGGCGGCTTGGACGACAGGTTGTAGCCGCGCTGATCCGGGGCGACGCAGTGATGGGTCGCGGCGAAATGTTCGAGCTGTCGTCGCCACATTCCGGAATATTCCGGAAACCCGTGCAGGAACAGCAGCAGTGGACCGGACCCCGCTTCGAGCAGGTGCAGGTGCTGGCCGTTGTCGAGATCGACGGAACGCGAACCAATCATGTCACGATGGTACCGCGACTGGCGTGCATCCAGATGCTCCCGTGGTGCGTAACCTGCCAGACGGTGGCGCGTGTTTTGGCGATCGGATATGGTCCGGACGCCGCCACGACGACGGCGCAACCCGCACTCAGGAGATCTGATTGGACACCTACTATCATCCGCAAGACCTCGGCAAGTTCAGCGACATGGGCAAAGCGAATCCCGAGCTGTGGGAGAAATTCATGGCCTACTATGGCGCCGTGTTCGCCGAAGGCGCCCTGACTGCGCGCGAGAAGGCCCTGATCGCACTCGGGGTATCGCACGCGGTGCAATGCCCCTACTGCATCGATGCCTATACCCAGGCGTCGCTCGAGCAGGGCTCGAACATCGAGGAGATGACCGAAGCCGTGCACGTCGCCTGCGCAATCCGCGGTGGCGCTTCCCTGGTCCACGGCGTGCAGATGCGCAACGTGGCCGGGAAGCTGTCCATGTGATCGAGATCTCCGGAGTCCGCCCGTCATGGTAGTTCGCACCCTCGCATTCCGCGGCGCGGCGCTGGCCTCGAGCCGGACGCAGCTCGACACGCTGGCCCGCCCCGCCGGCTGGCCGACCTTCGACGACCGGATGGCAGCTGCCGGCCTGGGTCCGCTGCACGCCACGGGGATCGACGTGTTCCAGATCAACGTCGGCAAGTTCTGCAACCAGACCTGCCGCCACTGCCATGTGGACGCCGGCCCGGATCGCAAGGAGCAAATGAGCCGCGAGACCGCCGAGCACTGCATGCGTGCGTTCGCGCAGACCGACATTCCCACGCTCGACATCACCGGTGGCGCGCCCGAGCTGAACGAGAACTTCCGCTGGCTGGTGACGGAGGCGCGCGCGCTCGGTCGCCACGTGATGGATCGCTGCAATTTGAGCATCCTGCTGTTGAAGCCCCAGCAAGGGCTCGCGGAGTTCCTCGCCGAGCATCGCGTGGAGGTGGTCGCCTCGTTGCCCTACTTCCGCCCGACCCAGGCCGATGCGCAACGCGGCGAAGGTATCTTCGACAAGTCGGTCGAAGCGCTGCAGAAGCTCAATGCCCTGGGCTACGGCCGCGAGGGCAGCGGTCTCGTGCTGAATCTCGTGCACAACCCGGTGGGCGCGTTCCTGCCGCCCGCGCAGAAGAGCATCGAGGCGCAGTACCGACGCGAGCTGGCGCGGCAGTTCGACATCACGTTCAACAATCTCTACACCATCACCAACATGCCGATCAGCCGCTTCCTCGAATTCCTGCTCGACAGCGGCAACTTCGAGGGCTACATGGAACGGATCGCGAACGCCTTCAATCCGGCGGCCGCGCAGGCGGTCATGTGTCGCAACACGATCTCGGTCGGCTGGGAAGGCACGCTCTACGATTGCGACTTCAACCAGATGCTGGAATTGCCCGTGTCCACCGGACCGGCGCCGCACGTACGCGATTTCGACGCCGCGGCGCTGGCTCGCCGCCGGATCGTGACCGCGAATCACTGCTACGGGTGCACGGCCGGGGCGGGGTCTTCGTGCGGCGGCGCGGTCGCGTGATGCGTCGCGCCTGATCCGGCCTCGACCCCACCGGGCAGCGCGGACCTCATGGCGCCAGGGCCATGGCCGGAATGCGCTGGGCCAGCCACCAGACACCGAGCGCCCCGACCACCACCGAGATCGACCACGCGACCCTGCGATCCGGAATCTCGGTCACACCCGCGCGCCGCTCCAGCCGATCGACGCCGTGCAGCAGCAGCAGTGCCGCGGCGACGATGACCAGCTGGCCCATTTCAACGCCGATGTTGAAGGCCGCGAGCGCGGGTACCAGCGCTTCGCGCGGCAGGCCGTACTCGCGCAGCACGCTCGCGAATCCGAAGCCGTGCATCAGACCGAACACGAACGTGAGCGGCCAGCGACGACCGACGTCGCGCACGAAGAAATTCTCCACGGCCACGTAGACGATGCTCGCGGCGATCGCCGCCTCGACCCAGGCCGAAGGCGGCGCGACCACACCCAGGACCGCCAGCGACAGGGTGATCGAGTGCGCGAGCGTGAACGCCGTGATCACTTTCAGCAACGGCAGGAAGCGTCGGCCCCACACGATCGTGGCGACCAGGAATGCGATGTGATCGAAGCCGATGGCGATGTGCTCGACGCCGGCCACGAGATAGCGGCCGAATACCGCCCACGGACTTTCGCTGATCGTAAGGATCTCGATCGACGGCGTCGAGATCGACAGCAGGCCGAAGCGCCTGGAATCTCCGGTGACCGTGATCATGTGCCGCGCGCGGGCATCGATGTCGGTGAACAGGGTCGATCGGTAGACGAGCGAGCCTTTGAACGCCGGGCAAGTGAACAGCCCTGCTGCCCGTAGGTGGTCCCCGGCCGGGAGGACCGAATCCATCCGCAGGCTGCAACGCGCAGCCGCCGTGCCCAGTTCGAGGCGGGCGCCGAGATAGGCTTCGATCTTCGGTCGGGCTTCGGCCAGCGCCGCAGGATCGACGACGCCATCGGCGGTGAGCAGCTTCACCTCCAGCGCGACTTCGACGTCGCGCGCGTTGAGTTCCATCGTCACGCTGCCGAGGTGGCCGGACAGGTCCAGTTTGGCGCTCGAGAGCTGGGTATTGTGGGCCTGTGCGCTTGCGGTCAGACACAGCGCGGCCAGGAGTGCAAGGAGGCGAACGATCATCGAATCATCGTGCGAGGTTCGAAACAAGGACGAAGCATAGCGACGAAGCATGGCGGGCGACGACGCGGCCCGGGCCCGCGTCCGCATTCCGGACGGGGTGCGGTCTACCGGTGCCCGAGGCGCGTGCGGGATTCGTCGTTCGGCAGTTGCGTCGACGGCGCCGTTCGCCCGGCGCGGACCGGTGCATGCAGCAGGGTTCTCGCGCGCAACTGTCCGCAGCCGCCGTCGATCTCCTGACCCGCCGAATGCCTGAGCTTCGCCAGCACGCCACGCTGGTGCAGCGTCCGGACCAGGGCAGCCGTCCGCTCCGCGCTGGGACGCCGGAAGTCGAGCCCGTCGACGGCGTTGTAGGCGATGAAGTTCATCACGGCGTACTTCCCCGCCAGCAGCGCGGCGATGCGATCGACTTCTTCGTCGGTATCGTTGATGCCTTCGAGCAACGTCCACTGGTACTGGATCGGATACCCGGTCGCACGTGCATAGCGTTCGCCGAGCGCCACCAGATCGACGGGATCCATACGCGGCGCCCGGGGTAGCAGACGCGCGCGCAGATCGGCCCGCGTCGAATGCAACGACAGCGCGAGGGCGGGTTTCACCGTGCCGAGCGGCAGGCGCTCGAACACGCGGGCGTCTCCGACCGTCGAGAACACCAGGTTCTTGTGCGCGATCCCGCCCAGCGTGCCGAGCAGATCCATCGCCTCGAGCACGTTGTCCAGGTTGTGCGCGGGTTCGCCCATGCCCATGAAAACGACCTTGCGCACGGTCGTCCGCAGTCGCGCGAGCGCGACCTGGGCCACCAGTTCTGCCGACCCGAGCTGCCGCGACAGCCCGCCCCGACCCGTCATGCAGAAGACGCAACCGACAGCACAGCCTACCTGGGATGAGACGCACAGACCAGCGCGCGGCAACAGCACGCTCTCGACGGTCTGCCCGTCCGCGAGCCCGAGCAGCAGGCGCACAGAGCCGTCTTGCGCCGGGTGTTCCGAGCACAGTCGCGCAAGCCCGCCCAGCTCGGTTCCCAGCGCGGGCAACGCAGCGCGCAAACGGGCGGGCAGGAAGGCGTCGGCCTTGCGATGCCCGCTGTCCAGCGGCCGCCCCTGTGCCCAGGCCTGCAGCACGACATCCGCGTGGCACGGTTTGGCACCGTATTGGCGCAGCCTGTCGCGGACCTGTTCAATTTGCATGGCGGGCCGGATGCTATCACCAGGCGAGTCCGAGCGACCGATCGCACCGTGCGCAGATTGGCGGGCGGCGATTCGCGATCGCCCGCCGGCGGGGGCGCAAGAAAAAACCGGCGCGTCGCCGCGCCGGCCTTCGACGGTCGAAGTCGGTCAGTACGCCGCGAGCGGGTTGCCGGGCGAGCCGGTCGCGCCGACCAGCTTGAGCGGAGCCCACGTGAACAGGAACTCGTAGGCCTTGTCCTCGGAGAGCTGATCGAGGTCGAGGTTCTCGAAGTTGGTGATGCCGCGCCGCACGAGCAGGTTCATGTGGCAGTACACGGTCGATCCCGGAATGACCGGTGGGAACGCCTCGAGCGCCCAGGTATCGGACCCGATCATCGCGATCTTGCGCTCCGCCAGGTAGTCGCACAGTTCGGGATGCGCACCGGCCTCGCCGTCTCCGGCTTCGATCAGGTCCTTCGCGAGCTGCTCGTCGCTCTTCACTTTTTCCCCGCCCGGCCTGCCCAGGTGATTGGTCTTCCACAGCTTGGTCCAGCCGGTACGGAGCAGCACGACATCACCCTGGCTCGCGTCGGCGATGCCCTGCTTCTGCAACGCGGCCTTGTAATCCGCGACGGTGATCGCGTAGCCTTTCGGAAGCCGCTCGACGCCCTTCAACGCCGCGATGTCGATCAGGATGCCGCGCGTGAAGAACCCGGGCTGTTTCTCCGGGCCGTTCTTCTTGAAGCCACGGGACGTGCCTATGTCCTGCGCACGCTGGCCGTTGTACAGATACAGGCCGTCCTTCCAGCCCTGCACGCCTTCGACCCGGATCGCCCCATGCGCGAGCCCGTCCCATTGCGTGCCGACCTGCCCGATCTCCGAGGTGACCATTTCGTCGAAGAAGGCCTGGTGGAAATTGTCGCCGGGCCACGGCAGCGGCCCGATCGTCTCGTTCGTGCCGCTCGGAATGGTCAGCGTGAACGTGCGTCCCGGAACCAGCGGCATGTGATTGCTGTAGGGCATGCCGAGTGTGGCGGTCTTGCCGCGTTTCACCAATTTCACCGCCTCGAGCCGCTTCTGGGGCGTGATGTAGTTGGCGGCGCCGATCTCGTCGTCGGGCCCATGGGCTGCAGGCCACCACTTCTCGTCCACCGGATTGTTGTCCGCGTGCGCGAGCATCACAGCGCACGTCGTGCCCAACAAACCCGCCACAAGCAACCGTATCGACTTGCTCATATGCGCTTCTCCCTTTTGGTTTGAGTTGTCTTCCAGACCTCGGTATCTCTGACCGATGTCGTACCGCACGCCACGCGTCGCGCGACGCCACTGCCCTGCTGAACGATCGGCTCGGAACCGACCGGCTCGTTGTCCAGGTGATTTTTCTGCACTGGTATGATGATCATGTTCTCATATAACCGAACGCCTTGCGAAAAGTCACGCCCCGCCCGCCCGCGCGCGCAACGTCATCCGCTGCGCCTGCCGTCACGCCCATCCGGCGACGCAAGCTGTACCAGGAGATCGTCGATCGCCTGCTGACGCGGATTCGCGCCGGCGAATTTCCGCCGGGCGAACAACTGCCTTCCGAACGGCAACTGATGGAGACCTACGCCGTCGGTCGACCGGCGGTGCGCGAAGCGCTGTTCGCGCTGCAGCGCATGGGACTGATCTCCATCACGCACGGCGATCGCGCGAAGGTGATCGAGCTCTCGGCAGATTCCGCCATCGAGCAGGTGAGCGAGATGGCCCGGTTTCTACTCGAGACCTCTCCGGGATCGCTCGAGCACCTCAAGGAAGTACGCCGGTTCTTCGAGGTGGGCATGGTGCGCATGGCTGCCGAGAAGGCGACTGCCAGGGACATCGAACACCTGCGCCACGCCCTGGCGGAACATGAGGCCGCACTCTCCGACGGCTCCGGCTCCGCCTTCCTCGAAAAGGACATGGCGTTCCATCGCACCATCGCGGGCGTCACGGGCAACCCGATCTTCGAGGCGTTTTCGCGCGCGATGCTCGAATGGCTGCAACGCTTTCATGTCGAACTCGTGCTCGCACCAGGTCGCGAGCCGGTGGGACTGGCCGAGCATCAGCGCATCTTCGATTGCATCGCGAAGCACGATCCCGATGCAGCGGCCAGGGCGATGACCGCGCATCTGAAACGCGCAAGCAAGCTGTATTCGCATCCGGAGTAGCCGATGAGCCAGACCGATCGCGAGATCGGCGCGCAGACCGTCTCCAGGCCTCGGCGCCCGAGCGCCCGAGGCCGGCGATCCTGATGCCGGCGGGATTCCTCGCCCTGCACGGCAGCATCCGGTACATCTGCAGCGCGCGTGCGGAAACGCGAGGGGAAATGATCAGGGGCCGGCGGCCGGTCCCTCGCCACGCATCGCCTCGATCGCCTGCCCGAACAGGGTCGAGCCCGCGAGATTGGACCCACCGTCGACGACGAGCACGGTGCCGGTAACGTAACTCGCCAGCGGCGAGGCGAGGAACACGGCGGCCTGGCCGATATCGTCCACGGCGCCGAAGCGGCCGAGCGGGATGGAGCGGTAGCGGCTCGAGGCGTAGTCGTCCCCACCCAGACGTTTCATGCCCTCGGTGCCGCCGATCGGCCCCGGCACGATGCTGTTCGCCCGGATGCCGTACTTGCCCCATTCGAGCGCGAGATTCTTCATCATCATGTCGATGCCCGCCTTCGCGGCGCCGACATGGACCTGGTAGGGAAACGGCACGTAGGCCATACCGGCCGAGATGAAGATGACGCAGCCGGCGGTCTCCTTCAGCTGGGCGAATGCGGCGCGCGTGGCATTGAAGGATCCGAGCAGGTCGATGTCCACCACGGTCTTGAATCCGTTCGGCGAGAGCTCTTCCGCGGGAATCGGAAAATTTCCGGCGGCGCCGCAGACCAGGATTCCGATCGGCCCCAGCGCGGCCCGGGCGTTCCCGAGCACGACCTCGAGCCGCGCGTAGTCGCGCACGTCCGCAGCCTCGGCATGGACCCGTGCGCCCAACGCGCGCAATTGTTCCGCGGCGAGATCGAGCTTGTCCTGCTTGCGCCCGCAGATCGCGACGTTCGCGCCGAGGGCGGCGAAGTGGCGGGCGATGCCGAGATTGATGCCCGAGCCGCCGCCCGTGATGAACACCGTCCTGTCCTGGAACAGGGTCTTCGGCAGCAGGCTTTCCACGAGCATGGCGACCTCTCAGTTCATCATGTCCAGCACGACTTCGCACTGGTCGACGCATCCCTGCGTGATGACGGGATAGGACGTCGCATTGAGGAAGCGGGTGCGATCGCCCTCGTAGATCTTCACCAGCAACGTGTAGCGGTGCCCGGGCTGGATCTGCGCCGGATCGTACTGCACCCGAAACGCGATCGGCACCTGGCCCGGATCGCGGATCTCCACCTCGTCGAGGTTGGTCGCCACGACATCCTGCCTGGAGACGTCCTGCAACCACACCTTGACGATCGCCTGCGGGGTGAGGTCGATGCGGGGGCGATAGGTGATGGTGCCGCTGAGCGCGGTCATCCGCATCCCCGGGGGCTCCGGGGCATACGGCGCGGGACGCGATGCGCAGCCCGACAACCAGCAGGCTGCCGCCATGGCGCACAGGACAAGCATGCCCTTCGCGACGATCGCCCTCATGGCATGGATACCGTCGCGAGCGGCGTGCGCCGGATCGATTTCACGTACGGAAGCGCCGCGATGGCTTCCAGTCGCCCGCGCCACTGGGGCGCCTGCGTCGAGGTGAGCACGAGAATCTCGTCGGCGGTGCAGCCGGCACGCCCCGCGACCTCGGATTCGAACTTCGCCGCCGGGTCCAGTTCGTTGATCTCCATCCGCTTCTCGATCGTGTTCGGTACGCAGAACTGATAGTTGACGACGCGTTTTCCGGCGGGCGGGCCTTCGTATCCGTCGGCGTCCACCCGGCGCAGGTCGATTCGAACCTTCTCGATGCCCTTGGGCGGGGGTGTCACGCAGGCGCCCAGCAGGAGCACGGCGATCAGGCAGCTGATGCGCATCGGGATCAGGCCGACACCAGCCGACCGTCCACCAGCCTCGGGACGAGATCGATCTCGGAGCGTCGGGCGGCGTATTCGACCTCGTGGACCAGGTCCCGGTCCTGCATCATCCGCCCCACGCGCGAGCGCAGCAGCGCGTCGAACGGATCGATGGACCGGTACAGGTGCAACGCCGCGAGCGCCGCATCCGAAAGGTTGTCCTCGCCACCGAGTGCCCGGGCGAACAGTTCGACGAAATAGCCTGCGCCCACCATGTCCTCGAGATTCACGTTGCCGGCCGAACCCGAGCAAACGATCAGCACCGTGTCGGACGGATGTTCGCGGCGCACATGATCGACCACCGCTTCGGCATTGAGCATTGCGCCGGCATACACGTGCGGCGCCCCGGACGTGCGCTGCAGCGCAACCGTGCCGTTGGTGGTCGAATAGATGAGGGTGCGGCCGGCGACGCCGTGCGCCAGCAGTGCGAGCGGCGTAGGCGACACGAACCCGTCGATGGTCTCGGCGTTCAGTTCCCCCGACGTGACGAAGGAATCCTCCGGCAACTCCGCGGCCCTGGCGCGCGCGCCCCATTCGTCGAGCGTGGGGATCACATCGGTGGCACCGTTGGCCAGCGCGGAAACGATGGTCGACGTGGCGAACAGGATGTCCAGCACCACGACGACCTTGCCGGCCAGGCGGAAACCGTCCAGGTCTTCCTTGCGGAACAGCACATGGATCTTCGGTCCGATCGTGCTCATGGCGCGGCCGCGCCGGCGCGCACCTTGAACAGTCCGAAACCTTCGATGGTCATGACCAGCTCGTCGTTCTGGTTGAAGACATCCCAGCGGGTCTTCACGATGCCCATCCCGGGGCGGCTGCCGGAGCGGCGGGATTCGAGCACCGTCCGCATCGCGCGAATCGTGTCGCCGGGCCGTACCGGCTTCAGCCACTTGACGTTTTCGACCCCGGGCGAGCCGAGGCTGGCGGCATCGAGCAGGTAGTTGTCGCAAACGATCCGCATGACCATGGCGCAGGTATGCCAGCCGCTGGCGATCAGGCCGCCGAAAATGGACGCCTCGGCGGCGGCCTCGTCCACATGGAACGGTTGCGGGTCGAAGTCCTTCGCGAAGGCGATCACTTCATCGCGATCCACCAGGCGCCGACCCATCTCGGTGACCTCGCCGACCTTGAAGTCCTCCCAGAAATACTTGAACGTCATCGCGGTTTGCCCTCGTAGCGGTACCAGCCGCGGCCGGCTTTCCTGCCGTTGTAGCCCGCCTGCACCATCTGCTTGAGCAGCGGTCGCGGGCGGAAGCGCTCGCCGTAGGCGTCCTGCAGGATCTCCTGCACCTGCAGGCTGAGCTTGTTGGTGACGACATCGCAGAGCTCGAACGGCCCGACCGGATGACCCAGGCCGAGCTTGCATGCGAGATCGACCTCCTCCGGCGTGCACACCCCCTCCTCCACCAGCCGGACGGCTTCGATCATGAACGCGTGCAGCACGCGATTGACCGCGAAGCCCACGACGTCCTTCACCCGGATCGGCACCTTGCCGATGGCGCGGCAATAGTCCATCAGCGCACCCACGGTGTCCTCGCCGGTGTCGATCCCCGGAATCACTTCCACCAGCTTCATGCGCGATACCGGCGAGAAGTAGTGCGTGCCCACGAAAAGCGCGCGGCGTTCGGGACTCAGGTACGAGGCGAGCGCGGTGATGGAGATCGTCGAGGTATTGCTCGCGATCAGGGCATCGGGCCGGCAGACGCGCTCGAGCGTGCGAAAGATGCCGGCCTTCACTTCTTCGGACTCGAACACTGCTTCGGTCACCAGATCGCAATCGGCGAATCGCGCCAGTTCGGTCGTGGTGGCGATCCGCTCCAGCGTCTCGTGCTTCTGACCTTCGCGGTAGAAGCCGCGTTGCAGGCCCTTGTCCAACACCTTGCCGAGATTCTCCAGCGCGCGGGCGAGCTGTTCGTCGCTCGTGTCCGCCAGCACCACCTGCTTGCCGGCGAGCGCCGCCACCAGGGCGATCTCCGCTCCCATGAGCCCGGCGCCCACGACGCCCACCTTATCGATCATCGATCACCCCTGGAGGTCGAGAAGAATCAACGGCAGCGCACGCGCCGGAACGCCCACAATCGGCGCCGTGCCCGCCGGGTTTCGTACCGTGTCGGCCCGTGTGCTCAGCGAAGCCTTGCGTGATCCTGCGCGTCCTTCGCGCTGCAGCGTCGCGCTGCTCAAATCTGCTTCCACTTCGCCCGCGGGCGCTCGAACACCGCCAGCTCCACCGGCTTCGCCGAACCGGCAGCGGCAAAGCGATCGAGATGATGATCGGCGTCGCCGAACTGGGTGTCGATCGCGGTCAGCCGCTTCACGTAGTGGCTCACGTTCAATTCGTCGGTCATGCCCATGCCGCCATGTAACTGGATTGCCTGCTGGGCGACGTAGCGTCCGGCACGCCCGATCAGTTCCTTCGCGGCCGAAACGGCCTTGCGCCGTTCCACCGCGTCTGCCGAATCGACCCGAACCGCCGCCAGCAGCGCCATGGATCTGGCCTGCTCGCAGTTGATCAGCATCTCGACCATGCGATGCTGCAGCGCCTGGAAGCGTCCGATCGGCACACCGAACTGTTGCCGCGTCTTGAGGTACTCGAGCGTCGCATCGTGCAGCGCACCCATGCACCCCACCGCCTCGGCGCACAGGCCGGCGATCGCGCGATCGGTGATCAGTTCGATCAGCGGCAGCCCGAGATCGAGGGGGCCGATCAGCGAGTCCCCGCTCACCGCCACGTTCGTGAACCCGATCTCCGCGGCCCGGTTGCCGTCGTAAGTGGGGTATTCGCGCCCGCTCACGCCTTCCTCGCCGGGATTCACGAAGAACAGGCTGATGCCCATTTCGTCGCCGGTGGCCCCCGCCGTGCGCGCGGATACGATCAGCAGGTCTGCGCTGGCGCCGTGCATGACCACGGACTTGCTGCCGTCGAGCACCCATTGCCCGCCCTGCATGCGCGCGGTCGTCTCGACATGATGGAGATCGTAGCGCCCGCCGGACTCGGTGAAGGCGCAGGCGAGGCGCATGGAACCGTCCATGATCGCCGGCAGCAGGTACCGCTTCTGCTCGTCGGAGCCGGCCGTGGCGATGCCGCCCGCCGCCATGACCACCGTGGCGAGATAGGGTTCGACCACGAGATGGCGGCCGAACGCCTCCATCACGATCATGGTCTCGATGCCGCCGCCGCCGAACCCATCGAAGTCCTCCGGAACCGGCACGCCCAGCAGGCCCAGGCCCGCCAGCCCTTCCCACACCGCCGGGCTGTAGCCGGTACGCGCCGCGATGATCTCTTTGCGGGCGGCGAACGCATAGTTCTTCTCGAGGAACTTCGCGACCGAATCCTCGAGCAGCTGCTGTTCTTCCGTGTAGTCGAAGTCCACGATTCAGAGCCCCAGGATCATCTGCGAAACGATGTTGCGCTGGATCTCGTTCGAACCGCCGTAGATCGAGACCTTGCGGAAATTGAGATAGCGGGCGGCGAGCGGCGCGGCATATTCCGGGCCGACTCTCGCGCCGAGCCAGTGGTCACCCCAGGAATCGGGCAGGAACGGCAACGCCCAGGGACCCACGGCTTCCATCATCAGTTCGGTCAGCGCCTGCTGGATCTCCGTCCCCTTGATCTTGAGGATCGAGGCTTCCGGCCCCGGGGGCCTGCCCTGCCGGTCTGCCGCCAGCACGCGCAGCACGGTGATCTCGAGCGCCATGAGATCGATCTCGACGCGGGCGACCCGATCGCTGAAGCGCACGTTGTCCAGCAAGGGCCGGCCGCCGGCTTGTTCCTGCCCGGCGATGTGCTTCAGGTACAGGAGTTCGCGCTTGGAACGCGACACGGCGGCGATGCCGGTGCGTTCGTGCGACAGGAGGAACTTGGCGTAGGTCCAGCCGCGCCCTTCCTCGCCGACCAGGTTCTCGGCCGGGACCTTCACGTCCTCGAGCCAGACCTCGTTCACTTCGTGTTCGCCGTCCAGGGTGATGATCGGTCGCACCGTGACGCCCGGCGTGCGCATGTCGATCAGCAGGAACGAGATGCCGTCCTGCTTCTTGCCTTCGCTCGACGTGCGCACCAGGCAGAACATCATGTCGGCGTACTGGGCGAGCGTGGTCCAGGTCTTCTGCCCGTTGACGACATAGTGATCGCCCTGTCGTTCGGCGCGGGTCTTGAGCGACGCCAGATCGGAGCCGGAGCCCGGTTCCGAATAGCCCTGGCACCACCAATCCTCGGACGAGCGGATGCGCGGCAGATAGCGTTCCTTCTGCCAGGGATGGCCGAAGGCCATGATCACCGGCCCCACCATCGACACGCCGAACGCGATCACGGGAGGTGCCCCTGCCGCCGCGCACTCTTCTTCGAAGATGTGGCGTTCCACCGGGTTCCATCCGGTGCCGCCGTGCTCGACCGGCCAGCCCGGCGCGATCCAGCCCTGGCGGTACAGGATCTGCTGCCAGGTGACGTAATCGTCCTTGCCGAGCCGCTTGTGCTCGATCACCTTGCGCGCGATCGCGGGTGGTAGATTGGCGCGCACGAAGGCACGTACTTCGTCCTGGAAAGCGAGCTCGCGCGGCGTGTAGTTGAGATCCATTCGATCCGTCCTTCGATTGCGGCCGGTTCAGGCCGCCTTGGCGAGCACGAAACCGGCTCTCGGAAAATGCACGTTGACCTCGCCGACGGCCGGTTCCGCGCGGCGCAGCACCACGGTCTGGGCATTCATCGACACGATCGTGCCCGCCACCGGGTCCTTGCCGTAGTCGTCGGCTGCCACCGTGACCGGCACCCCGGCAACGAATCCGTCCGGGGCCTCGGGGTGGCCGAGCTGCACCGCCTCCGGCGCGGTGCCGTGGGCGATGCGCAACGCCTCTTTCGCATCGAGTTCGGTCGGCCGACCGTGGCCGAAAGCGGTCATGCGCTCGAACCAGGCGCGCGTACGAGGCATGTCGTCCAGCATCTTCAGTTCCGGCACGCGACCCTGGACCATCCACACCGGCGAATAGCAACAGAAGTCGGCCCACGTCGGCATGGGTCCGAGCAGGAACGGCCGGCCATCGTCGAACGCCCGCTCGATCCAGAACAGATGAGCACGCAACTGCGAACGCAGTTGCGGCTGCTCGCTCTGGTAGCGGTCGAGATCCATGACGCCACCGGAGAACCTGAGCCGATCCTCGCGCAGATCCTTCGGCACCATGTTGCCCAAGGTCCCGAACACGACGCCGACGACGTCGAAGAACAGCGTCCGGTCCGCCCAGGCACCGAGCATGGTGGCCACGCCGTGGCTGTCGTCCGGAAACAGCGATGGCGCGGGATGGCGCTGTTCCAGCTCGCGCGCGATGCACGACGAATCGCAGTAGACGTCCGCCCCGATCTGCATCACGGGCGTCTTGCGGTAGCCCCCGGTGAGCGGGAGCAGATCCGGCTTGGGCAGCACGCGCGGAATCTGCACCGATCGCCAGTCGAGACCCTTGAAACCGAGAATCAGCCGGATCTTCTCGGCGAAGGGGGAATTCGGGTAGTTGTGCAGGATCAGTTCGGTCATGACGCGCCGCGCAATCGGAAATCCGGCCCTTCCGGGGTGACTGCGCACTTTAAGTGAGATGGCCGGGCCGAGGCAAACCGCGGTGGCTCGACGCGCCGGCCCAGCCTATAATTTCAACATCTTGATACATTCCGCGGCACACCCCAGGGAGAGACCATGAACATTCGCGACATCAAGCCCGAGACGCTTGCCGACATCAACATGGATCCGCTCTGGCTGCCGTTCACGCCGAACCGCCAGTTCAAGGCCCAGCCGCGACTCCTGGTCTCGGCCAAGGACATGCACTACACCGCCATCGACGGTCGCCAGATCCTCGATGGCATCGCCGGCCTCTGGGCGGTGAACGGCGGGCATTGCCGCGCCCCCATCGTCGACGCCATCAAGCGCCAGGCCGAGAACGTCGACTACGTCACCGGCTTCCAGATGCACCATCCGGCCGCGTTCGTCGCGGCGGAGCGGCTGGTCCGCATCACGCCCGAGGGCATGGGTCACGCCTTTTTCGTGAACTCGGGCTCCGAGGCCGTGGACACCGCGCTCAAGATCGCCCTCGCCTACCACCGTGCCCGCGGCGAAGGCACCCGCACCCGTCTCATCGGACGCGAACGCGGCTACCACGGGGTCGGCTTCGGCGGCATCTCGGTCGGAGGGATGGTCGCCAACCGACGTGTGTTCGCCGGCGCGCTGCTGCCGAACGTGGATCACCTGCCCCATACCCACCTGCCGGAGAACGCCTTCTCCCGGGGCCAGCCGGAGCACGGCGCTCACCTCGCCGACAATCTCGAGAGCCTGGTGACGTTGCACGGCGCCGAGAACATTGCCGCCGTCATCGTCGAACCCATGGCCGGCTCGACCGGCGTGCTGGTACCGCCGAAGGGTTATCTGCAGAAGCTGCGCGCGATCTGCGACCGGCACGGCATCCTGCTGATCTTCGACGAAGTCATCACGGGGTTCGGCCGCACCGGCAAGGCGTTCGCCGCGCAGACCTTCGGCGTGACGCCGGACCTGATCACGTGCGCGAAGGCGCTGACCAACGCCTCGGTGCCGATGGGCGCGGTGGTCGTGAAGGACGGGATCTACGAGACCTTCATGAACGGCCCCGCCAACGTGATCGAGTTCTATCACGGCTACACCTATTCCGGCCACCCGCTGGCGGCTGCCGCCGCGATCGCGACGCTCGATCTGTTCGCCGAAGAGAAGCTGTTCGAGCGCGGCGAAGCGATGTCGCCCTATCTGGCGGATGCGGGGCATGCGATGAAAGACCTGCCGCACGTGATCGACATCCGCAACATCGGCATGGTCTGCGCCATTGAACTGGAATCCATCCCTGGCAAGGTCGGCGCACGCGCCTACGAAGCCTTCTTGCGTGCCTACGAAAAGGGCGTGCTGGTCCGCACCGCGGGCGACACCATCGCCGTCTCGCCGCCGCTCGTGATCGAGAAGGGACAGATCGACCAGATCTTCGACACGTTGCGCGACGTGCTGACGACGCTCGCGTGATCCCGGAGCGCCCGGCACCCGGCGCCCGGTCCAGCCAGTCGCGCAGCGCGGCACCGCACGCAATCACACTCGGGGCTTGTCGTCACCGGACAGCGCCCGCCGGGCGCCGACGAACCGTCGGGCCTTTGTTTCGAGCCATGAACAGGCCATCTCACGCATCATGAAATTCGTCATCGCCCAGATGCAGCACGAGACCAATACGTTCTCGCCCGTGGCCACACCCTGGGAAGCCTTCGGCAAGGACGGACCGTACCTCGGCAAGGCCGCCATCAGCGCCATGCGCGGCACGCGCATGGCGGTCGGCGCATTCATCGACGTGGCGGAAGCTGCCGGCGCCGAGATCGTCCTGCCGGTAGCGGGGTACGCATCTCCCAGCGGACCGGTGGACGGCAAGGCCTTCGACCGTTTCTGCGAGCTGATCGTCGATGCCGTGAAGGCAGGCTGCGATGCGATCATGCTCGACCTGCACGGCGCCATGGTGGTCGCGGATCGCACCGACGACGGCGAAGGCACGCTGCTCGCAAAGGTGCGGGCCGCCGCACCCGACACGCCCCTCGCCGTGTCGCTCGACCTGCATGCCAATGTGACCGAAGCGATGGTGCGCAACTGCGACATCCTCACCGGCTACAAGACCTACCCGCACGTGGACATGTACGAATCGGGCGAACTGGCGGGCCGCATCCTGATGCGCATGCTGGCCGGGGAAGTGAAGCCGGTCATCGCGTTCGGCCAGCGCCCGCTGCTCGCGCAGACGCTGCGCATGTGCACCGAGGAGGCGCCGATGAAACGGTTCGTCGCCGCCGCGCGCGCGGCGGAAAAGAGGCAGGGCATGCTCGCCGCGACTGCGTTCGGCGGATTCCCCGCAGCGGATATCCGCGATGCCGGCATCAGCGCCGTCACCGTCGCCGACGGCAACCTGAAGAAAGCCACTGCCGCCTGCCAGCGCATGCTGGACATCGCCTGGTCGAGCAAGGAGGATTTCATCTACCAGGGCGAACCGCTCGACCAGGCCATCGCCAAGGCAAAACAGCTGGCGGCGGATCTCGGCGGCCCGATCCTGCTGCTGGATCATGCCGACAATTGCGCGTCGGGCGCGACGCAGGACACGATGCACGTGCTCAAGGCCGCGCTCGCGCAAGGCTTGACCGACATCGCCGTCGGACCGATCCGCGACCCGAAGACCGTTGCTTTCTGCGTGCAGGCCGGTGTCGGTGCCTACGTGCGCGTCAATCTCGGCGGCAAGGCGGACATGCCCCAGATCGGGGTCAAGGGCGAACCGCTCGCGCTCGCGGGCGTCGTGCGGGCCATCACCGACGGCGAGTACACCATCACCGGGCCGCAGTTGACCGGCGTGCGCTGTTACATGGGCCGCACCGTCGTGCTCGATACCGGCGCCGCCGAGATCGTCATCACGGAACGCAATCAGGAACCGTGGGACCGTGGCGTCTTCACCAGCGCGGGCATCGACCCGACGCGCAAGCGCTTCCTGCTGTTGAAATCGCGCATGTACTTTCGCCCCGTGTTCCTGCCGATCGCCAAGGGCGCCGTGCTGTGCGACGGCGTAGGTGTCGGTTCGTCGGACAATTCCATCTTCCGCTTCGAGAAACTGCGCCGACCGATGTATCCGCTCGACACCGACATCGCGCTGCCATGAACGATTTTTCTTCCGAGACCCAGCCATGAACAAACCGCTCGACATCACCGCCCCCATCAAGGACATCCCGCATTTCGTGAACGGCCGCGAGGTTCATGGCGGCAGCGGACGCACCGCGGACGTCTTCAATCCGGCGCTCGGTCGCGTCATCGGCAAGGTGGCGCTCGCCTCGCACTCCGAAGTAGGTGCCGCGGTGCAGGCGGCGAAGGCTGCATTCCCGGCCTGGGCCGCAACCACGCCGCTCAAGCGGGCGCGCGTGATGTTCCGCTTCCGCGAACTGGCCGAAGCGCACCACGAACAGCTCGCCCGCATCATCACGACGGAGCACGGCAAGGTGCTCTCCGATGCCAAGGGCGAAGTGACCCGCGGCCTCGAGGTGGTCGAGTTCGCCTGCGGCATTCCGCAACTGCTGAAAGGCGAATACACAGAACAGATCGGCACCGACATCGATTCCTGGTCGGTGCGCCAGCCATTGGGCGTATGCGTGGGCATCACCCCGTTCAATTTCCCCGCGATGGTGCCGCTGTGGATGTTCCCCATAGCGATCGCGTGCGGCAACAGCTTCGTGCTGAAGCCCTCCGAGCGCGACCCGTCGGCGAGCCTGTTGCTGGCGCGCCTGCTGAAGGACGCGGGCCTGCCGGACGGCGTGTTCAACGTGATCCAGGGCGACAAGGTTGCGGTCGATGCCCTGCTGTCGCATCCGGATGTCGCCTCGGCCAGCTTCGTCGGTTCCACACCCATCGCCAAATACGTCTACGAGACCGGCGCCCGCTACGGCAAGCGCGTCCAGGCCCTCGGCGGCGCGAAGAACCATCTCGTAGTGATGCCCGATGCCGACCTCGACCAGGCCGTCGATGCATTGATCGGCGCGGCCTACGGCTCGGCCGGCGAACGCTGCATGTCGATCTCGGTCGGCGTGGCCGTGGGCGACGTGGCCGACCGACTCGTGCCGCGGCTCGCCGAGCGTGCGAAAGCGCTCAAGATCACGCAGGGCACGGATGCCAGCGCCGAGATGGGCCCGCTGGTCACCCGCCAGCATCTCGACAAGGTCAAGGGCTACGTCGACAAGGGCGTGAGCGAAGGCGCCAAGCTGGTCGTCGATGGCCGCGGCTTCAAGGTGCCCGGTTGCGAGGACGGCTTCTTTCTCGGCGGCTGCCTGTTCGACGGCGTGCAGCCGGGCATGACCATCTATCGCGAAGAGATCTTCGGACCGGTGCTGTCGATCGTGCGCGTGCCGGACTTCGAAGCCGCGCTGGGGCTGGTCAACGCACACGAGTTCGGCAACGGCACCGCCATCTTCACCCGCGACGGCGATGCCGCGCGCGAATTCGCGATGCGCGCCCAGATCGGGATGGTCGGGGTCAACGTGCCGATCCCCGTGCCGATGGCCTTTCACAGCTTCGGCGGCTGGAAGCAGTCGCTGTTCGGCGATCATCACATGTACGGTCCCGAGGGCGTGCGCTTCTTCACCCGCATGAAGACCATCACCCAGCGCTGGCCCACCGGCATCCGCGCGGGATCGGAATTCTCCATGCCGACCATGAAGTAGAGTCTCATCGGGAGCAAGCCATGACTCGAACCGTCCCCGCATTGCTGGTGCTCGTGGGTGCCTGCCTCGCCGCCTGCAGCAGGAGCGAACCGCCGGCGCCGCCGCAGCCGGCCGCCGCAGCGTCCGACGATCGCGTCAAGAACGCCGACCAGCTGATGGCACCCGCCCGCCAGGGTGCGCAGACGCTCAACGCCGCCGACAAGCTCGACGATGTGTACAAGGCGCAGAAGGAAGCCACGGACAAGCAGGTGGAAGAGCAGACGAAATAGCGATGGCCCGCATCCTCGACGTCGCCCATCTGCGCCGGCTGATCGGCGAGCCCAGTGCGCAGGTCGCACACAAGATGCACAGTCGGCTGACGGCGTCCGCGCGCGAGTTCATCGCGCGTTCGCCGCTGTTCCTGCTCGGAACGGTCGACCAGAGCGGCCAGCCGATGGTATCGCCGAAGGGCGATCCGGCCGGGTTCGTCCACATCGAGGACGACGCCACCCTGCTGCTGCCCGAGCGCAAGGGCAACAAGCTCGTGTTCACGCTGACCAACGTGCTGGCCAACCCGCGCGTTGCATTGATCTTCCTCGTGCCGGGTACCGACGAGACCCTGAGAGTCGAAGGCACGGCCGAATTGCTCGACGATTCCGAGTTGTGCCAGCGCTTCGTCGAACGCGATCGCCCCGCGTTGCTGGTCATGCGCATCCGCATCAGCAACATCTATTTTCATTGTGCGAAAGCGTTCCTCCGCGCCGCCCTGTGGAATCCCGCGACCTGGTCCGGGCGCATTCGCATCAGTTTCGGCGCCGAGATCGCGGCCAACGGCGGCCTTGCGGCCGACGAGATCGCAGACTTCGACGCCGCGGTCCACGGACGGTACCGGACCGACCTGTGATGGCGGCGCTCAGCCGCCGCTGAAGCCCACCCGCCGCAGCAGCCGCAATGCGTCGCCGGGCGCGGGTTCCTCGTACAGGGCAATGTCGTGGACGGGCACCGGCCGTTGCAGCGCGGCCGCGAAGTGGCGTTCGAGCCAGGGCAACAACGCCGCCTGATCCAGTGCGGGGAGGCGCCCGGTCAGGGTCATGTGGAACCGGTATTCGTCCATGACGTACGGATAGCCCCAGCGCTCCAGGTAGTCGAGTTGCCGCTCGGACAACGAGGCACCCAGACGCCGCGATCGTTCCGTAGCCGTCATCGGCGCCCGGAACGGATCGAAGCATTCGACGCACGCAGCGGCCAGATCATCGAGGATGACCGACCCCCGAGAAGGCACCACGGCAATGAAGCCATCGACCACCCCGACCGCGAGCGGAGGCAGCGGGAACGGTTCGCGGCGCGCGCAGAAGCGCTGCATTTCCGCCACGAGATCGTCAACGGCAACACCCGGGCTCAGCGCGAACGGCGCCTTGAGCGTGCCATGCCAGCCGTAGCGCCGCGGCGACTCGGTGATCTGTCGCTGGCGCGCCGGAGCAAGGCCATCGATCGCCGGCGGCGCGACGATCTCGCGCGTTTCCGGATCGCGTCCGAGCCAGCACACGCCGGCGCGCCACAGCGCGCTGTCGCGATCGGGTGCGTAGTAGATGGCGTAGCGGGACATGGCTCGATGCGGACCGGACTGATCGTAGGGTAACCTGTGCGGGTTTCCGCCCGATACCCTGCGATGCCCGCCCCGCCCCGCACCAGTGCCGATGCTCTCGTCGACCGCTACGACGGGCTGCTGCTCGATGCCTATGGCGTACTGATGACCGAGGCCGGACCGCTGCCAGGGGCAGCCGAATTCATCGCGCGCCTGCAGCGGCTGCGCATGCCGTTCTGCGTGCTGACCAACGACGCCGCGAAACTGCCCACGACCACGGCGCGCCGGTTGCAGGGCATGGGCATCGACGTGCCTGCCGAGTGCGTCGTCACCTCGGGTTCGCTGCTGCTGGCGCATTTCGCACAGCACGGGCTGACAGGGGCCGCATGTGCCGTGCTGGGCCCGCAGGACAGCGTGCGCTATGTCATCGAGGCCGGCGGTCGCATCGTCGGCGCCGACGCGGACTTCGAGGTGCTGGTGATCGGCGACGAGAGCGGCTTCGATTTCATCGAGACCATGGATGCGGCGCTGTCGATGCTGTTCGCGCGGCTCGATCGCGGCGAGCGCGTGCATCTGGTCGTGCCCAATCCCGATCTCGTCTATCCCGCCGGCCCCGGAGCGTTCGGTTTCGCGGCGGGTACGCTCGCAGCGATGTTCGAAGGCGCGCTGGCGCTGCGCTATCCGGGTCGCGGCGACCTGCGCTTCGTGCGGCTCGGCAAACCGCACGCAGCCATCTTCGCGGAAGGCCTGCACCGCATCGGCACCCGCAACGCGGCGATGATCGGCGACACCCTCGAAACCGACATCTGCGGCGCCAATGCGGCGGGCATCGATTCGATCCTGATCGGCACCGGTGTATCGACGCCGCATTGGCCTACCACGCCGCCCGAGCTGCGGCCCGCGGCCACCCTGCGCTCTTTCGCACAGCAGCCGTGAATCCGCATCGCGCCGTCGTTCTGCTCGCAATGCTCGCGTTCGTCGTGCCCACCGCGGGACGCTTCGTGTTCACACCGATCCTGCCGCTGATGCAATCGGACTTCGGCGTATCGATCGTGGCGGCAGGGTGGCTCGCGGCCGCGAACCACCTCGGCTACCTTGCTGGCGCGCTGACCGCCGTGCGGTTTCCCGTGTCCGAACGCACCACGATCCGCGTGGGCCTGGTCGGCGTCACCCTCAGCATCGCCGGCATGGCCGCGGTG
Organism: Burkholderiales bacterium; assembly: GCA_038324085.1. Classification (GTDB taxonomy): domain Bacteria; phylum Pseudomonadota; class Gammaproteobacteria; order Burkholderiales. The sequence goes on from JBBQHP010000013.1 coordinate 77,847, forward strand.
ACCGGCGTGGAAGCGTGGTTCGCACTGCGCGCGATCGCGGGTATCGCAGCCGCCTGGCTGCTCGTGCATACCTCGGCCTGGGGCCTGCGGCACGCGGCGGCGGCGCAGCGTCCCGAGTGGAGCGCCTACGTATTCGCTGGCGCCGGCATCGGCATCATCGCGACCGGCCTGCTGTGCGCGTTCTGGACTCTCGCCGGGGGTGGCGCCATGGGCGCCTGGCTCGCCAACGGCCTGCTGCTGGCTGCCTTCGCGCTGGCGGTCTGGACGCGGGCCGGCGATGCCGGCATGCACGCCCCCGTCGCCGTAGCGCAGGCCCGCGCCGCCACCCCGCCCGGCATCGCGCGCCTCATCCTCGCTTATGGCCTGTGCGGCTTCGGCTACGTCACCGCGGCCACCTTCCTGCCCGTGCTCGCGCGCAGCGTGCTCGGCGACGACGGCGGCTACGTGTGGTTCTGGCCGCTGTTCGGCGTGGCGGGCACCGTTTCGATCTTTCTCGGCGCGCGGGCCGGGGGCCGCTTCGGCGACATCGCCACGTTCCGCTTCTGCGCAGCGTTGATGGCGATCGGCAATGCCGCGATGGCGCTGCTCTCGGCCGGCTGGGCGCTGGCGTTCGGCACGGTGGCCATCGGCGGCACCTTCATGGTGGTCACCATGCTCGGGCTCCGCGAGGCGCGCAAGCGGGCGCCGACCAGCGCGACACGCGTCATCGGCCGCATGACCATCGCCTGGGCTCTGGGGCAATGCATCGGACCGGTCGTCTCGGCTTATCTCGCCGGCGCCCGGGAGAGCTTCTCGCTCGCCCTGTGGGTGGCTGCGACCGCGCTGGCGCTCGCGACCGCCGTCACGCCACGGAAGCTGCAGGCATGACCGCCCGCGCGAAATCCCTCGCCCCTCTGCTAACCTGCGCCCCATGACCAGACACATCATCACCAACGCGCGCGTGGTCACGCCCGGGGAGGTGTTCCTCGGCACGGTCGAACTGCACGCAGGGCGCATCGTGCGTGTCGACCTCGGCGCCACGAACGCGCCCGGGGCCGAGGATTTCGCCGGCGACTACCTGTTGCCGGGGCTGGTCGAGATCCACACCGACAACCTCGAGAAACATCTCGAACCGCGCCCGGGGGTGCGTTGGCCGGCGATATCGGCGCTGCTCACGCACGACGGGCAGGTCGCCTCGGCCGGCATCACGACGGTGCTGGATGCGATGGGGATCGGCGACTTCGACGACCGGGCCCTGCGCGCGCAGGGTCTGCACGATGCCGTCTCCGCGCTCGACGTGGCGCGCAAGGCCGGCCTGCTGCGCGCCGATCACTGGCTGCACCTGCGCTGCGAGTTGCCGTGCGACAACGTGCTCGGCATGACCGAGGCTTTCATCGACGATCCGCACGTGCGGCTCGTGTCGCTGATGGATCACACGCCCGGGCAGCGACAATGGATGAACGTCGAGAAGTTCCGCGTGTACACGCAGCGCAACCAGCGCTGGACCGAAGAATATCTCGCCCAGGTGGTGGCTGAGCGGCAGGACATGCGCGAGCGCAATGCCGAGCGCAACCGCGAAGCGCTGCTCGCCCTCTGCGTGGATCGCAACCTCGCCATCGCGAGCCACGACGACACGCTGATCGAGCATATCCACGAAGGCGTGGCAGCCGGCATCTCGATCTCGGAATTCCCCACGACCCAGGTCGCGGCCCGAACGGCTCGCGAGCACGGCATGAAGATCGTGATGGGCGCCCCCAATCTGGTGCGGGGCGGCTCCCATTCCGGCAACGTATCGGCCCATGAGCTTGCGCAATACGATCTGCTCGACGCGCTGTCGTCGGACTACGTCCCCCATGCCCTGATGCACGCGGCGTTCCTGCTGCACACGCAGGCGGGCTGGTCGCTCTCCCGCGCAGTCTCGAGCGCATCGCTCAACCCGGCCCGCATGGTGGGGCTCGACGACCGCGGCGCGATCGAGATCGGCCAGCGCGCCGACCTCGTGCGCGTGCGTGAACTTGAAGGCGTGCCCGTGCCCATGGCCACGTGGCGCGGCGGCACCCGCGTCGCCTGAGCGCCAAGGTGGCAATATGCGGCCGCGGCGCATCGAGCCACGGTAGCGGGCTGGCGCCGGCACGAAACCCGGGCCCGGACCCGTGTCGAGTGAACGGCAGGCGCAGCAGGGAGCGGACAGGCATTCATGCCGTCCGGACAACTAAAAAAAGGACAGAGGAGCCACCATGATCCGGTTTACGCCGTTCGCGGCCTTCGTTTGCTGCGCCGTCCTGGGCGCGGTCCCGGCGGTCAAGGCTCAGCAGACGCTCACCCTGGGCCTCATTCCCTCCGAGGATCCGCGCCTCGTGATCACCGAGGCGCAACCGATGGTGGATCGGCTCGCCCGGACGCTGAACATGACGGTGAAGCCGTTCGCCGCCACCGACTACAACGGCGTGATCGAGGCGATGCGCTCGAAGAAACTGGACCTCGCCTTCTTCGGTCCGTTCTCCTACGTGCTGGCGGTGCAGGTTGCGGGCGCCGAAGCCTTCGCCACGATCCCGATCGGACGGGTGGGCGGCTCCTACCACAGCAGGATCATCGCCCGCAGGGATCGCGGACTCGCTTCGCTCGCCGACCTGAAGGGCCGCAGCTTCGCGTTCGTCGATCCGGCGTCGACTTCCGGTTACCTGTTTCCGAAGGCGGCACTGGTGAGTGCCGGCTACGACCCCGAAACGTTCTTCGGCCGCGTCGTCTTCTCCGGCGGCCACGACGCCAGCGCGATCGCCGTGCAGAACGGCAAGGTGGACGCGGCAGCCGTGGCCGACGGCCTGCTCGAAGCCGCGATTGCGCGCGGCGTGGTCCGGAGCGAAGACATCGTGACCCTGTGGACCTCGGAGGAGATCCCGGGCCTGCCATTCGCGATGCGCCGCGACCTGCCACCGGAACTCAAGCAGCGGATCGTCGCGGCCTTCACCGCGATGCACGACGTCCCATGGGGCAAGCACGGCAACATCGATCATTTCGTCCCGGCCAGCGACGCCGCCTACGACGTGGTCCGGAACGCGGCGAAGGTGCTCAAGCTCGACTTGAAGAAGATGAAATGATCGAGGTGCGCGACCTCGCCAAACGCTACGGCGCCATCACCGCGCTCGACGGCGTGAGCCTGCGGGTCGCACCGGGCGAGATGCTGGTCGTGCTCGGACCGTCGGGCGCCGGCAAGTCGACGCTGCTCCGCTGCATCAACCGCCTCGTGGCGCCGGACGCGGGCGAAGTGCGGGTTGCCGGACGCACCGTCGGCTCGGACGCGCGGCGGCTGCGCGATGTCCGCCGTGCGATCGGAATGATCTTCCAGAATCACAACCTCGTGCCGCGCCTGTCCGTGGTCAAGAACGTGCTGACCGGTCGCCTCGCTTCGATGCCGCTGGTGCCGTCGCTGCTGCAGGTGTTCCCGCGAGCCGACCTGGATCTGGCCCTCGAATGCCTCGACCGGGTCGGCCTGCGTGCACGCGCGTGGGAACGGTCCGATCGGCTGTCCGGCGGCCAGCAGCAGCGGGTCGGCGTCGCGCGCGCGTTGGCCCAGCGACCGCAAGCGATCCTCGCCGACGAACCGGTGGCGAGCCTCGATCCGAAAACCGCACGGCTCGTGCTCTCCGATCTCCGGCGCGCGGCCCACGAGCTGGGCATCGCGGTGCTCTGCAATCTTCATCAGGTCCACTTCGCGCGCGAGTTCGCCGACCGCGTGATCGGCATCAGTGCGGGGCGCGTGGTGTTCGAAGGCACTCCTGCGGCCCTGTCGCCGGACGCCCTCGCCCAGGTCTACCCCGGGATGGAAGACGAAAGCGATGCTCCGTCACCCCCCGGCCAGGAATCAGACGGCGTCGGCGGCAATGGGGCGCCGGCGTGGTGACACCGCCCCGCCTCGCCTTCATTCTCGGTCGTCCCTGGGGCCGGCGGACCGCGCTCAACTGGCTGGTCGTGGTGATCGCCGTCGGCGGCGTGCTCGGATGGACTGCGGGCAATGTCGAATTGAGCCTGGGCGAGCTGGTGCGGGGCGCCGGCTGGATGGGCGAGTTCCTGGGCCGGATGCTGCCGCCCCACTGGGGCTACCTGGGCGCGTTGCTGCCGAAGGCGGGGGAGACCCTGCAGATCGCGCTCTGGGGCACCCTGCTCGCACTCGTGCTGGCGCTCCCGCTCACGTTTCTCGGTGCGCGCAACTTCAGTCCGAATCCGGTGCTCTATCACGGCGTGCGGCAGATCTTCAACGCCGTGCGGGGCATCAACGAGCTGGTGTTCGCCCTGCTCTTCACGGCCGCCGTGGGGCTGGGACCGTTCGCGGGCGTGCTCGCGCTCGCGATCCATGGCGCCGGCATGCTCGGCAAGTTTTTCTGCGACGCCATCGAGGAAGTGGACCCCGGACCGGTGGAAGCGCTGCGCGCCACCGGCGCCCGGCCGCTGCAGATCGCCGCCTTCGCGGTGCTGCCGCAGGTATGGCCGTCATGGATCTCCGCCGGCCTCTACCGGTTCGAGACCAACCTGCGCTCGGCCACGGTCCTGGGCATGGTGGGTGCCGGGGGCATCGGCTTCGAACTGGTCGCGAGCATGAAACTGTTCCAGTACGAGGACACGGCGATCTGCGTGCTGCTGATCCTCGCGATGGTGATGGCCACCGACGCCCTGGCGTCGCGACTGCGCGCGAAAGTGCTCGAAAGCTGAGGCCGGGCTCTGCGATAATCCGCGCCCCGGCCCGGAACCAGCCCATGACGCCCCACGCCGCCTCGCATCGTTTCTGCGTCGCGCCGATGATGGATCTCACCGATCGTCACGCGCGTGCCTTCCTGCGCGTGCTCTCCCGGCGCGCGCGGCTGTATACCGAGATGATCACCACCGGCGCCCTGCTGCACGGCGACGCGCCGCGCTTCCTCCGCTTCGACGCCACCGAGCATCCGGTCGCGATCCAGCTGGGTGGCAGCGACCCTCGCGAGCTCGCCACGTGCGCCCGGATGGCCGAGGATGCGGGCTTCGACGAAGTGAACCTCAACGTGGGTTGCCCGAGCGACCGCGTGCAGTCCGGTCGCTTCGGCGCCTGCCTGATGGCCGAACCTCAGCTCGTCGCAGAAGGCGTGGCCGCGATGTTGGCCGCGGTATCCATTCCGGTGACGGTCAAGACGCGCATCGGCATCGACCGCGACGAATCCACCGAGCGCCTCGATACGCTCGTGGGCGCGCTCGCGGCGGTCGGATGCGGCATCCTGATCGTGCATGCGCGCAAGGCGTGGCTGGACGGCCTGTCGCCGAAGGAAAACCGCACGCTGCCGCCGCTGCGCCACGACGTGGTGCACGCGCTGAAACGCGCGCATCCCGGCCTCACGATCGTGCTGAACGGCGGTCTCGTCGATCTCGCTGAAGCGAAGTCTCACCTCGCGCAGGTCGACGGGGTGATGCTGGGCCGCGAGGCCTACTACAACCCGTGGCTGCTCGCCCGCGTCGATCCCGAATTGTTCGGCGAACGGGCACCCGTCGCATCGCGCGCGGAAGCCGTCGAGCGCTTCCTGCCCTACATCGCGCGCGAACTCGCGCAGGGCACGCCGCTATCCGCGATGGCCCGGCACCTCATCGGGCTCTACCAGGCCGTTCCAGGTGCGCGCGCCTGGCGCCGCACGCTGTCCGAGAACGTTCATCGCCCGGGCAGCGGCCTGGACGTCGTCCGGCAGGCGCTGGATTGCGTGGCATCGCGCGACGAAATGCCGGAAACGGCTGCAGTCGAATGCTGATCGCCGCGCGATGAAGGCCCTCCTGCTGCTCGCGCACGGGTCGCGCGACCCGGCATGGACAGCTCCCTTCGATCGGCTGCGTGCGAAAGTGCTCGCTCGGCAGCCCGGCGCGCTAGCCGAGAGTGCTTACCTGGAACATACGGATCCCACGGTCGCGGTCGCCGCCGCACGGCTTGCTGAACGCGGCGCGACCGAGATCGAGATGATTCCCTTGTTTCTCGGTCCCGGAGGGCACGTGCGCTCCGATCTCCCCAGGCTCGCGGAGGAGATCCGTTCGGCGCACCCGGGGTTGCAGGTGAGCGTGGCCGCGCCGATCGGCGAAGCAGACACGGTGCTGGATGCGATCGCCGAGTATTGCCTGCGGCCTGCCTGAGGCGCGCCTTGTTCACGGTAGAGGATCGAGCAACAGATCTGTCCAGAAGCGCTACGCGGCCTGCTCCTCGAGCACTGCAGTAACGGCCTGCGCCGCGTCGCAGTCCCGCAGAACTTCGCCGACCAGCAACAGCACGGCCACGCTTGCGTCGACCGACGCAGCCAGGCCAGCCGCAGTCTCCAAGGTTCCGAGCCAGTGCCGCTCCTGCGGCAACGACGCGTTCTCCACGGCGGCCAGCGGGGTCGATCCCGGCCGTCCGGCCGCTATCAAGCGGCGAGCAATCTCGACGATCTCGCGCCCGCCCATGTACAGGACCGCCGTGTCGGCACCCATCGCAGCATCGAGCCAATGGCTGTCGCTCTCGTCCGCACCCACCCGCGGTGTGACGAAAGCCACGCTGCGCGCGAGCCCACGTCGCGTCAGCGAAGTCTGCAACTGCGCACTCGCTGCGAATGCCGCCGTGATCCCGGGCACGACCTCGCACGCGATGCCCGCGTCCTCAAGGGCGGCAAGTTCTTCCTCGGCACGACCGAACAGCATCGGGTCACCGCCCTTGAGGCGCACCACCACTTCGTATTTGCCCGCGGCATCCACGAGCTGCTTGTTGATGAAGCGCTGTGCGGTCGAAGGGCGGCAAGCGCGTTTGCCCACGGCGACCTTCATCGCTCTTGGCGCCAGTGCGAGGACTTCCTCGCTGACGAGAGCGTCGTGCAACACCACATCGGCCGTGGCGAGCAGGCGCGCCGCGCGCAGGGTCAGGAGATCCGCCGCGCCCGGGCCGGCACCCACCAGATAGACTCTTCCCATCTACGCCGCCCCTATTGCGTCATCCACCCGACCCATGATCATCCCGGCCGCGGACGTCTGATTGGTTGCTGCGTCGATCAGGATGAACGCGCCGGTGGCAGGGAGGCGGGCATGGACATCACAAATGATCGGCTGCTGGGTGGTGAGCGATACCCGACCGATATCGTTCATGACCAGCGTGTCGGCGACCACCGCGGCCGAGAGCGAATGGACGTCGAGCTTGCCCGCCACCGCATCCACGCGGACCTGCGTCGTCTTCGTGCCATGGCGCAGCAGATACTTGCGCCGGGGATCGAGCGGCGTGCGATCGAGCCAGCATAGCTCCGCCTCGAACTGCTTTGCGAGTCGCGGATGGTCGTCGGCATCGACGATGACGTCGCCGCGCGACACATCGACATCGCGATCGAGTCGCACAGTGACCGACCGACCGGCCACGGCGTCGTCGAGACGGCGGTCGAGTGTCTCGATCGAGGCCACCCTCGCAGTCTCGCCGCCGGGTAGCACCCGGATCATCTGCCCGCACTTCAACACGCCGGAGCGCACCTGCCCTGCATAGCCGCGGAAATCGTCCACCGCACTGCCGTTGGCCCGGATCACCAGCTGCACCGGATAGCGCAGCGGCTCGATCGCATCCGTGCGCTCGGCCGGCAATGTCTCGAGCAGTTCCAGCAACGGCGGCCCGTCGTACCACGGCGTGCGCGCGCTCGGACGCACCACGTTGTCGCCTTCGAGTGCGCTGATCGGAATGTAGTGCACGTCCCGGAGGCCGAGACGTGCGGCGATCGCGGAATATTCGGCGCGCACGTGGTCGAACACCGCGCGGTCGAAGCCCACGAGATCGATCTTGTTGACCGCCACGATGATGTGGCGGATGCCGAGCAGTTTCGCGATCGCCGAGTGCCGTTTGGTCTGCGGCAGCAGTTCGCCCGTGCCGACCCGGGTCACGTCCACCAGGACGATGGCGGCGTCCGCGGTGCTCGCACCGGTGACCATGTTGCGCGTGTATTGCTCGTGCCCCGGCGCGTCGGCGATGATGAACTTGCGCACCGGGCTCGCGAAATAGCGGTACGCGACATCGATCGTGATGCCCTGCTCGCGCTCGGCCTCGAGCCCGTCGGTCAGCAGCGAGAGATCGAGCCCGTCGCCCGCCGTGCGCTTGCGGGTTGCACGGGTCACCGCCGCCAGTTGATCGGCGTAGATGCCCTTGGCTTCGTACAGGAGCCGGCCGATCAGCGTGCTCTTGCCGTCGTCGACGCTGCCGGCCGTGATGAAGCGCAGGACGCCACGGTCCTCGAGATCGAGTTTGCGCACTGGTGCATTCATGTCGTTTATTTCAGCCTGGTCTCGTGCGATGGGTGCTGCAACGCCGCTAAGTCGCGGTGATGCCCGGATACTCAGAAGTACCCCTCCTTCTTGCGACGCTCCATCGATGCGTCGGACGTCTGGTCGTCCATGCGGGTGGCGCCACGCTCGGTGATGTCGGTCACGACGGTCTCGGCCACGATCGCCTCCGGCGTAGCGGCGTCGCTCGCCACCGGGCACGTGCAACTGATGTCGCCCACGGTGCGAAACCGCACCAGCCGCGTTTCGACGACCTCGCCGGCGCGCGGCGGCGTCAGCGGGGTTACCGGGACGAGCAGCCCGCTGCGCGGCACGACCTGCCGGCGATGCGCGTAATACAGCGACGGCAGCGCGAGCTTCTCGCGCGCGACGTACTGCCATACGTCGAGCTCGGTCCAGTTCGAAATGGGAAACACGCGCACGTTCTCGCCCTTGTGCACGCGGGCGTTGTACAGGTTCCACAGCTCCGGCCGCTGGGCCTTCGGATCCCATTGCCCGAACTCGTCCCGGAACGAGAACACCCTTTCCTTCGCACGCGCCTTTTCCTCGTCGCGGCGGGCACCGCCGATCAACGCATCGAAGCCGAATTCGGCGATGGCCTCCAGCAACGTGACCGACTGGGCGGCATTGCGCGAATCGAACTCGGAACGAAGCACGACCGTGCCGCGCGAGATCGAATCTTCGACGGATCGGACGATCAGGCGCTCACCCAGTTCCGCCACGCGCGCATCGCGGAACTCGATGACCTCCGGAAAATTGTGGCCGGTGTCGATGTGCATCAACGGAAACGGGAAGCGCGCGGGCCGGAAAGCCTTCTCGGCCAGGCGCAGCAGCACGCAGCTGTCCTTGCCGCCGGAGAACAGCAGCGCGGGATTGGCGCACTCCGCAGCGACTTCGCGCAGGATGTAGATGGCCTCGGACTCGAGCCAGTCGAGATGGTCGAGACGGGAGCGGGCGACGTGCAGATCGGTGATCAAGGGCGGGGCGCTCCGGCGCGTTGCAGCGTTCCATCGGGGGCGACGTGCAGGCCGCATTCCTTGCTGTCGGCGGTCTCCCACCACCAGCGGCCCGCGCGCACGTCCTCGCCGGGGTGGACGGCCCGGGTGCACGGCTCGCAGCCGATGGACGGGTAGCCCCGATCGTGCAACGCGTTGTACGGCACGTCGTGCTCGCGCAGATGGGCCCACACGTCCGCTTCGCTCCAGTCGGCGAGCGGATTGAACTTCGCAATGCCGTGGATCGCGTCGTGCTCGCGCAGGCCGAGCTGCGTCCGGGTACTTGACTGGGACCGGCGCAGGCCGGTGATCCAGGCGTCCTTGCCCGCGAGTGCGCGGGCCAGCGGTTCGACCTTGCGGATGCGGCAGCAGGCCTTGCGCAGTTCCACGGATTCGTAGAAGCCGTCGCGGCCATGGGTGCGCACATAGGCATCGACCGCCACGGCGTCCGGACGGATCACGGCGATGTCGCGGCCGTACCGCGCCTTGACCCGGTCGATGACATCGAGCGTCTCGCGGTGCAGGCGCCCGGTATCGAGCGTGAAGATCTCCACCGGCAGCCGGGCACTCAGGATGACGTCGGTGAGCACCATGTCTTCGGCACCCAGGCTGCTGGCGAGGGCCACGCGCGCATGGTCCCGGGTAATCGCCCGGAGCGTTGCGACCAGCGTGCCCGCCAGCGCCGCCGCATCGGTAACGCGAACAACGGAATCCGCCGGAGCGTTCATCGCACGCTCATGCCTGCTGCCGCAGCCGGATGGAATCCTGCCCCGGCGATTCCGGCCACGCACGCGCCTTGCGGCGAAACGCGGGCGCTGCCTGATCCCACGAACCCTGATATGCATCGCTGAACGCATGCAACGCCTCGAGCGCGGTCGCGAGACTACGATCCGGGCGGACCGCGAACGCATCGAAGCCGACCCGGTGCATGTAGAAGAGCTGGTCGGGAAGCACGTCGCCGATGGCGCGCAGTTCGCCGCGCCAGCCGAAGCGCGAGCGCAGCAGATACGCGATCGAATAGCCCCGCCCGTCCGTGAACCTGGGGAAGTCGACCGCCACGAGTGGCAGCCGTCCGAGCCATGGCGCAATCTGCCCGGGTTCGTCCGTGCCCGCCAGCCAGACCGCGACGTCGCCACGCGCGACGAACGATTCGGCACTGGCCAGCCACGGGGCGAGCGGCACGATCACCTTGCCGGCCGGAAGCTCGCCGGCGGCAAGTGGCGCGGTCGCATCCGGCCGCAGGACCTGCCAGTCGTCCGGCATCACGGTGCGACCACGAATGATCTCAGGCATCGAGAGCCACCGCCTTGGTTTCGGTCGCATAGACTCGGGCCTTGAACGGCGCGTGCCCGAGCCGCTCGACCGAGTCGATGAAACGTTCGCCGTCTTCGCGCACGTCGAGATAAGTGTCGATCAGGGTGGAGATCACGTCGGGCATGGCCTCGGCCTTGAACGACGGACCGATGACCTTGCCGATGGCCGAGCGCCCGCGCCCCGCCCGGGAGCCATCGGCGCCACCGACGGAAACCTGATACCACTCCTCCCCATCCTTGTCGACACCGAGAATGCCGATGTGACCGGCGTGATGATGTCCGCAGGAATTCATGCAACCCGAGATGTTGATGTTCAGTTCGCCGATGTCATGCAGATAGTCGAGATCGTCGAAGCGACGCTGGATCGCCTCGGCGATCGGTATGGATTTGGCGTTCGCGAGCGAGCAGAAATCGCCGCCCGGGCACGCGATGATGTCGGTCAGCAATCCGATGTTCGGCGTGGCCAGGCCGGCAACTCTCGCCTCCTCCCACAGCGTATGCAGGTCACTTACGCGCACGTCGGACAGGATCAGGTTCTGCTCGTGGGAGACACGGATCTCGTCGAAGCCGAAGCGTTCCGACCAGTCGGCCACCCGATCCATCTGTGCGGCGGTCGCATCGCCGGGCGCCACCCCGGTCTTCTTCAGGGAAAGCACCACGGCGCGGTAGCCCGGCGTACGGTGCCCGCGCACGCTGCGGCCCACCCAGCGAGCGAACGCCGCCCCCTCCGCGAGGAGTCGTTCGTGCGTCGCGTCTACGTCCGGCAGCGACTCGTACCCGGGCAGCGGGAAGTAAGCCGACACGCGCTCGAGTTCCTCGAGAGTGAGCGTCCCCGGGCCATCCTTCACGTGTTGCCACTCAACTTCGACCTGCCGGGCGAATTCGTCCGGGCCGAGCGCCTTGACCAGGATCTTGATGCGGGCCTTGTAGATGTTGTCGCGCCGCCCGTGGCGGTTGTAGACACGAAGGATCGCTTCGACGTAGGTGAGGGCGTGCCGAAACGGCAGGAAATCCCGGATCACGTGTCCGATGATGGGGGTACGGCCCATGCCGCCGCCCACGAGGACGCTCACGCCCAGCTCGCCGCCGACTTTGCGCAGCACGGTGAGACCGATGTCGTGGAATGCCGTGGCAGCGCGATCCTCCACGGCGCCGTTGACCGCGATCTTGAACTTGCGCGGCAGGAAGGCGAACTCCGGATGGAAGGTGGACCACTGGCGCATGATCTCCGCCAGCGGACGCGGGTCCACCAGCTCGTCCGGCGCGATGCCGGCGAATTCGTCGGCCGTGATGTTGCGCACGCAATTGCCGCTGGTCTGGATCGCATGCATCTCCACCGATGCCAGATCGGCCAGGATGTCCGCGGTGTCCTCGAGCCGGGGCCAGTTGTACTGGATGTTCTGGCGCGTGGTGAAATGCGCATAGCCGCGGTCGTATTCGCGCGCGATGTGCGCGAGCGTGCGCAGTTGCGTCGCCGACAGCAGGCCATAGGGGATGGCGACCCGCAGCATCGGCGCGTAGCGCTGGATGTAGAGGCCGTTCTGCAGCCGCAAGGGGCGGAATTCATCCTCGGACAGTTCGCCGCGCAGATGCCGGGCAAGCTGGTCCCGGTACTGGGCGACGCGTTCGTTCACGAGCGTGCGGTCGATGGTGTCGTAGCGATACATGGAACTCCTGTTGGCGAATGCAATCCGGCGCGACCCCGGACTCTATCTTTCGGCGTCAAGGCCGGGAACGATCCAATAGGCGTTTGCTTAGTCCGGACGGGAATTAGACGGCCGGCGCTCAGGCGGCGAACACCCGGACCTGTCGCGGACGCACCAGCACGCGATCGCCGGCCACGAGCGCGAGGCTGCCTGCGAGCTCGCGGCTGATCTCCGCGTGGATCGGCACCGCCCCGTCGTCCGGTTGCAGGTCGATCCGCACGACCGGGCCCACGGCCAGCAGGTGCTCCACACGGGCTGCGATGCCGTGCTCGCCGTGGATGGGGCGCACGACATCGATGTCGTGCGGCCGGGCGTAGGCCACTGCCGCGCCCGACGGGCTCTCGCCGTGGGTCGGCACCGGCACTTCACCGCGCCCGATCAAAGCGCGACCTTCGTCCATGCGGCCATGGAACAGGTTCACGTTGCCGAGGAACTGGTACACGAAGGCGTTCACCGGATGGTCGTAGACTTCCTGCGGCGTGCCGACCTGCTGGATGCGGCCTTCGTTCATCACGACCACGCGATCCGACACCTCCAGCGCTTCGTCCTGATCGTGCGTCACGAACACGCTGGTGATGTGCATCTCGTCATGGAGGCGGCGCAGCCAGCGCCGCAGTTCCTGGCGCACCTTGGCATCGAGCGCACCGAACGGCTCGTCGAGCAGCAGCACCTGCGGCTCGACGGCCAGCGCGCGCGCGAGCGCGATGCGCTGGCGCTGCCCGCCCGAGAGCTGCTGCGGATAGCGATCGGCCAGCCAGTCGAGCTGGACCAGTCCGAGCAATTCCATGACCTTGCGCCGGATCTCGGATTCCGCGGGGCGACGCTGCTTCGGACGCACGCGCAGTCCGAACGCCACATTCTCGAAGATGCTCATGTGACGGAACAACGCATAGTGCTGGAACACGAAACCGACGTTGCGCTCGCGTACATGCTGGCTCGTCGCGTCCGCGCCGTGGAACAGGACCTGCCCCGAGTCCACGGTTTCGAGGCCAGCGATCACGCGCAGCAACGTGGTCTTGCCCGATCCCGACGGCCCCAGCAGCGCGAGCAGCTCGCCGCTCCTGACCTCCAGACTGACGTTGTCGAGCGCCGCAAAGGTGCCGAAGCGCTTGTTCAATCCCTTGACCTCGATGCTCACGATCGATGCTCCCTGAAGCGCCGCTCGACCCAGGCCTTCAGCACCAGCGTCACGAGCGCAAGCAGCGCCAACAGCGACGCAGTCGCGAAAGCGGCGGCAAACTGGTATTCGTTGTAGAGGATCTCCACGTGCAGCGGGAGCGTGTTGGTGAGCCCGCGGATATGGCCGGATACCACGGACACCGCGCCGAACTCGCCCATCGCGCGGGCATTGCACAGGATCACGCCGTAGAGCAGACCCCATTTCACGTTCGGCAGAGTCACGCGCCAGAGCACCTGCCAGCCGCTGGCGCCCAGCACCACGGCGGCCTCTTCCTCCTCGGTCCCCTGGGCCTGCATGAGCGGAATCAGTTCGCGCGCAACGAATGGAAACGTCACGAACAACGTCGCCGCGAGGATGCCCGGAACCGCGAAGATCACCTTCAGGTCGTGCCCGGCCAGCCAGCCGCCGAACCATCCCTGCAGGCCGAACACCAGGACGTAGATGAGCCCGGCGATCACGGGCGAGACCGAGAACGGCAGGTCGATCAGGGTCAGCAGCAGGTTCTTGCCGCGGAACTCGAACTTGGCGATGGCCCAGGCCGCCGCAACGCCGAAGACGAGATTCAGCGGTACCGCGATGGCCGCGGTGACCAATGTCAGCCACACCGCGGACAGCGCGTCGGGTTCGACGACGGCCTTGAAATAGACCGGTACGCCCTTGCGCAGCGCTTCGTAGAACACGGCGGCGAGCGGCACGAACAGGAACACGCCCAGGAACAGCAGTGCCGTGGCGATCAGCAGCACGCGCACCCAGGCGGGCTCGGCGGTGCTGCGCTCGAGGCTGCGCCTGGGTGCCGCGAGGGGCGCATGCAGGACGGCGGTATTCACGGCAGAGGCTTCCGGTGCGTTCACGCGGCGGAGCGGCGTCGCCGCGTCCACCACTGGAGCAGGTTGATGACGAGCAGCAGCGCGAAGGAGATCAGCAGCATCACCACCGCCAGCGCGGTGGCGCCCGCGTAGTCGTATTGCTCGAGCTTGGTGATGATCAGGAGCGGCGTGATCTCGGACACCATCGGCAGATTGCCGGCGATGAAGATGACCGAGCCGTACTCGCCGATGGCACGCGCGAACGCGAGCGCGAAGCCGGTCAGCAACGCGGGCAGCAGCGTCGGAAACACCACTTTCGTGAACGTCTGCACGCGCGTGGCGCCGAGGGTGGCCGCGGCTTCTTCCATTTCGGGTTCGAGATCTTCCAGCACCGGCTGCACCGTGCGCACAACGAAGGGCAGCCCGATGAAGGTGAGCGCGACCACCACGCCCAAAGGCGTGAACGAGATCCTGACGCCGTAAGGGGCGAACAGGCTGCCGATCCAGCCATTGGTCGAGTAGATGGCCGCAAGCGCGATGCCGGCCACCGCGGTCGGCAAGGCGAACGGCAGATCCACCAGGGCGTCGACGATGCGCCTGCCGGGAAACCGGTAGCGCACGAGAACCCAGGCGACCAGCAGTCCGAAGACGGCGTTGATCGTGGCGGCGAGGAACGACGCGCCGAAAGTGAGGCGATACGACGCCAGCACGCGCGGGGCCGTCACCGCGGTCCAGAACGCTTCCCAGCTGAGCGTTGCCGTCCTGACGAAGGCTGCGGACAGCGGGATCAGGACGATCAGGCTCAGGTAGAGCAGCGTGAACCCCAGTGCGATGCCGAATCCCGGCAGGACGTTGTGACGACGGATGACGAAGTTCACGGCGGGCCGGGCATCGCGCTCAACGGGCGAACATCTGATCGAACACGGCCCCGTCGACGAAATGCTTCTGCTGCGCCTTCTGCCAACCGCCGAAGACCTCGTCCACCGTGATCAGGGTGAGTTGCGGAAACTGCTTCCGGTATGTCGCGGCAACCTTCGCGTCGGTCGGCCGATAGAAGTTGCGGGCAATGATGTCCTGGGCCTCGGGTGTGTACAGATAGTCGAGATAGGCCTGCGCCACCTTGCGCGTGCCGCGGCGATCGACCACCTTGTCCACCAGCGCCACGGGCGGCTCGGCCAGAATGCTGAGGGACGGCACGACGATCTCGAACTTGGCGGGGCCCAATGCCTTCACCGCCAGGAACGCTTCGTTTTCCCAGGCGAGCAGGACGTCGCCGATTCCGCGCTCGACGAAGGTCGTGGTGGAACCGCGTGCGCCGGAATCGAGCACGGGGACGTTCCGGTAGAGGCGCCCGACGAAGTCCTTCGCCCTGGCGTCGTCGGCACCGAACTTCTTCAATGCGTAGCCCCACGCAGCAAGGTAGTTCCAGCGTGCCCCGCCCGAAGTCTTGGGGTTCGGCGTCACCACCGCGATGCCGGACCGCACCAGGTCATCCCAGTCTGCTATGGCCTTGGGATTGCCCTTTCGAACCAGGAACACGATCGTCGAAGTGTAAGGTGCACTATTGCTCGGCAGGCGCTTCTGCCACGCGAGCGGCAGCAGCTTGCCGCGGGTGGCGATCGCGTCGATGTCGTAGGCCAGCGCGAGAGTGACGACGTCGGCATCGAGGCCGTCGATCACCGAACGCGCCTGCTTGCCCGAACCTCCGTGGGATTGCCTGATGGTGATCTTCTCCTTCGTCTTCGCTTCCCAACGCCGGGCGAATGCCGCGTTGATCTCCTGATAGAGCTCGCGTGTCGGGTCGTAGGAGGCATTGAGCAGCGCGACGTCCGCTTGCGCCGACGCGACCGTCGCAAGGGCAACAGCAGCCCCCAGGAGGAATCGGGAGGTCATGATCGTGATGCGCTGGGCGCTGGTGCGTCGTTGATTGAGCCGCTCGTCGGAAGAATCAGGATTCCAGCCACGGGTACAGGATCTTCCGGTCCTGCAGACCCTTGCCGTGAGATGCGCCGCCTGCGAAGCGGGACTGGATGCGGTTGAACTGCAGTTGGATATTGCGGCTCACGAACCAGCCGAGCACGAGACCCTCCCCGGCCGGCGACCGCACCGGCACGCGCGGTATCGAAGTCGCGGACACTAACGTCCGTCGTTATTCGCCGGAACGAATACTTTCCTCTTTTCTTATGCCGGTATTGATGCGTGGCGGTGAACCGACGGCTCGACACCGGCAATCGCCCGATGATCTGCCCTCCAGCGGGTCGAATCCGGCTCGTGCGACGTGCCGCGCACTCGACCGCGCGATACGACTCCGCTGCGACCGAACGTCCCACGCCTTCGCATCGTCGCCTAGTCGGGACCCCTCCGCCGACTGAGGACGAACGTGACTAGCCCTGGTTCGCCTCGAAGATATCCCGGTAGATCTCGTGATGGCGGGCGAATGCGGACAGGATCATCGGGTCGAAATGGGCGGGGTTGGTGCGGCCGTCCCCCACCGTGATGATCTCCAGCGCTCTGGCGTGATCCCATGCCGGCTTGTAGGGGCGATTGCTGCGGAGCGCATCGTAGATGTCGCACATGTTCATGATGCGGGCCGAGATCGGGATGGCTTCGCCCGCCAGCCCGGAAGGATAGCCGCCGCCATCCCAGCGTTCGTGGTGATGGTGCGCGATGTCCTTGCCCATTCGAAGGTACGGCGGAGACCGCGTTTCCTGGCGAGAGGTTCGACCATCGCCCGGCAATCCTGGAGCAGTTCCGCCAAGGCGACCACCTCCATCGACACGACGAGATTGCCCGTTTCGACCTGAACCAGATCGAGGATGTCGTTGATGAGCGAGAGCAGGTGTCGACCGCTCTTGAGGATGTGATTGGCAAACTCCTTCCGTTGGACCGGCGTCGAAGGCAGCGTATCGGAAGCCAGGACCTGCCCGAAACCGAGGATGGCGTTGAGCGGCGTGCGAAACTCGTGGCTCATGCTCGACAGAAAAGCGGTCTTTGCGCTGTCGGCCCGTTCGGCGTCTTCCCGGGCCAGCACCAGGCTCTCGTTGCTTGCCCGCAACGCGCTGGTCCTCTCGTTCACCATGTCTGCGAGCTGCTCGTTGATGCGCGCCACGGCCCGCTCGCTGCGGGTGCTTGAACGGGTGTTGAACCAATTGAGCGTCACCAGCATGACGATGCTGGTGACGCTCAGGATGGCGACGCCGAAGTAAGTGCCAAATAGATTCAGATCCCTTTGCCCGATGACGCGCACGTACGCGATGACCGGCAGCGCGACGATGATCACGAGTATGAAGCGCCGACTCATCTTTGCGCTGTCGGTGGCTTGGATAAAAACGCTTATCCACCCTTGATTTCCACGAATCGCAAGCAGTCCTGCGCCCAGGACGAGGAAGACGATCACGGCATCGATGACGATCGACGAGAAGAACGCCACGTGCTGCAGATCGCCGCCGAACAGATAACCGAGCAGTGCCAGGAGCGAGACGGTGAGCGACGCCGCGGCCAGGAATTGCGCGGCATTGATCCGGGTCGGGCCATCCGGCAGCAACGACAACGAGCAGCCGATCAACACAAAATTTTATGCGGTCACCCACGACATCCGGCCGGGAGCCGACACATCGTTAGCCATCGGCACTCTGATCAGCAGCTCGTCCAGGCCCGCGTTCCACTCGAACATGTACTCCGCCAGCGTGATTCCCGCGATGCACACCACCAAGACAAAGCAGGCGAGAGCGATGGTTCGGGGCGCACCCCGTCGCCGCCGCAGTCCGGTATGCAGCGCACTCAGGCAATCCGGCACGGCCCGATCCGACCAGAGAGCTGCCGGCAAACCGGCGGGTGCGCCGCCCTGCTCTCGACTCAGCGATACAGCAAGACAGCGTCCCGCTCGCTGCACCATTCGGCTTCGTCCGCCAGCGCCAACGCGTCGAGGTCTCGCGGCGTCGCCTGTGGATCATCGACCCATTCACGCAGCGACGGCGAGCCGTTGATGAGATCGATGGCGAGCCGGTCGCGCTCGTACTCGTAGGGAAAGTCGCGCCACAAGTCGTAGTCCGGGTGCAGAGCGCGGATCGCCTTGAACGCGAGGCTTTGCACACGCCACGGGCGAAACGCTGTGTGATCGTAGGCTCCATCCTCGACGTGGATCTGCACGCCCGAGCACAGTCGACCGGCATGCTTGTGGAAAGTGGGTTCGAACCAGCATTCGCGCAATCGACAACCGTTCAGCCATTGCGGCGCCAGAGCGTGCATCTTCGCGATCACGGCACGACCGTCGAGATCCGGCGCGCCGAAAAGCTCCAGCGGCCGGGTCGTCCCGCGCCCTTCGGAGAGCGTCGTGCCTTCGAGCATCACGGTGCCGGCATAGCAGCGAGCCATCCACAGGTTCGGCGCATTGGGGCTTGGATTGATCCAGGTACGCTCGCCCAGCGGCCACCCGAAGCCGGGCGCGGCATGCGGCTCCCACCCGGTCATGGGAATCACCCGATAGTCGACATCCAGGTCGAGCTCGCGCACGAACCATTGACCGAGCTCACCGAGCGTCAGGCCGTGGCGCATGGGGAAGGCACCGGCGCCGACGAAGCTTTCCCAGTCGAGCTGCAGTTTCGCCCCCTCTACCGGACGGCCGGCTGGATTGGGCCGGTCCAGGACCCATACCGATTGCCCGCGCAGCGCAGCGGCTTCCAGCACGTAGCGCAGCGTGGTGATGAACGTGTAGATGCGACACCCGAGATCCTGCAGGTCGACCAGCAGCACATCGAAAGTACCGAGCATCTCGTCCGTGGGGCGCCGCACCCGGCCGTACAGGCTGAATACCGGAATGCCGTGGACCGGATCCAGGAAGTCACCGGACTCGACCATGTTGTCCTGCTTGTCGCCACGCAGGCCGTGTTGCGGCCCGAATGCCGCGGTGAGCTGGATGTCGGGCAATGCCGCGAGCGCGTCGAGGGAATGCGTCAGGTCGAGGGTGACCGAAGCCGGATGTGCGAGCAACGCGACGCGGCGACCGCGCAACGCTGCGCGCAAGGGCGGCGCCTCGAGCAGGCGGTCGATGCCGAACTTCATGGCGTGACCTGCGACGAGCCGAGGTCCAGCGCCAGGATGGCCCCGTCTGCGTGGTGAAAATCAGGCCGTCCCGGAGGATGCCGCAACGCCCAGTACGCGAGTGCACCCTGGCGCAGTTCGATCACTGCGCTGAGCGCGACATCGAGGCGCCGGGCGCGGTGCAGCCAGGGGCTGGCGCCCAGGTGCCATCGCGCCAGCAGGTGCAGGCGATCACGCCCACGCACTACCTCGATTTCCGGCGCCGGACCGGTCCAGGGATCACCGGGCTCGCGATAGTCGCGAAAGCAGTACGCCGCCCAGCGACGCGCCGGCGAGAAATTGAGTTCCAGGTAGGCCGGCGTGCCGTCGCCACGAATGAACGCCTCGAGGCAGGTATGTTCCCAGAGGCGTTCGCCCCGGGCGAGGGTACCGGGCCCCGGAATGGTCAGCCCGCCGAGATTGCCGGACAGTTCGTAGCGCAGGCTGAGCGTGTCCCGCGTGTCGCTGGACACGACGACACTGATCGCCTCGATCCCCGACGGGGTTGACCCCGGATGGGGAATCAGCCGCGCGGCACTCGTCCGGAGCGGCGGTGGGGGTTCGGAGGTCTGCGTCGGCACGGATTCGCGACCGATCAAGGTTCGGCAATCGCCTGCTCGACCGCTGCCCAGGCGAGCGCAGCGCAGCCTTCGCGCGCCGGCGCGGACTGCACCACCTGGAGGATGGCGGTATGGTCCTCGGGCGCACCCGGCAACGCTTGCGTCGTCTTTGCCGCCAAGGCATCGAGGAACGCATCCTTGATCGACCTCGCCTCGCCACGGGTACGTCCGCGCAGCCAATCGGTCATGATCGACGCGGATGCCATCGCGATTCCGCAGCACTCGCATTGGAAACCGACCTGCTCGATGTTCTCGCCTTCGAGTACGACGAAGACCTGAAACGAATCCCCGCACAGCGGGTTGATCGCCTCCCCGGTACGATGCGGCATGTCGGGCACCGCATAGTTGCGGGCATTGCGGATGTGATCGAGGATCACCTCGTCGTAGAGTTTGCTCACCTTGGACCGTACTGCGCCGGGACAAAGATTCGGAGCGTAACCGCTTCGGGCAGGCGACGAAAGGGTGTTCAGGTGCATCGCGACGTCCGCGTGACGCATCCCGTTCGACATCCGTCATCCTGCTCGCGAGGCAGGAGAAGTATTCGGTGAGTCCCCACAAGGCGTGCCGTACCTGCGCCACGCGCTGGCGCCTCACGTCCTGGAACCGTAGTGAGCCAAGCGCGATCGGACAGACGATCGACAGTCTCCTTGTTCCCCTCGCCGATGCCGGACATGATCTCGAGCAGCACGTTGTCGTATTCCAGGAAACGCGATTCCATGGCGCCGATCTGATCGATGTTCTGCTCCAATTCCGAGGCGGTCGCGTGGTTCCCTTCAGCCGGGAAAACTACCGGGTCGAGTTGCACATCGACACCAGCTCCACGATGGTGGAGGCGTGCATCTTGTGCATGATGTTGGCGCGATGCTGTTCGACGGTTTTCGTGGCCACTCCCATTTCGGTGGCGACCTCCTTGCTGCGCAGACCCAGCAACAACTTTTCCAGAACCTCTCGCTCCTTCGGCGTCAGGCATGCCAACCGCGCCACCGCAGTGGCACGTTGTTCCGACGCCTCGCGCACCTGCCGCTCCAGGGCCAGCGCCTTCTGCACGCTTTCGAGCAGTTGCTGTTCGCGGAAGGGCTTCTGCAGGAAATCCACGGCGCCGTTGCGCATGGCTTCCACTGCCATCGGAATATCACCGTGACCGGTGATGAAGACGATGGCCGGAACCCGCCCCTGCTTCAGGAGCTGCTTGTGCAGTTCGATCCCGCTCATGCCCGGCAGACGCACGTCCAGTACCAGGCAGGCACATCGGCTCCGCCCGTCGGTGTCATCGAGAAATTTGCGCGCCGAAGCGTAGGAATGGACTTCCATTCCAAGCGCCTCGAGCATCAGACACAAGGCCTCGCGAACGGCGGCGTCGTCTTCCACCACGCCGACGCAGTCTTTGACCGCCGCCTGCTTGCTCATCATTTGTTGATCGGTTCGATTCCGGTCCGGCATGTTCATGCACTGGTTGAGCGCAACGCCCGCCTATTGCGCGCCGATCAGACTCACCGGAGCATTCTCGGCGCGCACCAGCTCGGTCGGCGCAGCTTGGGGCAGGGTGAAATGAAAGATCGTGCCTCCCTGGGGATTCGGAGTCACCCACAGATGACCGCCATAACCTTCTATGATGGAAAAACAGATGGTGAGGCCAAGTCCCAGGCCCAGTTCCTTGGAGGAAGTAAACGGTTGGAACGCATCGAAGTCGGCGTCTGTCGGCAGTCCACGCCCCCAATCCGTAACGCTGACCTCGACCTCGCCCGGTAATTGTCCGGGACGCCCCGTGATGGCGATTCGCTGTTCCTTGACGGTCGGCAGACCCGCTTCGATCCCGTTTCGCACCAGATTGAAGAGCACTTGCTCCAGTTCCACCCGGTCGCAATAGACGTTGGGCAAGCCCCAGGCAACGCCCGTGATATCGATCACCGCATCGAGATAGGCGCTGTCCAGATGGATCCATTTGGCCACTCCGGCAACCACCTCGTGCAAGGACAGGGCGGCGCGATCGAGACGTTGACGACGGGCGAAGCCGCGCATGCGCCAGGCGATCTCGCCGGCGCGGATGGCCTGCTCCTCGATGGCGCGAACAAGTTCGAGCGCGTCCGGATTGTCCGGGATTCTTCTCACGCACGCAGCCGCGAACCCGGCAATCGCCGTCAGCGGCTGGTTGATCTCATGGGCCAGGGCCGAAGCGAGTTCGCCCAGCAGCACCAGGCGTCCCTGCTGTGCCACCAGCTCTCTCTGCCTTGCGGCTGCGGCCTCCCGGCGTTTTCGCTGGGTGGCGTCGTGGCTGATACTGACGATGCGCTGCGGCTCTCCATTCGGCGCGCGCGTCATGACCCGTCCGTAGGTGGCGACCCAGCGAGGCACCCCCCCCGCCTGCGACAATCGCCACTCACCCCGCCACTCCGATTTCTTCCCGAAGGTGATGTCGTCGATCTGCTTGAGCACGAGCGGCAGATCCTCCTCGAGCACCCGCCGGAACAAGTCGGCGATCGGACGCTTCGAACCCGTATCGGGCAGATCGAACAGCTCCTTCGCGGCGGGCGTCAGGTACAGCTCATCCCGGTGCGTGTCCCAGTCCCACATCGCATCGCCATGACTCTCGACAGCGAATTGCCAGCGCATTTCGCTCTCGCCCAGTTCCTTCTCGGCGAGATTGCGCTCGGACTTCTCGCGGACATCGATCGTCTCCTTCTCGGTCACCCGCCGCACGACCTCGGCCGCGAGGAAGGCGTTCTGGTCCCGCATCCAGTCGCGGGCCTGCTTGAGTTCGATCTGGGTCCGCACCCGCGCCAGCAGGATCGACGGCCGCAGCGGCGTGGTGATGCAGTCTGCCGCCCCAAGATCAAGGCCGCGCCGCTGATCGTCATCCTGGTCCAAGCGCGTGACGAAGATGACCGGGATATCCCGCGTCACCCGATGCGCCTTCAGGTGCGCCAGAACGGTGTAGCCGTCCATATCGAGCATGCTCACGTCGAGCAAGATCAGGTCGGGCTTGGGATCGGACGCCGCGAGCTCGAGCGCTCTCGTGCCCGAATGGGCGGCCAGCACCCGATAGGTCGGTCGGAGCAGCGCTGCGAGAACCGAAAGATTCTCCGGTTCCTCGCCGACCGTCAGGATGGTAGCCGGGAACACCTTCGCCAGTTGCGTACGTGCTGCCACAAGCAAGCTCCCTTCACGAGGACGGATAACAGGCTTAGTCGGCGTTCCGGGGGCATCCGAGGCACCCGCCACGTTCAATTCGATGGAATTCGGCCCCGCATGGGTCGGATCTCTCCATCGGCGATGACGACGCTCGTCCATCCCCGACCGCAGCATACAACTTATAAGCCGACGTTCTCCGTGCGTCCGCGCAGCGGTCCATCCCGCGCGCGCGACGACAACTCGACGGCAATCAGGAATCGAAACGGTCCCAAGAGATTGAGCGGTCTTGCCTCGGGCGTGAAGCAGGAGGATCGCCGTAGGCGACGCAAACCGATGCCGAGGAGCCTCGAAGAGTCTCTGCGCCCTCTGCCCCAGGTCGACGACGAAGACTCCACAACCACCTTCGTTCGCCCGCCCAAGCGCCGGGAATACGTGCCTGTGACACCGGCAGATCCGATTGCGCCGGCCCCGGGCGTTCTCTCACGGCAGGCTCGCCCGGGGCGCGGGCGCGGAAGGCCAACCTGGCTCGGTCTGGCCCTGCCTTCATGAAACTAGGGCCTGTTAACACTAATGATCATGGTTGTGAGATACTGCGTGGATGGAAATCACCGAAGCGCAGTACCGCGTGATCGAGCACTGTTTGCCGACACAACGCGGCAACGTGAGCCTGTCCAATCTGCGGGTGTTGAAC
>JBBQHP010000014.1:0-97316 GCA_038324085.1 Burkholderiales bacterium
GTGGGCCTGGTCGGTTGGTGGTCAAAAGCGGGCGCCCCGGGGGGGCCGCGTGCCGGTTCGCCCAAAAAAAAACGGCCCCTCTTTGTTTTCAGTGTGGTGGCGGTCCATGCGGGTTGGGGCGGGGGGCGGGGCGCCCGCGCCACGACAGGATTCGACGGCACGCTCATGAAAACGAAGGCGTGCCGTTTTTCTTTCGCTGCTCGAGCAGAGCGCGCCCGCGTGGCGTCCGGATGTGCACTCGCAACGGCGATGCGCACGGCCCGGTGTCATGGATTCCGCGCTGCAGAGCACCGCTGATTTCGTTGCGCGCAGGCGCCGATCGATCGGATCCAGGGTGCGGCTTGACATCGAAAATCGCTCGCCACCATACTCGACCGGGTTCGATTCGAGGGTTTGATTCGAAGCTTCAAGGAGAGGCACGATGGTAGTCCTGGGCTGGCTTCTCGGAATCGTCGTCGCGATCGCCGTCATGGCGATCATCATCGTCTTTCTCAACCGGTTCTATCGCAAGTCGACGCGCGACATCGCGCTGGTGCGCACCGGATTCGGCGGCCAGCGCATCGTGATCTCCGGTGGCTGCCTCGCGTTGCCGTTCCTGCACAAGGTCGACGAGATCAACATGCGGACCATCCGCATCGAGGTCAAACGCGGCGGCGACAAGTCGCTCATCACCACCGATCGCATCCGCGTCGATGTCGAGCTCGAGTTCTACGTCCGCGTCCAGCCCACCGTCGAAGGCATCGCGACCGCGGCGCAGGCGATCGGCTCGCGCTCCTTCAACCCCGACGGCATCCGCAATCTGCTCGAGGGGCGTTTCGTCGATGCCCTGCAGTCCGTGGCGGCGGCCGAAACCATGGATTCGCTGCACGAGAAACGCGGAGAGTTCGTGCGCCGCGTGGCGGAGATGCTGCGCGACAATCTCTCGCACAACGGCGTGCTGCTCGACTCGGTGTCGCTGACCCGGCTCGACCAGGCGTCCTTCGCCGCGCTGGACGAGAACAATGCCTTCAATGCCGTAGGCATGCGCAAGCTCGCGGAGATCATCTCCAGCAACCGCAAGAAGCGCACCGAGATCGAGGCCGAAGCCGAGATCGCGGTGCGGCAGACGCAGCTCGACGCCACCAAGCGGCGCCTGGTGCTGCAACAGGAAGAAGAGCAGGCCCAGCTCGCTCAGCGCCTGGAGATCGAGAAGGTGAAATCCGCGACCGAGGCCGAAACGGCGCGCGCGCGCGAGCAGGGCATGGTCGCGGCCGAAGGCGCGCGGATCGACCGCGAGCGCGAGACGAAGGTGCTGGAGATCGCCAAGCAGCGCGAACTGCGCAAGCTCGAAATCGAATCCCAGCTCAACTCGGAGATCTGCAAGGTCGACAGTGCGATCCAGGTTGCCGCGAAGCACGCGGAAGAAGCGAAGGCCCAGGCGCGGGCGGAACTGGCCCGCGTCGAGATCGTGCTCGCTCAGGAGCAGGTCCAGACCGAACGCGAACGTGCGGTGGCGGACCGGTCGCGCGAAATGGCGGTCAAGCGCGTGCAGGAAGAAGGCGAAGTCGCGGCCGCCAACGCCGAGACGGAGGCCGTCGTGGTCATCAAGCGCGCCCAGGCCGAATCCCAGGCGACACGGGCGCTCGCCGAAGCCGCGCGCGCGCGGCTGCTGGCGGAATCCGAAGGCAACGCGGCGCGGATCAAGGCCGAGAATTCGCGCACCGAGAGCCTGATGCATCTCGAACTGGAGCGTTACCGTCTCGATCGAATGCCCGACATCATCGCGCAGATGATGAAGCCGGCCGAGAAGATCGACAGCATCCGCATTCATCAGGTCAGCGGATTCGGCGGCACACCCGGCCAACCCGGTGCCGCCGGCAACGACAACGGCGCTTCGCGCCCGCCCATCAACCAGGTCATGGACAGCATCCTGGGCATGGCGCTGCAGTTGCCGGCGCTGAAGAGCATCGGCGAATCCATCGGCTACGACTTTTCCGGAGCGCTGCCCAAGGGCACCGGCCCGCACGACGAAAAAAAGCCCTAGCGCCCGAACCGTTCACCGCGCCGACGGCGTTGATTCGTGCAGCGAACAAGCGTCGGAACAACAAACTGGGAGACCTAGATGAAGCTTTCGAGGCGTGACTTTATGGGCGCCACCGGCGCCCTTGCGATGGCCGGCGGATTGGGTTCTACGGTGGGCGCCTTCGCCCAGGGCAAGGACATCCTGCTCGGCACGGTGCTCGACAATTCGGGCAACCTCGACATCTACGGCAAGCCCATGGTCATGGCCTCTACCATGGCCGTCGAGGAGCTCAACGCCGCGGGCGGGCTGCTCGGACGCAAGATCAAGGCGATCCAGTACGACACGCAGTCGGATATCGCCCTCTACACCAAGTTCGCGCAGCAGCTCGTGCGCTCGGACAAGGTCAACGTCGTCCACGGCGGCATCACTTCCGCCTCGCGCGAAGCGATCCGCCAGACCTTCCGGCGCGCCAACACGCTTTATTTCTACAACGTGCTGTACGAAGGCGGCGTCTGCGACCGCAATTGCGTCGTCACCGGCACCACACCGGCGCAGGCGGTGGAGCCCATCGTCGACTACGCGATGAAGAAATGGGGCAACAAGGTCGTGATTCTCGCGGCCGACTACAACTACGGCCAGATCACCGCCAAGTGGCTGCAGCACTACATCAAGGAGCGCAAGGGTACGGTCGCTTCCACCGATTTCTTTCCCCTCGCCGTGGCCGACTTCGGTTCGACCATCGCGAAGATCCAGCAGGCGAGTCCGAATTTCGTCGTGGCCGCGCTGGTCGGCGGTGCGCACATGGCGTTCTTCCGCCAGTGGGCGGCGTCGGGCATGAACAAGAAGATCCCGCTCACGTCGACCACGTTCGGCGTCGGCAACGAACACCTCGCACTGTCCCCGGCCGAAGGCGACGGCATCGTCATCGCCGGCAACTACAGCCAGGAGGCCAAGCTGCCGGCGAACGTCGAGTTCCTCGCGCGCTGGAAGAAGCGTTTCGGCGACACGAAGATCGTGCACGAGATCGCGGTGTCCCAATACCAGGGCATCCATCTGTGGGCCGAGTGCGTGAGGAAGGCGGGCTCGCTGGAACGAGAGGCGATGCTGAAGGCGATCGAATCCGGGGTGGCGATCGAAGGTCCGGCCGGCACTGTCACCCTCGACCCGAAGACGCATCACGCAGCGCTCGACATCAACCTGATGGAAGTGAAGAACCAGAAGCTGACGATCATCAGCACGGTCAAGCAGCGTCCGCCCTCGGACACCGCGCAGTTCTGCGACCTGTTGAAGAACCCCAACGACAACAAGCAGTACGAAGTGAAGATCTGAGCCTGACGTAGCACCGCAGGGGCGGCCGACGCGCCGCCCCTTTCGCCTCACTTCCCCACGCGCTTCGCGCCCTCTCCCACGATGGACTACGTCGCGGTTGTCGTTCTCGAGATCCTCTACATGATCTCCTTCATCGCGCTGGTCAGCGCCGGCCTCGCCGTCGTGTTCGGCATGATGCGGGTGATCAATCTCGCCCACGGCGAATTCGTCATGGTGGGCGGCTATACGACGCTCGCGTGCTTTCGCGCCGGCATCGACCTTTGGTTCTCGATGCTCGTCATCGCTCCCCTCGTGGTGGGACTGGTGGGGCTGATCGTGGAGCGGCTGGTGATCCGCTTCCTCTACGGCCGCATGATCGACACCATGCTCGCGACCTGGGGCCTGTCGCTGCTGCTGATCGGCATCGTGACGCTGATCTTCGGCAGCTCGGCCGTCAGCGTGCCGACGCCGATTCCCGGCTACCAGCTCGGTGCCTACCAGATGGGCGGCTACAACCTGTTCATCATCGCGGTGACCATCGTGCTGTACGTGGGCATGTGGCTGGTGCTGCGCTTCACCCGCCTCGGACTGATCGCACGCGGTGCCATGCAGAGCGCCGAAGTGGCTGCGTCGCTCGGTTACAACCCACGTACGGTGTACATGGTCACCTTCACCATCGGCGCGGCATTGTCCGGGCTCGCTGGCGGCGTGCTGGCGCCGCTCACCGGACTGCTGCCCTCGTCCGGCGGCGGCTACATCGCGCAGTCGTTCATCGCCGTCATCACCGGCGGCGCCGGGGCGGTGCTCGCCGGCACCCTCGCCAGCTCAGGCATGTTCGGCACCATCAACCAGATCGTGTCCTTCGCATCCGGACCGGTGCTGGGCGACATCGTCATGCTGGCGCTCGCCATCGTGTTGCTGCGCCTCATGCCCCAGGGCATCAGCGGCCGGTTCTTCCGGAACGGCCAGTGAAGGTCTGGCCCTCGATCGGGCAGATGCGCTGGGGCTGGTTCATCCTCGGCGCCGCGGTGGCGCTTGCCTGGCCGCTGTTCTTCGACACCTACACGCCGACCATCCTGCTGGTGTGGGCGCTGTTCGCGCTCTCGCTCGGGCTCATGTGGGGCTACGCCGGCATGCTCTCGTTCGGTCACACCGCGTACTTCGGCCTCGGTGCCTATGTCTATGCGATCGCCGTGGTCAACATGGGCGAGAGCACCGTTCCGTTGCTGCTGGCGATGCTGATCCCCGCGATCGTGGCGGCGATCATCGGCGCGATGATGTTCTATGGCCGCATCAGCGACGTGTACATGGGCGTGATCACGCTCGTCGTGAGCCTGATCCTGTTCAAGTTCATGAGCGCCACCGCGGGCGACCAGTACGTGATCGGCGACGCGCGCCTGGGCGGATTCAACGGGATTCCCGGATTCCAGGTGCTGAACGTTCCCGGGCTCCCGGACGTCTCGCTGTTCGGCGTCCCGCTCTACTACGTCGCGGCGGTCGCGCTGCTCGCGTGCTATCTGCTGAGCCGCTGGATCCTGGCGCGCTCGTTCGGCCGGGTGCTTGTCGGCATCCGCGAGAACGAGACGCGCTGCGAGCTGCTGGGCTATTCGGTGCCCGCCTACAAGACTGCGATCTTCTCGATCAGCGCCGCCATGGCCGGACTGGCCGGGTGCCTGTTCGCGAACTGGGCAGAGATCGTCACGCCCAGCGTATTCAGCCTGCGTTCGGCTGCCGAGGTGATCGTCTGGGTGATCGTGGGCGGATTGGGCACCCTGGTGGGGCCGATCCTGGGTGCGATCGCGCTCGGCATGGTGAAGCTCCTGCTCGGCGAGCAGACGTTGATCGACAACTCTCTCGTGCTCGGTCTGATACTCGTGATCGTCGTGCTCGCGATCCCGCGCGGCGTGGTGCCGGCGCTCCAGGGCTGGTATGGCACGCGGGCGCGAATCCGCACGCAGCGCGCCGGGCACATGCGGGCGCGCCGGCGCACGGCCGCGCCGACGGCAGGGCGGCCGTCGTGAGCGATGCGGTCGTCGAGACCATCGAGCTCACCAAACGCTTCGGTGGCGTGACGGCGGTGGACCGCGTCAGTTTCAAGCTGCGCGAGCGCGAATTGCGCTGCCTGATCGGACCGAACGGAGCGGGCAAGAGCACCTTCTTCAAGTGTCTGACCGGGCAGTACCCGATCGATCATGGCAGCGGGCGGGTACTGATTCGCGGCGTCGACGTCGGCGGTCTGAAGCCGCACCAGATCGTGCGCATGGGCGTCGGCATCAAGACGCAGGTCCCGTCGGTCATGAACGGCCTGACCGTCATGGAGAATCTGTGGCTGGCGGCGCGGCGCACCCACGGCTGGACCCGCAGCGGCGCCGAGGTCCAGCGGGTCATCGAGGAAGTAGGCCTCGGCGAGATCGCGCGCCGCACCGTCGGCGAGCTTGCGCATGGCCAGCGCCAGATGGTCGAGATCGGCATCGTGCTCGCGCAGGAACCGTGGCTGGTGCTGCTCGACGAACCTGCGGCCGGCATCACGGGCGCCGAAGTGGAGCGGCTGGTCGGCCTGATCCGCCAGATCAATGCCACCGCCTCCGTCATCGTGGTCGATCACGACATGGAGTTCGTGCGCATGCTGGGCGCCGACATCACCGTCTTCTATCAGGGATCGGTGCTGATCGAGGGGCATGTCGACGACGTGCTGGCCGACGCGCGGGTGCGCGAGGTCTACATCGGGAATCGCGCGTGATGAGCACCGGAATCGCCACCAGGGCTGCAGAGTCCGACACCCCGACGCACGCCGACGCCATCGTCTTCGAGGTGAGCGATCTGCGGGCAGGCTACGGCCACGTGCCGGTCCTGCACGGCGTATCGCTCGCGCTCGCCGCCGGCGAAGCGCTCGGCATCGTCGGGCACAATGGCATGGGCAAGTCCACCTTGCTGAAGGCGCTCATGGGGCACCTGCCGGTGACGTCGGGCGTGATCTCGGTGGACGGTGTCGACATCACCCGCGAGCCCGCACATGCCCGCAGTCGTCTGGGCATCGCGTATGTGCCGCAGGGGCGCGGGATCCTCCCGGCACTCACGGCCGTGGACAATCTTCGCCTCGCGTGGACGCGCGCAACGGAGGAATCCGAGCAGGAGTCCCTCGACCGCGTGCTGGCATTGTTCCCCCGGTTGACGCCGCTGCTCGACCGGCGCGGCGGCAGCCTGTCGGGCGGCGAACAGCAGATCCTCGCGCTGGCGCGCGCGCTGATGGCGAGCCCGTGGATGCTGTTGCTCGACGAGCCCTCCGAAGGCATCCAGCCGTCAATCGTCCAGGAGATCGGCCAGATCCTGTCGGTGCTGCGGAGCGAGGCCGGGCTCACCATGATCGTGGTGGAACAGAACCTCGATCTGGTGCTCGACGTCGCCAATCGAATCGCCGTCCTCGAGAAGGGCCGCATCGAGCAGACGCTCGACACCGCTGCGCTCGGCGGCGGCGAACTCGCTTCCGTGCTGGGCCTGGGCGCCGCGCGCGTCACTCGCGGGAGCGCATCGCGAGCTGCGATCGCGCCCTCCGGCCCACCTTCGGCGGCGGACCGGTCCCCCGGCGCCGGCGCGCGCATGGCGCCACAAAGCTCCGACCGCATCCCCATCGTTCCGAGGGCGCAGGCAGCCGCAACTGCCGCGCCCGCCATTCATTCGTCAGGGGTCACCATGGCAACCGTCAAACGTCCCACGCTCGCCCAGATGAAGGAGGTCGTGGCCTCGCTCCACATGAGCATGTCGGACCGCGAAGTCGCCGAATACCTCGAAGTCATGGAAGGCACGATGCAGGCCTACGACCGGATCGCGCAATTGCCGGACAACCTGCCGCCGGTGCGTTATCCGCGCACGCCGGGCTACAAGCCCGGCGCCGCCGAGAATCCCATGAACGCGTGGGCCGTGAAGAGCGAAGTGCGCGGTGCGCCGTACGGCCCGCTCGCCGGGAAACGCATCGTGCTGAAGGACAACGTCTGTCTCGCGGGCGTGCCGATGATGAACGGTTCGTCCACGCTCGAAGGCTACGTGCCGGACATCGACGCAACCATCGTCACGCGCATCCTCGATGCCGGCGGCACCATCGTGGGCAAGGCGCACTGCGAGCACTTCTGCCTCTCCGGCGGCAGCCACACCAATTCCGCGGGTCCCGTGCACAATCCTTACAAGCACGGCTACATGGCCGGCGGCTCGTCGAGCGGCAGCGGCGCGCTGGTGGGTGCGGGCGAAGTCGAGATCGCCATCGGTGGCGACCAGGGGGGGTCGATCCGCATGCCGGCCGGCTGGTCGGGCTGCTACGGCATGAAGGGCACGCACGGCCTGGTCCCCTACACCGGTGTCATGCCGATCGAGGCCACCATCGACCACACCGGACCCATGACGAGCACGGTGGCAGACAACGCGCTGATGCTGGAAGTGATCGCGGGCCCCGACGGGCTCGATCCGCGTCAGTACGATGTGCGCGTCGACAAGTACACGGCCGCGCTCGGACGCGGCGTCGGCGGCCTGCGCATCGGCGTCGTGACCGAAGGCTTCAATCGCCCCGAGAGCGAAGTCGACGTCGACCAGAAAGTACGCGCCTCCGCCGAGCGATTCCGGGCGCTCGGCGCGACGGTCGAAGAAGTATCGATCCCGATGCATCTCGACGGGCCGGCCATCTGGACCGCCATCGCACTCGAGGGTCTGCAGGCGCAGATGATGAACGGCAACGGCATGGGCTTCAACTGGAAAGGGCTCTACACCACCAGCCTGCTCGATGCCCACGCGAACTGGCGGGCGCGCGCCAACGAGCTTTCGCACACACTGAAACTATCCATGATGCTGGGCGAGTATTTCACCCAGCAGCATCGCGGACACTTCTACGCCAAGGCGCAGAACCTGGCCCGGCTGCTGACGAAAGCCTACGACGACGCATTTGCCCGCTTCGATCTGCTGCTGATGCCGACCCTGGCCATGAAAGCGATGCCCATTCCCCCGGCAAACGCACCCCTGTCGCTGATCGTCCACAGCGGTCTGGGCATGGTCAACAACACCTGTCCCTTCGACGTGAGCGGTCATCCGGCGATGAGCATTCCCTGCGGCATGAGCCATGGACTACCTGTCGGCACGATGCTGATCGCGCGGCACTACAACGAATCCACGATCTATCGCGCCGCGCACGCTTTCGAACAGCTCGGCGACTGGCGGAACATGTAGCGCCATGAGCTACCTGGCGAGGGGCCCCGGCCGGAGGGTGGGGATCGACAGCCAAGCGATTGGCGCCGGCCGCCGAAACGGTGGTCCTGGAATTTTCGATGCAGCTATTGATGAGACGGCACCGTGAGCGTCAATCCATTCACCTCCGCCTGGCTGGGCGACGACGTCGAGAGCGCGGATCGCCCGCAGCGCGGGCTCTCGTACGTGGCCGGTCCGACGACCGAGCCGCTGCGCTACATCACGCTGGGGACGATGCTCGACGAGGGCGTCGCGCGCCATGGCGGACGTGACGCCGCGTACTTCGCGGCGAGCGGCCGTCGCTGGTCGTGGTACGACCTGCAGTCGCGCGCCGACGAGGTGGCCACGGGTCTGCTCGCACTGGGTCTGCAACGCGGCGATCGCGTCGGTATCTGGGCGCCAACCTGCGAGGAATGGCTCGGCGTGCAGTTCGGCGCAGCGCGCATCGGTGCCATTCTCGTACCGCTCAATCCCGGTTGGGGCGAAACCGAACTCGGACACGCGCTGAATACCGCGCAGTGCCGGGTACTCGTACTGTCGAGGTACATCGCCAGTACCGATGCCGTCGCTCTGTTGCGGGGTCTTGCACCGGAGATCGATCGTGCGTGGCCCGACGGCAAGCTGCGCAGCGAGCGGCTGCCTCGCCTGCGTTATCCCGTGCTGATCGGTGAGGGCGTGACGCCGCCCGGCGCCATGACCTTCAAGGCGCTGCGCCGGCTCGCCGGTCCGGCGCAGCGGAACCGGCAGGCCGGCGTATCGGCCACGCTCGACCCCGACGACGCGGCCGTCGTCCAGTTCACCAGTGGGGGGGCGACGGAAAGTCGCGGCGCGACCCTTTCCCACTACGGTCTCGTCAACAACGCCACGTTCACCGCGAGCGCGATGCGCCTCACCGCGCGCGATCGGCTGTGCATCGCGGGCCCACTGCATCACTGGTTCGGCATGGGCCCCGGCATCCTGGCCTGCGTGGCTTCGGGAGCGACGATGGTTTTTCCCGCTCCGGCATTCGATGCGAGCCGGACGCTGGCCGCGATCGGAGCGCGGCAATGCACGGCGTTGCACGCAACCCCGACCGAGCTGACGACGCTGCTCGATCATCCGGAGGTGCGCACGACGGACCTGTCGCACATGAGGCGCGGGATCGTGGCCGGAGGACCCTGCAATGCGCAGACCTTTCGCCGGGTTGCCGAGCAACTGCATCTGGCCGAAATCACCGTCGGTTACGGCAAGAGCGAAACCAGCCCGCTGGCTTTCCAGTCGAGCGCGATGGAGCCTGTGGCGCTTCGCGCTGCCGGTATCGGTCGAGTGCATCCGCACGCGGAGGCGAAGGTCGTCGACGAGCACGGACGTCTGGTGCCGGTCGGGCAGCGCGGCGAGCTGTGCCTTCGCGGTTACCTCACGATGCGAGGGTATTGGAACGATGCGACCGCGACCCGTGCGGTGATCGATGCGGCCGGGTGGTTGCGCACGGGTGATCTCGCGAGCCTCGACCACGAGGGCCGTCTGACGATCGTCGGACGCGTCCCCGCGGCTCCGCTCTGATCGACGACCGCGCGCACGCCGCCGCCCCGGGCCGGCACCGCCGGATCCGTGCCAGGCGCCGGCCGCCAAGTCAGCCGAAAAACTGCCGGCGCAAGCGCGCCCGCTTGCAGTGCTCGAATCCGCGGGGCGCGCCGTGCTCAGGGATTACCGAGATAGTCCCGCTTGCCGATCTCCACGCCGGTGTGACGGAGGATGTTGTACGTCGTGGTGACATGAAAGTAGAAGTTCGGCAGCGCGTGACCGAGCAGATATTGCATGCCGGTGTAGTGGGTCTCCTTGTCGCCTCGCTTGAGGACGATGTCCTTGTCCTCGCTGCCGTCGATCTGCTCCGGTTTCACCGTCTCGACGAATGCGATGGTCCTGGTGATGCGCGCCTTGAGCTCTGCGATCGTCTTCTCGCCGTCGTCGAACTTGGGGATCTCGAGCCCTGCGAGCCGGGCGACGGCCCCCTTGGCTGTGTCGCAGGCGATCTGCACCTGCGATGTCATGGAGAGCATGTCCGGAAACAGGCGATAGGCCGGCAGCACACTGGCCTCGATCTTCTTGGCGTCGGCGTGGGCCTGGGCCTTGTCGAGAATGTTCGCGAGGTTGCCGAGGATGTTGAGGAAGCGTGGAACGCTTACCTGGTACATGGAAATCTTCATGGAAAGTCCCGAGGAAGCAAAGCAGGAAAGGCGTCCCGGCGGCCGACGGATGGGTCCGGAGACGGAAAACGACAAGGTGATGCTGGTGTGCGCAGACACCTCGCAACGCGCCGATTGTAGGCCCCGGCCGGCGGTCCGTGCGCTTCGCCTCGGCCGGACAAGACCCTCGCGGCGCGTCGATCGAACCGACGGCCTACAACCTGGGCCGCTGCCGATGCCAGGTGGTTTCCCGCTGGAACGCCCGACCGGCGCGCACGAGCAAGGCCTCGTCCCAGTGACGGCCCATGAGCTGGATCGCAATCGGCGTGTTCCGCGGCGTGAACCCGGAAGGCAGCGTGATCGCCGGGCCACCGGTCACGCAGCAGGGCACGGTGAATCGGGCCACGGAAACGAAAGCGTCCGGATCCTGCCCCAGGGTCGCCATCTGCGCATTGGTCGGCGACGCGATGAACTGGGCGGGGATCAGCAGCACGTCGATGGATTGGAACAACGCTGCCACACGGCCGGAGAAATCGCGTCGGCGCAGCAGGATCTTCTGGTAGGCCGCAGCACTGACCCCGCGCGCGAGGTCGAGCAGGCCGGCGAGCCCCGGCCCGTATTCGGCGCGTCGTGCGGGGAACGTGGCTTCGTGCGCCACTGCGGTTTCCACGGCGCAGAGCGGCAGCCAGTCGCGCACGATCTGGTCGACCTCCGGAAATCGCACGTGCACGATGCGTGCACCAAGGCCCTGCAGGACGCGCTGCGCTTCCTGCGTGGTCTGGACCATCGCCGGGTCGACGCCTTCGCTGTTGAAGCGCTCGTCGACGCCGATGCGCAATTCGCCGAGGTCGCGATCGTTGCCGGCGAGATAGTCCGGCACCGGTTTCTGGCTGGCGGTCGGATCGTTCGGATCGGACCCTGCAATGGCCCCGAGCATGATGCCGGTGTCGGTCGCCGACCGGCACATGGGCCCAAGGTGATCCAGCGACGCTGCCAGTTCGAAAGCGCCGAAGCGCGAGACCCTGCCCCACGTGGGCTTCAGTCCGGTGACGCCGTTCGCCGCCGAAGGGAAGCGGATCGATCCACCGGTGTCCGAGCCGATGGATCCGAAGCAGAATCCGGCGGCCGTGGCCACACCCGAGCCGCTGGATGAAGCGCCCGACCAGTGCTCGGGATGCCACGGATTCACCGGGACGGTGATGTCCGGATGGTGATCCGCGAACGCGCCCTCGGTGAGCTGCAACTTGCCGAGCGACACCGCGCTCGCGTCGGCCAGTCGCTGCACCACGGTGCCATCGAAGGTGGGGCGAAAGTCGCGGTGGATCGGCATGCCGGCGGCCGTCGGGATGCCTTTCGTATAGCAGAGATCCTTGAGCCCGATCGGCACCCCGTGCAGCGCTCCCTTGTAGCGTCGCTGCGCGATCTCGTCTTCCGCCTTGCGCGCCTGCGTCAGGGCCACGTCGGGTGTCAGGTGCGCGAACGCGTGCAGCCGCGGTTCGAGTGCTTCGATCCGCTGCAGCATCGCCTGCGTCAGTTCCACCGGCGAGAGCTTGCGTGTCTGCAACAGGTGGGCGACTTCGGCCAGTTCCAGGTAGTGCAGTTCGCCGTGCGTCATGCGCTTTGATCCTGTGGTCGGGGTTGAATGAGTTTACCGAGATGTGGGAGCGCATGGCGCGGGGGCATCCGATCGCCGTGCAACTCCTCGCAGCGGACCTCCCGGTGCCCGGAATGCGAGCATTGCGTACGGCGCGAAGCGTCGTGTGCCGGGAATCGTTCCATCCCGGCCTTTATTTCGCTGCGCACATGCCGATATGAGTTCCGGCAGAGCACTTGGTCATGAATGTCGCCTCGTTGCCCGCGCTAACGCTTTCGAGTCCAGCCGAGAGATCGGCGCACGCCACGTCACAACCCATGCTCCAGCGGGAACCCACTCCCATCGCCTCTCGCCGGGCAGCCCGGTTCTATGCTGCTCTGGTCCGGACGGCAGGGGCTATCCTGCGTGCGGAGGACCGGGCGACGCTGTTCGACGCGGTGTGCCGGATCGCTGTCGAACAGGGCGGGGTGCGCATGGCCTGGGTCGGCCGGGTCGATGCCGACAGCCGGCGGGTCGTGCCCGTTGCCTGTCATGGACAAGGTTGCGGCTACCTGCAGGAATCCCTGATCTCGGCGGATGCGGCCCACCAGGAAGGTCTCGGGCCGACCGGGATTGCCCTTCGTGAAGGCCGGTCCATCGTCTTGAATGATCTCGGCGCCGAACCCGCATTCGACCCCTGGCGCGAGGCGGCGAACCGGCACGGCTTTCACGCATCCGCCGCGATTCCGCTGCGCGTCGGCAACGCGACGGTTGGGGCCGTCGGGTTCTACGCGGCCGAAGCCGGATTCTTCGACAGCGAGCTGGTCGCACTCCTCGAGGTCATGGCCGGCGAGATCTCGTTCGCGCTCGATCGCATGGGTCTCGAGGAATCCCGCCGGAACAACGAATCGGATCTGGCGCGCCATGAATCGCGTCTGCGCGCCATCTTCGAAACCGAACCGGAATGCGTCAAGCTCCTGGACCGCGCCGGCCGCCTGCTGGAGATGAATCCGGCCGGTCTTGCGATGATCGGGGCGGATTCGCTCGAACAGGTGCGGGGTCGGAACATGAGCGCACTGCTCGTTCCGGAGGATCGCGACGCTTTCGGCGCGATGCTCGACGCCGTGTTCCTGGGGGAGTCCCGGCAGCTGGTCTTCGACATCGTGGGCCTCAAGGGTGCGCGGCGGACGCTCGAGACTCACTCGGTTCCGCTGCGCGACGGGGCGGCCGACGGTTCGGTGCAGGCGCTGCTGGGACTCACGCGGGACATCACCGAGCAGCGCCTTGCAGAGCAGCAGTTGCGGCGCAGCGAGGAGAACCTCAAGGTCACCTTGCACAGCATCGGCGAGGCCGTGGTGGCGACCGATGCCGCGGGTTGCGTGCGCCTCATGAATCCGGTGGCCGAGCGCTTGACCGGATGGTCCGCGGCCGATGCCGATGGCAAGCCGCTGGCGGAGGTGCTTCACCTGACCGATGAAGTCGGGGAGCACGCCATTGCAGACCCGGTGGCTCAGGTCATGGCCAGCGGCGGCGCCATCGGAACGGCCCGCGGAACGCTGCTCACCGCGCTCGACGGCACCGTTCGACCCATCGGCTGGAATGCCGCGCCGATTCGCCCGGGTGCGGAAGGCGGCATCCAGGGCGTTGCCGTGGTGCTGCGCGACCAGACCCGCGAAGCGGCATCGCGGCGCGACCTCGAACGCGAGGAACGCAAGTACCGTTCCCTGCTCGGGCAGGTGCAGGCGATCATCTACATCGCGGATCTCCACAACCCGGGCGCCCTGTCCTTCGTGAGTCCTCAGGTCGGGAAGATCCTGGGATTCGATCCGTCCGAGGTCCTCGCCGATCCGCAGTGGCGGCAGCGCAATATCCATCCCGACGACTGGCCGCAGGTCTGCCAGCGCCATGCGCTCACCGTCGCGACCCTCGCGCCGTTTCGCGCCGAATACCGCATGTTCGCCCGCGACGGCCGCGTGGCGTGGATCGCCGATACCGCGACCGTCCTGCCCGATGACGAAGGCACGCCACGATTCCTCCACGGCCTGATGTTCGACATCACGCTCTACCGGGAGCAGGCGGATGAGCTGCGTCGCAACGAGGAACGATTGCGCGTGGCCATCGCTTCCACCAGCATGTCCGTCTTCAATCAGGATCGCGATCTGCGCTACACGTGGATCTTCAATTCACGCCTCGGGCTGCGGCACGAGGACGTGGTGGGGCGCACGGATTCCGACATCATGGCCGCCGTGGCTGCAGAGCGGCTGACGCGCGTGAAGCGCCAGGTGATCGAATCGGGCACCGGAACGAAAACCGAGACCACGCTCACGCTGGACGGGGTCGACCACTTCTTCGAACTGACGCTCGAGCCTCTGCGGGACGTCGCGGGCCAGGTCACGGGATTGACCGGCGCCGCGGTCGACATCACGGAGCGCAAGGCGGCCGAAGCGCAAATCGAGTACCTTGCCCATCACGATGCACTGACGGGCCTGCCGAACCGGGTGCTTCTGCGTGACCGCATGGCGCAATCCCTCGCCACCGCCAGGCGGGCCGGCTCCCGGGTCGCCCTGCTGTTCCTCGATCTCGATCGCTTCAAGCACGTCAACGACTCGCTCGGCCATCTGATCGGAGATCACCTGTTGCGCGCGGCGGCGGAACGCATCGTCGCCTGCGTGCGGGCGATCGACACGGTGAGCCGGCAAGGGGGCGACGAGTTCCTCATCCTGCTCACCGATGTCCAGGACGCGCGAGCAGTCGGTCGCGTCGCGGAAAAGATTCTCGGCACCATGGTGGCTCCGTTCGAAATCGAGGGGCATGTGATCACGACGTCGTTCAGCATCGGCATCAGCATCTTCCCCGACGATGCGGTCGATTATGACGCGCTGCTGCGCCAGGCCGACACGGCGCTCTATCAGGCAAAGGAAGCCGGGCGCGGGGCCTACCGGTTCTTTACCGACCAGATGAACATTGCCGCGATGGAGCGCATGCGCCTCGAGACCAATCTGCGCCAGGCCCTCGAACGCGGAGAGCTGTATCTCGAATACCAGGCCCAGGTCGACCTTCAGTCCGGTCGCATCGTCGGGGCCGAGGCGCTGTTGCGCTGGGCCCACCCGGTGCTCGGGAACGTGCCGCCGGCGCGCTTCATCCCGGTGGCCGAGGACACGGGATTGATCGTGCCGATCGGCACCTGGGTGCTCAACGAGGCCTGCCGGCAGGTGCAGGCGTGGCGTCAGGCCGGATTGCCGTTCCAGAGGGTGGCGGTGAACCTGTCCGCGATCCAGTTCCGGCGCACCGATCTCGTGGCCACGGTGCGCGCGGCCCTCCACGATTCCGGTCTGGATCCCGCCGCGCTCGAAGGCGAGATCACCGAGTCCCTGCTGGTCGATTCATCGTCGCAGGTGCAGGAGACGATGCGACAACTGAAGGGTCTTGGCATCCGTCTGTCGGTCGACGATTTCGGCGTCGGCTATTCAGGATTGCGCTACCTGAAACTGTTCGACATCGACAAGATAAAGATCGATCGCACTTTCGTGCTCGATATTCCTGGCGATGCCGAAGATGTGACCCTGGTACGCGCCATCATCCAGCTTGCCCACAGCCTCAAGCTCGAAGTGGTTGCCGAAGGCGTCGAAAACGATGCGCAACTGGCCCTGCTGCGCAGCTTCGGCTGCCACGAGGTCCAGGGTTACCTGTTCGGGCGCCCCATG
The DNA here is from genome assembly GCA_038324085.1 of Burkholderiales bacterium. Taxonomy (GTDB): domain Bacteria; phylum Pseudomonadota; class Gammaproteobacteria; order Burkholderiales. The sequence continues at coordinate 15,979 of JBBQHP010000014.1, forward strand.
GCTGCGTCCGAATTTGCCGAGCGCCTGGCGGCGCAATAGCGACCTCAGCCACCACGACGATGTTCGAGCAGACTCGTTTCGGTCTCCGCTAGCGCTCGCCTTGCCGTCGATCCCCGCCCTGCAGGCGGGGCCCCTCGCCGGGTGGCTCGCGCTAGCGACCTCAGCCACCCCGACGAAATTCGAGCAACGTCGTTTCGGTCGCCGCCAGCGCTCGCCTGGCCGTCGATCCCCGCCCCTGCGGGGCAGGGCCCCTCGCCGGGTGGCTCGCGCTAGCGCGCCGTCATCGCGAAAGTCAGTGCGACGCGCAACTGATTGTTTTCGGCGACGATCTCCGATGTCGAGAACCGGTCGACGACCACATCGTAGGTGGACTGGCGGTCGGCGAGGAGCCGCTGCAGCCCCTGGCGCACGTCGATCGAGATGGCGCGGGGAATGGCGCTGGCGAGGAACTGCTGCAACAGCATCCGGTAGGCTTCGTTCGAGATTTCGTCCACCCGGATATCCGTGAGCACGATCTTTTCTCCCGCGAAGGTCGGACGCGCCGAGAGGGCGACCTGAACCACGTCGCTGGTCCCGCCGGCGCACTGCTCGTCGACCACCGCCGAGAACCTGCCGCTCAGGCGGACGTCGATCCGCACTCTTCCCTTGGCGATCGTGACCCGGGGCGAATCGGCGTAGGCATACTGGCAGGCCGTCTCCGGCAGCAGGTAGTAGCGACCGCGGTCGATGAACAGCTCGGCGAGCAGCATCTTCTCGATCGCGCTGTTGCGGATGGTGATCTCGCTCGCCGATCCCGCAGCGGTTGCGGCGACGGGCGCAAGCCCTGCGCCGAGGGCAAGCAAACAAAACAGAAGGTCGCGCAAGAGCTTCATGGGATGTCGATCTGTGAACGTCGGGACGCAATAGTGCCCGCTGTGGGTACGCCATCGGTGCGGCGCCGCGATCCCGCCTCGTGCCTCAGGGGAAAAGAACCCTGCCATCGCCCGGACGCGGAAACCCCGATGACCACCGTGGAAAGCGGGATCGCCCTTACGGGGAGGCAATCGGGACGCCGGCACGCCGGCGCAGCAGCGCCCTGACCTTGCGGAACGCGAGAACGGGAATGAAGGCAGTGACCCGGGCGTTGCGCTCGAGTTCCGCCAGTTCATTTCCGTAGAGCCGCGCCACGTCGGCGATCGAGGCGTGCGATTCCCGGGCGAGGAACTCGATGGCTGAATCCGGGCGGTGCGACGGGTTGTGGTCAGAAGGCAAGCAGGTCATGAAAGCCGTGTCTGGCACGTCGCCATGCGCAAGATTGCAGGAGCCGCCCGGGTGGCACCGTGCGACGGCGCACATAACCACGCTTGCGCTGTCGCGCCCCGCACCGGCGCGACGCCTGTCCATATTCGCGACGCCGAAGGCGCCCGGGCACGGGCGGCGGTGACCGTGCCGGGTCAGCTCATTTCGGTGGTACCGGCACCCACCAGTCGTTGAACCTGGGTTCGTTCGCCGTCCCGATGCTGCGCAGGTACGCGGTGATGTTCTGGATATCGGTCGAGGTCAGGATCTTCCGGTAGGAGGGCATGCCGCCTTCTTCGCCTTCGCGCACCGCTTCCGACACGTCACCGCTGTCGGCGCCGACGATGTTGGGCCCCATCCCGCCGCCGCCCGCGTTGCCGTGGCACCCCGAACAGTTGTATTTCAGGAAGGCGCGGCGCCCTTCGCCCGCGGCGCTCAGCGCGCCCGGCGTCGGCGGCGGCGTTGCCCCGGTTCCGCCTGTTCCGCCGGTCGTTCCGGTTCCACCCGTCCCCCCGGTGCCGGTGCTCTCGCCGGCGTTCCCCGTTTCACCGGTTCCCCCTGCGGGCGGGGTCACGGGCGGGGGACGGGAGTCTTCGTGGCGCCGGGCGGCGTGCCGTTGCCCGTCTTCGGCGAGCACGGCGCTCGTTGTCACCAGGAGGCACAGGCTCGACGTGATCAAGGCGGTCAGAATTCGCATCTCGAATACTCCCATGGGTCGGTAAGTCAGCAAGGTTTCGACGATCATTGGATCGTCGTCGCGGGTTGGCGGGCCGCCCGATCGACCAGCGGAACGCCATAGCCGATGAGGATCTGCCGGATGTCCGGCGCGCGCCGCTCGAGGATGCCTTCCAGTTCGGTCCTGAATGCATCGTTGCCCTCGCGCACGCCCAGCGCCATGTCGAAGACGAAGGGCTGCCATGGCATGGCCGGGTCGGCCGAGATGGCGGTGAGTTCGAGCCGGTCCTGATACGGCTGGGCAAAGTAGCCCGCGATGGGGCCCCACACGACGGCAGCGTCGATGTCGCCGGTCGCCACCGCCGCCACGAGGCGGCCGGCGGGGTTGCCGGCGCTGTCGTCACCCCACATCGGATAGCCGGTGATGTTGCCGGTGATGCCCCGGCGGGCCAGCGCGGTGGCCGCCGGCGTGTTCGCGCCGCCGCGGCCGATCGCATGCACACCGATCCTGAGCGTGCGCAGCACCGGATCGTCGAAGCTGTGGATAGCGGGTTCGCGGCCGCGGGCGGTGACGAAGACGTAGGTGGAAGCGAAGTAGGGACGGGTCGTCGAGACCCCCTGCAGCGTGGCCGGTACCTCCAGGAGAAGGTCGCAGTGTCCCTTGCGCAGGTCGCGTACGGACGCGCCGCTCCAGCTCACGTTCCAGCGGTAGCGCAGGGAGGCATCGAGTTCGTGCGCGATGAGCGCCGCGATCCGGTTCTCGAAGCCTTCGAGCCGGTCATTGGAAAACGGCAGGTTGCCCGAATCCGCGCAGGCCACGATTACCCGCTGTGCCGGCGCCGATGCGAGCGCCGCCCCGCCGGAGGCGCCGAGGGCGCAACCCGCGACGATCGCCGCACACCTGAACACCCGACGCGTTCGTGCGGTGAAATGCGCGCATTGCATGGTCGAATGCGCCCGTCGCTCAAGGCAGCCGGAACACGTGGAGCGCGCCACTCGTGGGCCCGCCGGCGCGTACTCGGGGACCATCGTCATCGCCCCCGCCGGCCGGGCAGGCACCGCCGGCGAAGCCGCCGGGCAACCAGCCGATGCCGGTGTAAACCGCCACGCGCTGCTTGCCGTCCGGTGCGAGGTAGCTGATCGGGTTGCCGATGATGCCGCACTCGAGCTGCTTCTGGAACAGCACCTTTCCGGTGGTGGCGTCGACGGCCTTGAACCACTTGTCGAGCGTGCCGTAGAACACTACGTTACCGGCGGTGGCGAGCACCCCGCCGTAGAGCGGCAGCGGTTCCTGGATGCTCCAGGCGCGTTTTCCGGTGGCAGCGTTCCACGCAATCAGTTCGCCGAGAAATCCGCCAGGGCCGGGAGCGAAGCTGAGTGACGCGCCGATGAACGGCGTACCGCCGATGTACACGGCCTTGAGCGCTTCGAGGTCGTCGCAGAAATTGATGCCAAGGACATAGAACAGGTGCGTCAGCGGCGAGTAGGCAACGGGCTCGAAGTCCTTCGCACCCAGGGGAGAGGGACAGACGTTCTTCGTGATGACGCCTTCGTGCGGTTGCTTGTCCGGCACCATCAGCGGCATGCCGGTCGCGCGGTCGATGCTCTCGGCCCAGGTCACGTGACCGAACTTCTCGGCCACCAGCACTTCGCCGGTGGCGGCATCGAGGGCGTAGGCGAAGCCGTTCTTGTCGAAATGCACGACCACCTTGCGCTTGGTGCCGCCGATGTCGAGCGTCGCGACCACGCTCTCGTTGACCGAGTCGTAGTCCCAACCGTCGTGCGGCGTGAACTGGTAGGCCCACACCGCCTCGCCGGTGTCCGGGTTGCGGGCGAAGATGCTGGAACCCCATTTGTTGTCGCCGATGCGCATGTCCGGATTCCATACGCCGGGATTGCCGGTGCCGTAGTAGAGGAGGTTCAGCTCGGGGTCGTAGGTGAACCAGGCCCATGAAGTGCTGCCGCCCTGCTGCCAGAGCGTTCCGGGCCAGGTGCTCGCGCCGAGGTCGGTGCCGCGGTCCTTCGCATAGAAGGGACGGAAGCCACGACCGATCAGCACGTCGGCGTCCGGGCCGGTGTTGTAGGCCTTCCACAGCGGCCGGCCGGTGTTGAGGTCGAGCGCCTGGACCCAGCCGCGAATGCCGAGTTCACCGCCGGCGTTGCCGACGATGACCTTGTCCTTGACCACGATCGGCGCACCGGTGAGCGTCTCGCCGGTCGCCGGGTTGCCCAGCACGGCCCGCCACACCAGCCTGCCGCTGAGCGCATCCACGGCCACGGTGGTGTCATCGAGGACGTTGTAGATGATCTTGCCGTTCGCATACACCGCGCCGCGGTTCACGACGTCGCAGCACGCGACCCCGCGCGCGTATCGGTTCGGGTGCGGATCGAACGTCCAGCGCACGCGTCCGGGAAAATCCAGGTCCAGTGCGATCAGCTTGTTCGGAAATGGGGTGACGACATACATCGTGTGCCCGACCACCAGAGGCTGGCCCTGGTGACCCGCGCGCGCACCCGTGGGGATCGACGGCTCTTCCATCAGCGTGCTCACGTTGGCCTGGGTGATCTGCGTGAGTTCGCTGAATCTCGTGCCTTCGGGCGAACCCGCCGGCGTGGTCCATTCCGCAGCGGCGGCACACGCCTGCGTAGTCGCGGTCGCGGCCACCAGCGCCGTCACCAGCGAACACGCGATCAGTCCGCTGCGCGTATCGCGTCGCAGGCCCCGTGTCATCCGGTGCATCGAACCGGCGTCGCCGCCCAGAGCATTTCTCATCATGTTCAGGTCTCCCAGTGTGGCCGTGGATTGTTCGTGCAGCGCGTCGGCCGGCGCGCTCGGGTACAAGAGCCGTACAACCGGATCGCGTCGGAGGCCGCAATGCCGGCGTGCAATCGTGCGATGGCAGTCGCCGTGGCGCGGTGATCATCGGGAGCACGGGATCGCTCGCCGGGTCACGGGAACCGCCTTCAGCAGATGCCGTGCCACCGCGTCACGATCCGTCGCCTGTCATAGCGGAGAAGGCTCGTCGATCGCGACTGCGGGGTGGTCCGCGCGCACGCTATTCTGTTGGCATGCAGCGACGTGTCATCGTTGCAACATGCGGAATTCGTGACGGGCGGGTCGCTCTCCCGGTATGACAATCAATTACTTGCGAGCGACTCGACGATCCTCGTGCGAGCGTGCGCGCCGGCGCATGCGCTGATCCGGCTGTCTCCCGAAGTGGACAAGCGTTGCGCTCATCGGTGGCGCAAAGAGCCGACCCGGTCCGCCGCGGGCTCGCCAGAGTGCGCCGCCTCGCGCTCGACGGCGCAGCACCATGGTGCCCCGGCATCGCGGATTCGCGGCCCACCGGACGCTGTCCGGTGGGCTGTCGCGTGAGCGCGACGAGGACGCCCGTGCGTGTGGATTCGGGTCGCAAGAATGGGCTCAGTGAGCCTGGGCCGGAACAAGCACCGGGACGCCGGGCCTCGTCCCGGGGTGATTCGCGACGGTCGAGTCGCCGGCGACCTTCAGCGTCCGCCTTCGCTCAGCGCCTTGTAGGTTTCACGGAGCAGGTTCTTCTGGATCTTGCCGAGCGCATTGCGCGGAAAGTCGTCGACGAACACCACGAACTTCGGCACCTTGTAGTTCGCGAGCTGGCTCTTCGCGAGTGCGATCAGATGATCCGCAGCGACCGGTGCATGGCCGTCCCTGCGAATCACCACCGCGGTCACCGCCTCGCCGAAATCGGCATGCGGTACGCCGATGACGGCCGACTCGGCGACACCCGGCGTGGCGTTCAGCACGGTTTCGACTTCAGCGGGATACACGTTGTAGCCGCCCGAGATGATCAGGTCCTTGGCGCGCCCGGTGATCTCGAGGTAGCCGTCGGCCGAGCGCGCCCCGAGATCGCCGGTGCGGAAGAACCCGTCGGCGGTGAAGTCCTCCGCGGTTTTTCCGGGCATGCCCCAATAGCCCGAGAACAGCCCGGGCCCGCGTACCTGGATCATGCCGATCTCGCCGTCGGGCAGTGCCTGGTCGTGCGTGTCCGCGATCAGCAGATCCACTCCCGGCAACGCTTTGCCGACGGAGCCGGGCTTGCGTGCGCCGTGCAGCGGATTGGACGTGATGATCATCGTTTCCGTCGTCCCGTAGCGCTGGACGACGTCGAGCCCGCAGTCCTGCGCGAACGACCGCTGCTCCTCCGGCGGCAGGGGGGCGGAGCCGCAGGTCGCGAGGCGCAGGTGTGCGCAGGTCGCGCGCGTGAACCGGGGATCGGCGAGCATGCGGTGATAGAACGTCGGCACGCCCATCAGCACGGTCGAGCGCGGCAGCGCCTGCAGCACCGAATCGAGGTGGAACTTCGGCTGGAAGATCATGCGTGCGCCGGCGGCGAGCGCGACGTTGCACGCGACGAACAGCCCGTGGCCATGGAAAATGGGCAGGACGTGCAGCAGCACGTCCTCGCGCGTGAAGCCCCACAGCGTACCCAGCGTCCGAGCGGCGTAGGCGACCGCGCGGCAACTGATCGTCGCACCTTTCGGGCGCCCCGTGGTGCCCGACGTGTACAGGACTGCGGCGATGTCGTCCGGCGACCGGTGCACCGGCGCGAAGGTGCCGACCATCGCGGCGGCGGCGTCGGTCAGCGTGCCCTGGCCGGATTCTTCCAGCGTGAACAGGTGGCTCACACCGGACGCGCGCGTCTGTTCCCGAAGTGTCGCTGCGAGCGCCTGCGAACAGACCAGCACGCGCGGCTTCGCGTCGTTCAGGAAGTAGCCGAGTTCCGCGGGGCGGTAGGCCGTATTAAGCGGCAGATAGACGAACCCGCCCCGTATGCAGGCCAGGTACAGTGCGAGCGCCTCGCGCGACTTCTCCGTGCAGACGGCAACCCAGCTTCCCGGTTCGCAACCGCAGCGGCGCAGCAGCGATGCGAAGCGCGCCGACAGTCGATCCATCTCGCCGTAGGACGAAACGCGGCCATCCTCGGTTTCGAGCATCGGTTCGTCCGGTCCGGTGAGCCACGGTACGACGGCCAGTTCGTAGAAGTTGGCGGAGTCAGACATGCGCTTGCGCAGGGGTGAAGGCGCTGTCGACCGCACCGGCGGCGAGTGCGGCCGCCAGCGTTTCGGTCGCGCCATCCGCGCGCTTGTCGAGCGCCGCGAGCGCCGCGGGGGAGAGCACCTGGATGCGCGCGTGCGGCAGCATGCTGACGCGCGTGGCGCCGGCGGCCAGCGCCGCGAAGATGCCGCCGCCCGCCACGCCGGTCACGATGACGTGCACCTCGTGGCCGCGCCGATGCACCCACCGCAGGGTCAACGCCAGATGCGCGAGGTACTCGCTCAGCACGACGGCCTCGTCGGCCGGGTCGGCGGAGTGGTTCTCGACGTCCGCCAGGATCGCGATGCGCAGCGGTGAACGCCCCTGCGCCGCGCAGAGGAGTCCGTCCGCCAGCGCGCAGGCCAGCGGCGCCGTCGCCACCGCGCCACCGACGAGGCCGAACGCGATCGCGGTGTCGTCGCCGGAAGCACGCGCGGACAGAAATGCGCCCGAACGCGCCACTACCGCGTCATCGCCCAGCCAATACGCGAGCACGCGAACCGTGGTCGCGTCGAGGGCATCAGGCGCAACCCGTTGCGAGGGGGGGAGGGCGCGATCGCCGAGCCGTGCGCGCAGCAGGCGTGCCTGGGCGGCGATCGCCTCGTCCGGTCCGGCTGCCGCCGGTGGCGCGACCAGCCACGCGGACAGCGCGTCGCGGTAGATCCGGGGTAGGTCCTCGCACAGCGTGGTCGTCGGCGTGACGGCTGCACGTGCCGCGCCGCCGAGCAGCGCACGGACGGCATTGCGGTCGGCCGCCCGCAACGCTGCCGAGCCCGCGATATTCTCGATCAGTTTCGGCCCCGACATGCCGAGCAACGCGTCGGCGTGCATCGTCCTCCGATCGCACAGCGAAGCGATGATGCTGGCGCCGCCGAAAGCGTACCGCGTGACGGTCGCGAACATGCGCTGGCCCGAGAGCTTCGCGTCGAGGAGCGCACGCAACAACCGGCGCAACGCGACAACCGTTTCCATGCCCTCGGTGACTCGCATGCCGCTCGTGTTCATCAGAAACACGAGCGGCATGCGGGCCGTCGTGGCGCGGTCCAGGGCCAGCGCCAGCTGCGTCGCCTCCCGCGGGCCGATGGAGCCATGCTGGCGCGTGTAGTCGAAGGCGACGGCGACGAAGGCGTGGTGGTCCAGTTTCGCTTCGAGGACGAGCACGTCGCCGGTGGTCCGGGGTTCGACCGGCCGGCACGCATCGGGACCGAGCCAGGCCTCGAGCTGCTCCTGCAACGGCAGATCGGCGAACATCGCGGCGCCGGCGCTAGCGGTACATCGCGCCGCCGTCGGCGTCGACGACCAGGCCGCTCAGATACGACGCGCGTGCCGAGGCGAGGTAGACGACGATGTCCGCCATCTCCGCTGCATGCGCCGGGCGCCCGAAGGGCAGGTCGGCGAGCAGTTCGGGCCAGCGCGCCTCGTCGCCGAGGCTCGCCTGCGCGCGACTCTTGTAGAGCCGCACCAGCCGATCGGTTTCCGTGGGACCAGGATTCACGCCCAGCACACGCACGCCGCGCTGGGTGCTGTAGCCGCCCACTGCCTTGGTGAAGGCGATCAGGCCGGCATTCGCGGTCGAGCCGCAGACGTAGTCGTGACGCGGGGCGGCACCGGCCGAGCCGATCACGTTCACGATGACGCCGCTGCCGCGACTCATCATCGGCGCGAGCGCCATGCGCGCGAGATCCACGTAGCCGAAAACCTTGAGATCCCACGCATCGCGCCAGCGTTGCGCGTCCACCTGTTCGAGCCCGCCACCGGGGATCGCGCCCGCGTTGTTCACGAGGATGTCCACGTTCGACACGAGCGGGCCCAGGGCTTTCAGTTGCTCCGCATCGGACAGGTCCGCGCGATGCGCTTCGACCTGGGCGCCGTCGTGGCTGCGCAGCTGGCCGAGCGCGGTTGCGAGGTTCGAGTCCGAGCTGGCGACCAGGGTGACGTGGCAGCCTTCCTGGACGAAGCCTTGCGCGCACGCGAAGCCGATGCCGCGCGATGCGCCGGTGATGAGGACTCTCTTGCCGTTCAGTTCGAGGTTCATGGCGATGCGGCGCGGTTGTCCACGCCGGCGAAGAAATCGAGCAGGGCCCGGTTGAAGGCCTCGGGCTCTTCGAGGTTGATCGGATGGCTCGTCCGCGGGACGACCCACAGCTGTGAATCGGGAATGGTGCGTTTGAGAAAGAAGGCCGGCTCGAGACAGGGGACGTCATCGTCGCCCGCGATGACCAGCACGGGAAGGCGCATCTGCGCGAGCGCGGGGCCGAGTTCGTAGACGGTCGGCCGGCGCATCTGGCAGCCACGGATCGTGAGCGCGGTGCCGAGCGGCGAATGTTCCGCGAAATAGCCGTTGAATTCGTCGAAGCCGCGCGGATCCTTCTCGCGGAAGCGGCGCCGCACGGCGCTGTTGGCGTAGTGCTGGATGCCTTCGGCCATGCCGAGGCGCAGGATGCGATCGGCGAGATCGGCACAGTCGGCCATGAAGGCCGCGCGCTTGTCGGGATCGGAACCGTGACCGGCGCCGGCCACCACCAGCGAGCGCGCCATGCCGGGATAGGTGAGTCCGAAATTGAGCGTCGCGTAGCCGCCCATGGACAGACCGACGATGTGCGCGCGTTCGATGCCGCGATCGCGCATGACATTGGCGATGTCCTCCACGGCCTGGCGCTGATTGTAGACGGCCTCCGCGTCCGGGACTTCCGACGGCGGGTAGCCGCGCGCATTGAACGTGACGCAGCGATGGCGGCGACCGAGCGCGCGCACCTGCTGTTCCCAGCAACGGTAGTCGCCCGCGAGCTCGTGCACGAACACGACCGGAATGCCGCTGCCGGAATCCTCGACGTGGAGCCGGACGCCGTCGGACAGAGCGATGGTCAAGGCGCGGACCTCCCCATCACGCGCCACCGCCGAGCCGGTGCAGCACGTCGAGCTGGTTCAGGAGGTGCCGGCGCATGGTTGCTTCGGCAGCATCCGGGTCGCGCGCGCGGAGCGCGGCCATGAGGTCGCGGTGTTCGTCGATGGAGGTCTCGAAGCGGCCGGGATAGCGCAGCGTCTGCACGCGCGCGAGACGCATCACGATCCGCAGGTCGGCGACCACGTTCGCCAACCAGCGGTTACCCGACAATTGCTGGATTGCCGCGTGGAATTCGACGTTGTTCTCGTGGTAGCGGCCGGCGTCATGGGCCGCGGCATGGATCTCGAGTGTGGCGTGCATCCGTTCGAGCACCGCCATGCCGGCGTCGTCGAGGCGTTTGGCCGCCTCGAAGGCGCACCAGCCTTCGAGACGCGCCATCAACTCGAAGATCTGGTCCACGTCCTCGTCGGTCAGCTTGGTCACGTACGAGCCGCGGCGCGGCTTGACGGTGACGAGGCCTTCGGCCGCCAGGAGCTTGAGGCCTTCGCGCAGCGGCGTGCGACTGACGCCGAACTCCTCGGCGAGGCGTTGTTCGTCGATCCAGTCTCCCGGGCTCAGTTCGTAGGTGTAGATCTTGTCCCGGATGCGGCTCATCACCCACTCGTAACGGGCGGTCTGCGGTGCGCGCTTCGCACCGGTCTTCTTGCCTGTCGACGGTTGCGCCGGGCGTCGATCGGGAGGCGTAGACAAGTCGTTTTCCATTCGTTAAATTGTATGCAAATTTGTATTATCAAGACAACCGCGATGCGGCGAGCCGGAAAGACAGGGGCCGCATACGACGGTGCGGATGATTGCGGTGATGCTTTCGACGGGGTCGGACCAGGGCAGCAAGGGTGGCCTGCCCGGGTCGGGCGCCGGAGATCGCCGGGAAAGCGGGGATAGGTACCAGGGCATTCGTATCCAGGCCGCCCGAGACGACCAGCGGAAAAGGTCGAGTCGTCACGGCGGGCGTGGTGAGTTCGTTCGTACAACACAACGAATCGGGAGGTGGTGAAACATGAACATGATCCGGAAAGGACTGCTGGGCGGGTTTGCCGTCGCGGTGATGACGACAGCCGCCGGCGCAGCGCTGGCCCAGGCCGGCAACGAGTGGTTGCATTACGGTGCCGATCAGGCGAATACGCGCTTCAGCTCGCTCGATCAGGTCAACACGGGCAACGTGAAGGACCTGAAAGTAGCATGGGTGCATTCCATGGGCACGCTGGAGAGCCAGGAATCGACGCCGATCGTGGTCGGTGACACGATGTATGTCACCAGTTCGACCGGGCCGCGCTATGTCTTCGCGCTGGACGCGAAGACCGGCGCGCGCAAATGGGCCTACCAGCCCGAGCTGCCGTCGGACTACATGTCCACGGTCTGCTGCGGTCTGGACAACCGCGGTGTCGCAGTTGCGAACGGAAAGGTGTTCTACGGCCGCCTCGATGCGAAGCTCGAAGCGCTCGATGCCAACACCGGCAAGCGACTCTGGACCGTGACCGTCCAGGACTACAAGAAGGGTTACGCGATCACTTCCGCGCCGCTCATCGTCAAGGATCTCGTGATCACCGGGATGGCCGGCGGCGAGTACGGCGTCCGCGGTTTCGTCGCTGCCTACAAGCAATCGACCGGCGAGCAGGTGTGGAAGACGTACACCATTCCGGGCGAAGGCGAGCCGGGCAACGAGACCTGGAAGGGGGAGTCCTGGAAGACCGGCGCGGCGTCCACGTGGGGTGTGGGTTCCTACGATGCGAAGCGCAACCTCATCTTCTGGTCGACCAGCAACGCGGGACCTTGGGGTGCGCAGACGCGCGGCTCGGATTCGAGCGACGTGTCGCAGTATCCGAACCTCTGGTCCGCATCGCAGCTCGCGTTCGACGCCGACACGGGCAAGATCGCGTGGGGCTACCAGTACACGCCGCACGATGCGTGGGATTTCGATGGCATCAACGAGGGCGTCCTGACCGACCTGACCATGGACGGCAAGAAGATTCCCGCTCTGATGCACGCGGATCGCAACGGCTTCTTCTACGTGCTCAATCGTGACACCGGCAAGGTCGTCGCGGCCGACCCGTTCGTGACGGTCAACTGGGCGACGCACGTGGACCTCGACACCGGGCGGCCGGTGGAGGCAGCCAACAACGAGAAGCGACCCCAGCTCGGCAAGTGGGCGCGCAACGTGTGCCCGAACCTCATCGGCGGCAAGAACTGGTCGCCCATGTCGTACAGCCAGCAGACGGGCCTCGTGTACATCCCGACGTTCAACATGTGCATGGACATCGCCAACCGCGAGGAGGAATACACGCCCGGCAAGTTCTACCTGGCGTCGGAATTCAATCTCGCGATGGGCGGGGCCACCGGCTCCAATCTCGCCGAATTCATTGCGTGGGATCCGGTCGCGAAGAAGAAGGTCTGGGGCATTCCGGAACAGAACATGTGGGCCAGCGGCGCGATGACGACCGCGGGCGGGCTGGTCTTCTACGGCAACCTGGAAGGCATTCTCAAGGCGGTGGACGCGAAGACCGGAGAGGTGCTGTGGCAGTTCCGTGTCGGCACCGGCATCACGCAGAGCGCCGTCACCTATTCGATCGACGGCAAGCAGTACATCGCCGTGGTCGCGGGTCGCCTGAAGGGACCGCCCTCGTTCTTCGGCAAGATCGGCCAGAAGATGATGGATGTCAGCCCGGAAGGTGGCATCCTGATGGTGTTCGCGCTCTAGCGCGACCGGGTGGTTTGATTCGATCTGAATAGGATGAGGCGGGGCGCGCGCAGCCCCGCCTTTTTTTTGAAACCGCGCATCGATCGAGGCACGGCGCAGTGACATCGCACCGCCGCACCCGATCGATCCCATCGGCAGAACGTGGGGAGGATGTCGTGCAGGTGAAGTCCGGAGCCGCCCGGTTCGGGCGCATTGCCATGCTGTTGGCGCTGGTCCTCGTGTCCGCGCGCGCCGGATCCGAGGAGGCCGTGACTCGTCCGGTCAATCCGTATTCGGGCGACGCGGAGATCGCCAAGGAAGGCGCCAGCCTGTTCAACCAGTACTGCTCGCATTGCCACGGTCCCTACGCGGAGCAGGGCGAGCGCGTGCGCGACCTGCGGCGCCTGCGCATCCGCTACGGCGATGACGCCATCGCCACGTTCTACACGACCGTCAACAATGGCCGGCTCGACAAGGGCATGCCGGTGTGGAAGGGCGTCCTGCGCGACGAGATCTTCTGGAAGATCTACACGTTCCTCGAGACCGTGCAGAGCGAGGAATAGCCGCGATGCGCCTGCTCCTTCCGCGCCACTGGCGGGTGGCACTCTGGATCGCCCTGGCGCTGCTGCCGCCGCGCCCGGTCGCCGCGCACGGCGTGTCGCTCGACGTCCATCACGCGCTGGCGGCGGATTCGTTCTTCCAGCGCGAGTTCCTCATGCCCTGGATCGCGAAAGTCGAACAGGAATCCGGGGGCCGCATCCGCTTCCATCTGCATCCCGCCTCGACCCTCGGCGCTACCGCGCAGGCACTGTACGAGCAGGTGCGCGATGGCGGCGCCGACCTGGCGTGGACACGGGTCGTCGCGACGCGCGACAACTTTCCGCGACTGTCCCTGTTCGACTATCCGTTCCTGGTGCGGCGCGCCGAAGGGGCGAGCCGGGCTGTGTCCGAGTACGTGCGCGTCAACGACATCGCCGAGCGCGATTTCGACGGCGTGCGCCTGCTCGCCGTGCACGTCGGCGATGGCGCGCAGTTGCATTGGGGGTCGGCGCACGCAACGCCTCCTGCCGATGTGAAGGGTCGGCGCGTGGTCGCGGATGCGCCGATCGATGGCGCTTTGCTCGTGGCGCTGGGCGCCACGCCGGTCGAGATGCCGTTGACGCAGGTGGCTTCCGCCATGAGCGAGGGCTCGGTGGACGGCGCCTTGCTGCCCTGGGCGCGGGCCAACGGGCTCGGCATCGCCCGCGCTGCCCATGCCCACGTCGAGTTCGGACCGGACGCCGCCGGGTTGACCTCGTCCGTGTTCGTGTTCGCCATGAATCCCGCCAGCTACCGCGCGCTCGCCGACGATCTCAGGGCGGTGATCGATGCCAACAGCGGCATCGAGACGGCGGCATGGCTGGGCAGGGTCCTGGCCGAGGATGCAGCGGAGTCCCGCAAGGCTGCCGCCGCGCGCGGCGATGCCATCCGGGTCGCCACGCCCGAAGAGCGGGAACGCTGGCAGCAGGCTGCCCGTGCCGTGACGGACGCCGCAACGAGTGCGCTCGAACAAGGCGGCGTGCGCATGCAGCCCCTGCTCGACAGTGCCCGCGAGCAACTGCAAACCTTCGATGCCGCGAAATGATCCCGCGAGCCGGCTTCAGTATCGCCGGGGCGGATTCGCCCGCCACAGCGCCGGACTCGCGGCGGGCGCGAGGGCGTCGAGATACAGCGAGGGGGCCATATCGTAGGCATGCGCGTTGAGACGCCCGAGGAGATCCTGCACGCGGTCCGGATAGGCCGCCGCCTGGTTCTCCGCTTCCTGGGGGTCGTTGGCGATGTCGAAGAGTTCGATCCTCGCCGGCAGCGCCGCATGCGCGATGAGCTTCCACTCCCCGACCCGGATGGCGCCATGAAAATCGTCGACGTTGAGCAGCAGCTCCTTGCGCGGCGTGCGCTGTCCCTGGGCGATCACGGACCACACGTCCAGGCCGTCGAGCGGATGCGCGGGATCGGCCACGGCACCCGCCAGCCCGAGCAGTGTCGCATGCAGGTCCGTGACGTGGACGCTGTCGGTGACGACCGTGTTCGGCGCGATCCGTCCCGGCCAGTGCACCAGCGCGGCGACGCGCACGCCGCCTTCGTAGAGACTGCCCTTGCCTTCGCGGAACACGCCGTTGTCGGCGGCGGGATTGCGAACGTCGTCGTCGCCGGTGGCGAAGCGCATCGGGACTGCCCCGCCGTTGTCGCTGTGGAAGACGAGCACGCTGTTGCCCAGCAGATTGCGCTGTTCGAGCGCACGGACGATCGAGCCGATCGCGGCATCCATGCCGGTGACGGCGGCCGCATAGTGGCGGCGCGTGTCGTCGGCGATGTCGCGGTATGCATCGAGCGCGGCCTGCGGCTCGTCCGCATAGCGCGCCGGCGCGTTGAAGGCGACGACCAGGAACAGCGGCACAGAAGCGTCGTGGCGCTGGATCAGTGCCACTGCTTCGCGCGCCAGCAGTTCGGTGACGTAGCCGGTGTCGTTCACGGCCCGCTCGCCACGACGCCAGTCGCCCCTGGCGCCCTTGCGGAGCACCGACTCCGCGGTGCCGGAGAGCGATCCGTAGAAGGTGTCGAAGCCGCGCCGGGTGGGCCAGTAGTCCGGCTGCGCGTGTCCCAGCAGCCATTCGCCGACGAAGGCGGTGCGGTAGCCGCTGCGCTTCAGCGACTGCGCCAGGGTACGTTCCTCGGCGGGGAGACCGTAGCCGCTGGCGCGCGTGAGCGACAGGCTCTGCAGGCCATAGCGCATCGGGTAGCGGCCGGTGAGCAAGGCGGCCTGGGTCTGACTGGAATACGGCTGCACGTAGAAGGCATTCAGGATCGCGCCGCCTGCGGCGAGCGCGTCGAGATGCGGCGTGCGCAGGACGCCGCCGCGGAAGCCGACGTCATGCCCGCCGAGATCGTCGGCAAGGAGGTAGACGATGTTGGGGCGGTCGGCGGCGTCGACGTCCGTGGCCGCTACGAACAGCACGGTCGCGGCGACGATTGCGCGCGCCGCCACGGCTGCGAGAGCGGCGAAACTGTTCATTCCAACTCCGGTGCGATGGTGCGCGAGGGCGCAATGATACGGTCTGGTTCCGCGCCCGAGGCGGCGTGTGTGCCGTGGTCGGCTGTCGCGCCGGCGGCGCGGACGGCGGGCTGAGCAGCCATGCCCGCGCGCGAGATCCTGTTCGAATGGCTCGGCCGGGCGGCTGCGCGCGCGGGCCGGCAGCACTGGTTGCACGACGGCGCGTGGGGCGTGGCGGCAATGCTTGCACTCGTCGCGTGCCACGCCGCGCTCGTCCGGACGGCGCCTGCGCCGGCGGTGATCGTCGCGGCGCGGCCGTTGCTGTTGCTCGCTGCGCTCGCGATCGTCGTCGGCATCGTCGCGCGGCGATGGCGCGGACCGGACCTGGCGCAGGTGGCGGCAGCGGCCGATGCGAAGGCGGGACTGCACGACGAACTGATCAGCGCGCACTGGTTCGCGACCGCGGCAGCGGTTCGCAATCCCTTTGTCGAGCTGCATGTGGAGCGGGCCGCGCGGAGCGCGGGCCGTCTCGACGTCGACCCGTTGTTCCCGTTGCACGTGCCACGTGGCGCGGTCTGCACCGCGCTGGTCGCGTTGATTGTCGGGGTTGCGGCGTGGTCGCTGCCCCCTGGGAGTGGGCCGCTGCCGGGGGGGGCGGCTGCGCCCACCCGCGCAACCACGCGCGCGTCCGGCGATGCCGCGAACGTGTCCGATCGCGCCGGTGCGCTGGCATCGGCGGTTGAGGACGACCAGCCGCGCGCGCTGGCCGCGCTCTGGAAGCAGCTCGAAACATTGACAGGCGAATTGGCCCGTCGACCCGAAGGCCAGTCACTGGCGCAGGCGATCGCGGCGCGCGACGCCCGGGCGGCGGCACGCGCGTTGCGCGAAGCTCGCAAGGACGTCGACGTCGACGCGCCGGCAGGCGCCGGCACCGGAGCGCCGGGCGAACAGATGTCGGATGCGCTCGCCCAGGACATCCTCGCGCGGCTCACTCAGATGCTGAAAAACGAGGAATCGCCGGCTGCCGCCCGGGCCTCGGCCGCCACGGAGAGCGAGCGGCCCACGGCTCGGCTCGATCGCGAACTGCGCGCCGACCAGGAAGACGCCCAACGCAGTGCGCCGAGGCAGCAGAGCCCCGGCGAGGAAGCGCTCAACACCGCGCTGCGCGCGCTGTCCCGCTCCGGCACGGGCGGGCGGGATGCGGTGCACGGCGAGGCCGACGTGACCCAGGGTGGCGGGCGCGCGAGCGTCGGCGGCGGCGCCATGGGACGCCGGATCGGCGAGAGCACCGCGGGCGCCGGCGAAGGCGACCAGCCGGTGGGCGACGCCGTGCCGGCACCGGACGACGATGCCGTCCTCGGGCGCAAGACGGAACGCCTTGCGGCGCAACTGCGCGCGGTCAAGGTGACGCCGGGCGAACCCGATGCGGCCGACGATCCGGACGATGCGGCCGGCACCGAGGAATCGTTGTATGCCGCGACGCGCGCGCAGGCGGTGGGCGCGGGATTCGTGTCCGTGCCTGATGCCGTGGCAGCGTCAGCGGAACGCGCGGTCGACACGCAACGCTCACCGCTCGAATTCCGGGATGCGGTGAAACGCTACACGCTCGCGCGGCATCGGCGTGAAGCGGAAGCGGCTCGCGCCGCCGCGCGCTGAGAAAGCGGTCGACCGGTGCCCGCACTGCTCGCCTCTTCGTCGCTGGGACTGCTGTTCCTGGGGCTGGTGGTCGCAGCGATCGTCGCCTTGCACCGGTTGAAGCCGCGACCGTCCACTCACGTAGTCGCGTCGCTCGCACTCTGGGAAGTTGCGCTCAGGCGGACTGGTGCACGACGGTCTTCGTGGCGCTGGTGGTTGGCGCTCCTGCTGTCGGTCTCGACCGGCGCGCTGCTCGCCGTGACGCTGATCCGCCCCGAGGTGCAGGGCGTCGGCGACGGCAGCCGGCGCGCGGTCGTCATCGTGGACAACGGTTCCTCGATGGCGACGCGCACGCTTGATGGCAAGACGCGCTGGCTGCACGCGCTCGCGCGAGCGCGCAGCGTGATCCGCAGCGCACCCGGGCTGGTCATGGTGATGGACGGCGCGGGCCGGACCGTGGCGGCGCGCTTCGAGGCGCCGGCGGCAGCGCTCGCGTCGCTGGATCGCCTCGCGCTCACCGCAGCCGGCGCCGGGCCGCCGCCACCGCTGCCCGAGATCACCGACCTCGAAGTGCATTTCATCAGCGACGGCGTGACGCCGTACCCGCTGCCGCCCGGCGCGATCGTGCATTCGGTGTTCGAACCGGCCGACAACGTCGCGGTGATCAGGCTGGTCGCGCGCCCGCTGGCGGCAGATCCCCTGAAGGTCGAAGCGTTCGTGCAGGTGCTCAATGCGTCGCCCGGCGAGAAGTCGGTCCGGCTCACCCTGCGTGGCGGAGAGCGCTTCGTGCTGGTGCAGGATCTGCGGCTGGCCGCCGGCGAACGCGTCGATGCGACCTTCGATGTGTCGGACTTTCCCGGGGGCGTGCTCGCGGCGGCGGCGATCACGGCCGGCGATGCGCTCGCCAACGACGACATCGCCTACACCCTCGTCGCGCCGCACCGCACGCAGCGGATCAGGCTGGTCACGCGCGGCAATGCCGCGCTCGCCGATGCGCTCGCGGCCCTGCCCGGCGTGCGCGTCGAGATCGTCGATCCGGCCCGATACCGGCCGGAGTCCGGCATCGATGCGTACGTGTTCGACGGGTTCGCGCCGGAGCAGCCGCCGGGCGCCGGCGCACTCCTGTTCCGACCGTCCGCGACCGGCTGGTTGCCGACGGCGGGGCGCGTCCAGGGTCCGGCGACGATCGACTCCTGGGACCGCGCGAACCCGCTCGCGTCGGGTATCGCCTGGGACACGCTGACTATCGGGCGCGCGTCGCCGTGGACGCACTGGCCCGACACCGTGGAAGCCGTCGTGCGCGCAGGCGCTGGTGCGTTGATCCTAAGCGGCCGAACGGAATTTCCATGGACGGCCGTCGCCTTCCTGCCGGGTGACACCGATCTTCCGTTGCAGCCGGCGTTCACGGTGTTCCTCGGCAACGCGCTCGCGCGGCTGACCGGGACGGACGCAGCGGCGAGCGAGCCCCTGGGGACGATCCGCGTTGCACTCGCCAACGGCGAAGTGCGTGACGGTCACGGCCGGCGCATCGAAAGCCGGAACGTTCCCGGCGCAACGCTGTTCGACGCCGAGCGCCCGGACATCTACACCGTGCGGGGCGCGCACACACGCCTGCAGGTGGCTGCCGGCGTGCTCGATCCGCTGCAGGCCGACATCAATCGCAGCCGGCTGACGGCAACCGACGGCATTCCCGTTCCAGGCGTCGCGCTGCCGTTCGAGCGGTGGGTCGTCATCGTACTGGCGTGCCTCGGCCTGCTCGTGTTCGACTGGGCGGCGTACACGCGCCGGATCACGCGTTGAGGCGGCCGGGTGACGTTCGCGCATCCGCAGGCACTCTGGCTCCTCGCGCTACTGCCCGTGATCTGGCTGTTCGCCCATCGCGGGCGCCACGGCCTCACGCCGCGCCGGCTCGTCGGCGCGGCGTTGCTGAGAAGTGCCACCGTCGCCCTGTTGGTCGTCGCCATCGCGCAGCCGCGCGTGCCCGAACGCAGCCGGGCGGTATCCGTGGTGTACGCGCTCGACATTTCGCGCAGCGTCGCGCCCGAATTCCTGGACCGTTCGCTCGCATGGATCCGCGCGACCAACGCGCACTTCAAGCCGGCGCAGGCGCGCTATCTCGTGTTCGCGGAGCGCGCGCGCCTGCTGGCATCGCTCGAAGATGTGGCCGCCGTCGCGGTGTCGTCCACGGACCGGCCGGGTGGCGCGCAGACGATCGCACAGGACGCGACCGACATCGAACAGGCGCTCGGCGCGGCGCTACCGGGTTTCGGGCCGGGCGAGGAACGGCGTCTCGTGTTGATCTCCGACGGCATCCAGACCCATGGCGACGTATGGCGCATGCTGCCCCGCCTGCAAAGCGGCAGGGTGCGTGTGTACGCCGTGCCGGCCGCGGTGGCGCGCGCGCGCGATGCCTGGGTGGAGACGATCGTGGTGCCGACCGGCGTGCGTGCCCAGGATCCGTTCACGCTGCGGGTGAATGTGCACGCTCTGGGCCCGATGGCCGCGCGGGTCCGGTTGACGAGCGGCAGCCAGCGCCTGGGCGAGGAGTCCGTGACCCTGCACGCGGGTGTCAACGAGGTTGCGTTCGAGGCGACCCTGCCCGACGCCGGCCTCCGGCCGCTGACCGCCACGGTGCACGCGCAAGGCGATCGGTTCGAGGACAACGACACGCTGGTCGACAGCATCCAGGTGGGGCCACGGCCCCGGGTGTTGTACGTCGAAGGCGTCCCGGAAAGTGCTCACCATCTGGCCGACGCATTGCGCGCGCACCATCTCGACGTGGCCATCGCGGGGCCCGAAGCTTTCGCGGCACGCGCGTCGTCGCTCGGCAGCTTCGACGCCGTGATCCTGAGCGACCTCTACGTGCAGACCATCGACGCAAAGTCGCAGGCGGCACTCGAGGTGTTCGTGCGCGACCAGGGTGGCGGCCTGATCTTCGCCGCGGGCGAGAGCACCTATGGCGAGGCAGGCTATGCGGGCAGCGCACTGGAGCGCCTGCTCCCGGTACGCTTCGAGGGCAAGCGCAAGCGGCGCGAACTCGATCTCGTGCTGCTGATCGATCGCTCGCACAGCATGCGCGGCCGCAAGCTCGAACAGGCGAAGACCGCGGCGTTGTCGACCCTGGATCTGCTCGAGGCGCGCCATCGGCTCGCCGTGGTCGCATTCGACGCCCGGGCGCACGAAGTGGTGCCGCTCGTCGCGGTCGGCAACAAGCGACGCGCCGAGGACCTGATCGCAAGCATGACGGCGCGCGGGCAGACGAACATCCTGCCTGCGTTGGTGGAAGCGCAGCGTCTCCTCGCGGGGTCGACCGCGACCACCCGGCACGTCATCCTGCTCTCGGACGGCGTGACGGTGCAGCCGCCCGGGCCGGGCTCGGATGCGCCGAATGCCGCCCAGATCCAGGCGCTGATCCAGAGGGGTCGGGAAGAAGCCATGCGCCGCGACGGCATCGCGATGCCGCCGCCGGAGGCGGCCGTGCCGGTTGCCCATCCCGGGGCCATCGAGACCCTGGTCGCGAACCTGGCCCGCGCCGGGATCACCGTCTCCACCGTGGCCATCGGCGACAAGCCCGATCTCGCGCTGATGGGAGACATCGCGGCCCTCGGACGCGGCCGTGGCTACGTCGCGCGTAGCGACGCGGAGATCCCGAGCCTGTTCGTGACCGAAACCCGGCGCCTGCTCGGTGCGTCGATGGTCGAGGAATCGTTCCGGCCGACCCGGCGCCATCGCGTGGCCGCCCTGGCGGGCCTCGACTTCGCGAGCGGACCGCCGCTGCGCGGCCTGGTGGTCGCGCGTGCCAAGACTTTCGCCGAAGTCCTGCTGACCGGCCCCGGGGATCGGCCGTTGCTGGTCACGACGCACTTCGGCCTGGGCAAGACCGTGGCCTTCCTGTCCGATGTCAAGAATCGCTGGTCCAGCGAATGGATCGGCTGGGACGGCTACGGGCGCTTCTGGGCGCAGCTCGTGCGCGCTACGATGCCGCGGCCGGACGCCGGCAACCTGACGCTGCGCGTGACGCGGACGGGCGGTGAAGCCGTGGTCGAATTGCGCGCGCTCGATCGCGGGCACGGGTACCGCAACGGCCTCGCGCCCGCCATTCGCCTGGTCGATCCGTCCGGCCGGGCGACCACCCTGATGCTGCGGCAGGTCGCACCGGGACACTACGCTGCGCACCGGGCACTCGAGGTCGGCCATGCGCAGCCGTACCGGTTCGAACTGATCGAAGGCGGCGGCCTCACGCGCGCAGACGTCCGGGACGCGGGCAGCCGGTCGCTCGGCTACGGATGGTCCGACGAATATCGTGCGCTGCCACCGGACACGGCCTTGCTGCGCTCGCTGAGCGAACTGACCGGCGGCGCATACGAACCCAAGGCCGCGGACATCTTCGCGCTGCACGGCGACGGCGAACCGACACCGCGGCCGCTCTGGCCGTACCTGATCGCGGGTGCACTCGGATTGTTCCTGCTCGACATCCTGTGGCGGCGCGCGCCGTGGACCGTATCCCCGCGGCGCTGGCGCAGCGCACCGATGATCACTGGCGGCGACCGCGATCGGAGCCCGCACATGCGGATGGATCCCGGCGAAACATTCGTGCCCGGTGCCACGGGCCACGCAGTCGAACGAACCCTGGGGAGAAGAGCGTGAACGAAATCATTCGCGAGAGCCGCGATCCGGTGCGAACCGGCCATCACGGAGACTGCAACGCCGGCGTTGCGACAAGGCACCGGTCGGAGGAGTGCGGGCAACCAACCACGACGACGCCGGCACAGTCCAGGGGGTGCGCATGAGCGCGGCGGCGGGTGTCCCGCCGGCGCCCGCCATGACCCGCGACGACCGGCTGGTGATCGTGGCGTCGTCGCTTGGCACGGCGTTCGAGTGGTACGACTTCTTCCTGGTGGGCGCGCTGGCCAGCGAGATCAGTCGCCACATCTTCTCGGGCGTGAACCCGCAGGCCGCGTTCATCTTCACGCTGCTTAGCTTTGCCGCGGGCTTCGCCGTGCGTCCGCTCGGCGCGATCGTGTTCGGTCGTCTGGGCGACGTGGTGGGCCGCAAGCATACGTTCCTGATGACGATCATCCTGATGGGCGCCGCGACCTTCGTCATCGGCCTGCTGCCCGGATATGCATCGATCGGACTGCTCGCGCCGATCATCTTCGTGGGCGTGCGCATGGTGCAGGGTCTCGCGCTCGGCGGCGAGTACGGCGGGGCCGTCACGTATGTGGCCGAGCATGCGCCGAACGGCAAGCGCGGGGCCTGGACATCGTGGATCCAGGTCACGGCGTCCCTCGGCCTGCTGTTGTCCCTCGGCATCATCCTCGGGCTGCGCAAGCTGCTCGGCGAGGAGAGCTTCGCGCTGTGGGGCTGGCGCATTCCGTTCCTGTTCTCCATCGTGCTGCTGGGGATTTCGGTGTGGATCCGTCTCAAGCTGAGCGAATCGCCCGCATTCCTCAGGATGAAGGCGGAAGGGAGGTCGTCGAAGGCACCGTTGTCCGAGGCGTTCGGCCGCTGGCGCTATCTCAGGCTGGTGCTGATCGCGTTCTTCGGTCTGGCGATGGGGCAGGCCGTGGTCTGGTACACGGGGCAGTTCTACAGCCTGTTCTTCCTGACGCAGGTGCTGAAGGTCCCGGGCGCCACGGCGAACGTCATCATCGTCGTCGCGACCATCGTCACGGCGCCGCTGTACGTCGTGTTCGGCACCCTGTCGGATCGCATCGGCCGCAAGCCGCTGTTCCTCGGCGGTTGCCTGCTCGCGGTGTTGACCTTCTTTCCCATGTACAAGGCGCTCACCCATTTCGTGAATCCCGCGCTGGAGGCCGCGGAACGGCAATCCCCGGTGCACGTGGTCGCCGATCCGGCCGAATGTTCGTTCCAGTTCAACCCGGTCGGTACCGCCAGCTTCCACACCTCCTGCGACCTTGCGCGCAGCGCCCTGTCGAAGGCGGGGCTCAGTTTCGACACGCGCCCTGCACCGGCAGGAACGGTGGCGCAGGTCCACATCGGCGACACGGTCCTGACCGCCTACGACGGCAGCGCTGCCGACGCGAAGGACCGCGCGCAGGTGTTCAAGGATGAACTCGCGCAGGCGCTCGCGCAGGCGGGCTACGCCGCGACCGCCGATCCGGCGGCGGTGAACACGCCGATGGCCATCGTCGTCGTGGTCCTGATCATGGTGTGCGGAACCATGACCTACGGCCCGCTCGCCGCCATGTTCGTCGAGATCTTTCCCACCCGCATCCGTTATACGGCGATGTCGTTGCCGTATCACGTGGGCATCGGCTGGTTCGGCGGATTCCTGCCGGCAGCCGCGTTCGCGATCGTCGCGTCGACCGGGGATATTTACTCCGGCCTGTGGTATCCGGTGATAATCGCTGCGGTGTCGGCCGTGGTGTGCCTGCTGTTCATGAAGGAGACGCGCGACGTGGATATCCATGCCGTTGAATGAGGTCGCGGCGCCTGGCGCCGTCCCGGCCCCATGGCGCGGTGCGGGCCCCGCTTCATCCCGCTTCCCAGGAGAATAAAAAGATGAACATGAAACGGTTCAGCCGCATGGGCATTGCGGCCGTTGCGACATTCACAGTGACCTTGGCGTACGCCCAATCGCTGCCGACCGCCACGCCCGAATCCGTCGGCATGTCCTCGGCCCGGCTGGCGCGTATCGGGGTCGCCCTGCAGGCCGAGGTCGACCAGGGCCGGATTCCGGGGGCCGTGGTGATGATCGCGCGCCACGGCAAGCTCGTGTACAGCGAGAGTTTCGGCTATCGCGACAAGGCGAGCGGCACACCGATGACGGTGGACTCCATCTTCCGCATCTACTCCATGACCAAGCCGCTGGTGTCGGTCGCGGCGATGATGCTGGTCGAGGATGGCAAGGTGCAGTTGACGGACCCGGTGTCGAAGTTCCTGCCGGCGTTCAAGACGATGCAGGTGAGCGTGGCGCATCCCGACGCCGAATTCGCCAGGTTGACCTATGCGACGGTGTCCGCTGCACGCGAGATGACCGTGCAGGATCTCTTGCGGCATACCGCGGGTCTCGCCTATGGCGAGATCACGCAGAACGCCCCGGTGAAGAAAGCCTACCAGGACGCGGGCATCTTCAAGACGACCATCGAATTCGATGCGCGCGACCTGACGCCGGCCGAACAGGTGGAGCGTCTGGCGAAGGCGCCGCTCGCCCATCAGCCGGGGACGGTGTGGGAATACAGTCTGGCGAGCGACCTGCTGGGGCGGGTGATCGAGGCCGCCTCGGGGATGCGGCTCGCCGATTATCTCGAGGACCGCCTGTTTCGGCCGCTCGGGATGGCCGACGCCGCATTCTGGGTTCCCGCCGCAAAGCTGCCTCGACTCGCCCAGGCGCTGCCCAGCGATCCCGCCACGGGCACCCCGATCCACCTGATCGATGTCAGCGCGCCGCCGAGCGCAGACTCCGGTGGCGCGGGCGGGGTGGCGACCGCTGGCGACTACCTGCGCTTCGGCCTGATGATGCAGAACGGCGGCGAGCTCGGCGACACCCGCATCCTGAGCCGGACGACCGTTGCGCTGATGACCTCCGACAGCCTGGGAACCCGCATAGCGGCGCCCGTTACACCCGGGGAACTGCTGCTCGGCACCCCCGGCTACACCTTCGGGCTGGGTTTCGCCGTACGCCAGGCGCCGGGTATTGCGGGCGTCCCCGGCTCCGCGGGCGAATTCATGTGGGGCGGCTACGCGGGTACCTATTTCTGGATCGATCCGAAGGAGGCGCTGGTCGCGGTCTACATGTCGCAGGCGACCGGCCCCACGCGGCCGTACTACCGCCGCCTTGTGAAGGCCCTGACGTATCAGGCGATCGTGGATTGATGCCCCGGGGCGGGCCGGTTGGGCGGCCCGCCCGGGCATCAGCCGGGGTCGGGATCGAGCCGGGGAAGGGTCGAGAGCAGGGGGGCCAAGGTGGTGGCGACGGTGTCCTTGCGCAGCAGCGCGGCAGCGCCCGCCTCCCGGGCGAGGCGGACGAAGTCTTCCTCTTCCGTCCAGGACAGGAGAATCACCATGCTGTCGGCCATCGATTCCTTGATGCGCCGCGTTGCCTCCAGGCCGTTGATGCCAGGCAGCTGGATTTCCATCAGCACCAGGATTGCGCGCCATTGCCGGACCAGTTCGACCGCGGTTTCACCGTCGTGGGCCTCGACGATGGTGAATTCCGGGCGGTGCGAACGCAGCACTTCGCCGACCACCCGCCGCATGCGTTCATTGCCATCCACGATCACCGCGGCCGGCGCTGCGCGCTTCGGATCGGACCCGGCGGTCATCCTGAAGCCAGACAGAGGGGGTTGCCCATGCCGAAATTATGGCTTGCCCCGCACGACCCGTCTGTCAGGAGTTCCGAACAAGATGCGGCGTTGCATCATGCCTAATTCGCCTTCATGGGGCGTGGCGGTCAGTCGAGCGTCGTGACGCCGTGCTGCAGGGCGAACTTGACCAGCGCCGGGATGTCGCTGACCCCCAGCTTCTTCATCAGCCGGCTGCGGTAGGTTTCGACAGTCTTCGGCGACAGGTGGACCTGGCGCGCGATTTCGGCGCTCGAGCGGCCTTCGACGACCATCTGCAGCACCTGCCTTTCGCGGGTGGAGAGGCTGGCGAGCGGCGCCGAGGAGTCCAGGTGTCCTGGTTCGGGCAAGGCCTCGAGCCCCTGGCTCAGGTAGCGGCGGCCGGTCGCGACGCAGCGGACCGCCGCGACGATCTCGGCGCCGGCCGCGTCCTTCAGCACGTAGCCGGCGGCGCCCGCGGCGAAGGCGCGGGCCACATGCTCGCGATTGGAGTGCATCGACAGGACGACCACGGCAATGTGCGGGTCGCGTTCGCGGATGGCGCGGGTCGCCTCGATGCCGTTCAGGTCGGGCATCGAGATGTCGGTCACCACGACGTCGGGCCTGAGGATGCGCACCGAACGCACCGCCTCCGCGCCGGTCGCGGCGGTGCCCACCACCTCGAGATCGAACGTCTGGCCGAGCAGCATCGCCACGCCTTCCCGGATGATGGTGTGGTCATCGACGACCATGACGCGCACCTTCATGGGTCTGGCACGCCTTGCAGCGGGCGAGGTGCGCAGTGTTTGGCGGGCTTCTTTCCGGTCCACCGGCGGGTCGCCACCCCGCGGGCTTCCGGTCCCGCGACTGAGCGCGCGGCGCCTTCGGGCATTTGCGGCATCCTGACCCTTCCTTGCATCCAGCGGCCGTGGCGCCGAGCTTCAACCCGGTCGAGATGCCGGGATTGTGCCCTAAAGCGCCCGCGGGGTCGTGATCCTCATTGCGACTGGTGGCGGCTGAATTTTCCCGCCACCGCAGGGGTCATGGAGGCAATGAAGTCGCGAACCTGGTCCAGGGGCATCGGTCGGCTGATCAGATAGCCCTGGATCTCATCGCAGCCGAGGGTGCTCAAGGTATCGTGCTGCTCCTGCGTCTCCACGCCCTCGGCGATGACCACCAGCTTCAACGAGTGCGCGAGCGAGATCACCGAGCGGACGATCGCCAGGGATTGCTCGTCGGCCATTCCCGCGACGAAGCTGCGATCGATCTTGAGCGCATGGATCGGCAGGCGCGCGACGTACGCGAGCGAAGAGTAGCCGGTCCCGAAATCGTCGACGGAGATCTCGACGCCCAGACCGCGGATGGTCTGCAACTTCGCGGCGATCGCCTCGAAGTTCTGCATGATCACGGTCTCGGTGATCTCGATGTCCAGCAGCGAGCCTGCCGCCTCGGTCCTCTCGGCGGCATCGACGACGGTTCGCACGAAGTCCTTCTGCCGCAACTGGAGCGGCGAGACATTGACGGCGACGCGCACCGGCGCCGCACCGGCCACGACCCAATGCTCGCAATCGCGCGACACGCGCGACAATGCCCACCGTCCGGCCTCGAGGATGAGACCCGTCTGTTCCATCAGCGGGATGAACTGGCTCGGCAGCACGAGTTTGCCCTCTGGATCCCGCCAGCGCATCAAGGCCTCGAGACCCATCAGCTTGCCGGTCCGGGCGCTGACCTTGGGCTGGTACCAGAGGATGAGCTCGTCGTTTTCCAGCGCGCGTCTCAGACGACTCTCGAGACGCAGCGAATCGGCAATGCGCGCATTCATCGCGGGGCTGTAGAACTGGAAGGGCAGGCTCTCGGAGCGCGCACTGCGCAGCGCCGCTTCGGCATTCGCGAAGAGTGCCTCGGGGTTCCTTGCATCGCCCGGATAGAGCGCCACGCCGGCTGTGGCGGAGACGCTCAACTGCTCCTTGCCGACCGTGAAGGTCTGATCGAAGCAGGCCCGGCTGCGGGCTTCGAGCGCATGCGCGCCGCCTGCCGCGCTCCAGACCGCCGTCACGGCGATCGCAAAGCGATTGGATCCGACGCGGCCAAAGGAATCCTCCTGGCGCACGCCCTTCTGCAGCCGCTGCGCCACCGACCTCAGCAGTTCGTCTCCGGCCTGACGGCCCAGCGTGTCGTTGATGTAACGGAAACGGTCCAGATCGAGCAGGATCAGCACGACGCTCTCACGGTTGCGCGCGGCCGATCCGATCTGATGCGACAGGCGGTCGAAGAACAGGGTGCGATTGGGCAATCCCGTCAACACATCGTAGTAGGCGAGGAACTCGACGCGCTCCTGCTGTGCGATGAAGCTGAGGGCGAAGGACACGTCCCCGGCGAGTTCTTCGAGCAGCTTGACCTCCTCGGCGTCGAAGAAGTTGGTCTCGAGGCTGTAGAGGATCAGGGAGCCGATGACATTGCCATCCACGGACAGGGGCAAGGCGATCACCGAACGGCAGCCGCGGTCGAAGGCGCGCCGTCGCAACACGTCCAGATCCGGCTTCGACGCCATGTCATTGTCGATGACGGTGCGGGCTTGGTTCAGCGACTGCATGCCCGCGCCGCGCAACGTCAATCGTGAACCGGCAGATTCGGTTTCGCGCACTCCCTCGAAGAATTCATCCTCGACACCCGCCCAGGCGTGCGCCTCGAGGCTGCCGGTTCCGGGATCGCGCAGGCCGATCCAGGCGAGCGGAAAGGCGGCGTCGTGGGTCGCAATGCGGCACGCCTCGTTGAACAGTTGCTCGCGATCGCGGATGCGCACGATGGCCGAGTTGATGCCGCTCAGCACGGCATAGATCCGGTTCAACCGGGCGATGCGACGCTCGTGTTCCCGGCGTTGCGTGATGTCGTGAAAGATGACCTGCACGATGCCGCCTTCGAGCATCTTGAGGCTGATCTCGGCCGGAAAGGTGCTGCCGTCCTTGCGCTTGACCATGCGCTCATAGCGCAGCGCATCGCCGGCAGCGACGGCCTGCAAGCGCGCCGTGTGCACGTCGTGCTCGTCGTCGAGATAGGTCACCTTGGCGTTCATGCCCACCAGCTCGTTCGGCCCGTAGCCGAGCAGTTCGGAACCGCGCGTGTTCACCATTACGAAGATGCCCTCGGCATCGCTGATGAAGATGCCGTCCGAGGCCTGTTCGATGAGTTGGCGATACTTGGTTTCGCTCTGCAGCAGCCGCTGCTCGGCCAGATTGTGCTCGGTGACGTCCTCGCCGATGCTCGCCATCCCGATGACCTCGCCGGACGCCGCACGCAGCACGGTATTGCTCCAGCGGATGGTGCGCCGCACCCCGGCCCGCGTGAGAATGTCGTTCTCGTGATGCCAGGCGGTCGGTTGATCCTCGATCAGCCGGGCGAACATGTCGCGGGTCGCGCGGTCGTGTCCGGGCACGAACAGCTCGAACCAGTCGTTGCCGATCAGTTCGTCTACTTGCCAACCGGTTGAGGCGGAGCAGGAAGTCGTTGCAGTAGTTGATGCGCCCGTCGCGATCGATGATCAGCGAGACGAGCTGGACATTGGCGAGAATCGCGCTGAACCGGCGTTCCGATTCGCGCTGCTCCTCGTCCTTCTTCGACAGCTTGTTGGTCATGAGGCGCAGATGTTCCTCATCGAAGCCCTCCGGGGCCGCAAGCGGGGCGATGGAGGAACTCTGCATGAGGGCGCGATCGACCTGCGCGCAGGATCTCTTCCGGCGGCGAGGGCTTGGTGAGCACCTCCAGCACGCCGCCGGCTTCGGCCAGTCTGCGCGCGTCCTCCTCGAGATAGCTGGCGGAGAAGAACACCACCTTGGTGTCGGCCACGGCCGGCTCGCTGCGCAGCCGACGCACGAATTCGAACCCGTCCATGCGCGGCATGAGCACGTCGCAGATGACGAGATCGGGCCGCTCCCGCTGCACGATCTCGATCGCCTCGGCGCCGTCGACGGCTTCGAGCAACTGATGGTTGGCATAACCGAGCAAAGTGACCAGATAGTCGCGATTGGTCGCCCGGTCGTCCACCACCAGTATGTTTGCCATCAGTTGTCGTCCAGCTCCCGGAAGCAATTATCGACCGTTTCCAGCAGAACTTGTGCTTCGATGGGGCGAAACAGGTAGTTCGTCGCGCCGAGAGCGAGTCCCTTGCGGCGATCCCTCTCGTCGACCGAGGTGGAGGTTACGAAGATGAAGGGAATGGGGCTCAGTTTCGGGTCACGCTTGACCGTTTCGATGAAATCGAAGCCGCTGCTCCCGGGCATGCATACGTCGGAAATGATCAGGTCCGGAGGCGCGCGAAGCGCGATCGCGAGCGCCGCCTCGGGGTCGCGGGCGGTCAGGACGACGTAGCCGCCATAGCTCAGCAAGCTGGTCGCAAGATCGAGGTTGTTCTGATCGTTGTCCACGACCAGGATGGTGCGACCTGAATGGCTCGCTTCGACTGGGGCTTCGGCCGGTACGCTCGCTCGTGGCCGGGCCTGCTGGCGGCCCGCCTCGGGCAGGAAGGCTTCGACATCGTGCACGAACGACTCCGGCTCGATCGGCTTGGTGATGTAGCCGTCGAAGCCGGCCGCCTCGGCCCGCTGGCGGTCTCCGACCATGGCAAAGGCCGTGACCGCGATCAGCGGCACGCTCCGCAGGCGCGCGTCGGCCTTGGCCGCCTGCGCAAATTCGTACCCGTTGAGTTTGGGCATCTGGATGTCGCAGACGATCAGATCGGGCGTTTGCTGCGTCGCGACACGAAGACCTTCGTCGCCGTCCCAGGCGGAGAGGGTCGAGTAGCCGGCGGCCTGGAGCAGATAGACCATCAATTCCATGTTGGCGGCGTTGTCTTCGATCACCAGAATGCGCGTATCCATGGGTCAGTGCTCCGGAAGTGTCAGAGTGAATGTGCTGCCCCTTGCCGGGCTGGCTTTGCACCGTGATCCGCCCGCCGAGCAATCCCGCGAGGCGCTGGCTGAGATGCAGTCCGAGTCCGGTGCCATGACGCTTCGAATCGCCGGGTTCCTGCAGTTGGGTGAAGCGGCCGAACAGTCGCCCTTGATCCTCCGTGCGGATGCCGATGCCGCTGTCTTCCACCGCAATGCGGATGGCGGCCATGGGCCCGTCGTGGCTCGCGGAGAGCGACAGACGCACGTGGCCGCGATCGGTGAACTTCACGGCATTGGTGAGCAGGTTCAGGACGATCTGTCGCACCAGTCGGGCATCGGTACGGATGCACAGTTCCGTCTTCGGCATCGATATGCCGAAATCGAGCCGCTTGCGTTCGGCGTCCGGGCGCATCGCGTTGACGACGTCGCTGATGACGCGCTGGCACACCACCGGTTCGAAATGAGGTTCGATCTTGCCGGCCTCGATCTTCGAGACATCCAGCAGGTCGTTGATGAGCGCGAGCAGGTGTCGCGCGCTCGACTGGACCGTGGCGAGCTGTTTTTCCTGGTCAGCATTGAGCGGACCGGGCAGCTTGAGCATCAGCGTGCCGGTGAATCCGATGATGGCATTGAGCGGTGTGCGCAGTTCGTGCGACATGTTGGCCAGGAACTCGCTCTTCATGCGGTCGGCGGTCTCGGCACGGTCCTTGGCGTGGCGCAGTTCCTCCGTGCGTTCCGCGACATTGCGCTCGAGATCCGTCTTGGCCTGGCGCAGCGCCGCCTCCGCGGCATGTCGTTCGGTAGCATCGGTCACGCTGACGACTGCAAGCATCGCGTTGCCGTCCTTGTCGTGCACGAGCCCGCCGCCGAAGCTGAAGACCCGCTCCCAGCCCGTGGCAGGGCGTCGCACCCGCACCGGCAGGTCGCGCAACCGGTCGCCGCGCAGTACCCGGCTCATGGGCCACGCCGACACATCGGACACCGTACCATCGAGAGCCGCGACTTCGAATGTGTCGGCGAAGCGTGCCAGATAGCCCCGGGAATCGGCGACGTCGTCGAAGCCGTGCATGGCCACCGCCGCCTGATTCATGTGCAACACCTTGCCGTCGAGCTCGGCTATCACGACCCCTTCGGCCAGGTTTTCGATGATCGCCACCTGGCGGGCCTCGCTTTCCCGCAGCGACTCGTTGGTCCGCGCCAGTTCCGCGGTGCGCTCGCGAATCTGCTGCTCCAACTCGTCGCCGGTGCGGCGCGCATCGACCAGTTCCAGCACCCCTTTGAGCGCCTTCGATCGTACGCGCGCGAGCAACAGGCTGATCGCGATGCCCATCCCGAGGAATGTGATCATCGACGCTGCGCTCGCCAGGCTCATCATGCCGAAGGAGTGCTCCAACGGAATGAAGAAGTACCACACGACTGCTGTGCTCGCCGCCGTGGCGACCATGCCTCCCCCCGCGCGCCCCCCGATCCAGGCGCTGAGGAACACCGCGGGAAAGAACAGGGTCCAGCAATAGGGTCGCAGATGCTCCCACGCCAGCAGCTGCGACCCGAGCGCGCCCAGCGGGGGCAGCAGGGCGAGCGCAATCGATCGCCGGATCATTCGGTCGCCGGTTCGAGATGACGCGGTAGCACGATGGTGAAGACGCTGCCACGACCCGGCGTGCTCTCGACGGCGACGCTGCCACCTTGGAGTTCGACGAACTTGCGGGTCAGGACCAGCCCGAGTCCGGTGCCTTCGATCCGCCGGGAAGCGCCCGACTCGAGCTGCTGGAACTCGACGAACAGCTTGTCGAGGTCGTGGGTGGCGATGCCGATGCCGGTGTCGCGCACCTGCAGCCGGATGCGGTCGGTGCCCTCGGCGTCCGCGGTGACCTCGATATGACCGCCGGCTTCCGAAAACTTGACGGCATTGGTCATCAGGTTGAACAAGGACTGCTTGACCT
Organism: Burkholderiales bacterium; assembly: GCA_038324085.1. GTDB lineage: Bacteria > Pseudomonadota > Gammaproteobacteria > Burkholderiales. Next base: position 48,365 of record JBBQHP010000014.1, read on the forward strand.
TTTGTCGATCGAGCGTGACCTGGTCCACCGTCGGATCGAGGGTGAGCGCAATATCGATGCCCTTGGCCCTGGCCAGGGACGCGATGACGGCGCAGACCTCGTTCACGACCTTGGCGATGCCGAAGGGCTCCGGAAACACTTCCATCTTGCCGACCTCGACCTTGGACAGATCCAGGATATCGTTGATGAGAGCGAGCAGGTGGCGCGCGCTCGACTGCACGGTGCGCCGCTGCTTGTCCTGGTCGGGAGTCAGCGGCCCCGGAAGCTTCATCAGCAGTGTCCCGGTGAATCCGATGATGGCGTTGAGCGGCGTGCGCAGCTCGTGGCTCATGTTGGCGAGAAACCGGTCCTTCGCCTTGTTGGCGCTCACCAGTTCCAGATTCTTCTCGGTGAGGGCCTGCTCCACCCGCTTGCGCTCGGTGATGTCGCGGATGACACTCGACACGAGCGTGTCGTTCTCCGTGTGGAGTGGACTCAGGCTGATCTCGACTGGGAATTCGGTGCCATCCTTGCGCAGCGCGTACAGCTCGAGGCCCACGCCCATGGGACGCACCTTCGAATCGAGAAAGTACTGGTCGCGATGCGCCGGGTGGTGGTCGCGGAAGCGTTGCGGGATCAGCATCTCGATCGTGCGATCCAGCAGCTCCGCGCGGGCGTAGCCGAACAGTGTTTCCGTCTGCGAGTTGACCAGCACCATGCGCCCGCCCCGATCCATGATGACGATCGCGTCCGGCGCCGCTTCCAGGAGCCCCTTGAACCGCTCCTCCGCGAGCTTGCGCACGGTGATGTCGCGGATGGCCGTCATGACCAGCGTACCCTCGTCGGTCTCGAGCGGGCTCAGGCTGATCTCCACGGGAAATTCGGTGCCGTCGTGGCGTTGTCCGAACAGTTCCAGGCCGGCGCCCATGGTGCGCACCCGCGGCTGATCCACGAACGCCGCGCGATGGCCGACGTGGGCTGCGTGGAAGCGGCTCGGCAGCAGATCCTCGACCGGCCGGCTTTGCAGTTCCGCGCGCGCGTAGCCGAACAGGGTCTCAGCCTGGCGCGTGGCGAGCACGATCAGCCCGGACGTGTTCACCACCACGATGGCGTCCGGCATGGATTCGAGCAGGTCGCCGTAACGCGCCTCGACCAGCTTCGCGTCGCGCTTCGCCTTGAGCTGGGTGACATCCTTCTGTGTGTAGATCACGCACGGTGGGTCACCGCCGGCTGCCGGCAACCAGGTACAGGAGACGTCGACGAACAGCAGCGAGCCGTCCTGGCGCCGCCGCAGCGACTCGTAGGTCATCGTCCCCAGAACGGGAATGCGACCGAGGATGAGCTCCTCCTCCTGCCGGCGATCCGGCAGTACGATCAGGTCGATGATGTTCCGGCCCATCGCATCGTCGGAGGCGTAGCCGAAGATCGCAGTGGCACCTTGCGACCAGTACGAGACCTGGCCCTGCAGCGTCGTCGCGATGATCGCATCCGGACAGGCGTTCAGGACGCGTGCGTCGAAACTCATCGCACATTTCCTGCGGGGCGCGCCGTCGCCCTGCCGGATACGGTCACTGTCGTGCATGACGACGCGGCCGATTCGAAGTCGCAACACTCCGCCCACGCGCTGGCCCGGATCTGCGACGCAGCACTGACCGATTGAAGCATCTGCCGTGCGGGACTCATGTGCATGTGCAGATAGGCCGGGCTATTGCGTGGCACCCTCCATCGTCAATTTTCCGTTGCGCTACTATAGCGCGGACCGTCGTTTATCCGGTGCTTCGGGCTGCCGCGATCGCGCGCGCGATCGGATCGCCGGGGCGATGGGACCCCATCGACAGTGTGGGCGGTGCGGCGAGCCCGGTGAGATGCCGCACTTCCTCGATGCCGGCAAGGCGGCGACGCGCGCTTTTCGGTACGATGCGGCTGAAGAGGTCCCCCACCACACCCCGACGTCGAGGGAACAGGCTGCATGCCATGAGCATGGAACGCTCGCGATTGCTCGCACTGATCGAATACGTGCGGCAATCGGCCCGCTCGCGGGCGAAGGTGGTGGCGAACGTGGCCGACCACGGACGCTTCCTGCTATTCGATCATCAGGCCGGCGGCATGGAAGGTCTCGTGCTCGACACGGTGGCCGACGATGGCGAGGAAGCGGTGTGGATGTCCGTGCCGCGCCCTCCCAATCCGGAGCTGCCGCCGCGGGGACAAAGCGCCTGGCTCGCGCCGTGGCTCGGCGTGGGCGATGCGGTGCTGGCGGCGCCGCGGCTGACCGCTGCCGTCGAAGGCGCGGCACTGATCGCGGCCGGTACGCACGGCGACCGGCGCATGCAATCCACCGACATTGGTCAGGCGGCCCGGCCCTCGATCATACCGGACGAGATCGTGCGGCTGGCCGATTACCCCTATCGCGCCGAGGTCGAACGGCAACTCGTCCGGTATCTCGAGCAGGAGTGGGCGCCGTGGGCGGAATTCGAGCGCGGCAGGCGGCGTCGCGCCCGCCTGTATGTCCAGCTCCTCACTTTGCAACAGGAACTCGCCGGCGCGCTGGTGGACGGGCAGCTGGAGCTGGTCTGGGGCATCGGCATCGGCGCGTGGAGCCACGACGGAGCGAGCGCGACCTATCCGTTGGTCACCTGCCCGGTGGATCTCGTGTTTCATCCGCAGACCGGTGCCGCCGAGGTGCGGCCGCGCGATGTCGATCCGAGGCTCGAACTGGATTTCTACGCATCGATCGACTGCCCCGGTGTGGCCCGGGCCGACCGACTCGCGCGCGAATACCTGGCGAGCGCCACGGTACCGGTGTCGCCGTTCGAGCCGGCCAGTTTCGAGCCGATGCTGGCCATTGCCCGGAATTGCCTCGATCCGGACGGAGCGCCGGATGGCCCGGGCGAATCGCGACTGGGCATCGCGCCCTCCTGGGTTCTGTTCGCGCGGCCACGCAGCGCAAGCGTGCTGATCCAGGATCTCGACCGCTACGCGCAGCTCCTGCAGCCGGCTGACGAGGAAGCGCCGTTGCCCGCCGCGGTGGCTGCGTTCGTCACCGAACCCGCCGCCGTTGCGGCGGCACCGGTCATGCCGGTGTTCCGTGGCGTGAGCACGGTGAGCCAGGGGCCGGGGGCGGGACCGATCGCGGAGCGCGGGGATCTGCATTTCCCCAAGCCTTACAACGACGAGCAGTTGCGTATCGTGCAATTGCTCGAGACCCACGATGGCGTGGTGGTGCAGGGACCACCGGGCACCGGCAAGACGCACACGATCGCGAACATCATCTGCCACTGGCTCGCGAGTGGCCGGCGGGTGCTGGTGAGTTCGATGAAGGATCCCGCACTCGCGGTGCTGCGCGAGAAGCTGCCCGCGGAGATGCGCCCGTTGGCGATCGCGCTGCTCGCCAGCGAGCAGGAGGGCATGCAGCAGTTCGAGTCGTCGATCCGCAAGATCGCCTCGGAGGTTCAGAGCATCGATCCGATTGCCGCCGAGCAGCGGATCGCACAACTCGTGGCGGGCATGGATGTCCTGCACGGCCGGCTCGCGCGGATCGATGCCGATCTCGAACGCTGGGCGCACGGCAATCTCGTTCGCATCGAACTCGAAAGCGAAAGCGTTGATCCGCTCGATGCTGCCGAGGCGCTGGTTCGCGGCGGTTCGAATACCGACTGGCTGCCCGATGTCTTCCGGGCCGGGCCCGAATTCGCCCCCCGCTTCGATGACGATGATCTGGCGCAATTGCGCGCCGCCCGCGTCGAGCTGGGCACGGATATCGTCTATGTGGGGCGGCGGCTGCCGCCGCCCGACGGTTTTCCCGACATCAGGGTGATGTTGCAGACGCACGCGGACCTGGTGCGATTCGCACAGCTCGCGCAGGCCACGCGCAGCGCCGACATCCCGCTGATCGCTGATCCGGGACAGCAGACGCTGGTCGCATTGCACGAAATCGCGGCCAGCATCGACCGCATCCGTCAGCTGCGCGAACGCATCGATGCGGCCGGCAAGCGCTGGATGCCGGACCTCGCGACGCGCCTGAAAGCGGGGGTGTTCGGCAAGGAGTGTGACCTGCTGGAGTCGCTCGGCGCCGAGCTGACCGGCCTCAATGCAGAGCGCCAGGTGTTCCTGGAGCGAACGGTCAACGTGCCGCCGAAAGCCGAACGCGATGGCGAACTGATGCAGGCTGCGGAGAACCTCGCTGCCGGCCGACGTGCGTTCGGGCTGACCGGCGTGTTCTTTCGCACCGAGGCCAGGACCAAGCTGGAGCAGGTCGAAGTCAATGGCGAGCCGCCCCTGGGCGCGGCGGGATGGCAGCACGTCGTCGACTATCTCCGCATGCTGCGCAAGGCGCGCGAACTGGTCGCACGCTGGAACGGCCTCGCCGCGGAGCTCGGACTCGATGCGGTGCCGGTGGACGACGCGCGCGCGTTCGCGCTGGTACTCGCGGAATTCGGCGGGTATCGCGAGGTGCTCACGCTCACGACCGAGGAATCGGTACTCGTCCGCGAAACGGCGCGCTTGTTTCCGGGCTGGCCGCGGGCGCGTCGCGTCGCGCAGGACCCCGCCGCCATGGCGGAACTGGAGCACATCATCGGGCACTACCTCGGGACCTACCGGCTGGGCGAGGTCTGGCTGGTCAAGGAGCGGCTGCAACGGGCGCTCGAGGGTGCGAGCGGTCGCGCGGTGGATGACATCCGCCGCTTCCTCGATACGGTCCTGGGCGCTCCGGAAGTGGGCGAGGCTGCCTTCCTGTCGGCATGGTCGGCGCTCATGGCCGAATTGGTGCGCCTCGCCGCCCAGCGTGACCGGTTGGAGACGGTGCAGGCGGTGACCGAACGCGTCGCCGCGTCCGGTGCGCCGGATCTGGCGGCCGTGCTGCGCCAGCCCGCCGTATCCGGCGCGCCGCCGTTCCCGCCGTTCGACTGGCGCGAAGGCTGGCGGCGGCGCCGCCTCCAGGCGCACCTGGACGCCGTCGATTCGAGCGACGAGTTCCATCGGTTGTCGGCCCTGCGCCGCGACCTCGATCACGATCTTGCGCAGCGCTACCACGATCTGGTCGTGCAGCGGTCGTGGCTCACGCTCGGACAGCGGGCCACGCCGCGCGTGCGCGCGGCCTTGCAGGCGTACCTCAACGCGATCCAGAAGATCGGCAAAGGTACCGGCAAGCGGGCCGCCCGCTATCGGCAGGATGCGCGCGAGGCAGCCGCGGAAGCCAATGCCGCGGTGCCGTGCTGGATCATGCCGCACCACCGGGTGTCCGAATCGTTGCCGTCCGCGCTCGGCTGCTTCGACCTCGTCATCATCGACGAGGCCTCGCAGTCCGATCTGTCGGCCCTGCCTGTGATGCTACGGGCGCGCAAGCTCCTGATCGTCGGTGACGATCGCCAGGTTTCCCCGGAAGGCGTCGGCCTGGAGGAACACCGCGTCAAGTCGGTGATGCAGCGCTTTCTCGGCGACCAGGTGCCGTTGTACCGCGCGCAGATGTCGCCCGAGCGTTCCATCTACGACCTGGCGAAGGTCGTGTTCGCCGGCAGCGGCGTGATGCTCAAGGAGCACTTCCGGTGCGTCGCGCCGATCATTGAATATTCGAAGCGCGAATTCTATGCGCACGAGCTGCGCCCGCTGCGCCTGCCGCGGGCCTCGGAGCGTATCGATCCGCCGCTGGTGGATGTGTGGATCCAGAACGCCGAGCGCAAGGACGACCTGAATCCGGCGGAAGCCGACTACATCCTCGGCGAGATCCGGCGCATCGTCGCCGACCCGAGGCTGCGCGGGCGCACGATCGGCGTGATCTCGCTGCTGGGCGACAGCCAGGCGTTGCATATCTGGCAGCGGCTGGCGGAACTGTTTCCGCCCGACGTACTGCAGCGGCATGCAATCGCCTGCGGCGACGCACGGACGTTCCAGGGCCGCGAGCGCGACATCATGTTCCTGTCGATGGTTTCGGCGCCGAACAACATCGGCGCGCCGCTGTCGCGCGACATGTTCGCACAGCGTTTCAACGTGGCGGCATCGCGTGCGCGTGACCGCATGGTGCTGGTCCGGTCGGTGGACACCGACGACCTGTCCGAGGCCGACCGGCTGCGTCGCGGGCTGATCGCCCACTTCGCCCGTCCGTTCGCTCAGCACACCGAACTCGCAGGCGACCTGCGCGAGCGGTGCGAGTCGCCGATGGAGCGCGAACTTTTCGACTGGCTGACGGCGCTGGGCTTTCGCGTCACGCCCCAGGCACGCGTGGGCGCCTATCGCATCGACCTGCTGGTGGAGGGGGCCGGCGACGCCCGCCTGGCCGTGCAATGCGATGGCGATCGCCACCAGGGTCCGGAGAGCTGGAACGAAGACATCCGCCGCCAGCGCGCACTCGAGCGCACCGGCTGGGTTTTCTGGCGTTGCTTCGCGACGGCGTTGGTGCTGCGTCGCCCGGCGGTCCTCGACGAACTGGCCGCGATGCTGGAGAGCCTCGGCATTCGCCCGGCCGGGACCGGTGCCGCAGCGCCCGACATCCACGTGGAAACGCGCAATGTGCGCGTGAAAGGCGTGCATTCGGCCGGCGTCGGCGGGGCCACGCCGGTCGGCTCACGCTAGCGCGAGCGCTGTCCGGAACGACACCGGGGAAACGATCGCCACCGGGGCCGGGGTGGCCGGCGCGAGCCGACGCCGCTACGGGGCCGGAATCCCGGCCAGCGCCAGGATGCGTTCGGCCTTGAGGATGACCGGACGATCGACCATCCTGCCGTCCACGGCGATCGCGGCTCCCGAGGCCTTGGTCGCCGCGGCCAGCACGCGCGCGGCCCAGGCGAGTTCCACTTCTGTTGGCGTGAAGCATTCATTCACGAGCGGTACCTGGCGCGGATGGATGCACAGCTTGCCGCCGAAGCCCAGCCGTTTGCCGCGCAGCGTGTCGAACTGGAGCTGCTCCGGATCGTCGATCTCCGTACACACGCCGTCGACCGGCGGCGCGATCCCGGCCAGGCGCGAGATGAGAACCAGCTGGGAGCGGAAGAACAGCAGTTCCTCGCCGTCGCCGTCGATGCCGAGGTCGACCTGGAGATCGATGCTGCCGAACACGAGGCGATGCACGCCGCGGGCGCCGGCGATCTCGCGTGCGCGTGTGAAACCGATGGCCGTCTCGATCAACGGCAGCAACTGTCGGTCGCCCGAACTGGCCAGCGCGGCCACCGCGCCCGAGACCATCTCGGCCTTGGGCAGGACGAAACCGGTGACGCCCGGGCTCGTGCACAGCGCCAGGTCGGCTTCGTGCCAGGGCGTGTCGGCGGCATTGACGCGGATCAGGACCGCCCGCTCGGGGTTCAACCAGAGGCGCAACGATTCGCGGGCGGCCTCCTTTTCGGCCGGAGGGACGGCATCCTCGAGATCCACGATGACGGCGTCGGCACCGGAACTGCAGGCGCGGTCGAAACGTTCCGGTCGATTGGCGGGTACGAACAGGTAAGAACGGGGCGTGGTGTTCGGCATGGCGCTGGCTCTCGTGCGGGGGTGCGGCGGTTTTGATCAACCCCCTATTGTTTCATGGTGCGGTGCGGGCGTGGAATCGCCAATTGGGCCGCGAGCCGGATCCCCGCCGCGGTGTCACGAGTCCCGACCTGTTGACTGTACCGGCTGGACGGTTTACATTTTTTCCAAACTATACCGGCTGGACGGTTCGTCCTCCGGGCATATTCGTCTCACGGATCCAGCAACGAAAGTATCGACATGACTCGGGAAAGCTCGCGCGATGCGATTCTCGATGCGGCGGAGGCCATCGTGCGTGAACAGGGCGCGGCTCACCTGACCCTCGATGCAGCGGCGGACCGCGCCGGCCTCAGCAAAGGCGGCGTGCTCTACCACTTCCAGACCAAGGATGCGCTGCTCGTCGCGCTCGTCGAGCGCATGACGCAGGCCTTCCAGGGCCTGTATGCCGAGACTCGGGCGCGCATGGGCGACGACCCCGAGCGCATGCTCGAGGCCTACATCGAGGCCGTGTTCTCGGCCGAAGAACGGCTCGGCAACACCTCCTGCTCGCTGATCCCGGCGCTTGCCTCGAATCCCGAACTGCTGGAACCGATCCGCAGTTTCTACAAGCACCACTTCGCGCAACTCGCGCACGTGCCGGTGGGCTGGGACCAGGCCGCGATCGTGACCCTGGCACTGGACGGGATGTGGCTGCTGGAGATGCTCGGCGTGTCTCCGCTCGGGCCGGAGGATGAAAAGCGGATCGCGAAGCTGCTCGCGCGTTTCGCGACGGAGAAGTTCCAATGACCGGCGGTAGCGCAGCACCGCGCACAGGGAGTTCTGGCATGGCGAAGGCTTGGATCGGTATGGGCGCAGCGATCGCGATGTTCGTGCTGGCGGGTTGCGGCAAGAAGGACGAAGCGCCGGCGGCGCCGCCGCCGGGAGCGCCGGCAGCGGCGGTGACGGTGGCGCCGGCCGAGACGCGGCCGGTCACGGAAAGCGAAGAGTATCCGGCGCGCCTGGAGGCGGTGGAAAGAGTGGATGTGCGCTCCAGGGTGACCGGCTACATCCAGGCCGTGCACTTCCAGCAGGGCACCGAGGTGCACAAGGGCGACCTGCTGGTCACCATCGATCCGCGCGAGAACGAAGCCAAGGTGCATCGCGCGGAAGCCGACGTCGCCGCCTTCAAGACGCGCATCGATCTTGCCCGGATCGAACTCACGCGTTCGGAGAAGCTGATGGCGAGCCAGGCCACGTCGCAGCGCGAACTCGACGAGAAGGCCGCGCAGGTGCAGGACCTCGAGGCATCGCTGCACGCGCTCCAGGCCACGCTCGATTCCGCGAGGCTCGACCTGTCGTTCACGCGGATCACCGCGCCGATCAGCGGAAGAGTGGGCAAGGCGGAGATCACGGCCGGCAACTACGTGCAGGCCACCGGTCCGGAATCGCCGTTGCTCACGACCATTGTCTCGTCCAATCCCATCTACGTGAGCTTCGAGGTCGACGAGCGCGTGTTCCAGAAATTCGCGCTGAAGGCGCGGGTGGGCGGCCGCAACGCCAAGCTCACCGTCGACGTGGGCCTCATGGGCGAGGACGACTTTCCGCACAAGGCGGTGCTCGACTACGTCGACAACCGGGTCGATCCATCCACGGGCAGCGTGCAGATGCGGGCCACGATGGACAATCGTGCCGGCCTGCTGACGCCGGGGCTCTATGCCCGCGTGCGGCTGTCCGATCCCGCGGGCGCGAACGAGGCGGTGGTCGTGCCGGAGCGCGCGATCGGCACCGACCAGGACCGCAAGTTCGTCTATGTGGTCGGAGACGACAAGAAGGCGCAGTACCGGCCGGTGAAGATCGGCCAGGTGACCGACGGGATGCGCGTCGTGCATGACGGCCTCAAGGGCGGCGAGATGGTGATCGTCAACGGTCTGCTGCGTGTGCGGCCGGGACAGCCGGTGGCTGCGGAGCGCGAACAACCCGCGATCATTCCCGCGCCCGCCGCCGCCGCACCGGCCGAAAAGAAGTAGCCGACCATGGATCTTTCGCGCTTCTTCATCGATCGCCCGATCTTTGCGGCGGTCATCTCGATGTTCATCTTCATCGCCGGCTCGCTGTCGATCTCGCGGCTGCCGGTGGCCGAGTTTCCCGATGTGGTGCCGCCGTCGGTCCAGGTGCGCGCGCAGTATCCGGGCGCCAACCCGCAGGTGCTGGCCGAGACGGTGGCCGCGCCGCTCGAGGAGCAGATCAACGGGGTGGAGGACATGCTGTACATGTCCTCCCAGTCGACCGCGGACGGCTCGTACCAGCTCACCATCACCTTCATGGTGGGCACCGACATCGAACAGGCCGAGACGCAGGTACAGAACCGGCTGCAGCGCGCGTTGCCGCGCCTGCCGGAAGAAGTGCGGCGCATCGGCGTGGTCGCGCAGAAGAACTCGCCCAACATCACGATGGTGGTGAGCCTGGTTTCGCCGGACGGCCGCTACGACGAGCTGTACCAGCGCAACTATGCCGTGCTCAACATCAAGAACCGGCTCCAGCGCATCGAGGGCATGGGGCTCGTGGACGTGTTCGGCGGCGGCGACTACGCGATGCGGGTGTGGCTGCAGCCGCCGAAGCTCGCCTCCTATGGCCTGACCGTGACCGACGTGGTCGGCGCGATCCGCGAGCAGAACGTGCAGGTGGCCGCGGGCGTGTTGGGCGCGCCGCCGTCGGGCGGCACCTCGCAGTTCCAGTTGAACGTGAACGTGAAGGGCCGCCTCGTCAACGAGCGCGAGTTCGGCGAGATCATGGTCAAGACCGGGCCGAAGGGCACGGTCCGGCTGAAGGACGTGGCCCGCATCGAGATGGGCGGCAGCACCTACACCCTGCGCAGCCTGCTGAACGGCAAGCCGTCGATCGCGGTGGCGGTGTTCCAGTCGCCCACCGCCAACGCGCTGTCGCTGTCGACCGAAGTGCGTGCCGCGATGAAGGAGCTGAAGCGCGATTTCCCGCCCGGGCTCGACTACGACATCGTCTATGACCCGACGCAGTTCGTGCGCTCGTCGATCAAGGCGGTGGTGGAGACGCTGTTCGAGGCGCTGGTGCTGGTCGTGATCGTCGTCATCGTGTTCCTGCAGACGTGGCGCGCGTCCATCATTCCGCTCGTAGCCGTGCCGATCTCCATCGTCGGCACCTTCGGCCTGATGCTCGCCTTCGATTTCTCGATCAACACGCTGACCCTGTTCGGCATGGTGCTCGCGATCGGCATCGTGGTCGACGACGCCATCGTCGTGGTCGAGAACGTCGAGCGGAACATCGCCAACGGACTTTCGCCGCGCGCTGCGACGCACCAGGCCATGAAGGAAGTGAGCGGCCCGATCATCGCGACCGCGCTGGTGCTCTGCGCGGTGTTCGTGCCGACCGCGTTCGTTTCGGGACTGACGGGCCAGTTCTACAACCAGTTCGCGCTGACGATCGCCATTTCCACGATCATCTCGACGATCAATTCCCTGACCTTGTCGCCGGCCCTCGCGGCCGTGCTGCTCAAGCCGCACGGCGCGCGCAAGGACTTCTTCCAGCGCGGGATCGATGCCGTGCTCGGCTGGTTCTTCCGCGGCTTCAACCGCTTCTTCGGCTGGGCCTCGCTGCGCTACGAGCGCAGCGTCGGCGGGATCCTCGGCCGCAAGGCGATCGTGATGGCGATCTACGTGGTGTTGATCGGCTTCACCGTGTACATGTTCGGCAAGGTGCCGCAGGGCTTCGTACCGACCCAGGACAAGCAGTATCTGGTGGGCTTCGCCAAGCTGCCGGATGGCGCTTCGCTCGACCGCACCGAGGCCGTGATCCGGCGCATGACCCAGATCGGACTCAAGCATCCGGCCGTCAAGGACTCGGTGGCGTTCGCGGGCCTGTCCATCAACGGCTTCACCATCAGTCCGAGCGAGGGCATCGCGTTCTTCGGGCTGAAGGATTTCGACAAGCGTCACGGATTCGACGAATCGCTGTGGGGGACGTTCCAGAAGCTCAACGCGGACCTCCAGCAGATCCAGGACGGCTTCGTCATGGTGTTCCCGGCGCCCGCGGTGATGGGTCTCGGCGCCATCGGCGGGTTCCGCCTGCAGCTCGAGGATCGCGGCAACGTCGGCATGGTCGCGCTCGACGAGGCGCTGCAGCAGGCCATCGGCAAGGCCTACCAGACGAAGGAACTGGCGGGCGTGTTCTCGAGCTACACCATCAAGGTGCCGCAGATCTTCGCCGACGTGGACCGCGAGAAGGCGAAGCGGATCGGGGTGGGCCTGGGCGACATCTTCGAGACGCTGCAGGTCAATCTGGGTTCGTTGTACGTGAACGACTTCAATCGCTTCGGCCGCACCTACCAGGTGATCGTGCAGGCCGACGCACCGTACCGCATGCACGCGGAGAGCATCGGCACCTTGCAGACCCGCAGCCAGAGCGGGCAGATGGTGCAGCTCTCGTCGCTGCTCACTGCGCGGCCGAGCAACGGGCCGGACCGGGTGCAGCGCTACAACGCCTACGTGACCGCCGACATCAACGGCGGGGCGGCACCGGGCTACTCGTCGGGCGAAGCCCAGGAGGCCATCGCCAAGGTGCTCGACGAGACCTTGCCGAAGGGCATCGGCTACGAGTGGACCGATCTCACCTACCAGCAGATTCTCGCGGGCAACACGATGGTCTACGTGTTTCCGCTGTGCATCCTGCTCGTGTTCCTGGTGCTGGCTGCGCAATACGAAAGCCTGCGGCTGCCGCTCGCGGTCATCCTGATCGTGCCCATGTGCGTGCTGTTCGCGATCCTCGGTGTCTGGCTCACGGTCGGGCAGGGCACAGTCCTGGGCATCATCCTGACGATTCTCGGAGCCAATTTCCCCTCGGGCGACAACAACATCTTCACCCAGATCGCGTTCCTGGTGCTGGTGGGGCTCGCGTCGAAGAACGCCATCCTGATCGTCGAATTCGCGCGCGACATGGAACGCGAGGGCAAGAGCGTCTACGACGCGGCGCTGACGGCCTGCCGCCTGCGTCTGCGCCCGATCCTGATGACCTCGTTCGCCTTCATCATGGGGGTGACTCCGCTGGTGCTCGCGCACGGCGCCGGTGCGGAGATGCGCCAGGCCATCGGCATCGCGGTGTTCTTCGGCATGCTGGGCGTGACCTTCTTCGGCCTGTTCCTCACGCCGGTGTTCTACGTGCTGATGCGCGCCGGCGCCAAGCCGATGTTGCGCTCACCGTCGGCGTCCCCGGCAGCGCATTGAGCGGAGATTGACGATGACATTGCTACGCACGAGCCTTCTGTTCGCCGTCGCGGCCGGGCTTGCCGGTTGCAGCCTTGCACCGAAGTTCGAACAGCCGAAGCTCGACACGCCCGGCGCCTTCAAGTGGGAGACGAAACCGCTGAGCGAAGCGGAGCAGGGCTCGTGGAAGGTCGCCGAGCCGGCCGAACGCGAGCCGCGTGGCGATTGGTGGAAAGCGTTCCACGACCCCGTTCTGGACCAGCTCGTCAGCGAAGCGCTCATGGCCAATCCCGGGTTGCAGGCTGCGGCAGCAAGGGTGCAGCAATCGCGCGCGGTCCTGGGCATCACCGGCGCCGATCGCATTCCGCAGGTCTCGGCAGGGGTGGGTCCGTTCAATTCCCGGCCTTCGCCGGCTTCGCTCGGACTGCCGCCGGGCGCCGATGTCTCTTCGAACACGTTGTGGCGCGCCAACGCGGTGGCGAGCTATGAGGTCGATCTGTTCGGGCGGGTGAAGAACAGCGTGGCAGCGGCGCAGACCGATCTCGAAGGTGCCGAGGCCACGTATCGCTCGGTCACGCTGGCGTTGCAGGCCGACGTGGCGCGGACCTACTACGACCTGCGTGAAACCGACGACGATCTGGTCCTGCTCAAGGAAGGCGTGCGGCTGCGCGAGGCTGCGCTGAAGCTGATCGACGCCCGCTACCAGGCCGGCGCGGTCGGTGAACTGGACGTCGCGCGCGCCAAGGCCGAGCTCGCGGTGACGCGCACCGATCTGGCGGCAGCGGAAGGCCGGCGTGCCCGGGTCGAGAACGCGCTCGCGATCCTGCTCGGCAAGGCGCCGGCGAACTTCTCGCTCGACCTTGCCGCGGTGCCGGTGACGGTACCGAAGATTCCTCCCGGCCTGCCTTCATCGCTGCTCGAACGTCGTCCGGACGTGGTCGCCGCGCAACGTGCGCTGCTGTCGGCCAACGCGCGCATCGGCGTGGCCAAGGCGGCTTTCTTTCCGTCGATCAAGCTGAGCGGGCAGGCCGGGTTCGAATCCGACCAGACCAAGGACCTGTTCCGCTGGTCGAGCCGCACGTGGTTTCTCGGCCCCTTCCTCGGCAGCCTGATCTCGGTGCCTATCCTGGACGGCGGTCGCAACCGCAACGAGCTCGCCCGCGTGCGTGCGGTCTACGAGGAATCCGTCGGGCGTTACCGCGAACGGGTGCTGGTCGCCTTCGGCGAAGTCGAAGACAACCTCGCCGGGCTGCGCTCGCTGGCGGGCCAGGCGGGCGCGAACGCGGACGCGGTCACGGCTTCGAAGCGCGCGGCGCAGCTCGCCGGGATTCGCTACGACGCCGGCGCGACGAGCTACCTCGAAGTGATCGACGCGCAGCGCACGGCGCTCGATGTCGAGCGCGACGCGAACCGCATCCGCGGCGCCCGGGCGCAGGGCACGGTGGCGCTGATCCGTGCGCTCGGCGGCGGCTGGGGCAACGATATTTCCGAGCCGGAGAAGGTCACGGCGAAATAGCGCGCGGCACCCTGCCGAAGAAGGGTCAGGGTTCGTCGCGCTGTTGCGTGAGCGGCTTCTCGAGGGCCCGGGCGCTCTCGACGAAAGCGGCCGGCGTGGCGGCGGGTGCAACGCGCAGGTAACCCGGATAGAGCACGTTCATGGTGCCGAGCTGGTTCACGTCGTCGCGCGCTGCCAGCCAGGCATTGACCTGCAGCGCTCCGACCCCGAGGACGACGACTGCGGCCACGCTCGCCGCGATGATGCGTACCCGCACGTGGCTCACCAGCCGGATGTGCCAGAACAGCACGGCGCCCGCGACCACGGCGATCGCCACGACGGATTGCGCAGCGACGACCGGCAGCGAGAACGCGAAGGCCGCGAGATTCAGCAGGCTCCAGGACCAGGGCGATCGAGGCGCCTGCGAGCACGATCGTGCAGTGCACGAAAAACCCCGCCCGCCCGGACACGATGCGACCGATTGCTGCCCACACGCCGCTCCACGCCGCTGGCAGCAACAGCGCGAACGGCAGTCCGGCGACCAGGCGTGCCGGCTGGAAATCCTCGATCGTCGCCGCATAGGCATGCAGGCCGAGCAGGCCGAGGTAGGCGATCAGTGCCAGCGCGGTGGCACGCAGCGAGCGCCAGCCTGCGGCCAGCGGGTCCGATTCCTCCGGTGGAACCGGCCAGTCCGGCGTGCGCAATCGCAGCTGGGTATGGCCGATGAGCAACCGCGTCTCGCCGGACACGGCGACCTCCGCGACGCGGCGCCGGGGCGCCACGAGGTGCAGACCGTTGCGACTGTCGAGGTCGACCGCGTGCAGCTGGCCGTCGTCGCGACGTTCCACGCGGACGTGATGCGGGGCGACGAACGGATCGTCCACGATGACGTCGTTGTCGTAGGCCCGGCCGATCGTCACCGGCAGATGCGTCAACACGATGCGATGGGCGACGTCGCCGGTGCGACCAAGCACCTCGACGTGGATCACCTGGTCCACCGGATCGCTTCCAGGTAGCGCTGCGCGAGCTTGAGGCCGTTGTCGAAGCTGACGCCGTCGATCGTGAGCCAGCTTTGCAGGCCTTCGTCCGCGCGGTCCAGGGTCGCGAGCTTCAGCCGCAGGTCATACAGCTGCTTCAGGCGCTTGTACGCACGCAGGCACATCGCCACGCGCAGGGTGCCGCCGCCCACCGTGACGAAATCCTCGTGGCAGCGAAACGGCGTCACGTCTTCGCGCGTGCCGCCGCGTTCGGGAAAAGGCCGGCTGAAGCTGCGTTCGTAGAGCGAGGAGAAGCGCAACGTGCCGAGCTTGCTGCTGCGGATGAGTTCGTGGCGATAGCGCAGATCGCCGGTATCGAAGCTGCCGCTGATGAACAGGGTGCCCTGGGCGTCGCATTGCTTCATCGAAATCTCGTAGGGCAGCGTGCGATCGAGTTCCGAATCGCCCCAGCAACGCATGTACGGGCCCAGGCTGTCCGGTACGAAGTAGCGTCCGAAGGCGCTCACCGGCAAGGGCTGGCCGCCGATGCGGGTCGCTAGGCTCTCCTGGCGCGCCAGCAGCTGGCGCTCGACGGCGCCTCGCAGCGATTCCGGCTCGGGCGCTTCGCGCGGCGCGAGCTCGAGCAGGTCGCGCGCGAACCGGACCGGCACCAGGAAGCTCACGAGCTGCCCGTCACGGAGATTGGCAACGTTGATCCCGAACACCCGCCCGTCGGCCGTGACGGCGGGGCCACCGCTCATGCCCGCATTGATCGCGCCGGTGAAGTGAAATTGTTCGTTGAGCGTGAACTCCACCAGGCCGTTGTAGGTGCCCTCGACGATGGTGAGTCCGAGATCGCGGGGATTGCCCATCGCAAACCCCCGGTCGCCCTTGCGCAGCGTGTCTTCATGCAGGCGCAGGAACGGCAGATCGCCGCCCGGCATGCGCACCACCGCGAGATCGTGGATCACGTCGACCGCCAGCACCACCAAAGGACCGCGCGCGCCGTCGCTGCGCACGAATTCGACCGCATAGCGGTCGGGTTCGAGCACGAATTGCGACACCACGTGGTAGTTGGTGAGCGCGAGACCATCGGACGAAGCGATCCAGCCGGACCCGATCGAGGCCTGCGCCTGCGTGCTGCGATCGATCATCCGCACTTGCAGCAGGCGATCGCGCGCGCGCTCGAATACGGCGCGCGCCTGCTCGGACACGGGTGCGGTATCCGGCTGCGCGAGCGCGCCAGCGCCGACGCAGCCGAGCTGCGCGACGATCGAGAGGACCACCGCCAGGTGGGTTGCGCGCCGCCTGCTCAATGCCGGGTCCGGCCGGAGTCGAAGCAGACCCCGATCGGTCGCCGGGTCGCGCCGGACCCGTTGCCCGGCGCTGCTTCGGCACCAACCCCGGCGATCGTGCGCAGGCACACCGGGTCGGGGTTGTTCGGGCGCAGACCCTTGGTCGTATTGTTGCCGTTGCCGCCCGTACCAGGCGAGACTTGCCGCCCGCTCACATGTGATCCCACAGGACGTCGCTCTGCTGTTTCGCGGCCCGCTGCAGCAATTCCACCAGTGGGAACGCCCGATTGTGCAGGGACACCTTCGGCTCCTCGTCTTCGTCGGAATCGACCGCCGACCCGTCGGTGGCGCCCTTCAATTCCTGTTCCAGGCGCGCGAGCGCGGCCGGAACCTCCGCCCCCTTGATGGCGCCGGGGATCGTGCCGCTGTGTCCCATCATCTTGAGCAACGGAACGGCGAATTCGCCGTCCATGAAGAACTGGCCTGAATCGCTGTCGAATTTGACCAGCATCGCACGCACCTCGAGCAGGATGGAAAGCGCCCATCGTACCCGAGGCAAGCCCGGCACGGCATGCGTCCACCGGCGATGCACCACCGCCGCAGCCGGACCTGCGCGGGAACGCCCCGGGGACGCGCCGCGTTCCGGGCGTCGACGGCCCTAGCCCGGCACCGGCGCAGAGTCGATGGCCAAGGCGCGGAACAGACTCTCCAGCTGGTTGCGATCATCGATCGGTCCGGTGGCACGGATCACGCCCTGCCGGTCGATCAGGACGGCGTGCGGCAGCCGGTTCACGCGGTAGGCCTGCACCAGCGCTGCCGAGAGTGCACAGGGGAACTGCGCCAGGTTCGCGTCGCGCAGTAAGCCGAGATGCCGGGCCGGATCGCCCTCGCCGGCGAGGACGACATCGACATGATCGCGTTCGGCCTGCGCGCAGGCGCGCAGGACCGGCAGCAATTTCTTGCACAGGGGGCACGTGGGCGACAGAAAGAAGATCAACTGGGTCCGGGTGCGCTCGCCGCCGGTCGTGAAGTCGGCTCCGGTCAGCGACTGCAGCTCGAAATGCGGTGCCCTTTCGCCCGCTCGCGGCCCCGGGTCCACCGTCTGCGACTCCATCGCAGCCACGCGTTCGTGAAGCCGGCCGACTCTTCGCGCGAGCACCCAGAGCGCGACGATCACGCCGAGCATGAGTGCCCAGAGCACGGCATTGGACACCGCGACGCTCGTCATGAGCCGGGGATGCGCTCGGCCCGGTCCGCTTGCTCCACCCGCAACAGGCGCCGCGGGTGACGCAGCAGTTCGTCGGTCGCGCGGTAATAGGCATAGCAGGCAAGCACGCCGCCCACGAGCGTGATCGCATCGAGCCACGCGAGCGGTCGATCGATCGTTGCGCCGCTCGCGGTGAGCGCCGCTGCCGCGAGCACTGCGTTGCGGATCACGAGGCTCCAGGACAGCGGCTGGCGGGTGCCCCCGCAACCGCAATCGATGTCGCGGCGACCGCGGATCAGGTTCCACGTGATGGCTGCCCCGTAGGTCAGCATCAGGGCACTCAACCCGATCAACGCCGGGTTGCGCGTCGTCGGAATCAGCATCCCGGCAACCAGCGCAAACTCGAGCAAGGGCACCCCTCGGGCTACGGGGGAGAGCAGCGTCGCGGGGACCACGCGGTAGCCGGCGAGCGCCATGAGAAAGGCGGCGGGCGCGGACCACTTGTGTCGCGCCGCATCCAGCACGACGAGCGCCAGGGCACCGATCACGACACCGTGGGTCACCGGGTCGGCGAGCAGGGCGGCAACCTCCATGCGGCAGCGTTCAGTCGTGCGCGACTACGAGCCGGAACGGCGCGGTCTGCAGCATCGCCGTCATCCGGAATTCGCCGCGACCTGATCAGCCGAAGACCGGGAAGGTCTCGAAGGGTCCCTTCAGGATCTTGTCCGCGGCGCCCAGGCGCAGCCAGCCGTCGATGGCAGTGGCATAGCTGCGCCGGAAGTCGACCGTGTGGACCAGGTTGTCGCCCGCGTCGAGGGCATTCAGGTCGGGCGGGGTGCCGTAGTGGCCGCCCTTGACCGGCTTGCCGGCGAAGAACATCACGTTGGCAGTACCGTGGTCGGTTCCGAGGCTGGTGTTCTCGGGGACGCGACGGCCGAACTCGGAGAAGATCAGCATCGATACCCGATCGGCCTGGCCCAACCGTTCCACGTCGCGCATGAAGCCGTCCACCGCGTCGGCCGTGTAGGTCAGCAGGCGCTGGTGCAGATCGGACTGCTGCACGTGCGTATCGAAGGCGTTGTTGCGATAGGCCACGTAATAGAGACGCGTCGGCATTCCGGCGGCGATGCAGGCGGCGACCTTCGAGAGTCCCAGCGGAACGATGCCGTAATCGATCGGGGACTTGTACCGGGACCAGGCGTCCCGCACCGCGAACGACGATTCGCGCGCGCTCACCGC
This sequence comes from Burkholderiales bacterium, assembly GCA_038324085.1. Taxonomy (GTDB): domain Bacteria; phylum Pseudomonadota; class Gammaproteobacteria; order Burkholderiales. The sequence continues at coordinate 67,222 of JBBQHP010000014.1, forward strand.
CACCTGCTCCAGGAAACGGCGCGACGGGTTGTCGTCGGGATGCACCGCCACGTCGTCGAGGAGCTTGCGCTCCTGGTACAGGGCGGTGCGCACGAATCGATCGGGTTCGTCGAACACCACGGGGGTATGCACGCGGCTGCGCACGGCGAGCGACTGCGACGTGTCGATGTTCAGGAGGAAATTCGGCACCGGCCGCGGGGACATCGCGTCGGCCACCCTGCCGACCCAGCCGTAGTCATCGCCACTGTTGGGTGCGGCGGTCTGCCAGTAGGCCATCGAAGTGAAATGCGAGAACGACGGGTTGTCGTAGCCGCAGCCGTGGATGACGGCCAGATTGCCGTCCTTCCAGAGGCGTTCGAATCCGATCATCCCGGGATTCAGCCCGAACCGGTCGTCCAGCTTGCGCACCTTGTTCGGGCGGATCCCGATGGTGGGACGATGGCGGTAGTAGGTGTCGTCGGCGTAGGGCACGATGGTATTGAGCCCGTCGTTGCCGCCGGAGAGTTCGAAGACGACGAGGATGCGATCGTCCGCTTCGGCCGCTGCGGCCGCGCGGGCGATGGTGCCGAACAGGCCGGGCACCATCATGCCGGCGGACGCCTTGAGGATCCGGCGTCGGGTATCGTCGTGGGTTGTCATCGGAATTCTTCCTTGCTCGAGTTCGCCGGCGGATGTGCGGCGCGTCATCCCAGTTGGTATTCCGGCCGGCTGAGCAGCAGGTGCAGCAGCAGGCGCAGTGAATCTTCCGCGTAGGTATCGGTTGCACGCACGTCGCGGGTGCCGAGTTCGGTCTCCAGGAACTTCGCCAGGTTGGCGCGCGTTTCGTCGTCCAGGCGCACCGAGAGGAACCGCTGCTCGAGATACGCCACGACCTGCTCCGGCGTCTCGCAACCGGCGCCGAGCACCATCCCGGTCAGGTCCAGCCGGGCAACCGTGCGCGGGATCGGCTTCACCCGTTCCACCGCCATCTGCCAGCCTCGATAGCTGCCGTACCGGGTATTGAAGTCTTCGTTGCGATCGCCGCTCATGGTGGACATGGCCATCATCTCGCCGCCGCCTTCCATGCTCGTGGGCTTGGTGGCGCTGGTCAGGTCCATGCCGCTGCGGATGCGGTCGTGGATGTAACGGATCTCGTAGCCGGCCTGCGCCGCGGGATAGCGATCGCCCGGGATGTAGTTGATGTCCGGCAGTGCGACGTCGAGCGCGAAGTTGCCGCGTTCGAGCAGCAAGCCCGGCGTGATCCAGCTCCGTCCCTGCGCCCAGCCCGCCACCGTCGGCGGATGCATGAGGCGCTGGCCGAGCGCAGCGGTGACTTCATTGAAGTCGGGCACGCCGGGTACTTCGGTGAGGCCGAGCTTGCGATAAGTGGACACGACCATCTCCACCGGGCCCTTGATGTGCGTGGCCATTGCTTCGGGGGCGTAGAAGTCGCGCGAGCTGAACAGCATCTCGAGGAACGGTGCGATCTCGTAGTTCGCGGCTTTGAGTCGCCGGCCGAGTTCGACCTTCAGCCGGGGATCCGGATCATCGCGCACGAAGTAGCGGTACAGTTTGGCCGCGAGGAATTCCGGCGTGGCCGGTTCACCCAGGATGATGTCGATGACCTGCACGCCGTCGTACGGCCCGCGGTTGCCGAGGACCTCCTTGTCGCCGTCGTCGTGCTGTTCGGGGTTCACCTTGAACGCGACACCTTCGAAATTCCATCCCGTGAACGCCCGTGCAGCCTCGCGGATGTCGTGCTCGCTGTAGTGGCCCACGCCCATCGTGAACAATTCCATGATCTCGCGCGCGAAGTTCTCGTTCGGAGCGCCCTTGACGTTCACGCCCGCATCGAGAAAGGCGAGCATGGCCGGGTCCTGCGCCGCGCCGATCAGGAGCGTGCGGAAGCTGCCGAGGCCCTCGCGCTGGAACAGCTCGAGCTGGTTCAGCATCTTGCGGTAGTCACGGACCTTGTCTTCGTTGGTGGCGAAATGGCCGTGCCAGAACAGCGCCATCTTCTCCTGCAGCGGGCGCGGCGAGACCAGCATCCGGTCTGCCCACCAGTAGGCGACCCGGTCGGTCTCGAGCTTGCTCGCCCGCAGCCAGTAGAAGAACTTGTTCACTACCGGCTGCATCGGGCGATTGCCGCCCGGCTTCACCTTGACGCCAAGGGCTTCGCCGGTCGCCTTGGCGAGGTCCGTGGTGGCGGGGCGGCTCGGCGGGAATTCTTCGAGACCCTCGTCGAACACGCCCGACTCATCGAACGGCGGCAACGCCGCGGCGTCGACGCCTTCGAAGTAGACCAGTCGGCGCACGGCCTCGCGCGGGGTCAATTGCGCAAGCGCGTCGATTGTTTCCGGCGTACCGCCGAAGCCGGCGCGTTCCAGCAGGTGCGCGGCGCGGGTACGGTTCCAGTCGGATGGGTCCAACGGGGCCAGATCTCCGGCCCAGGGGGAGGCGGCAGGGGCGAGCGTGCAATACGCGAGTGCCGCCGCTGCCAGCGCGGCCAGGACGATTCGGGACATCTCGAGGTTCCTCCGGAAGTGTTTCTCGGAAGTATAGGCCGGTACCGCTCCAGGCCAGCCGCCCAATTGACGTAGGGCGACCTACGGATTTTCTGGATTGCTGGCTCGCGGCTCCGTGAAGGCGGCACGGCCGGTTGCGGTCCTTGGGCTGTCAGCGCTCCCGCAGCCGGTTGAACGCGTCCACCGGCGTGACCCAGACGATGCCGTCGCCGCGCTGGCCGGTGAAGCAGAGTTCGCGGATGACGCCGACGAGCGCGTCCACGTGCTCGTCGGGCGAGACCATCTCGATGCGTATCTTGTGGCTGAAGTCGATCAGGTCTTCCGTGACCTTCTTCGGCGAGGTCACGTCCTCGACGGCGCTGCAGCCCTCGGACGAAGTGATTGTCATGCCCGGAAACCCGTTGACCTTGCGCAACGCTTCACGCACGCGCGACAGACGCGCAGGCTGGATGACCGCTTTTATCTCTTTCATTGCATTCCTCCTCAGGCTTCGACGGTGCGCTCCTCGAACCAACGGTACAGCGTGGGGACCACCACCAGGGTCAGCAGGGTCGAGGAAATCAGCCCGCCGATCACCACGATCGCGAGCGGCCGCTGCACTTCCGACCCGGGACCGGTCGCGAACAGGAACGGAATGAGGCCCAGCATCGCGACCGTGGCGGTCATCAGCACCGGCCGGAAGCGCTGCTCGCAGCCGTGCATGATGGCCTGACGCTGGCTCATGCCTTCCTCGCGCATGCTGCGTATATAGGACACCATTACCACGCCGTTCAGCACCGCGATGCCCCACAAAGTGATGAACCCCACCGACGCCGGTACCGACAGGTACTCGCCGGTGGCGAACAGCGAGAATACGCCGCCGATCGAGGCGAACGGCAGCACCGTGATGATGAGGCTCGCGAATCGCACCGAGTTGAACATGACGAACAGCAGGAAGAAGATGGCGGCGATCGTGATGGGCACGATGATCGCGAGCCGCGCGGTGGCGCGCTGCATGTTCTCGAACTGGCCGCCCCAGGACAGGTAGTAGCCCTCGGGGAGCCGGACTTCCCGCGCGATACGCGCCTGCGCCTCGGCCACGTAGCCGCCGATGTCGCGGCCAGACACGTTCGATCCGACGACGATGCGGCGCCTGCCGGTCTCGCGGCTGATGAGCGCGGGGCCATCGACCACGTTCACGTCGGCGATTTCCCGCATCGGCACTAGCGCGCCGGCGGGGCCGGCCAGGAGCGTGGCCGCGATGACGTCCACGCGATCGCGGAACTCTGCCGGGAACCGCACCACCGCCGGAAACCGCCGCTCGCCCTCGTAGATCTCGGTGGCGGTTTTGCCGCCGATGGCGGTTTCGATCACGTCGTGCACGTCCTCGGCGTTGAGCCCGTAGCGCGCCATCGTGCGCCGGTGGATATCGACGGTGAGGTACTGCTGGCCGGTCAGCCGTTCGATGCGCAGGTCCTGCGTGCCGCTCACGTTGCCCAGCACCCGCCCGATGTCGTCCGCCAGCCGTTTCAATTCCTCCAGATCGTCGCCGAAGATCTTGATCGCGACCTGGGAGCGCACGCCCGTCACCATCTCGTCCACGCGTTGCGCGATCGGCTGATGCATGATCAGGCTGATGCAGGGGAGGTCCTTCAGCTTCTCGCGGATGACGTTCTCGAAATCCTCCTGCCTGTGGAAGCCCTCGGGCCATTTCGAACGGTCCTCGAGCGACACGACCGGGTCGGATTCGGTGTGCGGTGCCGGGTCGGCCGGACTCTCGCCGCGGCCGACCTTGTTCACCACCATGCGCACGCCGGGAATGGCAGCGATGCGCTTGGAGGCTTCCAGCTCGATCTGCATGACCTCGTCGAAGGACATGTTCGGAGCGCGCGTGATGGCGGGTGTGATCGAATTCTCCTTCAGCACCGGAATGAACGAAGTGCCGAGGAAAGGGAACAGCGCCACGCTGGCGAGCAGCAGCACGAGGGCCGCGCCCACGGTCTTCTTCTCGTTCGCGAGCGCGAAGGCGAGCAGTTTCAGGTAGTGCTTCTTGAGGAACTTGATCGGCCGCGTGTCGTCCTCGTGACCCGGCTTGAGGAAGTAGGAGCACAGCGCCGGCGTCAGGGTAAGCGCCAGGACGAGCGAGGCGGTCAGCGCGATCGCGATGGTGTAGGCGAGCGGCGCGAACATCTTGCCTTCCATGCCCTCCAGCGTCATCAGCGGCAGGAACACCAGGATGATGATGCCCACACCGAAGATCACCGGCTTGCTCACCTGCCCGACGGCCTCGAGCACGATGCGCATCTTCGATTCGCCGTGGCGGTGCGAGAGCTGTGCGAAGGTGTTCTCGACCACGACCACGGAACCGTCCACGATGAGACCGATGGCGATGGCGAGACCGCCCAGCGACATGAGGTTGGCCGATATACCGTAGTGGTTCATCACGATGAACGTGATGAGCGGTGCGAGCACCAGCGAGGCCACGACGATCAGGCTGGAGCGCAGGTCGCCCAGGAAGACGTAGAGGACCACGACCACAAGGATGATGCCCTCGATCAATACTTTGGTGACGGTCCAGAGCGCGGAGTCGACCAGCTCGGTGCGGTCGTAGAAGGGCACGATCTGCAGTCCGCCCGGGAGCATACCCTTGCTGTTGATCTCCGCGATGCGCGCCTTCACCCGCGTCACCACTTCCTTCGCATTCCCCCCGCGCAGCATCATGACGATGCCGCCGACTGACTCGGTCTGGCCGTTCTTGATCAGTGCGCCGACGCGCACGGCCGAGCCGATCTTCACTTCCGCCACGTCGCGGATGAATACCGGCGTGCCGCCTTCCTCCTTGAGCACGATGAACGCGATGTCCTCGAGCGAACGGATCAGCCCGACGCCCCGGACCAGCAGCTGCTCCTCGCCGATGGGCAGGATGCCGCCGCCCGAATTGGCATTGTTGCGCTCCAGCGCTTTGTATACGTCGGCGAGCGAGACCTTGTAGTGGCGCATGCGCTCGGGATTCACCAGGATCTGGTACTCACGCTCGTAGCCGCCCTGGGAGTTGATCTCCGCGATGCCGGGGATCGAGCGCAGCATCGGGCGCACGACCCAGTCTTGCACGACGCGGCGGGCCATGAGCTCCGCCTCGGTGAGCGAGCGGCCCTTGTCGTCGGGATGATCGAGCGTGTACTGGTAGACCTCGCCCAGGCCGGTGGAGACGGGGCCCAGTACCGGTGATACGCCTTCCGGCAGGCGCGATCGGTACTCGATGATCCGCTCCGTCACCATCTGGCGCGCGAAGTAGACGTCGACGTCGTCACGGAACACCAGTGTGATCAGGGACAGCCCGTTGCGGTTGATGGAGCGTATCTCGCTCATGCCGGGCAGGCCGGTCATGCCGATCTCGAGCGGTACCGTAATGAAACGCTCGACTTCCTCGGGTGAGCGGCCCGGTGCCTCGGTGGCGATCTGGACCTGGACGTTGGTCACGTCGGGAAAGGCGTCGACCGAGAGGTTCTGCATCGCCCTCAGCCCGAAGGCGACGAGCGCAAGTGCAACGACGACGAGGATAATTCTATGCTGCAGGCAGAAGCGGACGATGCGTTCCATGGCGGCGTTGTGCTTTGTGTTCCGGGCCCGCGCGAGCGCGTACCCGTGGGACTACTGGAGGTTCTGCTTGCGCTCGTTGTTCAGGTGGAAGGCGCCGTCGACGACGGCCTGGTCGCCGTCCTTGAGGCCTTCCAGCACCGGGCGCATCCCGTTCGACTCCGGCCCGAGCGCCACCGACACGAGCCGGTAGGTGTCGGTGCCCGTCTTCACGAAGACGTAGTCCTTGTTGACCTCGCGCACGATGGCCGCGACCGGGACTACCTGGCGCTGCACGGAGCGGTCCTGGATCATCATCACGGCCAGCATCGCCGGCCGGATGCTCCGGTCCGTATTTGCGACCTCGGTACGCGCGGTGACCGTGCGGGTCTCCGGATTGACCGTGGAGCTGACGAAGACGAGCTTGCCATCGATCTCGCGATTGCCCAGCGCCGGGATCACCACCTTCACCACGTCGCCGACCTTGACCAGGTCCGACTGTTTTTCGGGGACTTCCGCCTGAATCCACAGTCGCGACAGGTCGGCGACGGTGAACACGGCATCGGCCGGTTGCACCACCTGGCCTTGTGCCACCGTGCGCTCGATCACCGTGCCGCTGAGCGACGTCACGACGAACGACTGCGAATTCACCGTGCGCGAGGCTTCGAGCTTCTGGATGCCGCTTTCGGACATTCCCAGCACCTTCAACTGATCGTGCGAGGCGCTTACGTCTGCCTCGCCCTGGGACAGTTCGGTCTGGCGCCGCTGCAGTTCCGCGAGGCCGATCACGTCGGCATCGAACAGCTGCTGGGCCCGCTCGGCCGCGCGCTGCGCGAGCAGCTTCGCGGAATAGGCTTTGAGGAACGCGAGCTGCGCCGTGGAGAGCTCGGTGGAATTGAGCATCGCGAGCGTCTGACCCTTGGTCACATTCTGACCCACGATCGCTTTCAGTTCGGTGATGCGGCCGGTCACGGAGGATCCGATCCGTGCCACTCGTGTTTCGTCCACGCTTGCAGATGCGGGCACGCGCAGCATTTCGCGGAATTCGATCGTCCGGACCGGCTCCACCTTCACCCATTTCGCCACTTCGGCGTCGGCGACGATGGTCATCGGGTCGGCCGCAGCCGGCGCGGTCTGTGCGGTCTTGCCCGCAGTGGGCTTGCCGGGCGGTTCCTTGCCGCCGCAGGCGCCGAGTGCGACGCTGGCGAGGAGAACCGTGCTGGCGGCGATCAAGCGGTCGACGCTCATTTCTGCTCTCCGGTCAGATCCTTGGCCGTCAGGCGATCGATCTCGATCAGCGCGGCCTGTTTTTCGAAACGCGCGGTGACGAAGTCGGCGCGGACCGTGCGCAGTACGCGTTGGGCGTCGAGCACCTCGATGAAGCCCCGTTCGCCGAATCGGAACGCCGCCTCGGCCACGCGCAGTGCGTTTTCGGCCTGCCGCAGCAAACCACCCTCGAAGGCGGCGATCTGCTGCGCCGCAACCTGCAGGCGGTTGTAGTTCAACTCGACCTCGCCCACCAGTTCGATGCGAATCAGCTCGGCTTGCGAATTGGCCTGCTGGAACTGGGCAACCGATTCGCCGATGGGCCCCTGGCGCTGGTCCCACAACGGGATCGGGACGGACACGCCGAACAGGCCGCGCTGCTGTTCCGGATCGCGATCGACGCCCGCAAACAGGGTCGGGCGCGGCACCCTCAGCGCCCGCTCGGCTTCGAGCCGCGCCTGCGTACGCCGCACGTTCGCCTGCGCCTGCAGGACGGCAGGATAGTGTTCCAGGACGCGCTTCTCGAGCGCTTCCAGGCTCTCGGTCAGGTTGACCAGATCAAGGTCTCCGGCAACGTCCGTGTCGAGCGGCAGCGGCGCACCGATCAATACGCGCAGCTGGGCCAATGCCTGCGTGACGCGCAACTTCGCGCTATTGGACTGATTGATGGCACTGGACAGTTCGGCTTCGGAACGCACCAGTTCGAAGCGCGCCCCTTCGCCCACCCGGACGCGCAGCTCGATGCGATTCTTGATCTGTTCGAGCAGCTTCTGGTTGTCGAGCGCGAGTTCGTACTCGGCGCGCCGGCGCAGCACCGTGTAGAACGCCTGCCGCACGTCGGCCCGCAGCAGCAGCCGGGCTTCCTGAAACGCGTAGCGGCTGCCGTCCAGGCCCGCTTCGGCGGCGCGGATGCGAGGCGCGCGCTGACTCGGCAGGTCGATCGGCTGGCCGATGCTGATGGTCGTGCCCTGGCCGGACCGGACGCCCGGAACCCGGGCACGGACCCCGCCGGTGAGAACCTGCACCTCAGGGTTGGGATAGGCGCGCGCGGTCCGGATTCCGCTGCGCGCCCGCTCGACTTCGGCGAGAGCCGTCTGGAGGCGCGGGCTGTGCCGCTCCGCAAGGTCGAGCGCACGGTCGAGGGATAACGCCTCGGCGCAGGCTGCACTGCTCCACGCAGCGCAGAGCAACGCCAAGATGCGTCCGGCATTCACGGGAATTCGGTATCTGGTCATCTCGTTCGACAATAGGATCAAGCGATTCGCGACGGAAATCGGGTGCAAGGCGGTTGCCGTCGCGGGACAGAAATGCAACCTCAATCAGCGAGAATCCGGCGCTGCGGACGGATTGTCGCTGTAATTCGTCGCAGGCCGGGCCCGGCTGTGCCGGGCCCGGCCTCAGGCGATGGCCGGGGGGCGATCCGGGGGCGGCGGCGTCCGGCCTGACAGGCGCGGCACCGCACGACCTGCCGGGCGCTCCGGATCGGGCAGGAGCATTTGCAAGAGCGGCACGTGGAGAACAAGAAGGTTCTGTTGTGCGTCACCCTTGTCCAAGTCCGGTGCCATTGCCGCACAGCAAGGCGCCGCCTCTTCCGTGGCCTCGGCCGGGACGTTCGCCGCGAGATAGAACATGACAACTGCGAGTACCGCGCACAAGCAGTGGACAAGGTGCTGCGCGGCTGTGGGCAAGCGACGGGAGGTCACGATGGGCGCGAAGCCGGATTGGGTATGCAAGGAAGCAGCGACCACCTTTGTCCGCGAGGCGCGGCGCGAAGTTCCGCGGCGCAACAAAGAATGCATACGGTTCGCACTTGCGCTGCGTGCCACCCGCGATCGGGGACTCAGGCGGCCTGGCAAAAAACGGGCACCACATAAGGGCCTTCAGGAATGACCGCGACGTGGCGGTCGCCGCTCGCGCGCACGCTGTCGAGGATCGCCTGTTCGACCGACTCGATGTTGTGCACGCCGGTCAGCGCGCGATCTTCCGGCGCCAGACCCCCTGCGAACAGATGCACTTTTCCCAGGCGCATGGGTTTCATCTGCATCTGGGTCTGCCATTCGTCGATTGCAGCGTAACGCTTGGCGCTGATGTCGCGCAGGAATCCGTCCGGGCCCAGCCCGATCAATCGCTTCTGCGCCGCCACGTACTCGTGCGACCCCATGCCCTCCGAACACTCCGACACGATGACGAGATTGCCGCCCGGCTCGAGGATGTCCATGGGGGCCACCATGCCCTTCACCGTCTGGTAGTAGGTCTTGTCGAGGGGGTAGCCGGCGGCGCTGGTCACAACGGTGTGGAAGCGGCGCGGCACGGCAACCTGGGCGTAGCCGCGGATGAACTCGACCGCGTGCAGATGGCTCGCCACGACTTCGCCGTAGTTCACGAACGACAGGCGACGATGCTCGTCGATGACCGTGTTCACGGCGAGCACGTGGCCCAGCATCTGCACGATGGCGAGTTGTTCCCGGTGCAGGGGATTGCCTTCCAGGACACAGTTCTCCGCGTTCGGATCGGCCATGAATCGATGGCTGTGGAAAGTGGTGATCGTCTCCTCGTGCGCGACGCCAGGCGCGATCACCTTGCGTCCGCCGGAATAGCCGGCCATGAAGTGCGGCTCGACCAGTCCGGTGACGATCTTGACGTCGGCTTCGACGAAACGGCGATCCAGCTTCACCGCCGTGCCGTGGGGCGTGCGCCCGAGATCCACGTGATCCGCGTCGTTGCGCGCGTAGTGATTCTCGACCGCTACATTGGCCATGACCCAGGGGTCGCCGACCAGTTCGTCGAGTTCCGCATCGAGGTTGGGTCGATGCAACCCGGTGGCAACCAGGACGGTGATCCGCGCTCGATCGATGCCGCCAGCCATCAGCTGCCGGATGATCGGGCCCAGCAGCAGGCCGTTGGGCACCGGGCGCGTGATATCGCAGATGAGGATGCAGGCGCTGGTCCGGCCGCGTGCTTCGTCGGCCAGCGGACGCGCCTGCACGGGGGCGTTCAATGCGGCGTCGACTGCCGTGGCGGGTTCCGCAAGGACGGGCATCCCGGGCTTTCGTATGACACTGGCCTCGACCGCTTCCGGCATCTGCACGGCGAGTGTACCGCGCCCGTAATTCAGTTCTATTTTCATGATCTTGCCTCGTCGTCACGCGTCTTCGCGGGAGAAACTATAGCACTGGCCCTCCGCTCGTCCGAGGGTTCAAGTCGCGCGCGAGTTAGCGAATCTTTGGGAGATTTTACTTAAAGTGCTTGCATTAAGTGATGGAATAAATTGAAATTCGAGCCGTGCATAAAATTCGTGCAACTCCGCCGAGACGGTGAAGCTTCCACTTCATGAACGCGCCGTGCGCCGCAGCGTGGCCGCCGGAATCGTCGATCTCGGACTGGCCGGCGCCGTCGGACCGATACGCGCTCCACGGCAGTCTGGGTCGTCGGGGTCGAACCCACATGACGGTGCCAAGAGCTCGGTCGCACGCAAGGCGAGCGGGTTGCCCGATCGCCTCCTTACGCTGGATCGCATCGGGGACGCACTCGCCGGAGCCCACCGGAGTGCGCGCGGGCTCGTGCTGCTGCTGGTCGGGGTCGATGTCGCCGCTGCCGCCACGCCGAGCCACGATCTTCACGCCCTCGCGCTCGAAGCGACCGATCGCCTGCATGGCGTGGCTTCCGGCGAAGCGATCGTGGCGCGCGTGTCGGACAACACCTTTGCGCTGATGATGGCGGCGGGCGCGCGCTCGTCGGCGCTGGGCAGCAGGATGGCGAGCCGCGTGCTCGAAGCGCTGGCTCGGCCGTACACGGTGTCCGGACGGGCGCTGCGCGTGAATGCCAGCGTCGGTTCGAGCACGTTCCCGCGCGACGCCACGCGCCCGGACGCGTTGCTGGAAAGCGCCGAGCGCGCCCTCGATGCCGCGCGCCGCGCCGGCCCGAATTCGTACCGGTGCGTTCCGGTCCAGGCCGGCAGCCCGGTCGAGGCCGACATGCTGATCCGGACCCAGCTCGATGGGGCGGCCGCCCGCGACGAACTCGAATTGCACTACCAACCCAAGTTCGACCTGTCCACCGGTGCCGTGACCGGCGTCGAGGCGCTGGTGCGCTGGCGCCACCCGCAACTCGGCCTGGTGGCGCCGAGCCGTTTCATTCCGCTGGCGGAATCGAACGGTGTCATCGCACCGATCGGCGAATGGGTGCTCGCCGAGGCGTGCCGGCAGGTGCGGCGCTGGCAGGACGAGGGCATTCAGGTGCCCGTCGGGGTGAACGTGTCCGCTCGCCAGTTCCGCGAGACCGACCTTGCCGGCGACATTCTCGCCACGCTCGGTGAGCACCGCGTCGATCCGCACTGGATCGAGATCGAGCTGACCGAAAGCGCGGTCATGGACGACACTGAACGCGTGGTCGCTGCGCTCGACCGGCTGAAGGCGCATGGCGTGCGCATCGCGGTGGACGACTTCGGCACCGGATATGCGAGCCTCAGTTACCTCACGAGGCTGCCCGTGGACGTGGTGAAGATCGACCAGTCCTTCGTCCAGGACATTGCGCGGCGGGCCGACAACGGCGCAATCGTGCTGGCGATCGTGCGCCTCGCCAGGAACCTGGGGATCGAGGTCATTGCCGAGGGCGTCGAAACCGGGCGCGATGTGGTGGCACTGCGTGCGCGGGGCTGCAATCACGCGCAAGGCTATTTTCTCGGCAAGCCCACCAGCGCCGCCGAATTTGCGGCGCGACACGGCGCTGCACCGGTGCTCCTGGGCCGCGCGTCCTCCTGACGCACCGGGCCCACCGGCGCGTGGAGCTTCGCAGGTCAGGATAGCGCACCAAAGCGGCGCGTCCAGGCCGGCTGGACGCACGTTCATGATGCGGAAATACGCCACCCTGCGTACCGCTGAACACCTCGCAGAGCCACTGTTCATGCGGGATTCCACGGGTTCGAGAGGACTGGGCATATCGCTTGCACACCCGCTTGCATACAAGTCGCAGCGCGGCCGGTCGCCATGGGGGTGGCGGGCACGCTACAGAACTTGGAACCCGGGAGCCCGAACAATGTCCAGCAGCCCTCTTCGTCCTGCCCGCCGTCAACTGCTCCAAGCACTCGCGGCGGCCGGTATCGTTGCATCGCCCTTTGGCCGCGTTTTTGCCGCGGACAAGATCACCGTCGGCGTCATCTACGTCGGGCCCAAGGACGACTACGGCTACAACCAGGCGCAGGCGCAGGCGGCGGCGGCACTCAAGAAGATGCCGGGCGTGACCGTGGTCGAGGAAGAGAAGGTCCCCGAGACAGTCGACGTGCAGAAGACCATGGCGTCCATGATCGTGGAGGACGGCGCGTCGCTGATCTTTCCCACGTCGTTCGGCTACTTCGACCCGCACACGATCAAGATGGCGGAGAAATATCCGAAAGTGCGGTTCGCCCATTGCGGCGGGCTCTGGACCGCGGGCAAGCATCCGCTGAACTGCGGCAGCTATTTCGGCTACATCGACGAGTGCCAGTACCTGAACGGCGTCGCAGCCGGCCACGCCAGCAAGTCCAGGAAGCTGGGATTCATCGCCGCCAAGCCGATTCCCCAGGTGTTGCGCAACATCAACGCCTTCACACTCGGTGCGCAGAGCGTGAACCCTGCGATCACCTGCCAGGTGGTGTTCACCGGCGACTGGGCGCTGCCGGTGAAGGAAGCCGAGGCCGCGAACAGCATGATCGACCAGGGCATCGACGTCATCACCATGCACGTGGACAGCCCGAAGGTGATCGTGGAGACCTGCGAACGTCGCGGTATTTTCGTGTGCGGCTACCATGCGAACCAGGCCGCGCTCGCGCCGAAGGGTTATCTCACCGGCGCCGAATGGAACTGGCTCACGCCCTACACCGTGCACGTGAAGGACGCCATGGCCGGCCGGCCGCTCAACAATTTCCTTCGCGGCGGTCTGAAGGAAGGCTTCGTCAAGACCTCGCCCTACGGGGCTGCCGTGCCCGAGGCGGGGCGCAAGGCGGCCGATGGCATCAAGGCGAAGATGATGAAAGATCAATACGTCATCTTCAAGGGACCGATCAAGGACAACACCGGCAAGGTCGCCATCGCGGCGGGCACTGAGCACAAGCAGCAGGATGTCGCGCTCGAAGCCATGAACTACCTCGTGGCCGGCGTCATCGGCAAGGTCTAGGCCGCGGCCGGCAAGAAGGAAGAGGAACCGCGTTGGTGCCGGATTCCGCTCCCGGGGTCGTGACGGCCCCGGCCGCGGGGCTGACGAGCCCGGAACCCGCGCCCTGGTCGTTCGAGCGTCTGCGCCGGCCCGCGGAGTCGATCGTGATCCCGCTCGCCGCCCTGCTGGTCGCCATGGTGCTGTTCGGGTTGTTCATGGCCGCGATCGGCAAGAATCCGATGGAGGTCTACGGGCTGATCTACAAAGGCGCCTTCAGCAGCACCTTCGCCTGGCAGAACACGCTGCAGCGCGCCGCGCCGTTGCTCCTGACGGCCCTGTGCGTCGCGCTGCCGGCCCAGGCCGGCCTCATCGTGATCGGCGGCGAGGGCGCGCTCGTGCTCGGCGGACTTGCCGCGGCCGTGGCGGGTCACGCGCTCGCGGGCGCAGAACCGCTCGTCATCCAGATCGCGATGGCGCTCGCCGGCATGGTTGCGGGCGGGACCTGGATCGCGCTGGCCGGCGCCCTGCGCCACTACCGCGGCGTGAACGAGACCATCAGCAGCCTGCTGCTCGCGTACATCGCCATCGCCTTGTTCAACCATTTCGTGGAAGGCCCGCTGCGCGACCCGGCCAGTCTCAACAAGCCCTCCACCATGCCGATCGGCGACGCCGTGATGATCGGCCCCATGCCGGGCATGGACGTCCACTGGGGGTTCGCGTACGGCATCGTGTACTGCGTGCTCGGCTGGGTGCTCGTGCGCTATACCGTGCAAGGTTTCGCGCTGCGCATCGTGGGCGGCAACGTCAGGGCCGCCAAGCTGGCCGGACTGCCCGTCGGCAGGCTGATTCTCGCGAGCTGTTTTCTCGGCGGCGGCGCGGCCGGCCTCGCCGGCATGGCCGAAGTGGCTGCGGTGCACGGCAGCGCCAATGCCTCCCTGATCGCGGGCTATGGCTATGCCGGCATCCTCGTGTCGTTCATCGCGCGTCACAATCCGATCGCGATCATTCCGGTGGCGATCCTGCTGGGCGGCATCGCGGCGAGCGGCGGCCTGCTCCAGCGTCGTCTCGATCTGCCGGATGCAACCGTGCTCCTGCTCCAGGGCATCGCCTTCATGACGATCCTCGCGGCCGAAACGCTTTACGGACGCATGCGGTTGTTCCAGCCCAAGGCGGCCTGACCCTATGCGCGACGCCCGCGTGCATTCGATCCGCTGCTGTGCCGCCAACCGGATCGCACCGGCTGGGGATCCCCACGCTGCCGCGCCGGCCGCCCATGCGTGCGTGTTGCCCCCGCTGCGATCGGGCTGCCTCTGATGGACGCAACCTCCCTCGGCTGGTGGGGCGTGCCGGTGGCGGTGCTCGGCGGCGCGATCCGTATCAGCACCCCGTTCCTGTTCGTGAGCCTCGGCGAGTGCCTCACCGAGAAGAGCGGACGCATCAATCTCGGACTGGAAGGCATCCTCGTGATGGGCGCGATGAGCGGCTACGCGGTGTCCTATCTCACCGGCAGTCCCTGGCTCGGCGTGCTGGCCGCCGGTCTCGCCGGGTTGCTGCTCGGCACGCTCCACGGTCTCGTCTGCAGCCTGCCGCGGGTCAATGACATCGCCGTGGGAATCGGTCTCATGCTGTTCGGCACCGGACTCGCGTTCTTTCTCGGCAAGTCCTTCGTCCAACCCAAGGCGCCGACGCTGCCGGCACTCGCGCTCGGATACTGGGCGAGTTCACCGCAACTTCAGGCGGCGCTGCAGATCAACGTGCTGTTCATCGTCGGGGCCATCCTCGCGATCGTCATGCAGTGGGCGTTTCGCAACACGCGCTGGGGCCTGGTCGTGCGCATGGTGGGTGACAGCGCCGACGCCGCGCGCGCCATGGGCTACAACGTCAACGGCGTGCGCATCATCGCCACGGCCCTGGGAGGATTCTCGGCCGGGGTCGGTGGCTCCTTCCTGTCGCTCTACTATCCCGGCAGCTGGAACGAGGGCCTGTCGAGCGGGCAGGGACTCATGGCGGTGGCTTTGGTGATCTTCGCGCGCTGGCGGCCGATGTACTGCTTCTGGGCGGCGCTGCTGTTCGCCGGCGCGAGCGCGCTCGGCCCGGCCCTGCAGTCGGTCGGTATCACCAGCGGCTACTACCTGTTCAACGCGGCGCCGTACGTGCTGACCCTCGCCGTGATGATCGCCACTTGCTCGCCGCGGCGCACGCTGGCCGGCGCGCCGGGCGAACTGTCGGTCACCCGATGAAGGAACCCACCATGCCCGACGACATCACCGCGCAATCCCGGTTCGTGGCCGCCGATCCCTATCCGTGGCCCTACGACGGCGCGCTGCGGCCGGACAACACGGCACTGATCGTGATCGACATGCAGACCGATTTCTGCGGCGTCGGCGGCTACGTCGACAAGATGGGCTACGACCTCGGCCTGACGCGCGCGCCCATCGAGCCCCTGCGCAGGTTGCTCGCGACGCTGCGGCCGCGCGGGTTCCATATCATCCACACCCGGGAGGGGCACCGCCCCGATCTGTCGGACTTGCCGGCGAACAAGCGCTGGCGTTCGCGGCGCATCGGCGCCGGCATCGGCGACCCGGGTCCCTGCGGTCGCATCCTCGTCCGCGGCGAGCCGGGATGGGAGATCATCCCCGAGCTCGCGCCACTGCCGGGCGAAGTGGTGATCGACAAGCCCGGCAAGGGTTCCTTCTGCGCGACCGACCTCGAGCTGATCCTGCACACGCGCGGCATCACCAACCTCATCCTGACCGGTATCACCACCGATGTCTGCGTCCACACCACCATGCGCGAAGCCAACGATCGCGGCTTCGAATGCGTGCTGCTGGCGGACTGCACCGGTGCCACCGATGCCGGCAATCATCTCGCGGCGCTGCACATGGTGAAGATGCAGGGCGGGGTGTTCGGGGCAGTGTCGACCGCGCCGGCGGTCATCGATGCGGTCGCAGGGTTGCCGGAATGCTGATCCCGCCGCCCGCACCAGCCTCCGCAAGGGCGCTCGAGATCGAATGCCTGGGCATGACCAAGCGCTTCGGGAGCTTCACCGCGCTCGACGATGTCGCCATGCGGGTCGAAGCCGGGGCGTTCCACGCGCTGCTGGGCGAGAACGGCGCCGGCAAGAGCACCCTGGTGAAATGCCTGGTGGGCTACTACCGGCCCGACGCGGGCCAGGTGTCGATCGACGGGCGCGAGCAGGAGATCCGCTCACCGCAGGACGCCCACGCGCGCGGCATCGGCATGGTCTACCAGCACTTCACGCTGGTGCCGAGCATGACTGTGGCGGAGAACCTCGTCATGGCACGGGACGATGTCCCGATGCTGATCCCGTGGGCTCGTGAACGCGAGCGGCTGGCGGCGTTCATGGAGACCGTGCCGTTTCGCATTCCGCTCGACACCACGGTTTCGAGCCTCGCCGCGGGCGAGAAGCAGAAGGCGGAGATCCTGAAGCAGCTGTACCTGCAGCGCCGCTTCATGATCCTCGACGAACCCACTTCGGTGCTGACACCGCAGGAAGCCGACGAAGTGCTCGGCATGCTGCGCGACCTGGCGCGGCGCCGCGAAATATCGGTGCTGATCATCACCCACAAGTTCCGCGAGGTAATGGCTTTCGCCGACGGCGTTTCGGTGCTGCGGCGGGGTCGCCTGGCCGGCGGTGGGCGGGTGGCCGATCTCACGCCCACCGCCATGGCCGAGATGATGATCGGTGCGCGCGCTGCGCCGGTGGTGTCGTCGGAACGTCGCGCCGTACGGGAGCGCGGCCCGGTACGACTCGAGTTGAACGAGGTCGAAGTCGACGACGACGGCGGTCTGCCGGCGGTCTCGGCCTTTTCGCTTGCCGTGCACGAGGGCGAGATCGTGGGCATCGCCGGCGTCTCGGGCAACGGCCAGCGCGAGCTGGTGGAGTCGCTCATCGGCCAGCGCGCGCGCACGGCCGGTACGGTCACGATCTCCGGCGACGCGTTCAGCGCGACCCGCGCCCAGATCAATCGGCATCGCGTGTTCAGCCTCCCCGAGGAACCGCTGCGCAACGCCTGCGTCGGCGCGCTGGCGGTTTCGGACAACATGGGGCTCAGGAATTTCGATCGCGCGCCGCTTGCGCGCTGGCCTTGGTTGCGTCGCGGGCGGATGCGCGCCCAGGCGCGACGACTCATCGCGGAGTTCAAAGTGAAGACACCAGGATCCGAAGCACCCATCCGCAACCTCTCCGGGGGGAACGTGCGGCGCGCGGTGCTCGCTCGCGAGCTCTCGGGCGACGTGTCGGTGCTGATCGTCGCCAATCCGGTGTTCGGTCTCGACTTCGCCGCCGTCGCCGAGATCCAGGGGCGCATCGTGGCCGCGCGCGACGCCGGTGCCGCAGTGCTGCTCGTGAGCGAAGACCTGGACGAACTGCTGGAACTGTCCGATCGACTGGTCGTGATGTTCGACGGCCGGATCGTGCACGAGACGTCGAAGGCCAGCGCGGACGTGGGCGTGATCGGTCGGGCCATGGCCGGCCATTCAGCCGCGGCCGCGGTCGTTGCGGAGGCCGCATGAGCGCCCCCGTCGCAACGCCCGCCGCGCAGCGCACGATCGCGGCCGAACCGTATCCGTTCGTCTTCGAGCCTGCGTCGACCGCGCTGATCGTGATCGACATGCAGCGCGATTTCATCGAGCCGGGCGGTTTCGGTGATGCCCTGGGCAACGATGTGAGCCTGCTCGCGGCGATCGTGCCGACGGTACGTCAGCTGCTGGAGGTCTGCCGGTCGGCCCATATCACAGTGATCCATACCCGGGAGGCGCATCGTCCCGATCTGGCCGACTGCCCGCCGGCGAAGCTCAAGCGCGGCAACTCGAAGCTTCGCATCGGCGATGCAGGCCCCATGGGCCGCATCCTGGTGGCGGGTGAACCGGGCAACGACATCCTCGACGCGGTCGGACCGATGCCCGGCGAGATCGTCATCGACAAACCGGGCAAGGGGGCGTTCTACGCGACGGCGCTCGGCGAGATCCTGCGGCTCGAGGGGATAACGCACCTGCTGTTCGCGGGGGTGACGACCGAAGTTTGCGTTCAGACCAGCATGCGCGAGGCGAACGACCGCGGCTACGAGTGTCTGGTGGTCGAGGACGCGACCGAAAGCTATTTCCCCGACTTCAAGCGTGCCGCGCTGCAGATGATCCGCGCGCAGGGTGGGATCGTCGGCTGGACCGCGCCCTGCGCGGCAGTGGCGGCGGCCCTGCGCTGAAACCTCATGACCATCGCGGAAGCCATGCTGTTCGTTGCCGCCGCCGCGCGCGCGCAGGAACTATCGTTGACGGCGGAACAACTCCAGCGGGTCGCCGCCGTTTTTGCCCGCAATGCGGAGATCGCGGAGATGGTCATGAGCCTGGAACTGCCCGAGACGGCGGAACCGGCACCGACCTTCCTGCCGTGAACGCGCTCGCTATCGCCGCGTCGATTCGCAGCGGCGCGGATTCGGCGGCTGCCGTGGTCGAAAGCGCGCTCGCGAACATCGGCGAGCGCGACCGGGAGATCAACGCGTTCACGGCGGTGACGGCAGACCGGGCGCGGCGTGAAGCCGCAGCGGTCGACGCGCTGCGGGTCGCCGGCCAGCCCTTGCCGCCCCTCGCGGGCGTCCCCTTCGCGGTGAAGAACCTGTTCGATGTGGCCGGCCTGACGACGCTCGCCGGCTCGCGCCTCAACGCTGCGCGGCCACCGGCGTCAGCCGATGCCGTGCTGGTAGAGCGGATGTGTGCCGCGGGGGCAGTGCTGGTCGGCGCGCTCAACATGGATGCCTACGCCTACGGCTTCACGACCGAGAATACGGCGTACGGAGCCACTCGCAATCCGCACGCGACAACGCGCACGAGCGGCGGTTCTTCGGGCGGTTCGGCCGCCGCGGTGGCGAGCGGCATGGTGGCGCTCGCCCTCGGGTCGGACACCAACGGTTCGATCCGGGTACCGGCATCGTTGTGCGGCGTGTTCGGACTGAAGCCGACGTTCGGCAGGTTGCCCCGCACCGGCAGTTACCCGTTCGTGCACAGCCTGGATCACGTCGGGCCCTTTGCCACCTGCGCAGCCGACCTGGCCGTCTGTTACGACGCCCTGCAGGGCGCCGACGAAGACGATCCGGCGTGCGCCCAGCGTCGCGTCGAGCGCACGCACCCGGCCCTGGCCCCGGACGCGCAGGGCCTGCGGGTCGCTCGCCTCGCCGGTTACTTCGACGCATATGCGGGGCCCGAGGCGCACACCGCCAGCCTGCGCGCGGCGGAGGCCTTCGGCGCGTTCGACGAGATCGAGCTGCCGGAGGTGGCGCGGGTCCGCGCCGCCGCGTTCGTGATCTCCGCGAGCGAAGGCGGGACGCTCCATCGCCGGACGCTCCGAGACGACTACGACGGCTTCGAACCGCACAATCGCGATCGCTTCCTTGCCGGTGCCCTGATGCCGGCCGCCTGGTACGTGCAGGCGCAGAAGCTGCGGCGCTGGTTCCTCGATCAGGTCCGTCCGCTGTTCGAGCGCTACGACGTGCTCATCGCTCCCGCCACACCGGTGAGCGCCACGCCGCTCGGGGACGAATGGTTCGAGCTGAATGGTCGGCGGGTTCCGTTGCGGCCGAGCCTCGGACTCCTGACCCAGCCCGTCTCATGCATCGGGTTGCCTGTTGCCGCGGTCCCGATCGCCGGCGCCGGCCCGTTGCCCATCGGCGTACAGCTGATCGCCGCACCGTGGCGTGAGGATCTCTGCCTGCGGGCGGCGGCGCACCTGGAACGCGCAGGCACGGCACGCTGCGTGATTGCGACTTGAAAGCCATGCAGATCAATCGACCGGACGTACTGGCAGAAGTCCGCGCCGCCTTCGACCGGTACGAACAGGCCCTCGTCACCAACGACGTGGCCACGCTCGATTCGCTGTTCTGGGCGAGCCCGCATACGGTGCGCTATGGTGCGACCGAGAATCTGCATGGCTATGCCGCGATCGCGGCTTTCCGCAAGGCGCGCTCGCCGCTCAATCTCGCACGGACCCTGCGCGACACGGTCATCACCACGTTCGGCGAGGATTTCGCGACCGCCTCGACCGAGTTCCTGCGGCCTCCCGGCACAGCGATCGGACGTCAGATGCAGACTTGGGTCCGCACCGACGAAGGCTGGCGCGTGGTGGCCGCGCACGTGAGCCTGCTGCGGCTCGAATAGGGGCTTTGCCGGTGCCGACAGCCCCCAGAGTGGCGCGAGCGCCTGCCGCGCCGAAGCGCGGCCCTGCGAGCCGGCGTCCATCGCTGGCCGAGTCGGTTTACCGACAGGTGAAGGAAGGCATCTTCGAGTTCCGCCTGCTCCCCGGCGATCGGTTCTCCGAGGGCGAGATCGCGACCTGGCTCGAGGTGAGCCGCACCCCGGTGCGCGAGGCGCTGCTCCGGCTCGAGCGCGAAGGCTGGCTCAGCGTGCACTATCGGAGCGGCTGGAGCGTGCGCGAGCTCGATTTCACGCAGTTCGACGAACTGTACGATCTCAGGATCGTGCTCGAGACCGCCTCCGTCCGGGTCTTGTGCGAACAGGCGGATCAGCCCGCACTCGATGGCCTCAAGGCGGCCTGGCTGATCCCGGACGCCGAACGGCTGGCCGATGGCGCTGCCGTCTGTGCCCTGGACGAAGCCTTTCACGCCCATCTGGTCGATGCCGCGGGCAACCGGGAGATCTCGCGCTGCCATCGCGAGGTGACGGAACGCATCCGCATTCTGCGTCGGCTCGATTTCACCGAGAGCCACCGCGTCGCCGCCACCTACCGCGAACATGGCCAGATCCTGCAGGCGATCCTGCGCCGGCGTGCCGATCAGGCGACGATGCTGCTGCGCGTCCACGTCGAGACGAGCAAGGCGGAGGTCCGCAAGATCAGCCTGCACAAGCTCTACATCGCGCGCCGCGCTTAGCGATGCGTGCCCCCGGTTGTATCATCGCTGCGCCATGTTCATCGCCGCCCCGCCCCAATGTCCGATCCGATGACCGCTTCGCGCATTCTCGCTTTCGCAGGGAGCCTCCGATCGGCATCGCTCAACCGGAAGCTGCTGGCGGTCGCCGTCGACGGCGCACGGGCCGCGGGAGCCGAGGTCACGACGATCGATCTGCGCGACTTTCCGCTGCCGCTCTACGACGGCGACCTGGAAGCAGCCGAGGGACTTCCGGCGCAGGTGCGCAGCCTCAAGGACCTGTTCAAGGCGCACCAAGGTTTCCTCGTCGCGAGCCCGGAATACAACAGCTCGATCACGGCCGTGCTCAAGAACACCATCGACTGGGTCTCGCGGCCGGACGGTCCCGAGTCGGGACGGGTGCCCTACGAGGGCAAGGTGGCGGGACTGTACTCGGCTTCGCCCGGACCGTACGGCGCGTTGCGCTCGCTCGAAGTCGCGCGGAGCATCCTGATGACCCTGGGGTGCTTGGTGGTGCCACAGCGAGTGGCTCTTTCGCGGGCCAATCAGGCGTTTGCAGACGACGGTACGCTCAAGGATCCGGAGCTCGCCGGGACGGTTCGCGGCGTCGCTGGCGAGGTCGTCCGCGTCCTGTCGAAATTGCGCGGCGACCGCTGATCATGGCGTGCGCCACATCGGTGCAAATGATGGAATATCGGCGCGCGGGTGGTGCATGCGGCGCAGGCAGGCCCTCCGGATCGCATCCGCAGCGGCTGCATCGCAATGATTGGCCGGCTCTTTTTCCGATTCGTCGCCTGTGGCATGCCGGTTGCGCTGTGGCAGGGCAAAAGCACTTAAGATCTCGGGCGTGAAACAGGCGATGTCCTTTGATTCGTATTACAACGAAATGTACCTGGCGGACGGGAAGGTGCGTTCGCACTACCAGCCGCTCGCCGACTGGATCGATGCCACGCCGAACGAGCGCATCCGGCAGATGCGGGATGCCGCGAACATGTTGTTCCATCGCGTGGGCATCACGTTCGCGGTGTACGGCGAGGACTCCGGTGACGAACGCCTCATCCCGTTCGACATGCTTCCGCACATCATCCCGAGCCGGGAATGGGAGATGCTCGAGCGCGGATTGAAGCAGCGGGTGCGGGCGCTCAACCTCTACCTGCACGATGTCTACCATGACCAGGACATCCTGCGGGCCGGCAAGATTCCGGCCGAGCGCATCAACGGCAACAAGCTGTTCAAGCAGGAGATGGTCGGCATCGATCTGCCGGGCGGCATCTACGCGCAGATCGCGGGGATCGACCTGGTACGGGCCGGGGCCGGCGAGTACTACGTGCTCGAGGACAACCTGCGCACGCCCTCGGGGGTCTCGTACATGATCGAGAACCGCAAGATGATGATGCGGCTCGTGCCCGATCTGTTTGCGCGGCAGTCGATCGCGCCGGTCGAGCACTATCCCGACCTGTTGCAGGACACCTTGCGGGCGTCGGCGCCGCTGCAGGTCGAGAATCCGGTGGTCGTGCTGCTTACCCCCGGCCAGTTCAACAGCGCCTATTTCGAGCACGCCTTCCTGGCACAGCAGATGGGGATCGAGCTGGTCGAGGGCGCCGATCTGTTCGTCGCCGACGACACCGTCTACATGCGTACGACGGCGGGTCCGCAGCGCGTGGACGTGGTCTACCGGCGCATCGATGACGACTTCCTCGATCCGAAGGCATTCCGCGCGGACTCCATGCTGGGCGTGCCCGGTCTGGTGGGCGCCTATCGCGCCGGACGGGTCTCACTGTGCAATGCGATCGGCACCGGTGTTGCCGACGACAAGTCGATCTATCCGTTCGTGCCGGAGATGATCCGCTTCTATCTGGGCGAGGAGCCGCTGCTGAACAACGTGCCGACATGGCAACTGCGCAACCGCGAGGATCTCGAATACACGCTCGCCCATCTCGACGAACTGGTTGTGAAGGAGGTCCATGGCTCCGGCGGCTACGGGATGCTGATCGGTCCGACCAGCTCCGAGCGCGAGCGCGAGGCCTACCGCCTGCGCATCCTCGACAGCCCGGAGAGCTTCATCAGCCAGCCGACGTTGTCCCTGTCCACCTGCCCGATCTTCGTCGACGAGGGCGTCGCGCCGCGTCACATCGATCTGCGCCCCTTCGTCCTGTCCGGCAAGGAAGTCGTCATGTGCCCCGGTGGCCTCACTCGCGTAGCGATGCGCGAAGGCTCGCTGGTGGTGAATTCGTCGCAAGGCGGTGGAACCAAGGACACGTGGATCGTGGACAAATGACACCGGGAACGCGCCCCGCGAGTCGAAACTCGCCCCCATGCCGCGGATTGCCCGGGGACGTTTCCCGCGTCGCCCCGCGAATCACGAGCCGGACATGCTGAGCCGCACCGCTTCGAACCTGTACTGGATGGCGCGCTACGTCGAGCGCATGGAGAACACCGCGCGGATCCTCGACGTGACCTACCGGATGTCGCTGGTCCCCAAGGACGCAAGACTGGCCGACCAGGAGTGGTACGCGCCGCTCAACATCACCGGCACCCTGTACCCGTTCAGCGGCCGGTTCGACGAAGTCAACTCGCGCGGCGTGCTGCATTTCATGACGCTCGATCGAGACAACCCCTCGAGCATCGTGTCGTGCGCCCGGGCAGCGCGCGAGAACGCCCGGGCCGTGCGCGGTCACATCACCGCAGAGATGTGGGAGGTGATCAACGGCACCTGGCTGGAAATCCAGAAAGTGACCGACGTCGAACTCACTTCGAACCGGCTGATGTCGCTGTTCGAGTGGGTCAAGGAGCGCTCCCACCTGTTCCGCGGCGTCACGGTGGGGACGATGCTGAGCGATCAGGCCTTCCACTTCAACCGGCTAGGCACGTTCATGGAGCGCGCCGACAACACGACCCGCATCCTCGACGTCAAATACCATGTGCTGCTGCCCAGCATCGACGATGTCGGCGGCGCTGTCGACTACTACCAGTGGGCGGCGGTATTGCGCTCGGTGTCGGCGTTCGCCGCGTACCGGAGGGTCTACCGCGACGTGATCACGCCGCTGCGGGTGGCGGAGCTGCTGATCCTGCGCGACGACATGCCACGCAGCCTGCACCACTGCATGCGCGAGACCTACGAAATGCTGCGGCTCATCTCCGGCGGTGTCCGCAACGAAGCAGTCCGACTGGCCGGCGAGGCACATGCCGGTCTCCACTTCGGCCGCGTGGATGCGATCTTCGCCGAAGGTCTGCACGAATATCTGACGGATTTCCTGCGCGGCAATGCAGCGCTCGGGGATGAAGTCACCCGCACCTTCTTTTCGGCGGGGCGCCAGTCGCTCGCGGCTTGACCTTGGCGCTCCGGCGGAAGGTTGTCCTATGTCCTATAGTGCGGATCCTTGGTAATACCAACAACAGGCTGGGGGGATCGTCGTGACGTATTGCGTTGCCATCTCGCTCGAATCGGGGATGCTGTTCGCATCCGACTCCCGAACCAACGCGGGCGTCGACCAGATCGCAACCTTCAGCAAGATGAAGGTGTTCGAAAAGAAGGACGAGCGCGTGCTGGTACTGCTCGCCTCGGGCAATCTCGCCATTACGCAGGGCGTGATCAACATTCTCGACCGGCAGGCGGACGCCGAGCCGGGCAGCGAATCCATCTGGACCGCCTCCAGCCTGTACGACGTGGCGACCATGGTGGGCGAAGCGCTGCGCGAGATGCAGCGCCGCGACGGCCCGTACCTGATGCAGGGCAACATCGATTTCAATGCGACCATGCTGCTGGGTGGCCAGATCGCGGGGGAGCGACCGCGCCTGTTCAACATCTATTCGCAGGGCAACTTCATCGAGTCCATGCCCGATTCGATCTATTTCCAGGTGGGCGAGAGCAAGTACGGCAAACCGGTGCTCGACCGGGTGATCACCGAGGCCACCACAGTGGCCGAGGCGGCGAAGTGCGTCCTGATCTCGTTCGACTCCACCATCCGCTCCAACATCTCGGTCGGCCTGCCGATCGAGATGCTCTGGTATCCGCGGGATTCGCTGCGCGTCGGCATCCACCGGCGCATCGTCGAAGGCGATGCGTATTTCACGATGCTGCGCCAGGGCTGGGGCGGGGGCCTGCGCAAAGTCTTCGGAGAGTTGCCCAATCCCGACTGGCTGTCCTGACACTCGCGGGGCATGAAGCGGGCTGCGCGCGGCGCCAGGCTCCGCGAGCAGATCCTTCCTGCGCCCAATCCTCACGGTAGCCGCAACAGCCATGACCATCCGCGTTGCCCTGTACCACGAGACCAGTTACCGGTTCGATCGACCGGTGCATGTCTCTCCGCACGAGATCCGCCTGCGCCCGGCCGCGCACAGCCGCACCCCGATCGAGAGCTATTCGCTGAGGGTGCTGCCGGCCAAGCATTTCCTGAACTGGCAACAGGACCCGTACGGCAATTTCGTCGCCCGTCTGGTGTTTCCCGAAAAGACGCGCGAACTCAAAGTGGTGGTCGATCTGGTGGCCGACATGACGGTCATCAACCCGTTCGACTTCTTTCTCGAGAGCAGCGCCGAGCGCTATCCGTTCAGCTACACCGATACGACCCGGCGGGAACTCGCACCCTTCCTCGAGACCGATCCCCTCACGCCGAAGCTGGCCGCGTGGATCGACGCTTTCCGCAGGGATCGGCTGGCAGAACCCATGGGCACGGGCGACATGCTCGTGGCGTTGAACCAGCGCCTGCAGGGCGACATACGGTACATCGTGCGCCTCGAACCGGGCGTCCAGTTGCCCGAAGTCACTCTGACCCAGGCATCGGGGTCATGCCGCGATTCCGGCTGGCTGCTGGTGCAGATCCTGCGCCATCTCGGGCTCGCCGCGCGTTTTGTCTCCGGCTATCTGATCCAGCTCGCTCCCGATGTGAGGTCCCTCGACGGACCGGCCGGACCGGAAAAGGACTTCACCGATCTGCACGCGTGGGCGGAGGTCTATCTGCCGGGAGCGGGTTGGGTCGGCCTCGATGCAACCTCGGGCCTGATGGCGGGCGAAGGGCACATCCCGCTCGCCGCGACGGCACAACCGTCCAGCGCCGCGCCGGTGACGGGTTTCACCGACCAGTGCGAGGTCGAGTTCGGTTTCGAGATGCGCGTGACCCGCGTGCACGAGGATCCCCGGGTCACCAAGCCGCTTACCGAGGAACAGTGGCAGGGTGTCGATCGCCTCGGCGAGCACGTGGAAACGCAACTGCGCGCCTGGGACGTGCGCCTCACCATGGGCGGCGAGCCGACATTCGTCTCGGTGGACGACGTGGAGGGCCTGGAATGGAACTACGCGGCGCTGGGCGAGGACAAGCGCGCGCTGGCCGGGAAGCTGCTGCTGCAGCTGAAGGACCGCTTCGGGTCGGGCGGCATGCTGTATCACGGACAGGGCAAGTGGTATCCCGGCGAGCCGCTGCCGCGCTGGGCACTGGGAATTCTCTGGCGCAAGGACGGGGTGCCGTTGTGGAAGGACCCGCAATGGCTCGCAGGCGATGCCCCCGGCAAGGCAACCCATACCGATGCGCTGCGCTACACCCGAAGCCTCGCCGCGCTTCTGGGCGTGCATGGCGACTACGTCATTCCGGCATACGAGGAAGTCTGGATCGGCGTGCACGATGAGCGGCGCCAGCCGGTCAATGTCGATCCGCTGCAGCGCGATCTCGGCAATCCCGCCGAACGTGGCCGGCTGGCCCGGCTGCTGGACGGCGCGCTCGGCGATCCGGTGGGCTTCGTGCTGCCGCTCAAGGCGGTAGCGGCGCCCCTGCCTGCGGGCGCCACCGGGACCCGCTGGAGCAGTTCGCTCTGGCCCCTGCGCCGCGAGCACCTGTACCTGATCGGTGGCGATTCGCCGATGGGTTATCGCCTGCCGCTGGATTCCCTGCCGCTGGTGGCGGCTGCAGACGTCGAAGCGCCCGACGAGCCGGATCCGTTCGAGATGCGTGGCCCGCTCGCGACCGGCCATCCGGACGCGAACGAGGCGCCGGCAGCGCCGCCCCCGGCGGCGGCCACTGGCAGGTCCGCGCCTGAAATCATTCGTACGGCGCTGTGCATCGAGGTGCGGGCGGGCCGGGTGCACGTGTTCGTTCCGCCGGTCCCGACCCTGGACGCGTACGTTGAGCTCGTCGCGCGGATCGAGGCTGCGGCCGCCCAGTGCGGCCTGCCGGTGCGCATCGAAGGTTACCTGCCGGCCGTGGATCCACGGCTGCAGCGCCTGTTCGTCACGCCCGATCCCGGCGTCATCGAAGTCAACGTTCATCCGGCGAGCTCCTGGGGCGAACTCGTCGCGAACACGCGCATCCTCTACGAGGAAGCCCGGCTCACCCGCTTGTCCACCGAGAAATTCATGCTCGACGGCAAGCACACCGGAACCGGCGGTGGCAATCACGTGACCATCGGCGGCTCGACGCCGGTGGACAGCCCGCTGCTGCGCCGCCCGGACCTCCTGCGCAGCCTCATCACGTACTGGCAGAACCATCCGGCGCTGTCATATCTGTTCTCGGGCATGTTCATTGGCCCGACCAGTCAGGCCCCGCGGGTCGACGAGGCGCGCGACGACGGTCTGTACGAACTCGAGATCGCGTTCCAGGAAATGGCGCGCGCGACCCGACCGGGCGAGATCGTGCCCGAGCCGTGGCTGGTCGATCGCCTGCTGCGCAATCTCCTGATCGACGTGACCGGCAATACGCATCGCGCCGAGTTCTCCATCGACAAGCTCTACTCGCCCGACGGTCCGACCGGACGCCTCGGCCTGCTGGAATTCCGTGCGTTCGAGATGCCGCCGCACTGGCAGATGAGCGCGCTGCAATTGCTCCTGTTGCGCGCGCTCATCGCCCGGTTCTGGAAAACGCCGTTCGAAAACCGCCTCATCGAATGGGGAACGGGTCTGCATGATCGTTTCCTGCTGCCGCATTTCGTGGCCCAGGACATGGACGAGGTGATCGAAGACCTGAACGGCTCGGGCTACGGTTTCGATGCGGCGTGGTTCGCGCCGTTCTTCGAATTCCGCTTTCCGCGATTCGGGACCGTGATTCACCAGGGCGTGGAGATCGAGCTGCGCCAGGCGCTCGAACCGTGGCACGTCCTGGGCGAAGAAGTCACCGGGAGCGGCACCGCACGGTACGTGGATTCTTCCGTGGAGCGGATCCAGATTAGGGTGCGGCACATGAGCGGGAACCGCTACGCGGTGTTGTGCAACGGCCGTCCGGTCCCGCTGACCGCCACCGGTACCCGCGGCGAATTCGTCGCCGGCATCCGTTTCCGGGCCTGGCAGCCGCCGTCCGCATTGCATCCCACGATCAAGATCCATGCGCCTCTCGTGATCGATCTGTACGACACCGCGAGCGGCCGGGCGCTGGGCGGCTGCACCTACCACGTCGTGCATCCCGGCGGGCGCAACTATGATCGCTTCCCGGTCAATTCGAACGAGGCCGAAGCGCGCCGCGTCGCGCGTTTCCAGGGCATGGGCCACACCCCGGGGCCGATGGCCTACCGGCCCGAGCAGCCCAACCGCACGTTTCCGATGACGCTGGACCTCCGGAGGGCCCCCGACTTCGGCATCGGCGGTCCATCGGTCACTGCGCAGGCGACCCAGGCGCAGCAGCAGCAATAGTCGATCGTCCCCTGGAATCCATTCGCGGGGACGGCGTCCGGGCCGCCGGTTAGTACCGGGCGCGAGGCGGGGATGCCGTGGCCTGACTGCCACGGGACAGTCTTTGCACGGGCGGCTCGCAACTCCGCGCCGAACGATGAAACATCCGCCCGTCATGAAATCGGCATGGGCAACAACTTCCAATTCTGTTAGATTTTCGACGTCTCGCGATTTCTGATGCGAGGCCTTCCACGGCGAGGTTCCTGTTGCTGGCGGTGCGTGGCTCTGCGCCCCTGCAGCGGAAATCCCGCCCGGGCTGGCGTCCCGGGATTGGCCAGCGAGGGTTGGTCGGCGGTCATAAAAAAATCACGGGGTCCCCCGCGGGATCCCGGTCAAGGCTCAAATGCTGCCGCCGGAAAGGGGGGCTAGCGTGGTGTGGCGATTCGCGACTCTCGGTTTTACGTCCCGCTCCGTGCCAGCTGCGAAGCCGGACCGAGCCTCCCGCAAGGCGTTGTCCAACTCGCCTGATCGCATCCCGTTCCGCCGACGGCCGCTGATGGAGGCGCTCGAACCCCGGCTGCTGCTGTCAGCCGACGGAGCCGGCGCGGTGGATCAGCTGGCGCCGGCAGCAGCGGGGCCGGCGCTGCTCCTCGGTGCCGCCGCAGCGGCGCCGGGCGATCCGTCGAATCCGGTGACGGTTTCCTGGGTCGGCGCGAGCGGCGGTCGATGGAGCGACACCGCGAACTGGAGCACCGGTGCGCTGCCGTCTGCAGCCGATGTCGTCGGCATCACGCTCGCCGGTACATTTGCGGTCGCCATGGATGTGGATGCCTCGGTCGGTGGGCTGTTGCTCGGCGGAGATACCGGCGTTCAGACGCTCGCGGCGTCCGGACACACGCTCACGCTGAACGGCGGAGGGTTGGTGCGCTTGCACGGCGTGCTCGATCTCACTTCCAGCAATGTGGGCGGCGCCGGCGGCCTCGACAATATGGGCACGGTGAAGCTGACCGGCAGCACCGTGAACGCGGCGCTGGTGAACGAAGGCGCGTTGCTGGCGCGCGGGAGCGTGGTGGTCGACGGGGTGCTGAGCACGGCAGTGGGCTCGGAGATCGTGATCCGGGGCGACAGCGGCGTGGGCGGGAGCACGCTCAC
>JBBQHP010000015.1:0-83667 GCA_038324085.1 Burkholderiales bacterium
TCCAACTCGTCCATCGGGATACTCCTCCTCGTGTGCTTGGCGGCTCACGATCCGGAGTTTCCTCGATGGACTTCCTCTTCTGTCGAACTTCTGCTGCCTCCCCGGCAGAGCCGGGGGGTCTCCCTTGGTAGGCTAGGGCGCGGGCACGCGCGCGTCGAGGTACACGGACTGGTACGCGACGGCCACCTCGCCGGCCTGCGCGTCCTGACCGCAGCCGAAGCGGCGAGCCTGCCCCGGCTCGGTTGACCCGACCCCCGCCCTCGAAGCCCTTGTCGCACTGCGATTTTCCGCTTGCGAACCGGGCGGGAATCGGGAAAATGAGGGGACGCAGCGACCCGGCACGGCGGCGATTGAGCCCGCCGTGTTGTCTTTTTGGAGGCTCGATCAGTCCATGCATCTGATGAACACCTACGGCCGCCTTCCGGTGGCCTTCGCCCGCGGCGACGGCGTGTGGATCTGGGACACCGATGGTCGCAAGTATCTCGACGCGCTGTCCGGCATCGCCGTCACCGGACTGGGGCATGCGCATCCCCGGGTCGTCAGCGCGATCACGGAACAGGCCGGGCGCCTGATCCATGCGTCCAATCTGTACCGCATCCCCGAACAGGAACGGCTGGCCGACAAACTGGCGCAGATCTCCGGTATGGACCGCGTGTTCCTGTGCAACTCCGGCTGCGAGGCCAACGAAGCGGCGATCAAGCTCGCGCGCCTGCACGGTCACCACAAGGGGATCGAACAGCCGGTGATCGTCGTAATGGAAAAGGCCTTCCATGGGCGCACGCTGGCGACGTTGTCGGCTACCGGCAGCCGCAAGGTGCAAGCCGGTTTCGAACCCCTGCTCGCGGGATTCGCCCGCGTGCCCTTCAGCGACCGCGAAGCCATCGACCAGGTGGCAACGAACAATCGCAACGTGGTCGCGGTCCTGGTCGAACCGATCCAGGGCGAAGGCGGCGTCAACGTACCGGACGAGTCCTATCTCACCTTCCTGCGCGAGGCATGCGACCGCCACGGCTGGTTGCTGATGTTCGATGAGGTCCAGACCGGCATGGGACGGACGGGCAAGTGGTTCGCGTTCCAGCATGCCGGCGTGATGCCCGACGTCGTCACGCTCGCGAAGGGACTGGGCAATGGTGTGCCGATCGGTGCCTGCATCGCGCGTGGCGAAGCGGCCGAAGTGTTCACGCCGGGCAAGCACGGCTCCACGTTCGGCGGCAATCCGCTGGCGAGCGTGGCCTCGCTCGCGACGCTCGAGGCGATCGAGTCCGAAGGCCTGCTCGAGAACGCGTCCCGGATCGGCGGGCTGATTCGCGCCGAGCTGGCCCGCCGGCTCGGCGACCAGGGCGGCGTCAAGCAGATCCGCGGCAAAGGACTGATGATCGGCATCGAGCTGGACCGGCCCTGCGGCGAGCTGGTGCTGCGCGGCCTCGCAGCCGGACTGCTCATCAATGTGACGGCCGAGAACGTCGTACGGTTGCTGCCTCCGCTCATCATGCGCAACGCGGAAGCAACCATGCTGGTGGAGCGGCTTGCCGATCTGATCCAGGATTTCCTGCACCTCGAGACGCCCGCTGCGGTCGTCGGTTGACGGTCGCGTCATCGGGTCACCGCATGCGGCAATCCCCGAAACATTTTCTGCAGTTCAAGGACCTGTCGCTCGAGGAATTCGAGCACCTGTTCGCGCGCACCCGCTGGATCAAGGACCGGTTCAAGAACTACCAGCAGTACTGGCCGCTGGTGGACCGAACCCTGGTGATGATCTTCGAGAAGGCGTCGACCCGGACCCGCCTGTCGTTCGAGGCGGGCATGCAGCAACTGGGTGGCGCGGCCATCTACCTCAACACGCGCGACTCGCAACTGGGACGGGGCGAGCCGGTGGAAGACGCGGCGCAGGTCATCTCGCGCATGTGCGACGCGGTGATGATCCGCACCTTCGAGCAGGAGATCATCGAGCGCTTCGCCAACCACGCGCACGTGCCGGTGATCAATGGCCTCACCAACGAATACCACCCGTGCCAGATCATGGCGGACATCTTCACGTTCATCGAGCATCGAGGTTCGATCCGGGGCAAGACCGTCGCGTGGATCGGCGATTCGAACAACGTCTGCAACACGTGGCTGCAGGCAGCGGAAGTCTTCGACTTCAATGTGCACGTCTCGACCCCGCCGGGCTACGAAGTCGAGGTCGAGCGGGCGGGCCTCTACGGCACCGACCACTATGAGCAGTTCCGGGACCCGATGGATGCAGCGCGCGGCGCGGACCTCGTGACCACGGACGTCTGGACCAGCATGGGGTTCGAAGCCCAGAACGAGGAACGTTGCCGCGATTTCCAGGATTGGCAGGTCGATGCGGACATGATGCACGTGGCCAGGGCCGATGCCCTGTTC
This sequence comes from Burkholderiales bacterium, assembly GCA_038324085.1. GTDB lineage: Bacteria > Pseudomonadota > Gammaproteobacteria > Burkholderiales. The sequence continues at coordinate 2,386 of JBBQHP010000015.1, forward strand.
ATGCACTGTCTCCCGGCACACCGGGGCGAGGAAGTCGCGAAGGAAGTGATCGACGGGCCGCACAGCGTAGTCTGGGACGAAGCCGAGAACAGAATGCATACGCAGAAGGCGCTCCTGGAGTTCCTGCTGCTGGGGCGCGTGGCGACATGATCGGACACCCATCGCCCGTGGCAGACCCGATGCGGGACGCGCCACGCGCACATTGACGAGAGGCGGCGCGAGCCGCCCGACCCGACGGGAATGGACAACGACCACTACGGAGAAAGTCCCATGTTGAAATCAATCGCAGTCAGCCTGCTTGTGTCCCTGTTCTCCTGCGCCGCCCTCGCTGCCGACGACGAGGGCCGCTTCATCAAGGACCAGAACGGCTGCAAGGTGGTGAATCCGAATCCGCGGGCCGAGGAAACCATCACCTGGACCGGCCCCTGTGGCGCCGACGGGTTCACCGAGGGCAGCGGCGTGCTGCAATGGTTCCAGTCCGGGGTCGCGGACGAGAAGTACGAAGGCGAGATGCTGCACGGCTTCGCGGAAGGCACGGGCGTGCAGACCATGATCGACGGCGGTCGGTACGAAGGGCAGTTCAAGGAGAGCCGCCAGCACGGGGAAGGCACCTTCTACGCACCCGACGGCTCGATCTTCAACGGCACCTGGAAGGACGGCAAGCCGAACGGCCCCGGGGTCTACCGCACCCCGGAGGGCAAGGTGCTGCGCGGGGAATGGGAGAACGGAAATTTCAAGGGCGGCGAGGGTGGCGAAGACGGGGAAGACACCGAAGCCGATCCGAACCGGACGTGACGATCAACCGATAACAACGCGAAAGACCAGAAGCGATCATGAGTGGTATCAAGAAAGTCGTTCTTGCCTATTCGGGCGGCCTGGACACCTCGGTCATCCTCAAGTGGCTGCAGGATGTCTATCAGTGCGAAGTCGTGACATTCACCGCCGACATCGGTCAGGGCGAGGAACTGGAACCCGCGCGCAAGAAAGCGCTGCAACTGGGCATCAAGAAGCAGAACATCTTCATCGAGGACTTGCGCGAGGAATTCGTCCGCGATTTCGTGTTCCCGATGTTTCGCGCCAACACCGTGTACGAAGGTGAATATCTGCTCGGCACGTCGATCGCACGACCGCTGATCGCGAAGAACATGGTCGAGATCGCGAAGAAGGTCGGTGCCGATGCGATCTCGCATGGCGCCACCGGCAAGGGCAACGACCAGGTACGCTTCGAGCTGGGCGCGTACGCGCTGATGCCGAACGTCAAGATCATCGCCCCGTGGCGCGAATGGGATCTGCTCTCGCGCGACAAGCTGCTCGCCTATGCGGACAAGCACGCCATCCCGGTGGACTTCAAGAAGCGCAAGGGTGGCGGCGCTCCCTATTCCATGGATGCCAACCTGCTCCACATCAGCTACGAAGGCGGCATCCTGGAGGACCCGGATTTCGCTGCCGAGGATTCCATGTGGCGCATCACTGTGTCACCCGAGAAGGCACCGAACAAGGCGCAGGTGATCGAGATCGACTACAAGGCGGGCGACATCGTGGCGATCGACGGCACCAAGCTGTCGCCCGCCGGTGTATTGACGACGCTCAACAAGATCGGGGGCAGGCACGGCATCGGAAGGCTCGACATGGTTGAGAACCGTTACGTCGGCATGAAGTCGCGCGGATGTTATGAAACGCCGGGCGGCACGATCATGCTGAAGGCCCATCGCGCAATCGAATCCATCACCATGGATCGGGAAGTTCTGGCGCTGAAGGACGACCTGATGCCGCGCTACGCCCGCATGATCTACAACGGTTACTGGTTCAGCCCGGAGCGCACACTGCTCCAGGGACTGATCAATGCCTCGCAGGCCACCGTCAACGGCAAGGTCCGGCTCAAGCTCTACAAGGGCACGATCATGTGCGTCGGCAGATCGTCCCGCTCCGACTCGCTGTTCGACGCACGCATCTCTACCTTCGACGACGACAAGGGGGCGTACAACCAGGCCGACGCGGGTGGCTTCATCAAGCTCAACGCCCTGCGCATGCGCATCGCGGCAAACCGCAAGAAGCGCAAATGAGCCAGTTCGACGGCGTGTCCGTCCTTACGAAAGCGAATCTGTATTTCGACGGCAAGTGCGTCTCCCATACCGTGGTCTTTCCCGACGGGACGAAGAAAACCCTCGGCGTGATCTTTCCGAGCCACCTCACCTTCTCCACCGCAGCGCCCGAGACCATGGAACTCAATGCCGGTCGTTGCCGCGTCCGGCTGAAGGACGCTGCCGAATGGCGCACGTATGGCGCCGGCGAACGCTTCTGCGTGCCGGGAAATTCGTCGTTCGATATCGAGACGCTCGAGACGCTCGATTACATCTGCCACTTCGAATGACCACCATCGCCGTCGTGAGAAAAGGCCAGGTCGCCGCCATCGCGGCGGACACGCTGACCAAATGGGGATCAGCGAAGGAGTCGGCCGAGTACGTGGTCAACCACGAGAAGATCTTCCCGCTGGCCGGGGGCTACATCGCCATCACCGGCGACGCGGTGTTCAAGCACATCGTGCGCGATTATTTCGGCGGACAGGACATGGCACCGAAAGTCGACGGGGTGGCCAACATCTTCCGCACCTGGAATCGTCTGCACGCCGACTTCAAGGAGCGCTATTTCCTGCAGACCGAGGAAGAGAAGGAAGACGCAGTCGAATCGACCCGCGTCGACGTGCTGCTCGCGAATCCCCATGGCATCTTCGGCGTATCGGGACAGCGCACGGTGCAGGAGTTCTCCAAGTTCTACTCGTACGGCAGCGGCAGCGACTACGCCCTGGGCGCACTGTATTCGGTTTATGACCGGCCGGACATGGATGCCGAGGCCGTGGCGCGCCACGCGATCGCAGCCGCCGTCGAATTCGACGACGGCACCGGTGCGCCGATCCAATCGTTCACGGTCAGGTTGATCCAGAAATAGCCGCGCACGGGGCAAACGACATGCCATCCTTCGACATCGTTTCGGAAGTGAACCAGGTGGAGGTCCACAATGCCGTGGATCAGTGCAACAAGGAAGTCTCGACGCGTTTCGACTTCAAGGGCTCGGATGCACGCGTCGAGATGGCGGACAAGGTACTGACCGTGTACGCCGACGACGACTTCAAGCTCGGTCAGGTGCTGGACATCCTCACCGCCAAGCTCGCCAAACGCGGCGTGGACGTGCGTTGTCTGGACCTCGGCAAGATCGATAAGGTCAGCGGCAACAAGGTCAAGCAGACCGTAACCGTCAAGACCGGAATCGAAACCACGCTCGCGAAGAAGATCGTGCAGTTGCTGAAGGAAGGCAAGCTGAAGGTACAGGCGAGCATCCAGGGCGATGCCGTGCGGGTATCGGGCGCGAAGAAGGATACGCTGCAGGACGCGATCGCGATCGTGCGCAAGTCCATCACGGATTTTCCGGTGCAGTTCCAGAATTTCCGAGATTAGCGATCCGCCGGATCGACCGGTCCAAAGCGAAGCGGCGGCAAGCGGAGACAGGTCCAGAAGGCCTTGACGCGAATGTCGGGAATACGTCGTGAGGAAGCGCGGGATGACGACCGCTCTCGGCCCCGCGCCGCGGCCGGATCATGCCGATTCCGGCAGGCTGGTCACGCCTCGAGCCGATCAGCGCGGCACCGCCTCCAGCCAGCGTTCATACAGCTTCCCCGCCACACCGTGCAACGCGTCGAGTTTGTGCTGCGCATCCGTTTTCATCTGCTCTTCGGTCTGCACCGACGGGCCCCGGCTCGCCGTGATCTCGGCCTGCCCGTCGCGGCACCAGAAGTCGATCATGCGCTCCGTCATCTCCACATGGCATTGCATGCCCAGGTGGGGTCCGAGCGCGAAGCCCTGGTTGACGCAATACGCGCTCGACATGAGCTTCACGGCATCCGGCGGCAGCGAGAACGTCTCACCGTGCCAGTGGAACGATTCGAATGACCGGATCTCGCCGAACCACGCCCTCGCGACCGGATTGTCCTCGATGCGGATCTCGCCCCAACCGATCTCCTTGGTCGGATTGGCCGACACGACACCGCCCAGCGCCTTGGAGATGAGCTGGCCGCCGAGGCAGTGCCCCAGTGTCGGGATGTTCGCCGCCGCCGCCTGCCGGATCAGGGTGAGCACAGGGGGAATCCACGGCAGATCGTCATTCACGCTCATGGGGCCGCCCATGAACACCAGCCCGCCGTAGACTTCGGGGGCGGCAGGGACGGACTCGCCGGAGTCCACGGCGATCAACTTCCACGGTATGTTTCGTGCGTGCAGGAACTCGCCGAAGTACCCTGGACCTTCAGTAGGAGAGTGTCGGAAGATGGCGATAGGCTTCATGCATCGACTTTCGTCACGGACCTTGGCGCTGCATGTTATTTCATGCGCCGCAGCATGGCTAATGCTGACGCTGCCCGCCCACGCTGTCGATGTGACCGTGGTCGGTCTCACCAGCGGCAAGGCGATCGTCATCATCAATGGCGGACGCCCCAAGACGCTGTCCATCGGCCAGGTCGGACCGGAGGGGGTCAAGCTGCTCAGCGCCACCTCCGACCAGGCCCAGTTCGAGATCGACGGCAAGCGCCGCACCCTCACGATGGGTCAGGGCATCTCCACGAGCTTCGCCCCGACGGGCCGCTCGAAGGTCGTGCTCAGTGCGGACGGTACGGGACATTACCTGACCCAGGGCACCATCAACGGGGGCCAGGTCAAGTTCCTGGTGGATACCGGTGCGACCATGGTGTCGCTTGGCATATCGGACGCCCGCAGGCTCGGCATCAATTACCTCAACGGCGAGCGTGGTACCAGCAACACGGCCAACGGCATCGCGATCGTGTATCACGTGAAACTGGATTCCGTGCAGGTCGGCTCCATCCACATGACCAATGTCGACGGCGTGGTGCACGAGAGCGCCGACATGCCTTTCGTGTTGCTGGGGATGAGCTTCCTGGGCCGGCTGGAGCTCCGGCACGAAGGTCAGACGCTCACGATGCTGCAGCGGTTCTGACGGGCGTAGCGTCAGAATGACAAAGGCCGCCACGGGCGGCCTTTGTCGTCGAAGGGTGCGACTGCGGTCCCGTGCCTCGCCGGGCCCCGGCTCACCCGCAGCGCCACGATCAGTGCGTGCGCTTGTCCCGCTCGATCAGCGCGTACGCACTGTGGTTGTGGATGGACTCGAAATTCTCCGATTCGACCACGTAGGCGAGGATGCGCTCGTCGTTGTTGAGCGCGGTCGCCACGTCGCGCACCATGTCTTCGACGAATTTCGGATTGTCGTAGGCGCGCTCGGTCACGTACTTCTCGTCCGGTCGTTTGAGCAATCCGTACAGTTCGCAGGACGCCTGTTCTTCCGCCATCCGCACGAGATCCTCGATCCAGACGAAATCGGAGGTCTCCGCCGTGATCGTGACGTGCGAACGCTGGTTGTGCGCCCCGTATTCGGAGATCTTCTTGGAGCAGGGGCAGAGGCTCGTAACCGGCACGACGACCTTGATGATCTGGCGGTAGCCGTTCTTCCCGACCTCGCCGATGATGCTCACCTCGTAGTCGAGCAGGCTCTTCACGCCCGACACCGGTGCGGCCTTGTTGATGAAGTACGGAAACGTCATCTCGATATGCCCGGATTCGGCTTCCAGGCGCTTCACCATGTGGCGCAGCATGTCCTCGAAGGACTCGACCGAGATCTCGCCTTCATGGCTGTTCAGGATCTCCACGAAGCGCGACATGTGCGTGCCCTTGAAATTGTGCGGCAGGTGCACGTACATGTTGAACGTCGCGATCGTGTGCTGTACCCCGCTGCTGCGGTCGCGGACTCTGATCGGATGGCGGATCGACTTGATGCCGACCTTGTCGATCGCGAGCTGCCGCGTGTCCGCCGTGTTCTGCACATCGGGGATGACGAGCTTGTCCGGATAGTTCATAGGGGTATTCCCTTCGGTCCGTGATGGGTCGGATTATAGACCCCGACCCCTGCGGAAACGTTTCCGCTGCCCGGATCAGCGATGCAACAGCGACTGCACGGACTTGCTGATGCCCTCGCCGTCGAGGCCGCACAGGCGCAGCAGCAGCGCATGATCTCCGTGTTCCACGAAGCGGTCGGGCAGGCCGAGTACCAGAACATGGCGCTCGATTCGCGCCATTGCAAGGGCTTCGAGCACCGCGCTACCGGCGCCGCCCTCGATCGCATTCTCCTCGACCGTCACCAGCAATTCGTGGTCCGCCGCCATCTCGGCCACGAGGGCGGCGTCGAGCGGTTTCACGAAACGCATGTTGACCACGGTCGCATCAAGCAGCTCGGCCGCCTCCAGCGCGGGCTTGACCATCGAGCCGAAGGCGAGGATCGCCACCTTGGCGCCGCGCCGTTTCACCTCGCCCTTGCCGATGGGCAGCGCGGTCATCTCGGCAACGGTCGCCATCCCGGACCCGCTGCCACGCGGATAGCGCACCGCAGCGGGTGAATCGAGACTGAATGCGGTGTAGAGCATCTGGCGACATTCGTTCTCGTCGCTCGGCGCCATCACGGTCATGTTCGGCAGGCAGCGCAGGTACGACAGGTCGAATGCCCCATGGTGCGTGGGACCATCGGCCCCCACCAGCCCGCCTCGATCGAGCGCGAACATCACGGGCAGGTTCTGGATGCACACGTCGTGGATCAGCTGGTCGTAGCCACGCTGCAGGAACGTCGAATAGATCGCGACCACGGGCTTCAATCCCTCGCACGCCAGGCCCGCGGCGAAGGTCACCGCGTGCTGTTCGGCGATGCCCACGTCGAAGTACCGTCCCGGATGCTCCTGGGAAAAGCGCACCAGGCCCGAGCCTTCACGCATCGCAGGCGTGATCCCGATCAGTCGCGCGTCGAGCACCGCCATGTCGCACAGCCAGTCGCCGAACACCTGCGTGTAGGTCGGCTTGCCGCCGCTCTTCGGCACGATGCCCACGGCCGGATCGAACTTGGTGACGCCGTGATACAGGATCGGGTCGTGCTCGGCCACGTCCATACCCTTGCCCTTGCGCGTGACGACGTGCAGGAACTGCGGGCCGGACAGCTTGCGGATGTTCGACAACGTCGACACCAGCGTCTCGATGTCGTGCCCGTCGATCGGGCCGATGTAATTGAAGCCGAACTCCTCGAACAGCGTGCCTCCGGTGACCATGCCCTTCATGTGTTCCTCGGCGCGCTTCGCGAGCTCCCACATGGGCGGCACCACCCCGAGCACCTTTTCGCTCGCCTTGCGCGCCGACGTGTACAGGCGGCCGGACAGCAATCGCGCCAGGTAGTTGTTGAGCGCTCCGACATTCTCGGAGATCGACATGTCGTTGTCGTTCAGCACCACGAGCAGATTTGCGTCCATGGCACCGGCATTGTTCAAGGCCTCGAACGCCAGGCCCGCGGTCATCGCGCCGTCGCCGATGACCGCGACCACCCGCCGGGACTCACCGGCGAGCTTCGCGGCGACGGCCATGCCGAGCCCGGCGCTGATCGAGGTACTCGAATGGGCTGTCCCGAACGTGTCGTATTCGCTTTCCTCGCGCCGCGGGAATCCGGCAATGCCATCGTGCTGGCGCAGCGTCGACATGCGCTCGCGCCGTCCGGTGAGGATCTTGTGCGCGTAGGTCTGGTGGCCGACGTCCCACACGATCCGGTCATCGGGCGTGTCGAATACGTAGTGCAGCGCCACCGTCAGCTCGACGGTACCGAGGTTCGAGGACAGGTGCCCGCCGGTCCGCGATACCGATTCGACGATGAAATCGCGCAGCTCTCGCGTGAGCTGGGGCAGCTTCTTGCGCTCGAGCTTGCGCAGCTCGGTCGGTCCGGTGATGGTTTCGAGCAACTCGTACGACGACACTAGAACTCCCGGGTGACGATGAACCGGCCGAGCTGCGCGAGCCGCTCGCAGCGGCCATCGAGCTTCTGCAGCGAGGCAACGGCATCGTCCAGCAGATCGGCGGCGAAACGACGTGCGGCCTCGACCCCCAGGACGCTGACATAGGTGGGCTTGTTCGAGTCCGCATCCTTGCCGGCGGTCTTGCCCAGCGTCGCGGTGCTTGCGGTGGCATCGAGCACGTCGTCCACGACCTGGAACGCGAGCCCGATGCACTTGGCGAAATGATCGAGTGCCACCATGGCTTCACCGGACACTTCGGTCCCGCACTGGGCACCGAGCAGCACCGATGCGCGGATCAGCGCACCGGTCTTGTGCACGTGCATGAATTCGAGTTCCGGCAACGTCAGATTCTTGCCCAGGCTCGCGAGGTCCACCGCCTGCCCGCCAGCCATGCCGCGCGAGCCCGCCGCAGCGGCGAGCCGCGCGATCATGTCGATCCGGATCGGTCCATCCATCACGGCATCGGCCGCCAGCACTTCGAACGCGAGGCTGTGGAGACTGTCGCCGACCAGCAGCGCCGTGGCCTCATCGAACTGCACGTGGACCGTCGGCTTGCCACGGCGCAGCACGTCGTCGTCCATCGCGGGCAGGTCATCGTGTACCAGGGAATACGCGTGGATGAGTTCGACGGCGGCCGCAATCCGGTCGGCCGCCTCGATCGGCGCGTCGCTCGCTTCGCCACCGGCGTAGATCAGCAGCGGACGGATACGCTTGCCGCCACCAAGGACCGCATAGCGCATCGCCTCGTGCAGGCGCTCCGGCGCTATGTCGATCGCCGGCAGCGTGCGCTCCAGCACCTCCTCGATCCGGGCCTGGCGCGATTGCATCCACCCCGCGAAATCACTCGGAATCGTCTGCACCGGACCAGTCCACCAGGGTCTCGCCTTCCAGCACCTTGACCTGCTGCTGTGCGTCCTCGAGTACCGACTGACAATATTTGAGCAGCTCGGCGCCGCGTTTGTAGGCCGCAAGCGACGCATCGAGCGCGAGTTCCCCGCCCTCCATGGACGCCACGATTGCCTCCAATTCCGCCATCGCGGATTCGAAGGTCTGTGCCGGCTTCGATTCAGCAGCCTTGGCCATGAGTCTCGAGCACTCGAAAAGGGCCGAAACATACCCTGTGCCCCCACCGGGGTCAACGCGCGCGCGGGCGCGCATGCCCGCACTCCCGCTGCGGGAGAATTTCTGCTTGCCCGGACAATAGTTTGGGGGTACCGTCCCCTTCCCCAAAAAAAGGGCCGTCCACCGCGCTGCGCGGAACGGCCCTTTCGTTTGATCCGGGTACCTGCGCAACTCATGACGAAGGAGGAAACACAAGCATCATGTCCGATCTGGCCAACGTCGCCGCCCTGACGCGAACGCCCACCCAACTTCCGGTGGATTGGTATTTCGACCCCGCAATTTACGCGCTGGAGAAACGCCTGCTCTTCGATGACGGACCCGGCTACATCGGCCACGAGCTCATGGTGCCGGAAAGCGGTGACTACCATACCCTGGAGCGCATGGGGCATGGCAAATGCCTGGTACGGAACGACGCCGGGATCGAACTCATCAGCAACGTCTGTCGCCATCGGCAGGCCGTGATGCTGAAGGGCCGAGGCAACGCGCGCAACATCGTCTGCCCGTTGCACCGGTGGACCTACGACATGGGCGGCAAGCTGCTCGGTGCGCCGCATTTCCCGGGCAATCCGTGCCTCGACCTCGGCAAGACGCCGTTGCAGAACTGGAACGGCCTGCTGTTCGCGGGCAAGCGCGACATCGCGGCGGATCTCGGCCGCATGGGCGTGGGGCGCAATTTCGACTTCTCCGGGCACATGCTCGACAAGATCGTGGTGGAAGAATACCCGATCAACTGGAAGACCTTCATCGAGGTCTACCTGGAGGACTACCACGTCGAGCCGTTTCATCCAGGGCTGGGTCGATTCGTCGATTGCGCCGGTCTCAAGTGGGAATTCAGCGACTGGTACAGCGTCCAGACGGTGGGCGTCTATCAGAATCTGGGCAAGCCCGGTACGCCGGCCTATCGCAACTGGCACGAGCAGGTGCTCAAGCGATACGACGGCGCCCCGCCGCCCCATGGCGCGATCTGGCTGACGTACTACCCCGGCATCATGGTCGAGTGGTACCCGCACGTGCTGGTGATATCCAGCATCGTGCCGCGCGGTCCGGAGGCCTGCACCAACGTCGTCGAGTTCTACTACCCCGAGGAGATCGCCCTGTTCGAGCGCGAGTTCGTGGAGGCCGAGCAGGCTGCGTACGCGGAGACGGCGCATGAGGACAAGGAGATCTGCGTGCGGATGCAGGAAGGCCGCAAGGCGCTCTGGTTGCGCGGGGAAAACCAGGTGGGACCGTACCAGTCTCCCATGGAGGACGGCATGGTGCATTTCCACGAGTTCGTTCGGCACCACCTGGAACCTGCTCTGCCCTGAGTGCGTCGGTCCCGCAATCGACGCCGCCGCCCGCGGGCGACGGCGTCGATTCGTCAGGCCGGCACGAGGCGATCCACGAACGCGACCACGGCCGCAGTCACGGCTTCGGGTTGATCGCGGTGCGCGGCATGCCCGCAGTCGGTGAGCGCGAGCGTATCAACGTCCCGGCCTAGGCGCGCGATGCGATCGATCTGCTCCATGGTGCCGTACTCGTCCTGCCAGCCCTGGATGGCAAGGATCGGGCAGGTCACGAGGGCCAGATATTCCTCGATGTTCCAGTGCCGGAAATCCGGATGCAGCCAGATGTCGTTCCAGCCGCGGAACGCCGAATCGACATCCCCATGGTGCTTCGCCAAGCGCGCCCTCAGCGCGCCGGTCTCGTACGCCACCTTCGCCTGTGCGATGCTCGCGACCGCCAGGTCTTCGACCATCACGTGCGGCGCCAGCGCGACGACGCCGGCCACGGCCCGGCCACTGCCGCCAGCGTGGACCAGTGCGATCGAGCCGCCGTCGCTGTGACCCAGCAGGATCGGGCGCTCGATCGCGAGCGCATCGAGCAGTTCCGGCAACGCCTGCAGGGCCTCGTCGTGCATGTACCGCACGGCGCGAGGTTGCTTGACGGGATCGGACAGTCCATAGCCGCAGCGTGAATAGACCACGGCTTCGCAACCGGTCGCATCGGCGATGCGCCGGGGAAAATCGCGCCAGAGCGACACCGACCCCAGCCCCTCGTGCAGGAACACGATCGGGGGCGCGCCGGTACGTGCGTTGGCGGACGGCAGCCGCGCGAACTCCAGCCGGTGACCGGCGATGCAGAGGAAGTCCATTCAGACGCCGAGGTGCGTTTGGATGATTTCCGGCCGGGCGCGCAATTCCGCGCCGGTCCCCGCGAATACCACCTCGCCTTTGACGAGCACGACAGCCCGATCGGCGAGCGCGGTAACGGCGCCGTGATTCCGATCCACCACGACGGACGCGATACCGGTCGCCCGGATGGCTCCGAGGATCGCCCAGATCTCACGCGCAACGAGCGGCGCCAGACCTTCGGTGGCCTCGTCGAGGATCAGCAGTTCGGGATTGGTCATCAAGGCGCGGCCGATGGTGAGCATCTGCTGCTCGCCGCCGGAGAGCTGGCCGCCCGCATGCCCGATGCGATCCGCGAGCCGCGGAAATGTCCGCAGCACGCGCTCGAACGTCCACTCGCAACGTCCGTCGATGCCCGGCCGTGCCGCCATCACGAGATTCTCGCGCACCGTCAGCGCCGGAAAGATGCCGCGACCTTCGGGCACGTAGGCGATGCCGCGGCGCGCGATCCGATGCGTCGGCGCCGAGGTCACGTCCACGTCGCCGGCCAGGACCTGGCCGCGACGGGAGCGCACGAGACCCAGCATGGTCCTGAGCAGCGTGGTCTTGCCCATCCCGTTGCGACCCATCAGCGCAACCGTCTCGCCGCGATGCACCGTGAAATCCACTCCCCGCAGCACGTGACTCGCGCCGTAGTAGGTGTGCAGGCCACGGCCCTGCAACAACGCAGCGCTCATCCGGGCGCGCTCACAAGCCGAGATCGCTCAGGCCCGGATGGTCGTCAGGGCGACGACCGAGCGGCCAGTGATACTTACGATCGCCTTCGCGGATGGGCAGGTCGTTGATACTGGCGTAACGCCGCGCCATGAGACCGTTGACGTCGAACTCCCAGTTCTCGTTGCCGTAGGAGCGGAGCCAGTTGCCCGCGTCGTCGTGCCACTCGTAGGCGAAGCGCACCGCGATGCGGTTGCCCTCGAACGCCCACAGTTCCTTGATCAGGCGGTAGTCGAGCTCCTGCGCCCACTTGCGTTCCAGGAAGCGGACGATCTCGTCGCGCCCCACCGGAAACTCCGCGCGATTGCGCCAGCGGCTGTCGATCGTGTAGGCCAGGGACACCCGTTGCGGGTCACGGCTGTTCCAGCCGTCTTCGGCCATTCGCACCTTCTGGACGGCCGTATCGCGAGCGAACGGCGGCAGTGGGGGACGGGCTGTGTCGTTCATGGCGATGCTCCTGCAGTCATCGGGGAAAGGAAGCGATGGTGCCATTCGACGCTTCGGCGCTCAATGCTGCGGGCTGCGCACTCATCGGCTCGCCCAGGTAGGCGTCGCGCACCGCGGCGCTCGCCCGGATCTGCTCCGGCGGGCCGGATTCCAGGACGCTGCCTTCGACCATCACGGTGACACGATCGGCCAGCTCGAATACCGCATCCATGTCGTGTTCCACGAGCAGTATCGCGTGATCGGCGCGCAGCTGCTTCAACAGCACGATCATGCGGACCGACTCATCGGCGCCCATGCCGGCGAGCGGTTCGTCGAGCAGCAGCACCTCGGCGTCGGCGGCCAGGACCATCGCGATCTCGAGTTGCCGTTGCTCGCCGTGACTCAGGGTCCCGGCGATCATGGCGGCGCGACCGGTCAGGCCGGCTCGAGCGAGCGCCGACTCGGCCCGGGTCCTCGTTGCCCCATCCCGCTGGGCATCCGCGAAGACTCGCCAGGCTCGCGGCCGGCGCGATTGCGCTGCCAGGCGGCAGTTCTCGAGTACCGTGAACGCGGGGAAGATATTCGTGCGCTGATAACTGCGACCGATGCCGAGCTGCGCGCGGCGATGCTGCGCGAGTGCGGTGATATTCCGGCCGCGAAACATGATGCGTCCGCTGTCCGGCGTCAGATCGCCCGAGAGCAGGTTGATGAGAGTCGATTTGCCGGCGCCATTCGGACCCAGCAACGCGTGCACTTCACCGCGCACGAGCGTGATCGAAAGGTCGCGATTCGCTGCCAGCCCGCCGAAGCTCCGGCACAACCCCTGCGCCTCGAGCATTGCTTCAGTCACGGCCGGCCCCGAAGCCACGCCGCAGCCGAAGCGGCAGCGCGGCCAGGCCGCCCGGCAGGAACAGCACCACGACGACGATCACGCCGCCCATCACGAGCTGCCAGTGGCGGGTCCAGCCGGAGAACACTTCCGCCATCGCGACGAATGCCAACGCACCACCCACCGATCCGGCAAGACTGCCCACGCCGCCGAGGATCACCGTCAGCAGCACATTGCCCGACTGGTGCCACGCCAGGAGCTCGGGGGTGACGAAGCCGTACAGCAACGCATACAGGAAGCCGGCCAGCCCGGCGATCGCGCCGGCGACCGTGAACGCCGCCAGCTTGTAGCGGAAGGTCGCGAAGCCCAGCGCCCGCATGCGCTGTTCGTTGCTCCTGATACCCGCGAGGATGCGGCCGAACGGCGAGCGCACGAGCCGGGCCAGTGCGACGTAAGTCGACACACCCAGGCCCGCCACGAACCAGCACAGATGTCTCGGATTGGCGAGATCGAACGGCACGAACGCGCCCATCGCCGCGCTCGGCTTGAAATTGAGGTACACGCCGTCCGAGCCGCCCGCGAACGCGCCATCGTGGAAGATGAAGTACACCATCTGCGCGAAGGCGAGCGTCACCATGATGAAGTACACCCCGCGGGAGCGCAGCACGAACAGCCCGATGATGAATGCGGCGATCGCCGCCGCCAGTACCGAGCCGGGCAGCACGATCCAGAGATTGGCCGGATCGTATTTCGGCGACAGCAGCGCCGCGGCGTAGGCGCCGATGCCGAAATAGGCGGCGTGGCCGAAGCTCACAAGGCCGGTGAAACCGACCAGCACGTTGAGGCTCATGGCGAAGATCGCCAGGATCAGCACCTTCGCCAGCAACTCGACGTAGAACGCGGAATCGGTCAGCGGGAAGGCGATGAGCCCTGCCATGACGAGCAGTGTCGCGGCGATGCGGATGCGGCCGTGCATGCGGCTCATCCTCGCCGGAAGATGCCTTCCGGCCGCCACAGCAATACCGCCGCCATGACCAGGTAGACCGCCAGCCCGGCGAAATCCGGGGCCAGCACCTTGCCGAAGGTGTCCGCCAAGCCGATCACGAGCGAGGCGACCAGCGCGCCCGAGATCGACCCGATGCCGCCGATCACGACGATGACGAACGATACGATCAGGACCTGGTTGCCCATGCCGGGATACACGGAGGACACGGGCGCCGCCAGCATGCCCGCGAACGCGGCCAGGGCCACGCCGAGCGCGAACACGATGCGATACGTGCGGCCGATGTCGATGCCGAGCGCCTGGACCATGTCGCGATCGTGACTGCCGGCGCGGATCACCATGCCGAGTCGCGTGCGCCGGATAAGCACGAACAGGCCCGACGCGAGCGCGATGCACACCACCGAAATGACGAGGCGGTAGATCGGATAGCTCAAAGTTTCCGTGAGCGGAATCGATGCCGCGAACAACGCGGGCACGTCGACGCCATGCACGTCATCGCCGAACGCGATGCTGCGCAGTTCTTCGACGATGAGAATCAGGCCGTAGGTCAGCAACACCTGGTCGAGGTGGTCGCGGTGATACAGATGCCTGAACAACAGCCATTCCAGCAGCGCACCCAGCGCGAACGCCAGCGGAACGCCCAGCACGATCGCCGTCAGGAGGTTGCCGGTGGCACTCGTCAACGCGAAGGCCAGATAGGCACCGACCATGTAGAACACGCCGTGCGCGAGGTTGATCACCCCCATGATCCCGAAAATGAGCGTGAGACCGCTCGCGACCAGGAACAGCAGCAGCCCGTACTGGACGGCGTTGAGCAACTGGATCAGAAAGGTGGGAAGGTCCATCGCGCTGCGCTATCGACGGGGGAAGCGCGCCCCGGGCGACGCGACCATACGCGCACGCGTCGAGGGCCGCGAACGGGCCGCGATGGGCCGTCGCGCCCGATTGTCGGGCACTGCCCGAGCCTGCTGCCCTGCCGGGTTCTTCGCGATCCGAACCGCCACGGGCACTACATCTTGCAGCCGCGTGCCGGATCGGCCAGCGCCTTGATCGACACCGACTGGAGCTTGTTCTCCCTGCCCTCCGCCTTGCGGACGTAGATGTCCTGGATCGGGTTGTGCGCCTTCGACAGCACGAACGGGCCGCGCGGGCTTTCGATCCGCGCCGATTCCATCGCCTTCACGATCTCGGCGCGCCTGGTCACATCGCCATTCACGGCCGCGAGGCCCGCATCGATCAGCTGGGCGGCGTCGTAGCCCTGCACGGCGAATACGTCCGGCTGGCTCTTGTAGGTCTTGGCATAGCGCAGACGGAACGCCTGGTTCTTCGGATTCAGGATGCCATCCGCATAGTGCAGCGTGGTCACGAGGCCCTGTCCGGCCTCGCCCATCGCTTCCAGCGTTCCATCGGTCAGGAAACCGGTCGCGTACAGCGGAATGGACTTGTTCAGGCCGGCCGCCGCGTAGTCCTTCACGAACTTGACCGCTGCGGCGCCCGAGAAAAAGACGAACACCGCGTCGGGTTTGAGCGCCGCGATCTCGGTGAAGAACGGTTGGAACTCGACATTGGGGAACGGCAGGTTCAGGTCCTTCACCACCTTGCCGCCGTCCTTCTCGAAGGCCTCCTTGAAGCCGTCGATCGACTGCTGCCCTGCGGTGTACTTCCAGGTCAGCGTGACGACCGTCCGGTGTTTGCGCGCCGCCACTTCGTGGCCCATTGCGTAGGCCGATTGCCAGTTCGAGAACGACGTGCGAAAGATGTTGGGCGCGCACAACGGCCCGGTCAGTTCGTCCGCGCCCGCGTTCGGCACCACCATGAGCGTGTTGGTATCGCGGGCGACCTTGGCCATGGCCAGCGCGACGCCCGAATGCACCGAGCCCACCAGAACGTCGACGTGATCGCGCTTGATCAGCTTGTTCGCGTTCTCCGTCGCCTTGGACGGATCCGACTCGTCGTCCACCGTGAAGTACTCCACCGCACGGCCGCCGAGCTTGCCGCCGTTTTCCTCGACGTGCAGCTTGAACCCGTTCGTGATGGCCGTACCGAGCGCTGCATAGGTGCCGGTGTACGGCAGCATGAGACCGATGCGGAGCTTGTCTTCGGCGTGCGTGCCCGCGCTCGCCACGAGCATCGAGACGGCGAGCGCGGCATGTTGCAGCTTGGTCATGGTTCGGGACTCTTTCCTGGGAAGGGTGTGGGGAGATGCCTATTGCGGCGCGACCCGCGCGCGCAGCTTGAAACGCTGGATCTTGCCGGTGGCGGTCTTGGGAAGTTCATCCACGAATTCGATCCAGCGCGGATACTTGAACGGCGCCAGACGCGATTTCACGTGGCCCTTCAGCCGTTCGGCGAGTTCCGGCGACCCCGCCTGGTCCGCTTTCAGCACGATGAACGCCATCGGCTTCACCAGGCTGTCGGCGTCTTCGCGCCCGACCACGGCGGCCTCCAGCACGGCTTCGTGGGTGACCAGCGCCGATTCGACCTCGACCGGCGAGACGTACATCCCGCTCACCTTGAGCATGTCGTCGCTGCGACCGGCGTAGATGAAATAACCATCGTGGTCCTGCGCGTACTTGTCACCGCTGCGCGTCCACGGGCCCTGGAAGGTGGCGCGCGATTTCTCGCGATTGTTCCAGTAGCAGGCGGCACTCGTCGGACCGGCGATCTGCAATTCACCGGGCTCGCCCCGGGGCACTGGAGCGCCGTGATCGTCGACGATGCGCAACTGGTAGCCGGGCACGGGCTTGCCGGTGGTGCCGTAGCGCACATCGCCGGGCCGATTGGACAGGAAGATGTGCAGCATCTCGGTACTGCCGATGCCATCGAGGATGTCGACGCCGAAATGTTCGAACCAGCGCTTGCCCAGTTCTTCCGGCAGTGCCTCACCGGCCGAGGTGCAGCAGCGCAGTGCGAGCTCGCCGCGTGGTGGCAGGTCAGGGCTCGCGAGCAATGCGGCGTAGAGCGTCGGCACGCCATAGAAGATCGTCGGCCGATGCTTGCGCAAGCGGGCGAATACGGCAGCCGGTGTCGGGCGTTCCGCCATCAGCACCGCCGTCGCGCCGAGCGCCAGCGCGAACGTCAGGCTGTTGCCGAGCCCGTAGGCGAAGAACAGCTTCGCCGCGGAGAACACCACGTCGTCCTCCCGCAGCCCGAGGATCGGACGCGCGTACAGCTCGGCGGTCTCGATCAGGCTCGCGTGCACGTGGACCGTTCCCTTCGGCGCACCGGTGGACCCGGACGAGTACAACCAGAAACAGGGGTCGTCCGGCGTCGTCGCGGCAGCGGTGAACGGCCGGTCGGGCCCCGCCAGCAATTCGGCGAATGATGCGTGACCCCCGGTCCCCGCGCCGGACACGACCACGTGTCGCAGCGCCGCCACGCGATCGATGAACGGCGCGAATGCCGGCAGTAGGGGCGCGGACACGATCAGGGCGCGCGCGCGGCTGTCGCGCAGCATGTACTCGTAGTCGCCAGACGTGAGCAGCGTGTTGACGCACACCGGTATGACACCCGCCTTGACGCAGCCGAGAAAGGCGGTCGGAAAATCGATGGAATCGTGAAGGGCAAGCAGCACGCGCTCTTCGGCCCGGATGTCCAACGCGACCAGCGCATGCGCAAAACGATCGACCCGTCCCGCCAGCTCGCCGAACGAGTACGAGCCGACGTCATCGATGAACACCGGCTTCGCGGCTCGGCCCGCTCGAAGGTTGCGCTCGATCAGGTCATACGCCGCGTTGTAGTCGCGCGGCAGCACGATCCGCGGCGGACTCGAACCGTGATCCGCCGTGCTGAGCTCCGGCATGTGCTCCCCTTCCCTGTCGTACATGTTGTCTTGGCCGCGAATGCTCGTGGCGGACCCGAACTCTAGCGTGACCGGGTGGCCTCGGTACAGCGCTGAGGAGACCCGACGCCCGATTCGCGACATGCGTGGGCCGGCCCGGGTTACGCCGTAGCAGCAATCAGCGCGGCAATATAATGCCTATCGCGATCGATCGGCAGTTAATGCCATTATTTCATTTGTTTATGAAATGTCCAGTGCAATTTCCAGGCGTTACCTGTAAGCATGATTGTACCGACAAGCACAATATCGCTTGCGCGACCCCGAGCTCGGAACTACAGTTCCCGTGTCCATCGCTCACGGGCCCGAACACGTGAATGAAGCCGCTACCGCGTCGAAGCCTGCTGCGCACGCCGAACAGTTCGCCGCCGGCGACCGCGAATTTCTCGCCAGTGTCGGCCGACGCGTTCGCGAACGGCGCGTGCAGCGGGGCATGACGCGAAAACTGCTCGCACGCTCGGCGGAAGTGTCGGAACGCTATCTCGGACAACTGGAGACAGGCGAGGGGAACATCTCGATCCTGCTGCTGCGTCGCATCGCTCTCGCGCTCACCTCGCCGCTGGCCGAATTGCTGACCGCAGGCCACGCCGATCCTGACCGCGACCGCATCGTCGCCCTCGTCAGCGGCATTCCGGCGCATCGGCGCGGGGATTTGCTGGCCCGGCTCGCCGGCGAGTTTGGTGAAGCCGATCCGTCCAGGCATTCTCGCGTAGCGCTGATCGGCCTGCGTGGCGCCGGCAAGTCGACGCTGGGCCTGGCGCTCGCCAACGCGCGCGGCATCCCGTTCATCGAAGTGAACCAGGAAGTGGAACGCGAGACCGGTCTGCCCGCGAGCGAAGTATTCGATCTCTATGGGCAGGCGGGCTATCGCCGCATCGAGCGTCGCTGTCTCGAGCGCGTCCTGACGGAGCACCCGCGCGCGGTGCTCTCGCTCGGCGGCGGCGTGGTCTCGGAAGGCGAAACCTTCGCCCTCCTGCTGCGCCACTGCCGCACCGTCTGGCTCAAGGCGAGCCCCGAAGAGCACATGGCGCGCGTGCTCGCGCAAGGGGACCTGCGCCCGATGTCCGGCCACGACGATGCCATGGAAGATCTGAAACGCATCCTGGTTGCGCGCGAACCGCTTTATCGCAATGCCGAACTGATCGTCGATACCACCGGCAAGACGCCGGCGGAAAGCCTGCGCGCCCTGCGCGAGGCCACCGGCGCATGAACCCATCGGGGAGAGAATCGAGATGACCGCCACGCTCGCCGTCGCCACTGCCATCACCGCCGCGCCCCCCGTCGACTATCGCACCGACCCATCGCGCTACCGGCACTGGCGGCTCGCGCTCGAAGGGCCGATCGCTCGGCTCACGCTGGATGTGCAGGAGGACGGCGGGCTGCGTCCGGGCTACAAGTTGAAACTCAATTCGTACGATCTCGGCGTCGACATCGAACTGCACGATGCGCTGCAGCGGATCCGCTTCGAGCATCCCGCGGTGCGCACCGTGATCGTGACCAGCGGCAAGGACCGGATGTTCTGTTCGGGCGCCAACATCTTCATGCTCGGCCTGTCGTCCCACGCCTGGAAGGTGAACTTCTGCAAGTTCACCAACGAGACCCGCAACGGTATCGAGGATTCCAGCGCGCATTCGGGGCTGAAGTTCATCGCCGCCTGCAACGGCGTGACCGCCGGCGGCGGCTATGAACTGGCGCTGGCCTGCGACGAGATCATCCTGGTGGACGATCGCTCCTCGGCGGTGAGCCTGCCGGAAGTGCCGCTGCTCGGCGTGCTGCCCGGTACCGGCGGCCTCACGCGGATCACCGACAAGCGCAGAGTGCGGCACGATCTCGCCGACATCTTCTGCACGACGACCGAAGGCGTGCGCGGCGAGCGCGCCAGGGACTGGCGCCTCGTGGACGAGGTCGTGAAACCGCAACAGTTCGCGACGCGGGTCACCGCGCGCGCGCTGGAGCTTGCCGCGCACAGTGACCGTCCCGCAGCGGCGGGCGGCGTCGCACTGTCGCCGCTGGCACGCCACGACGACGAGGGCGGCTATCGCTACCGCCATGTGCGGGTCGATCTCGATCCCCGCGCGCGCCAGGCAACGATCACGGTGAGTTCGCCGGAACAGGACCCGCCCGGGGAGATCGACGACATTCTCGCGCAGGGCGCGCACTGGTGGCCGCTCGCCATGGCGCGCGAACTCGATGACGCGATCCTCATGCTGCGTACCAATCAGCTCGAGCTCGGCACCTGGGTGCTCAAGACCGCCGGAGACGGTGCCCGCGTGCTGGCCGCGGATGCAACGCTCGAACGGCATGCGATGCACTGGTTCGTGCGCGAGACCATCGGCCTGCTGCGACGCACGCTTGCCCGCCTGGAAATGAGTTCCCGCACGTTGTTCACGCTGATCGAGCCGGGGTCGTGTTTCGCCGGCACGCTGCTGGAACTCGCCCTCGCCGCCGACCGCACCTACATGCTCGACGGCACCGATGATCCCGCCGCCGCTCCGACCATCGCACTGTCGGCGCTCAATTTCGGCACCTATCCGCGAGTCGACGGCGTCGGCAGGCTCGCATCCCGGTTCTATAGGGAAGGTGAACCCGTCGCTGCCGCGCGCGCGACCGTGGGCACGGCGTTGGGCGCTGCGCGCGCGCTGGACCTAGGGCTCGTCACCGCCACCCCGGACGATCTCGACTGGGCGGATGAGATCCGCATCGCGCTCGAAGAACGCGCGAGCCTGTCGCCCGATGCCCTCACCGGCATGGAGGCGAACCTCCGGTTCGGCGCCGGCGAAACCATGGCGACGCGGATCTTCGGACGCCTGACGGCGTGGCAGAACTGGATCTTCAACCGACCCAACGCGGTCGGCGAGTTCGGCGCGCTGAAGGTCTACGGCACCGGGCACAAGGCGCAATTCAACCGCGAACGAGTCTAGGAACGGAGCATCCCATGAACATCGACTACACCGAGAAGATCCCGAACAACGTCGGCCTCGGCGACGACCGCGCCCTGCAGCGCGCGCTCGAACATTGGCAGCCTGCGTTCCTGAACTGGTGGGGCGACATGGGCCCCGACCGCAGCGCGGACAGCGACGTGTACCTCCGCACCGCGGTCAGCGTCGATCCCGCCGGCTGGGCCAATTTCGCCTACGTGAAGATGCCCGACTATCGCTGGGGAATCTTCCTCAATCCGGTCGAGCCCGATCGGCGCATCGGCTTCGGCGATCACAAGGGCGAACCGGTGTGGCAGGAAGTACCGGGCGAGTACCGGGCCAACCTGCGCCGGATCATCGTGACGCAGGGCGACACCGAACCCGCGTCGGTCGAGCAGCAGCGGCATCTCGGATTGAGCGCGCCGTCGCTGTACGACCTGCGCAACCTGTTCCAGATCAACGTCGAGGAAGGCCGGCATCTCTGGGCGATGGTGTATCTCCTGCACCGACATTTCGGTCGCGACGGCCGCGAGGAAGCCGAGGCCCTGCTCGAGCGACGCTCGGGCGACAAGGACAACCCCCGCATCCTCGGCGCCTTCAACGAATGCACCCCGGACTGGCTGTCGTTCTTCATGTTCACGTTCTTCACCGATCGCGACGGCAAGTTCCAGTTGTGCGCCCTGGCCGAGTCCGGCTTCGATCCGCTCGCGCGCACCACGCGGTTCATGCTCACGGAAGAAGCGCATCACATGTTCGTGGGCGAATCGGGCATCGCACGCATCCTGCAACGCACGTGCGAAACCATGGTGCAGCACCAGACCCAGGAGCCCGCGAAGCTGCGCGCGCTCGGCGTCATCGATCTGCCGACGATCCAGCGCTACCTGAATTTCCACTACAGCGTGACCATCGACCTGTTCGGTGCGGATGTCTCGTCCAACGCCGCGACCTTCTACAGCACCGGCATCAAGGGCCGGTTCGAGGAAGGCAAGCAGGCCGACGACCACCGGTTGAAGGCGGCGACCTATCCCGTGCTCGAGGTGGCGGGCGATGCCATCGTCACGCGCGAAGCGCCCGCGCTCAACGCGCTCAACGAGAAACTCCGCGACGACTACATCCGCGACACGATTGCCGGCGTCGGGCGCTGGAACAAGGTCATGCAGAAGAACGGCATCTCGTTCCAGCTCACCGTGCCGCACAAGGCGTTCAACCGCCAGATCGGCAGTTTTTCGGGCGTGAAGGTGGCGCCCGACGGCCGCATCCTGCCGGCTGGCGAGTGGGCGGCGAATGTCGACTCCTGGTTGCCCACGGACGACGACAAGGCGCACATCCAGTCGTTGATGGGCCGGGTGATCGAGCCCGGCAAATTCGCGAACTGGATCGCGCCGCCACCGCTCGGCATCAACAAGCAACCGATCAATTTCGAGTATGTGCGGTTCAACTAGGGCGATGCACGGCGCGGCAGAGCCTGCCCCCATCCCCGCCTTCCCCCACGGCGTTCGCCGTGGGGGAAGGAATTGCACGTCCCTTCCCCCGCGAACGCATGTTCGTGGGGGAAGGCCAGCATGGGGACAGGCGCGCAAGGCATCTCCGCCCGTTCTCTCGGAGCGCGAACCTACAGCCGCAATCGCGCTCCCATGAACGACGTCGCCTCCGCCGATCTCGCCCTCCAGCACGTCATCGATCCGGAGATCTGCATCCGCTGCAATACCTGCGAAGAGACCTGCCCGATCGACGCGGTGACGCACGACGAGCGCAACTACGTCGTGAAGTTCGACGTCTGCAACGGTTGCAATGCCTGCGTCCCGCCCTGCCCCACCGGCGCCATCGACAACTGGCGGCGCGTCGCGCCGGCTGGTGCCTACACGCTCGAGGCGCAACTGTCCTGGGACGTGCTGCCGCCGCAGACCGAGACCGTCGACGACGCGGAGGCCGCGCTCCCGGAAGAAGTCCAGCGTCTCACTGCGGAGGCAACCGCCGGACTCGGCACCGCCGTCAGCGCGCCGTGGTCGGCCGCGAAACCCTCCGTGAACCTGTTCACGCCGCGCAATCCCGTGCTCGCCACCATCGCCGGCAACTTTCGACTGACCGACGACGGCGCCTCCAGCGACATCCGGCACATCGTCCTCGATTTCGGCAGCGGCGCATTTCCGGTTCTGGAGGGCCAGTCCATCGGCATCATCCCGCCCGGGACCGCGGCCAACGGCAAGCCGCATTTCGTCCGCCTGTATTCGGTGGCGTGTCCGCGCGACGGCGAGCGGCCGAACTACAACAATCTCTCGATCACGGTGAAACGCGTCGATCGGGATCACGCCGGCGCGCCCGTGCGCGGGGCGTGCTCGAATTACCTGTGCGACCTCCGCAAAGGTGACACCGTCCAGGTCGTCGGTCCTTACGGCGCCAGCTTCCTGATGCCCAACCACGCCGGGGCCTCGTTGCTGATGATCTGCACCGGCACCGGTTCTGCGCCCATGCGCGCGATGACCGAACGCCGCCGACGCACGCGCGTGCCGGACGATGGCGAGCTCATGCTCTTCTTCGGCGCACGGGCGCCGGGTGAACTGCCCTATTTCGGCCCGCTGATGAAGCTGCCGCAGGACTTCATCGACATCAATCTCGCTTTCTCGCGCGTTCCGGATGCGCCGAAGCGCTATGTGCAAGACCTGATCCGCGCCCGGGCCGACAAGGTCGCGACGCTGCTGGCGGATGCGAACTGCTACATCTACGTATGCGGATTGAAGGGCATGGAAGCGGGAGTGATGGAAGCCTTTCGCGACGTCGCACGGCAGAACGGCATCGACTTCGATGCGCTGTGGCCGAGACTGCTCGCCGAGAGCCGCATCCACATCGAGACGTACTAGCGTCGCCGACGCGCACCCGGTTCTCGCGATGGCGCATTCGCGTCGCAGGCATTGCAGATTTCGCGTCCCACCCGCTCACTCGGTGCGAGAATGCCGCCTTTGAATTTCAGTGTCGACGGATTGCGACGGCCGTAGCCGCTCCACCGGACGGCCGGGACGACGCGAGATCGATGGGGGCGCTTTGGATGCTGGTGGCGGGGGTGCTGTTCGCCGCCATGGGCGTATTCGCGAAGCTCGGTTCGGCGTATTTCTCCAGCGCGGAACTGGTGTTCTACCGCTCTGTCATCGGTTTCGCGGCGCTCACCCTGCTTGCTCGCGCGAAGGGCTGGCCGCTCGGCACCCCGCACTGGCGATTGCACCTCACGCGCGGCGCGGCCGGAGTCGTGTCGCTCGGACTGTATTTCCACTGTATCGCCGCCCTTCCGCTGGCCACGGCGGTCACGCTCAATTACACCTCGCCGCTATTCCTGGCGCTGCTCACCACGGTCCTGCTGCAGGAACGCCTGCACTGGCCGCTCGTCTCGGCCATCGCCCTGTCCTTCGCGGGCGTGATCCTGTTGCTGGAACCCACGTTGCACGAGGAACAGTTGCGCGACGGTCTCCTGGGACTCGCCTCGGGCGCGCTCGCTGCCGTGGCCTATCTCAACGTGAAACAACTCGGCGCCACCGGCGAGCCCGGCTGGAGGGTCGTGTTCTGGTTCACGGTCGTATCCACGTCGGCGTCGGCTGCATGGGTCGCCGCCACGGGCTTCAGTCCGATCACGCCCCATGGCGCGTGGCTGCTGGCAGGTATCGGCGTCACCGCGACCATCGCCCAGTACGCGATGACTCTCGCCTACCACACCGGCCACACCCTCGTGGTCGGCGCATTCGCGTACTCGACCGTCCTGTTCTCTACACTGTTCGGCATCCTGCTCTGGAACGATCATTTGAATCCGCTCGCCTGGACCGGAATCGCGCTGATCGTGGCCGGCGGCGTGCTGAGCCTCGGGGCTTCGCGGCGATCTGCCTGAAGCCACGATTGTTGGCGCCCCCTCCCGATCCGAAATACACTCCCCCACCATGATCACCATCCAGCACGAAGGCCGTCTCATCACCACTGGCGTCTACGGCGAGTTCTCGCTTGCGGATTATCGTCAGTTCGAACGCGAAGTGCTCGAAACGCTGCGCCTGCGAGGCGAAGTGGATCTGCTGCTCGACCTGCGCGACATGCTCGGCTATACGGTCGATGTCGCCTGGGAGGACGTGAAATTCGTGCGCGAACATGCCCATGACTTCAGGCGCGTCGCCGTCATCTCCGATGATCAATGGAGCGTCTGGCTCGCCTGGCTCACCCGGCTGATGGTTGACGCCGAAGTGCGCGTGTTCGACGAGGAAGCCATGGCCCGCGAATGGCTCGACGCACCGGGTGCGGCGACCTTCACCACGCTGATCTCGATCGCCGATCTGCTGAGTCGCCTCGACGACCCGAACGTGATCGTTTTCGACTGCCGCCACGACCTGATGAAACCGGAGTTCGGCGCGGCGGCGTACGCGCTATCGCACATTCCCGACGCACGTTTTGCCGGGGTCGATCGCGATCTCTCCGGCGCCGTCACCGGCAGGAACGGCCGCCATCCGCTGCCCGACGCCAACCGGTTCACGACGTGGCTCGGCGCCCAGGGGGTCTCGAACACGACCCAGGTCGTCGCCTACGACAGCGGCGGCAGCATGTATGCAGCGCGGCTGTGGTGGATGCTCAAGCACTGGCTCGGACACGAGCGCACGGCCGTGCTGGACGGGGGCTGGGACATCTGGGTGCGGGCCGGGCTTCCGGTAACCGCCGAAGTTCCCCACCCGACGCCGGCACGATTCATCGGCAAGCCCACCGCTGCCACCGTCGATGTCGACTACGTCCTGGCCCACCTCGGCAAACCGGATATGCAGATCATCGACGCACGCGCGCCGGATCGCTTCCGGGGGGAAAACGAGACCATCGATCCGGTGGGTGGCCACATCCCGGGGGCGGCCAACCGCCTGTTCCGCGGCAATCTCGATGCCTTCGGCTTCTTCAAGCCCCCTGCGGAATTGAGGGCCGGCTTCGATCCTCTGGTGGGTGCCCATCCCACACACGAGATCGTGCATCAGTGCGGCTCCGGCATCACGGCCGCGCACAACCTGCTCGCCATGGAGATCGCGGGGCTGAAAGGCGCCCGGCTCTATCCGGGGTCGTGGAGCGAGTGGTGTTCGGATCCGTCCCGACCGGTCGAGCGCTGATCGGGGCGCCGCCGCCACCAGGACGAACCAGCGCCGGCGGATCGGGTGTGGCCCGCTACCGGCGTCGAGGCTGAGCGCCCGCCGTCTCCCTAGTCAACGGTCGGCGCATGGGCAAAAGTCGCCCGCACCTGCGCCTCGACCTTAGCCCCGGCTGCGGCGCCGGCGCGTCAGCGCCGCCAGGAAGCCCAACCCCGCCACCAGGAGCCCTGCCGTTCCAGGTTCGGGCACCGCGGTCGCCATCAGCGCAAAACTGAACTGCCGGCCATTCGATCCCAATGCGGCGCCTTCGTCGGTGAGGAAGGTCAAGGTGGCCGAGCGGCCACCGCCCGGAACGCTCGCGGCGAACAGCACGTCCAGGTCCTGGATTGCGCCCGGCGCGAGCAGCAGGCCCGGCGTGAAGTTGAGCAGCGAGAAGGCAGCGGCATCGGGACCCCCGATCTCGTACGAGATCAGGGTCAGGCGGGTCAGATCCCCCAGGTCCCCGTCCGGGGTGTCGTTGGACAAGGAGAGTTGCCGGCTGGCGTTCAGGGCGGTGGTGCCGAAATCGATCGGGGTCGCCGTGTCGATCGACGCATGGAACCTGGGCCCTACCGCATTGCCGTTCAGTGTCAGCAGAATCGCCTGGGCCGCGTTCGTTCCGTCGGCGCTGCCGTTGTTCGTCTGGATGCCCACGTTCGAGGATGCGCTGCCACGACTATCGGGCGCAAAGGTGTAAGCGATCGCCTGGTTCGTCCCGTCGGCCAGATCGAAGGCCGCCCCAGTCCCGCTGAAAGGGCCCGCGAGAGCCGCGGCGGTCCCTCTCAGGTTGCTGACGGCGCCCAACCCCGAAAGATTGCCGTCGCCGGTGTTCGTGATCCGGACGATCGCATCCTTCGTGGTACCAACGCGAACGTTGCCTACGTCGGTCTGGGAACCGGTAAAGCTGACGACAGGCGCCACCCCCTGCCCATGAAACGTCACTGCGATGCTGGGCACCGGCGTATTGAAGCCCCCGCTGATGACGAACGCCATCGTTGCTTCGTCGAGCCCGCGCCGGGTCGGGGAATAGCTGTAGATTCGCGACTCGCTATTGGCGCCGGCGGTAGGTGTGATGTAGCCCGTACCGGCTTCGCCGGTGAACGCCAGCAGGCCGAAGGGGGCGAACCCGCTGCCGGGAATCGCCCCGGGAAAGCTGCCGCTGAATCCACCACCGTTGAACGGTGCAGCGACGGTCACGTTCCTGATGGTCAACGCGGCCGACGAACTGGTGCCCACCAGGGTGTGACCGCCATTGCCGTACGTCAGCGTGCCGCCATTGACTGGCGTCGTCTCGATGGTCGGATTGCCGTGGCACCCGGCGCAATTGGAACCGAGGCTGCCGTTGGGCACTGCCAACGACGGTGATGGCGCAGCGAGACCCGCAACGACGGCGAGCGCTACGACAGCACCGCTCTTCGCGGACCATGTTGTCTGCATCATTGACTCCCAGGGTGACTTTCCCCGGACAGGCGGCGTGCACCGACTGCATGCAGACACGCAGGCCACCCGAGGTGACGGCGATCGATCCATGCCCGTGCTTTCCAGTCTTGCGCCAGCCCCTCCCGTGGCCGCCCGCTACTGTGCTGGGCAGTCTATAGAGTCCAAACCTGACAGACAATCACCTTCCATGCAGAATTGTCGGGCGCGCCGTAGCGGGACCGCCGCGTTCAAATGCGCGAGAATGGCGCCGTGGCCGGGGCTTCCGTGACCCCGGCGAGTATCCGATGCGAGGACCATCATGAACGACCAACGACTGGAGACCCTGCAGGAGATCGGGACTGCCTTCGCGCGCACCCGTCCCGAGGAGCCGACGGCGGCCATGCCGGCGAAACCAACGCTGATCGACATCTTCAACCTGCGCCTCAACACTCCCAAGTTCGGGCTGCCGATCGCGGCCGCAGTGCACTGCAGCCAATGCGCGGCGATGGCCCTGAAGGCGGGCATGGACGAGGAAACCGTGCTCGCCTGCCTGCTGCACGATGTCGGCCTCGCCGTGGCCCGCCCGGATCACGGCTGGTGGGGCGCCCAGCTGGTCGAGCCCTATGTCTCGGAGAAAGTGTCCTGGGCGATCCGCTACCACCAGGCGCTGCGCTACTTCGCCGACGAATCGGTCGGCTACGAGTATCCGCTGATGTACGTGAAGATGTTCGGGGAGGACTATCGGCCACCCGAGTACATCGCCGCCGCGCACGAGCACGCGCGCAATCACCCGTGGTACATGCACGCGCGCAACATCACGCTGTTCGATGACTACAGCTTCGAGAAAAATCCGACCTGGTCCGTCGAACCGTTCACGGACATCATCGGCCGCCATTTTCGCCAGCCGAAGGAAGGCCTCGGCAACGATGCCAGCGCCACCGCGCACATGTGGCGCACGCTGATCGATCCGAGCAAGCCGCTCTGAGGCCGCGATTGCCCATGCCATCGGGACGAGCCGCCCGCGTCGCGGTGCCCCGCAGGGTTCCGCATCCAACCCGGGGAGCGGGCCGAGCCCCCGCGTCCCGACACGTTTTCGCATTCACCTGACCAAGGAGCGCAGATGGATCTCGGACTCAAGGGCCTGAAGGCCGTCGTCACCGGTGGCACCAAGGGCATCGGCCGCGCGATCGCGCAGACGCTGGCGGCGGAAGGCGCAGACGTCGCGTTCTGTGCCCGCAACCAGAAGGAAGTCGCCCAGACCGTCGAGGATTTCTCCGCCTCCGGCGGCAAGGTCTTTGGCGCCGCCGTCGATGTAGCCGACGGCCCTGCACTGGCGGGCTGGGTGAATGACGCCGCCACGGCGCTCGGCGGGATCGACATCGTAGTGGCCAACGTCAGCGCGCTCGCGATCCCGAACGACGAGGCCAACTGGCAGCGCACCTTCGAAGTGGACATGATGGGTACGGTGCGACTGGTGACTGCCGCCATGCCTTACCTCGAGAAGAGCGCGAACGCCTCCATCGTCACCATCTCCAGCGTCTCCGCGCGCGAGATCGATTTCGCGTCGGGCCCCTATGGCGCGTTCAAGGCGGCGATCGTGCACTACACCCAGGGCCTGGCCCACCACCTCGCCGGGGAGCGCATCCGCGCCAACACCGTCTCGCCGGGCAACACCTACTTTCCCGGTGGCGTGTGGAACCAGATCGAGCATGGCAATCCGGAGCTGTTCAAGCAGGCGCTCGCCCTGAATCCGACCGGCCGGATGGGAACCCCGCAGGAGATGGCGAATGCCGTCGTGTTCCTGGCCAGCCCGGCGGCCAGCTTCGTCACGGGCACCAACCTCGTCGTCGACGGGGCGCTCACCAAGGGCGTGCAACTTTAACCCGCACGCTCGACGCAGCGCCGCCGGTCCCGTGATCCGCGAACATGGGACCGCGGCGAGCGCCGCAGCCGTGGCGCCCTTCGCCGGGCTCCCGCGTCCCGCGTGGAGCCCCGAAACGTTCAGGGCTTCCTGAAGCGCAGCACGAACCGGTCGCTGGTGCCGCGTCGCTCCCCGGCTGCGCGCGGCGAATCGTTCCAGTCACGGGTATCCGCGGGATTGCGCAGAAAATCGGCCTCCGCGTCGAGCACGAAACCCGCCGCTCCGACTTCATCCTTGACCACCGCTTCGTCGATGCGGTGAAACGTTTCGGCCACACTGGTGCCGGCGCCCGGTCGAGCACTGTGGTCGACGATCACGTAGACGCCGCCCGGTTTCAGCGCCCCGAACACGGCCTTGTTCATCGCGGCGCGATCCACGCCGAGCCACACGGCATCGTGATAGAACAGCACCAGGGCCACGGCGTCGAGTGCTTCCAGCCCATCCGGGAACGGATCGTCGAATTCGCGATCCAGCCGCACGACGCCGTCCATCGCCGGACTGGCAAGCCGCGCGCTCCAGGGTTTCTCGAGGAATTTCTCCAGCATCGCCTTCGCGTTCTGGGCGTACACCGTGCCGTCCGCGCCGACCGCGCGCTTCAGCAGTTCCGTCGTGTAGCCGCCGCCCGCACCCAGATCGGCGACGACCCAGCCCGGCTGTATGCCGATGAACGCGAGCAGTTCGGCCGGCTTGCGGGCGGCATCGAGCGCCCTATCCTCGGGACTGCGGTCCGGCGCCGCAACGACGGTTTTCGCCAATGCCGCCGAATCCCCGGCCAGCGCGTTGCAGGAAAGGCCGGTAGCGATGAGCAGCGCCGCGAGCAGATGCAGGATGTTTCTCATGGACCCTCCGTCGGATTCAGGTTCGCCAGTGATCGCTTCGAGCGCGGTCGGAGCGGCCTTCGCGATCGGGATTCGATTGTACCCGGCGGGTCCGGAAGGACGGGATGGTCGCCGTCGACGTGCTTCAGCTTCCGTCCGGCCGACCCGGCGTTCGAATCACCGGAACACCTGCGTCGTCGCTTCGGTTCGCAGCGGACCGCCACCGACGCAGCCCCCACTTGACACACTCGAACCAGCCCAGGCTCAGCAGCGCCACACCCAGCGCTGCGAGTAGCAGCGCGGGCGGGGGCGTCACGAAGGAAAACAAGCGTCCGATCGCCGGCACGGCGAGCACGGCGACCAGCATCGCGAGCGTGCCCAGCGCGATCCAGCCGAACTGCCGGTTGGAAACACCGGTGCCGCGCAAGGCGACGCGATCCCATGACCGGTTGGTGTGGATCAGCGCGAGGTCCGCCAGCACGAGCACCACGAACGTCAGTGCACGCGCCATGTCATCGCGATCCGCGTCCGCCGGCACGATCCAGCGCGCTCCCGCGTACACCGCGAGCAACAGTACGAGCAGCCCGGTGCCCTGCCACAAGCCGCGCGCCATCACCGCCCGGTCGAACAGCCGCTCATCCGGACGCCGCGGCGGCGCGCGCATGGCGTCGGACTCGAGCGGCTCGGCCTCGAACACCAGCGAGCACGCCGGATCGATCACCAGTTGCAGGAACAGGATGTGCACCGGCATGAGCAGCAAGGGCCAGCCCAGGGCCACCGGCAGGATCGACAGGCCTACGATGGGAATATGCGCGGCCAGGATGAACACGATCGCCTTGCGCAGATTGGCAAACACCCGGCGCCCGTGACGAACGGCCGTCACCAGCGAAGCGAAGTCGTCGTTCAGCAGGACCAGCGCAGCCGCTTCCCGGGCGACCTCCGTCCCGCGCGCGCCCATCGCCACGCCGATGTCGGCCGCCTTCAACGCGGGAGCGTCGTTGACCCCGTCGCCGGTCATCGCCACCACATCGCCCCGCGCGCGCAGGGCGCGCACCAGCCGCAGTTTCTGATCCGGCTGCACCCGGCAGTAGATGTGCGTGGTCGCGAGCCGATGGGCCAGGGCCTCGTCGCTCAACGTGGCAAGTTCGGTTCCGGTGATGACCGGCGCAGTCGTGCTGAGCCCCGCCTCACGCGCAACCGAGATCGCGGTGGCCGGATGATCGCCCGTCAACATCACCACGCGGATTCCCGCGGCGCGGCATTCCGCGATGGCCTGGGGCACGTCGGCCCGCACCGGATCCTCGAACGCCACGAGGCCCAGGAACTCGAACGCGAAATCGTGTTGCGCGTCGGGCAGCACGTCGGCGGCAAAAGTGGCCTGCGCGACGCCGAGCACCCGCAGGCCCGCGTGCGCCATCTCGAGCACCTGCGCCCCGATCCGCGCACTGCGGGCGGGCTCGAGGTGACAGAGATCGACGATGGCTTCCGGTGCGCCCTTGGCGGCGATGAGGCGGTCGCGCCGATCGGGCGATTGCCAGACGCGCGACATCGCCATCATCTCGCGCGTCAACGGATAATCATCGACGAGGGTCCAGTCGCCATGCAGGTGCTCGGTGTCGGCGAGCAGGCGCCGGCCGGCATCGGTGATCGCCGATTCCATCGGGTCGAACGCCCGCCGATGGCTGGCCAGCACCGCGTATTCGAGCACGCCATGCAATTCCTCCTGCAACGCTACCGAGCCGGGCTGGGTCGAGTCGTGAGCGGCCTGTTCGGACCAGATGCGCCGAACGCTCATGCGATTGAGCGTGAGCGTTCCGGTCTTGTCGACGCACAACACCGTGGTCGCACCCAGCAACTCGACGGCCGGAATGCTCCGGGCCAGTACCTTCTCGCGCGCCAGTCGCCACGCGCCGAGCCCGAGAAAGAGCGTCAGTACGACGGGCAGTTCTTCGGGCAGGATCGCCATGGCGAGCGTAAGGCCGGCCAGGACACCGTGCAGCCAGTCACCGTTCAGCACCCAGTACGCGGCCGCGAGCGCAGCCGCCAGCACGAGGCCCGCGAGGGCGACGCGCTTGACGATCCGGTCCGTCTCCTGCTGCACCGGCGTGGTCTCGACCACGATGTCCGCGAGCGATCTGCCGATCCGTCCCAGCGCGCTGCGCTCGCCCGTGGCCAGCACCCGCGCCTGCGCGGTGCCCCGGGTCACGAGCGTTCCCGAGTACGCTTGCGTGGCGGCGGCGCCATCCGCGGCCAATGCCGCGTTCCCGTCTGCAGCGCGGGCCTCGGTCACGGATTGCTTGATCACCGGAGCCGACTCGCCGGTCAGCAGCGACTCGTCGACCGCGAGGTTCGAGCAGTCCAGCAGCACCACGTCCGCAGGCACCCGATCGCCTTCCGCGAGCAGCACCACGTCGCCGACGACCAGTTCGCGGGCTGCCACGCGGCGCGTCACCCCGTCGCGCTGCACCAGGGCTTGCGGGCTCGACAGGTCGCGTAACGCGCGCAACGATCGCGCGCTGCGCTGCTGCTGGACGAAGCTGATGCCGATCACCACGAATACGAACCCGAGGAGCATCAACGCTTCTTCGGCATTGCCCAGCACCATGTAGATCGCGCCGCACGCGAGCAGCAGGAGGAACATGGGCTCGGAAGCGACGGCGAGAACCGTTCGCAGCGCCCCGCGTTGCTGCGGGTCCGGCAATTCGTTGGGGCCGTCGCGCTCGCGACGGCGGCACGCCTCTGCCCCGGTCAGGCCATCGACCCCGGCCCGGGCCGCAATCGTCGGTGCAGATTCGATCATGGAGCCTCCCGTGACGCCTGCGTCATGCACGGGAGTCAGTGCCGGCGCCCCTGGCCCGATGTCCGATACCACGCACCCGGTCAGCCTCGCCGCGGCAGCATGCGTCGCAGCGTGTTGTCACGCAGGAAATAGTGGTGATAGAGCGCCGCGATCGAATGCAGGCCTATGACGAAGTAGCCCACGTTGCCACCGGTTTCGTGAATCTCATTGGCCCACTCCGCCACGGCTTTGCTCTGCATGATGAGCGGCGGCAGATCGAGCCCGAAGAACGGGATCGGCTTGCCCTCCGCGCTCAGGATCATCCAGCCCGCCAGCGGCATCCCGATCATCAGGACATAGAGCGCCACGTGCGCCAGCTTGGCGAGCAACGCCTGCCATCGCGGGGGCGCGGGCTCGATACCGGGGACGGTGTCGGTCAGCCGCGCCGCGAGGCGGAACAGCGCGAGGACCAGGATGCCAAGGCCGAGCATGAAATGCCAGGTCTTCAGCCCATCGCGCAGGTCACTGCCCTTGGGAAAGTTCTCGCGCAGCTCGATACATGCATACACCGCGGCAATCAGCAGCACCATCAGCCAATGGAGCCCGATCGATAGCGACCCGTACCGGCTCGCCGTGTTGCGCAGGCTCATCCGGCCCCCGCCGGGTTCCCCCAATTCGCATTGCCGAAATCGCGGACGCAACAGGCGTCCGTCGGCGACTCGGATTCGCGTCTGCGGGGAAGCATCGCTCCCTGTCGCCCATCGATGCCCATCGGTTTCCTTTCGAGGATTCGTCGCCGATCGGCGTGACCGGCCGACGTATCGAAGCAGGGCCCCGATCGCATCGATCGAGCATGTCCCCCGGCAAAATGCCGGCTTGCGAGGTTCGCGCGCGGATGGCGATGCACCCGCCGCTGGCTCGACTACGAGATCTCAGCGCGCGCCCGATCGCCGCATGCAGGATCTCACGGACGCGCATCGAACGGGCACACAGGCGATTTCAGCACAAACCGGGCGCACGTCCTTTGACCTGGCTCAAAGCGATGGGCGGGGAGCGGGTCCACGGTCCGCGCGTTCCCCACGGCGACGGGCCGATACGCTCGCGCACCGGAGTGCGCTTCGATGGGCACTTCAGTGGCGGGCCTCGCCGTTGGATACCCGCCTGCCGTCGATGCGCAAGCCGGCGATGAGTGCACTCGACAGCGCCAGCACCGAACACAGCAGCATGATCCGGCGAAAGCCGCTGACGAATGCCGTCCCGACAGCGGCGCGCAGCGCGACTCGCATCGGTTCGGGTAGATCGCTCGGCAACGACATCCCGGCAAACCTGTGACGCTGTTCGAGCAGCAACGCGACGACTTCCGGCGGCGGCCCGATGCGGGCGATCTCGCGTACGAGGGTGCCGTCGAAAGCCCGCGAGAGGACGATGCCG
The DNA here is from genome assembly GCA_038324085.1 of Burkholderiales bacterium. GTDB lineage: Bacteria > Pseudomonadota > Gammaproteobacteria > Burkholderiales. The sequence goes on from JBBQHP010000015.1 coordinate 36,786, forward strand.
AAGACCGCCAGCGCCAGCAGACCAGCCACGCGCGAGACCGCGTTGTTGACGCCGGAAGCGATTCCCGCGCGATCTTCGCCGGCCGCGTTCATCACGGTCGTCGTCAACGGCGCGACAGTGATGGACATGCCGAGGCCGAGGACGCACACCGCGGGAAAGAATGTCGTCCAGTAGTTGCCGCCGATCGATGTCGCCGCGAACAACGCGAAGCCGACCGCTGCAATGCTCGGACCCACCACGAGCGGCAGCTTCGAGCCGAACCTGTCGACCAGCCTTCCGGCCCAGCGCGACAACACGAACATGATGGCGATGAACGGCAGCAACGCCGCGCCCGCAAAAGTGGCGCCGTAGCCCTGCACCTGGATCAGGTTGAGCGGAAAGAAGAACAATCCGCCCCCGAGAGCGGCATACAACAGGAAGGTCAGCAGGTTGGCACCGGCGAAGTTGCGTTCACCGAAGAGAGCCAGCGGAAGCATGGGCTCGCGCCGCCTGCGTTCCACTTCCACGAAGAGCGCGAGCGCGACCACGCCGGCGCCCGCCGCGGCGATGATGGCGCGTCGCCCCAACCTAGCACCGGCGACTCGATCAGCGCGAAGATCAGCCCGGCCAACCCGAACGTGGCGAGCAACGCCCCGGTGACGTCGACCGGCGCGCGATTCGCTGCGGCGTGGCTCTCGGGAACCCGGCGCACGCAGACGAGCAGCAGGAGCGCACCCACCGGAACGTTGAGCAGGAACGCCCAGGTCCACGAATAGTGATCCACGAGGAAGCCGCCGATCACCGGCCCGATGGCGGCCGCTATGCCGCTGAAGGCCGACCAGGTGCCGATCGCGCGACCACGTTCCGACCGCGGATAGGCGGCGCTGATGAGCGCGAGGCTGCCGGGCACGAGCAGCGCAGCCCCGACGCCTTGCACCGCCCGCGAGGCGATCAGCGTGCCGACCGTGCCCGAAAGCGAACACATGCCCGAGGCGACGGTGAACAGCGCCACGCCCACCATGAACACGCGCCGACGGCCGAACCGATCGCCGAGCGCGCCGCCGAGGAGCAGCAGCGACGCGAGGAACAACGCGTACGATTCGATGACCCATTGGGCATCGAAGGCATCCGCATTCAGGCTGACCTGGATGGACGGCAGCGCCACATTGACAACCGTACCGTCGATGAACGCCATGCTGGAGCCGAGAATGGCGGCGACCAGGGTCCAGCGACGGCCGGCCGCCGCGCCGGGCGATTCGGGCGCGCCACCCAGGATTGCGCCCTCATCGCAGGGTGGCTTTCCGATCTGGCTCATGGGGCCAGCCGCCGGTATCGCACGGCGCGCACGTTCGATCCCGAATGACGTCCGTGGTCAGCAGGCCGCGGGCACGCGGCAATCCTGCCGATGACCGTTCGGCCCGAAGCGATCATCCCGATTCTGCCCTGCCCACCCGATCGATCAATGGATGGAGCGTCCCAGCATCAGGATCTGCATGGGCCTCACCTTGACGGGAACCACGCAAGCCGGACCGCTCGAGAACGCGCCGCTGGCCTCGTGGATCTCGGCGGCGCCGGTCAGGCATGCCGGCCCCGGCTGCGCGCACGGCTCGCGATTGGAGAACAGGACGTCGAGCTGCGAACCCGGGGCGCTCAGGCGCGCATCGACGATCACGAAGCCGACGAAATCCGCCACCGTGCTGGTATTGGCAACGACCAGCACTTCCTCGTCGTTGAGCACCCGCGAAAACGCCAGCACGCCCCCCGCGAAAACGGAAACGCCGAACTGCACTCCGTTGCCGGACACGGGACGGAAATAGAAGCGCCCGTAGCGCAATGCCGGCTGTTCGCTGCGCACCCGGCCGATGCGCTGGATCATGGTGAAGAAAGGATGCTGCCGGTCGAACGCCTGCGGCTTGCCCCACAACGCCTCGCGCACGTTCTGGTCGCTGTCGCCGTTTCCGTGCAACCCTTCCTCGGTACCGTAGTAGATGCAGGGGATTCCGGGCAGCGCGAACAGACAGGCGAGACCCATCGTCGCCTGGTCATCGAAGCGATGGGGATCGGCAGGGTCGGTGTAGTAGAAGCGCGCGTGCTGGTCGTGATTGTCGAGGAAGGTCACGAAGAAGCGCGTGGCCTCGCCGTGGGAACTCACGATGCCCCGCTCCACGACCTTGCGTCGTTCGTACATCGCGACGACTTCGCTCGGCGGGAGCAACCCCTTGAGCACCGCCGGCAAGCGGAAGAACAGCGGAAAGTCGAGCGACGCGTCCACGCCCACCATGTCCCCCGATACCGAGACGTTGCGACCGATGTATTCGGAGATCTTTTCCTCGTCGTCGTAGACCTCGCCGTAGGTGAAGAAATTCTTCTTGCCCACACTCAGGGCGAACTCGCGAATGGCATTGCCGAAGCGCAGGGCGAAATCCCGGTCCAGGTATTTCAGTGTGTCGATGCGAAAACCATCGATGTCGAAAGCAGCGATCAGATACTGGAAGCAGCGAATGAGGACGTTGCCCGCGTCATGGTTGGCCGTGACCAACTGCTTCAGCGATGCGAAGTCGCCGAGCGTTTCCGGCCCCTGCGGCCTGGGCGTGCCCTGGCGACGGAAGAACTCGTTGCGGCGCAATTCGTCGGGAAAGAGCGTCGCATCCGCGGGCGGCGCGACGATGGCAGCGCCGTCGATCCAATCGGTGCGTGCACTGCCGGCCTCGTCGCGCCATTGCACCGGTTCGTATGGCACTGCGCTGAAAGGCGCCTGCGAGCCCGCGCGATACGCGAACACGTCGCCGGCATGATTCAGGACGATGTCGAAGATCACGTAGATGCCCTTGGCATGAGCATCGTCGACGAAGCGCCGCAACTCTTCTGCCGGGTTCGCGCGGTCGGAAGCGAGCCGGGGATCGATATCGAGGAAATTCTGGATGCCGTAGCCGTGATAGGTGCCGTCGTTGGGCCGCCCGTCGAGGAACTGGCAATTCTTGAGCACCGGGCTGAACCAGATCGCGCCCACCCCGAGCGCCTTCAGGTGATCCAGCTTCTGGCGCATGCCTTCGATGGTTCCACCCTGAAAGCCGCCATAGTTCGCGTCGTAGCCACCCCGCGGCGGCGCCGACGGATTGTTGAACCGGTCCACCATCAGGAAGTAGATCCAGCAATCGCGCCAATCCTGTGGCGACGGCGTGAGCGCCGTGCGTGGCGCCAGTTGGCGGGCGTCGTTCAATACGGACGTTACGTCCGCCCCGTTGATGGTCGTGGGCATGTGGCCTTCCGCACTCGGCAGTCGCGGGACGAGTGGCCGCCCCATGACGGCAGTCGTCGCAGCGCGGAGTTTACCTCCTGCCCAGCCGCCCGATGGCCACGGCAACAACGAACGCGCGGCCTCGCCGGCAACCATCCTCGGGCCGGTAGCCCGAAGACGAGACCGCGGCCCCGGTCGCCGACGCGATCCTCGGGCCCCCGCCGCGAGTGGCCAGCAGCGGGATCATCGGCTGCGTCGAGGGCGCGGCGTGCGCGCCCCCTTGCCTGCTGCCGCGCCTACTTCAACTGGCCGCGGATCTCGCCGCCCTTGTGGGCGTCGCTGTGCACGTTGATGTACAGGTGGCCGGCCTTGAGCGCCTTGTACTGCGCCTCGCTCAACTTGGCACCGGCAGGGACATCGAATTCGCTGTCGCCCTTCTTTTCCAGCGGAATCACGACCGGCCCGTTCTTGCCCGCCGCCGCTTCGTGAATATGCGCAGCCGTGGCGGCGATGCCGGTGGTCTTGACGCTGCCGCTCACCGACTTGTCGTCGTGCACGGTGATCGTCGCATCGCCCGACGCCTGGGTCTGAACGGGCGGCACTTCCTGGTCGCCGCCAAGCTTCACTTTCATATCCTCCGCGAGCGCCGTACCCGCGATTAACAGAGCGGCCAACGTGCCAGTGACCAGCGCGAGCGCCGAGTTCCGAATTGGGTTTTGCATGGTGCCTCCGATGAAATTGGGATTGATCAGTTGTTGTTGCACAGTGCCCGATCGCGATCAGACACGGTGACGCGCTGCGAGTTCGGAGCGTCACCGAATATCGGCGTTGCCGAATCACGACAAGTGCGCGCGCCCTGCCCGAACCGATCTGGCCGGCGCGATTCTGCGCAGATCCCCGGCGACTCGGGCTTGCTGCGATGCTGGCCCGTGCGGATTCCATGGTCATTGAAATGGCGCTCCAGCCACGCTGGCGTGCCGGGTGCGTCTGCCAGCGTGACATACGGGCCGCGATCCGTCGTGCGATGGCTACGGCGTTCCGGCCCATCAGCCGAGCCGGTCTCCCGATAGAATCCGGGGACCCGATTCACGCACCCCGTTTGGAGAAGCCGCCGATGACACCGACGACGTCGCAGATCGTCCGCACGATGTGCCCCATGAATTGCCATCCGACGTTGTGCGGCATGCTGGCCGAGGTTCACGACGGCCGGCTCGTGGGCGTCAAGGGCGACGAAGCCAACCCCGACAGTCGCGGCTTCCTGTGCGTCCGGGGACAGGCTGCGCCCGAGATCTTCGGCAATCCTGCCCGCGTGCTCCACCCGTTGTTGCGGGACCGGCGCACGGACCCGTTCCGGCAGGCCACCTGGGATGAAGCGCTCGACCGGATCGCCGCTGCGCTGGCGGCGTCACCCCCGGCTGCCACCGCGACCTGGCCTGGCCATGGGACGTTCACCACGAACTACGGTACGCGCATCAGCGCGCAACTGATGGCCCGTTTCGCGAACTTCCACGGCAGCCAGTTCCTCAACCCGACCATGATCTGCTGGGGCCTCGGCGCTTTCGGGCTCGGTCTGACCGGCATGCTCGAAACGAACACCAAGGAGGACATGGGCGAACATTCGCAGCTCATCGTCCTCTGGGCGGCCAATCTCACGAGCCAGCCCAACACCGCACGCCATCTGCTGGCGGCGAAGCGGCGCGGTGCCTGCATCGTGACCATCGACGTCAGGCATACCGAAGCCGCGGCGAAGTCCGACGAAGTGTTCATCATCCGCCCCGGCACCGATACGGCTCTGGCGCTCGCGTTGATGCACGTGATCTGCGTCGAGCGTCGCCACGATGCCGATTTCGTCGCTCGCCACACGCTGGGGTTCGAGCAGCTCGCGGCGCATGTGCAGGCTTTCCCGCCGGCCTGGGCCGCGCAGATCACGGGCTTGCCGGCCGAGCGCATCGTCGCGCTCGCGAGGCGCTACGCCGAATCGCGACCGGCGATGATCGTGCTCGGCGGCAGTTCGATGCACAAGGGCAACAACGGGTGGCAGGCCGGTCGGGCCATCGCGTGCCTGCCCGGGCTGACCGGCAACGTGGGCATCGCCGGAGGCGGTTTCGGACCACGTCACGGCAGCGGTGCGCACGGGCGGGGACTGGGCAGCGTCATCGAGCCCGACCGGCGCCCGCCAGGCACGGCCATGCCGAACCAGATGGCCGGAGTCACCAGGGCGCTGCGCGCGGGTGACATCCACAATCTGCTGCTGATGGGCACGAACATGCTGTCATCGTTTGCCGATGCGAGCGCGCTCGCCGAAGGTCTTGCCCGCACCCGGCTGGTGGTGAGTTATGACCTGTTCCTGAACGACACCGCGCGCCGCTTTGCAGACGTCGTGCTGCCGGCCACGGCGTGGCTCGAGGAACTGGGCTGCAAGATGACCCACACGCATCTCTATCTGATGGAGCCGGCGCTCGCACCGGCCGGCGACGCGCGCCCGCTGAGCGCGCTGCTGAAAGCGCTCGCCGAGAAGCTCGATCTCGCGGGGTTCTTTCCCTGGGCTTCCGACGAGGCCCTCATCGATGCGATTCTCGACCATCCGTGCACCGGCCATGCCACGGTCGCTTCGCTGCGCGGGCGCGGTGGCATCGGTGCGCTCGACATCTCGCATGTCGCCAATCCCGACCTCGATTTCGACACGCCTTCGCGCAAGATCGAGTTCTACTCCGCTCGCGCCGAGACCCTCGGCTTGCCGCCTTTGCCCGGATTCGCCGAATCCGCGGCGACCGATGGCGCTGCATCCGGCACCTATCCGCTTGCCCTCACCCAGGGTCGCACCTTGGCTCACTTCCATTCCTTCTACAACAACGGGCGTGAACTACCGACGCTCGCGCGCATCGAGAAGGAACCCCGCCTGTGGCTGGCGCCGGCCGACGCGGCGGCGCGCCGGATCGCGGACGGTGACGCCATCCGCATATTCAATCATCGTGGATCGATGCTCGCGCGCGCACACGTCACCGATCGCATGCAGGCCGGCGCCGTCTGGGTTCGGGACGGCTGGGCCGAGCTGAATCGACTCACCGGCGGCGACGCAGTGTTGCCGGACGGTGCCGTGGACGCCTTCGCGTTTTCCGCCGGCCAGGCCAGTTTCGACGCCAGCGTCGAAGTCGCTCCGGCCTGAGCGCGTCGGGGCGTTCGAGACGCCGGTTTCGGCCGCGCGAGTGACGGATGCAGGGCGCGCTCCGGTCATTGGCGCAGGGGCTGCGCTGGCGCGCGATCCAGCCATTCCCACCGGGACCGGACGCGCGCTTTCCGTTACGCTTGGGAAATCGAACGTGACACGGAGCCCGCCATGCAATACCAGACGCTTCCCAGTACCGACCTGAAGGTCTCGAAGGTCTGCCTCGGCACCATGACATGGGGCCAGCAGAACAGCGAAGCCGAAGCGCACGAGCAGCTCGAATATGCCGTCTCCCAGGGCATCAAATTCATCGACACCGCGGAGATGTATCCCGTGCCGCCGAACGCGCAGACCCAGGGACGCACCGAAACATTCCTCGGCACGTGGCTCGCGCGGCAGCGCCGCGATCACTTGTACATCGCGACCAAGGTTGCAGGGCCAGGACGGCGCGACTGGATCCGTGGCGGGCGCACCGATCTGACCCGGGGCGTGATCGCCGAAGCCGTGGACACCAGCCTCGCGCGCTTGCAGACCGACTACATCGACCTCTATCAGATCCACTGGCCGCAACGGAACGTGCCGATGTTCGGATCGATCGAGTTCGATCCGTCGAAGGAGAAAGCCGGCCCGCCCATCCATGAGCAGGTCGAGGGCATGGCGGCGCTGATCAAGGCGGGCAAGATCCGCCACTACGGTCTCTCGAACGAGACCGCGTGGGGCGTGTGCGAATTCTGGCGGGCAGCCCGCGAACTCGGCGTTGCAGGACCGGTGACGCTGCAGAACAGCTACAGCCTCGTCTCGCGCAACGTGGACAACGATCTCGCCGAGGCGCTGTTCCGCCAGCAGATGTCCCTGCTGGCCTACAGCCCGCTCGCGGCCGGGATTCTCTCCGGCAAGTACCTGGACGGAGCCAAACCCGCGGACGCCCGCTTCACGCTGTTCGAATCGCTGGGCGCTCGCTTCCGCAAGGCCGTGGTGCCGGAAGCGGTCCAGGCCTATGCGCTGTTGGCCAGGCGACGCCGTCTGACCCTGGTGCAACTGGCTCTGGGTTACGTTGCCAGTTGCTGGTTCCTCGGGGCATCGATCATCGGGGCCACGTCGTTGGCGCAACTGAAGGAAGACATCGCGGGTGCCCAGTTCGCGCTCGACCCGGAAACGCTGGACGAGATCGGGCAGATCCAGCAACGCTACCCGAATCCGGCAGCCTGAGCACGGCAGGCTGCCGCCATGGACGGCGGCTTACACCACGCCGGGCGCACCTTCGAATCCAACATTCAGACGCATCGGGAGGCCGCATGGCACACACCCAGACATCGTTCGACCCTGGCGCAACCGCGCCCGAGTTCGCCCTGCCCGGCACCGATGGCCGCGTCTGGCGTTACGCCGACGTGACAGGCCCGAACGGCCTGGTCGTCATGTTCATCTGCAACCATTGCCCGTATGTGAAGGCCGTGGTCGACCGGATCGTGCACGAAGCCGAGGCGCTGCGCGCTCTCGGCGTCGGGGCTGTGGCGATCAACGGCAACGACGCCGGCACGTATCCCGAAGACTCGTTCGAGAACATGCAAGCGTTCGCGCTCAGGCACGGCTTCGGCTTTCCGTACCTCCACGACGAATCGCAGGACATCGCGCACGCCTATGGCGCATCCTGCACGCCCGAGTTCTTCGGCATCGACCGCAACCGCGTCCTTCGGTATCACGGCCGCCTCGACTCGTCCGGCCGACAGGCTGCAGGGCCGGACGTGAAACGCGAACTCTACGAGGCGATGCTGCAGGTGGTCGAGACCGGCCGCGCGCCCGAGCATCAGACAGCGAGCATCGGCTGCTCGATCAAGTGGAAGAGCGCCTGACGCCGGGCAGCGAACGTCAGGCTCGCGCCGCGGTCGTCTGCAGATTCGGTACGCGCGAATTCCGGCCGGGGCGACGAACATGCTCCACGGCCCGCAGCAACGTCAGGTGGAGTACATCGCGCTGCGCATGGCTGCCGCCCAGCCGGTGCGCCATCGCCGGCAGGCTCGCGAGCAGGGTGATGGCGAGCGTGTAGTCGCCGCGACCGAACGCGAACAAGGCCCGGCAAGCGGACAGCCCGGCCAGTCGCGTGCTCTCGCCGTGTCGCGTCGGCAACGACTGGCCCTTGACCAGAGCGTGCTCGAGTCCATGCGCCCTCTCCCAATCGTGCGCGCCGACGAAGGCGAGCATCGCGTGCAGATCGTTGAAGCTGCAGAAGCGATCGTGGATGTGCGGGGCCCAGGCCGCGGCGAGTTCGTCCCACCGGGCACCGGCATCTGCGCCGGCCAACTGGATGCGCCAGAGCAGTGCCGCAGCGTCGATCAGGTCGGCGATCTCATTCGAATGTCCGGCCCGAACCCGTCCGTCGTACACCGTCATCGCGGATCCGGGTTGCCCGAGCGCCAGGTGGAACAAGGCCAGATGCCACCAGCAGTGGGTGACGACCACGGTGTCGTCACCCCAGAAGTCGATCCGTTCATTCAGCCACCCGACGCCTGCCTCGGGGCGGTCGGACATCTCGAAGACGTGCGCCATCACGTGGTGGGCCCGGGCATCGGAGGGGCTCAGGCAAAGCGCTTCCAGCGCCCGCTCCTCGGCACGCTCGTACTCGCCGCACTCCTCCAGGCTGAAGGCATGCATCGCCAGCACCGCGTGGTAGCCGGGCAGGCCGGACGACCACGCGGGCAGCACGGCAGCGATGCGGTCGTTCAGGCGATCGACGTCGCCCGTGACGTAGTCGAGCGAATGCACCACCTGCAACGCGAGCGCGTCGCGTGGATACGCGCGCAAGAGCTCGCCGAGGCGGATTTTCGCGCGTTCGTAGTCGTCCGCCAGCACGGCGGCGATCGCTGCAAGGTGCTGCCGCTCGCGCTCGTTGGCCAGCAGGCATGCCGCGCGCGCGAGCACCGGACGCGCCGAGCGGACGCGGCGCGAATCGCGACTGCACAGCAGCAGCCAGGCCTGCAGCACGTGCGCCATCACGAAGTGCGGCGCTTCGTCCACGGCCCGCGCGAGCTGCGCGTCCGCACCGAGGCGCCAACCCTGAAATGCGGCCAGCGCGCGCTCGCAGGCTTCCAGTGCGACCGGCGTCGCGCCGGACACGGCGCATCCGCGCGCGTCGACGTGGATCACGGCCGCCCCCATTGCCGTTGGGCCCTCAACCGGCCCGGGCAGCGCAGCGATGACGGCCTTGCATCCGACATGAGTGCGCGGCCCGCCGCGAGGGACGTACCGCGGACCGGATGCGATTGCCAGCGCACCATGGCGAGGGTAATGTCGAACGCTGTGTGCATGTGTTGCTTCCGGGGTGAATACGGTGACAAAGAAGCCGTTGCAATCCGCTGACGACGAGGCGCATTGTTTCTCCGGCCTCGATCCGATGCTTGATCCGGAGTCGTTTGCCCTTGCTCGCGCGTCTGCGCTTGGCGGCGCGGCAATGCCGGGCCTGACCGACCCTGCGCGCTGTGGGGTCGGGCCTGCGCCATGAGCAAGGACACTCTGTCCGACGTCCTGCGTGGTGTCCGCCTGCGCGGCGCGGTGTTCTTCTACGTGAGCGGGACCAGCGACTGGGCGGCGGAGGCGCCGGCGGCAAAGGACATCGCGCCGCTGCTGATGCGCGGTGTCGAGCACGTGGTCGAGTATCACGCGGTCGCGCAGGGCACCTGCTGGGCCGGTATCCCCGATGGTCCCTCCGTTCAACTGTCGGCCGGCGACATCGTGATGTTCCCGCACGGCGATGCGCACGTCGTGTCGAGCGCGCCCGGCATGCGCGGCAACCGGGACATGACCCCCTTCGCCAACGCGAAATTCGACCAGTTGCCCCTGCGGGTGGCCTACAACGGCCAGGACGCTTCGTATTCGGCGCCGCTCGAAGGCAGCGCCGACGCGACGATCGTTTGCGGATTTCTCGGATGCGACCTGCAGCCGTTCAATCCGCTGATCTCGGCGCTACCGCGAATGCTGCATCTGCGCGCCACGGAAGATGACGCCTGGATCGCGCGCTTCACGCAGCAGGCGGTGGCCGAATCGCACGCCCAGCGACCCGGTGGCGAGGCCATGCTTGCGCGCATGGGCGAGATGATGTTCGTCGATGCCGTGCGACGTTATGCGGACAACCTGCCGACGCAAAGCGCCGGCTGGCTCGCTGTCCTGCGTGATCGTTTCGTCGGCCGCGCGCTGGCGCTGATGCACGAACAGCCGGCGCAGGACTGGACGATCGACGCACTGGCCCGCAGCATCGGCCTGTCGCGCTCGGCACTGCACGAGCGCTTCATCCAGATGGTCGGCGTACCGCCGATGCAGTACCTCGGGCAGTGGCGCATGCAGTCTGCCGCCCGGTTGCTGCTGGAAACGCGTGCCACCGTCGCCGCCATCGCGCTCGACGTCGGCTACGATTCCGAAGCGGCTTTCTCGCGCGCCTTCAAGCGGCTCGTCGGCAAGCCGCCGGCGGCCTGGCGGCGCGAACGCGAAGCGACCCTGGCGTGACCGACACTGGCGGTTCGTACCCATCGCTCCGCACTCGCGGCACGATGGCGTTCGGGTCACCGTTCAATCCGTGTTCCGCGTGAAGCGCGCAAACGCGGCCTGTGCCGCCCCCGCTTCGCAATTGTCCCGATAGACCTCCCGCGCCAAGGCATCCAGTTTGCCTGCCGGAAGCTGCTCGCGAAAGAAGCGCTTCGTGGCTCGGACGGATTCAGCGGGCAGTCCGGCCAGTCGGAGCGCCAATCCGCGCGCTTCATCGAGCACCTTTTCGGGCGCCACCGCGACTTCGGCGAGCCCGAGCTGGAACGCTTCCGTACCCGACGCGGGATGCGCGCCCCACACCAGCCAACGGGCTCGCGCGTGGCCGACCCGGCGCACCAGCGCCTCGATTCCCCACGGCGGAAAGAAACCCAATTCGACTTCGGGCAAGCGCCACAGCGCGTCGGTCGCGGTCACCACGGCATCGCAGCCGATCGCCAGCATGAATCCCCCGCCGAGGGCGAACCCGTGCACGGCGCACACCACCGGCTTGTCGATCTCGGCCAAAGCACGCATCAGGACGGCCTTCCGCTCCGCAATCTGCACGCGCCGGGCCATGGATGCGCGCGCCATTTCCTTCACATCGCTGCCGCTGCAGAAACCTGCACCCGTGCCATGCAGCAGGAGCACCCGAACGCCGGGATCAACGCGCGCCACGTCGATCGAATCGATCAAACGCTCCGTGGTCTCCAGGTCGAGTGCATTGCGCGCCCGATCCCTCGACAGGACGAATTCGCGGACGGGAGACGAATCGATCGCGGATCGCTGGTTCATGGAGCACGCTCAGGCAAGGTGATATCGAACGGTGACCAATGCACGAATGTCCGGTGCGTCGACGATGCGGGCGATCGCATTTCCGGTTTCGCGACGCCCGCATGGGACGGGACGCCGCGAGTGACAGTATATTGGCATGGCGTACTCGGAATCGGCGCCGATGCTGGTATTCGCCGGCCAGAACGCGCTCGCGCAGCTCGAACGCGAAGGCGGATACTTCCACGAGCTGGCGAACTCGGTCGGCGTGGCCGGTTCCGTATGCGGCTATGCCACCCGCGTGGCGACGCCCGGCGATGTCCCCAGAGTCGTTCGTGAGGCGATGCGGTCGATGCGCTGCCGGCGGCCGCGGCCGTCGTACATCGAGATGCCGCTCGATGTTCAAACCGGGGAGGGGGACGTCGCCGTGCTGCCGCCCGAACGCTATGGCCGTCCTGCCGGCGATCCGGCGGACGTCGAACGCGCGGTCGCAGCGCTGACATCGGCGCAGCGCCCGTTCATCTTCGCGGGCGGCGGCGTCGAAAGCGCTCAGGCCACCGAGGCGCTGATGCGCGTGGCCGAAGGACTCGGGGCGCCGGTGGTGACCAGCGCCGTCGGTCGACGGCCGTCGCGGCCATCCTCGCAGGCGCGCGGTATGATCCGGGCAGCCGGCGTTGACCGGCATCGGCACGTCGTTTGCCAGTGCGGTTGCAAGCTGCGAACGAACCTCCGATCGCAGGCGCGACAGCGTGGATCCGGGAGGCCGGGCTGCTCGCCTACGTGGACAGACCCCTCCCGCCCACCGGGCGATGCGATGCGTCGCAAGACAAGAAAACATCAACATGGTCGACCAGCCCGAAGAAATCTCACTCGCACCGGTTGTGCTCGGCGAATCGACCGAAAGGGAGCGCGTGCTGCTGCACATGCCGGTGGACGTACGCAGCGTCTCGCTCGGCATCATCGCCGTGCTGGCCTGCATCTTCGTGATGCATTGGGCCAAGGACGTGCTGATCCCGGTGCTCTTCGGGGTCATGATGAGCTACGCGCTCACGCCCGTCGTCGATCTGCTCGAGCGGTGGCGGATTCCACGAGTCGCCGGAGCGGCGCTCATCCTCATCGCGATGGCCACCGGATTCGCCTTGACCGCGTGGTCCCTGAGCGACGAAGCCGAAGCCCTGATCGAGACCTTGCCCCAGGTGACGCAGAAGTTGCGCCACCTCACCTCCGGCAAGAAGTCCGCGGTGTCGGCCATCGACAAGGTCCAGGCCGCCGCCACCGATCTGGAGGCAGTCACGCAGGCCGACGCCGGGGTCGGCGCTTCGGGCCGCAAATCCGCCGGTGCCGCCCAGTCGAGGGGGCCGACCAGAGTCGTGGTCGAGAAGTCCGCGTTCGACGTCCGTTCCTACGTGCTGACCGGAACGCTCGGCGTCCTGGTATTGCTGAGCCAGACCGCAGTGGCTTTCTTCGTCGCGCTGTTCCTGCTCGCCGCGGACAACAGCTTCCGGCGCAAGATGGTCAAACTGGCCGGCCCGCGGCTGAGCCGCAAGAAGGTCACGGTCGAGACCCTCAACGAAATCGCGGGGCAGATCCAACGCTATCTGCTGGTCCAGCTCGGCGTCAGCGCACTGGTCGGTCTGGCCACGGGGCTGGCGTTCTACCTGCTCGGGCTGAATCAGTCAGCCGTCTGGGGAGTGGTGGCCGGCATCACCAATCTGATCCCGTACGTGGGCGCAGTCCTGGTCGGAGGCGGCTCGGCGCTGCTCGGACTGGTGCAATTCGAATCCGTGGAGATGGCGTTCGCGGTCGGCGCGACGTCGTTTGCCATCCACACCCTGTTCGGTAATCTGCTAGCACCGTGGTGGATGGGTCGTACCAGCCGGATGAGCCCCGTCGTCGTATTCGTGGCCGTCCTCTTCTTCGGCTGGTTGTGGGGCGTGTCGGGATTGCTGCTCGGCGTGCCGGTGGTGACGGTGGTCAAGGCGATCTGCGACCGCGTCGAGGACCTGAAGCCGATCGGCGAACTGCTCGGCGCCTGACTCGACCGGGCACCCCGACCCGCCCCCGACACACCCTGCCTGACCGGATGCGGTGCGGCGGTGCCTTCTATTCGCCGCCGCCGATGACCGGGTGCCCATCGGCCCGCCAGCGGAGCATGCCGCCCGCCAGGTTGGCGACGTCCCGGAAGCCGGCTTTCTGCAGGATGACCGCGGCTTGCGCGGAACGGCCCGCCGCGCGGCAGACCGTCACCACCGGCCGGCTGCCGTCGATCTCCGTGGCGCGGCGCGCGAGCTCGCCCAGCGGAATGAGCCTGGCGGCGCGAATATGCCCAAGCGGCCCGTCGAATTCGGCGGGTTCGCGTACGTCCACGACCTGCACCGCATCGGCCACTTCCTCGAGATTCTGCGGCTGGATCTCCCAGATGCCGGCGAAGGTGTAGATGAGCGGGGCCCAGCCCGGGAGGCTCGGCGCCGGATTGTCGTGGTCGGGTCGCCCGCACGCGAGATTGGCCGGAACCGCGACGGCGATCTGGCGCGGGTGGGGCAGGTTCAGATTGTTCATGTAACCGACGAAATCGCCTTCGCTGATCTCACCGCCCAGCCGCGGATTGAAGCGGCGCTCTTCGCGCACACTGGTCGCCGTCAGGCCGCGATAGTCGTGCGCCGGATAGAGCAGGCAATCCTGGGGCAGGCTGAAGATCTGCGTGTGCACGGACCGGTACATGCGATGTGGATCGCCTTGCTGGAAATCGGTCCGTCCGCTGCCGCGAATCAGCAGGCAGTCGCCGGTAAAAGCCATGCTCTCGTCGTCGAGTACATAGCTGAGACACCCATCGGTGTGACCCGGCGTTGCCCGCACGGTCAGGTGTCGCCCACCGAAATCGATCCTGTCCCCCTGCGCGAGGCTCCGATCCGCCCCCTGCGCGCCGCTCGCCGCAGCTACCGCGATGGCGGATCCGCACTGCTGCTTCAGCATCCACGCACCGGTCACGTGGTCGGCGTGGACGTGAGTCTCCAGGGTCCACAGCAGGCGCAGGCCCAATTCGCTGATCAGGGCGGCATCGCGGCGCGCCTGCTCGAACACCGGATCGATGAGCACCGCTTCCGCAGTCCGGCTGTCGGCAAGCAGATAGGTGTAGGTGGAGGAAGGCGGGTCCACCAGCTGCCTGAAGATCAACATGACAAAACCTCGGGTCGTTGGGGGGGGTTCTCCGGCCGATCCGGTTCCGGCGAGAGTTTAGCCCGTGGCGTGGCGGTTCGGTGAGACGGCCGACCGTCGGAAAAGGGTGAGCGATGGCGAGGCGGGGCGATCGGCCGGCCGGGGGCTGGTCGCAGGTGGAATGGCGGACGATCGAACAAGTCCGGGCGACGCGCGGACAGGAAGGCACCGGGCGACGTGACCGATAGTGCGTTCCAGGCCGGCGCCGGCTTTGGCCGCCGTCCAGCGATCCTGCAACCGGGCCGTTCCCGGTAAACGTCACATACGGAGCTCACGAACATGAATGCACCCGTCGATTTTGCCGCGCTGAAGACCCGCCAGATGAACACGTGGGCCAGCGGGGACTATGCCGTGATCGGCACCACCTTGCAGATCGTCGGTGAGAACCTGGCCGAAGCCTGCGACCTGGGCTGGGGCGAATGCGTACTCGACGTTGCCGCCGGCAACGGCAATGCCACGCTCGCTGCGGCCCGCCGCGGTTCCCGGGTCACGTCCACCGATTACGTCACCGCCCTGCTCGACCGCGGCGCCGAACGCGCGCGCGCGGAACGCCTGGACGTGACCTTCAAGGTGGCCGACGTCGAGAACCTTCCCTTCGACGATGCCAGCTTCGACGCCGTGCTCTCGACCTTCGGCGTGATGTTCTCGCCCGACCAGCAGAAGGCAGCCTTGGAACTGGCGCGCGTGTGCCGCCACGGCGGGCGCATCGGTCTGGCCAACTGGACCCCCGAGGGCTTCATCGGCCAGCTGTTCAAGGTGGTCGGGCGTCACCTGCCGCCGCCCGCCGGGTTGCAGCCGCCCTCGCTCTGGGGCGTCGAGAACCACCTGAAATCCCTGTTCGGCGACCACGCCGCCGCCATCGCCGTGACGCGCCGGGTCTTCAATTTCCGCTATCGCTCGCCCGCGCATTTCATCGAGATCTTTCGCACCTGGTACGGGCCAGTGCCCAAGGCCTTCGAGGCGCTGCCCGCGGACAAGGCCGCGGCGCTCGAGCGCGACCTGACCGACCTGCTAATCGAAATGAACCGACCGGGCGCCGACTCGCTCGTGGTGCCGGGCGAGTATCTGGAAGTCGTCATCACTCTTCGCTGACGTTCCGCGGTTGCTCGGAAAGCGAGTGCCGGCGCTGGCGCCGGCACTCGCTCTCGGTCGTCTCCCACTGGTCTGGAACGCCTGCCGAGGCACGCGCAGACCGGCGCCCCCGGATCATGCCGTGCCCCCGCCCTCACGGCCCCGTTGCCGCAGCGCTGTCGGCATCGGCTGACAAGGCAAGCCGGCCTCGTCCGAGAGACTGGGCGCGCGACGGCCGTCACTATCGGGGCGTCACGCAGAGCGACGATGTCGCGGCGCGTGATCGGCCGTGCCGGTCCGGGCGCGGCGGACAATGGGCCGATTCCGGCGCGCTTCCAGCGGCTTCAGGGGCGACGGCAGCTCGGTGCGGCGTCCGACCGCCCCGCGCCGATGCTGCCACCCCATCGCGCTCCTGCCACCAGCGACCAACATTGCACCGCGTCTTGTCGACTCCCCACACCTGCCCCGACCCGTCAGCGGAAATCCGAAGTCCGGAGGTTCCGAAGCTGGATCACGCCTCGCCGCTCCTGTTCGTGATGAATCCTGCGTCGGGTCGCAACGATCCGGGAGCGACGCGGAGCGCGATCGAAGCCGCGCTCTCGGCGGCGGGAAGAAGCGGTGAGTTCCTGTTCGCGCGCCCGAACGAACTCGCAGCGGTGGCAGCCCGCGCCGCCGCCACTGCCAGGTCCCGGCAATCGGCCGTGGTCGTGGTCGGCGGGGATGGGACGATCAACGCCGTCGCTCAGGCAGCGCATGCGGAAGGGTGTCCGATGGGCGTCGTCCCACAGGGCACTTTCAACTATTTCGCCCGGACGCACCGCCTGCCGACCGGCGCGGCCGACGCCACCGCGGCGCTCGCGCGGAGCCCGGCCGTGCCGGTGCAGGTCGGCTCGATCAACGACCGGATCTTCCTGGTCAATGCCAGCATCGGCCTGTACCGCGAACTGCTGCAGGATCGCGAGGCGTTCAAGGTGCGTTTCGGGCGCAGTCGCCTGGTAGCGCTGGGCGCTGCCCTGGTGACGATGCTGGGCCAGCACCCGCCCCTGAGAATCGGGATCGAACTCGGCGGCGCCACGCGCGACGTGACGACACCGACGCTGTTCGTGGGCAACAATCGCCTGCAACTCGAACAGGTGGGACTCGACGAAGCGCCGGCGCTGGACCGGGGCAGCATCGCGGCCGTGATGATGCGCCCGGTCGGCAGCCTGGCCATGTTCTGGCTGCTGTGCCGTGGCGCAGTGGGCAGTCTCGGCGACGCCGATGCGCTCGAGCATTTCGAATTCCATCGGATGGTGGTCACGCCCCGCCTTGCGTGGGGACGCCGCAAGATCGAGGTGGCACGCGATGGCGAGGTGACGCGGATGCGCGTGCCGCTGGAGATCCGGGTTTCCCCACGCCCGCTGTACCTGCTCAAGCCCGCATCCCCAAACCCTGCGGCGCACGTCGGTCCGAGCGACGCATGAGCCTCGTACTGCAGATCTCCGATCCCCATTTCGGCACGGAGCAGACCCCGGTCGTCGAGGCATTGGCGGCGCTGTCGCGGCAGCAACGGCCCGACCTGCTGGTGCTCTCGGGCGACATCACCCAGCGCGCGCGGCGCGCCCAGTTCCGCGCGGCAAGAGCCTTCGTCGATCGCCTCGGCGTGCCGGTGCTGGCCATTCCGGGCAATCACGACATTCCGCTGTTCGATCTGGGTGCGCGCCTGCGGCACCCGTACGCTCACTACCGCGCCGCTTTCGGCGACGATCTGGAACCGGTCCATTCATCCGCGGAACTGCTCGTGCAGTGCGTCAACACGACGCGCTGGTATCGCCACAAGAACGGCGAGATTTCCGTGGCGCAGATCGAGCGCGTCGCCGAGCGCCTGAGCCGCGCCGAGCGCGCGCAACTACGCGTCGTGGTGGTCCATCAACCCGTCGCCGTACCGCGCCCCGAAGACGAGCACGATCGGCTCCGCGGGCACGCGGCCGCGCTGCGGCGCTGGTCGGAAGCCGGCGGCGATCTGGTGATGGGTGGCCACATTCATCTGCCCTATGTGATCGCACTTCCCGGGCTCGCGCGGCCGATGTGGGCAGTGCAGGCGGGAACGGCGGTTTCGCGCCGGGTGCGCGACGGGATGCCGAATTCGGTCAATCTGATCCGATGCGGCGACGATGCGCCGCAGGGTCATTGCCTGATCGAACGGTGGGACTACGCAGTCGCCAGCGGCGCTTTCGTGCGTGACTCGGTCACCGAAGTGCAGCCGCGGAAGGCGCCCGGTTCCGTCCAGGAAACCTGAACACCGGGCAGTCGGATCGATCGGCCCGCGAAACCGCAGGCAGCACTGCTGCGGGCGCCGCTTCAGCGTGCGGTCCGGTCCAGCAATTTCTTCACTTCGGCTTTCCACAAGGCGGCATCGCCAAGACTCGCGTGACCTCGAGTGCGCTCGGAAGCCGGCACCAGGACATACTCGCCGCCGGCGACCCGCTCGATCTCTCGCTCCATCACGCCGAGCTCGGGTGGATTGCGCTGATCGTCCGCGAAATTGACCGCCGTGACCGCGGCGGTGACGCGACCCAGGTCCGGTGCCGGATCGTAGTCGCGGGACGAATCCCAGGCGTACAGAAAATCGTTCGCGTCGGTGCTCGGCAGACGCCGCTGCACCAGTCGATCGAGCAGGCGGTCGGTGGCTTCGAGCGTCGGCGCCTCGCGGTAGTACTGCTGGACGCTCCCGCCGCTGATGGCCGCCATCCGCAGCGCGGTCACGAGCGACTGGGGCTGCCGCTCGTAATCACCGCCCTGCCACTGCGGATCGTTGCGAATCGCGTCCACGATCAGCTGGCGTTCCATCCGGTTGCGACCCGCGACCTGCGCCGGCAGACACGCGATGGGCAGCACCGCATCCATGAATCCCGGATATCGTTCGGCCCAGAGCCACGCGTGCATGCCGCCCATGGACGTACCCACGACCATGCGCAGATGGTCGACGTGTACGCCTTCGGTGACGACGCGATACTGGGCTTTCACCATGTCGGCATAGCCGTAGTGCGGAAATCGGGCGCGCAGGCCGTCGCTCGGCTTGCTCGATCCGCCGTGACCGATGCTGTCCGGAATGATGACGAACCAGCGCCGGGCATCGAGCGGCTGGCCGTCGCCGAACAATTCACCGGCGAAGCGTTCGGTCAGGAAGCTGGCGGCCCGGCCGCTCGTGCCGTGCAAAAGCAGCACCGCATTGGTCACGTGTCCGCCCGAGTCGCGCATCGGCGTCCCGAGCGTGAGGTAGTGCAGCTTGAGCTCGGGCTGCGATGTGCCGTCCGCGAAGCGAAATTCGCGGAGCACCAGTTCACCCTGACCCGGCTCGGGATACGACGCCGCCCGTGCCGATGCTGTCAGCAGCAGTGCCACGGCCGCGAGCTGGGCGGCAACGTATATCCAGGCAAGCGGCCCGAGACTCGATCTCATCCCCGGAGTATCGCCACCACCGCCGGTTCGCGTCAATCGACCATCGACACCCCGACGGCTTGCCTGGCCTTCAGCAAGGAACATTGGCGATCAACGACTGTCTATCAGGCATACGAAAGGGTGCGCAAGCGCCCCCGGTCCAAACCCCTACGGGCGCACTGCGCCCTCGCCTCGGGGACAGCCCCGAGAGGCATCCGTCGCCGCGCAGCAGAAGCCGCGACCGAGAAAGGAAACAGCATGAACATTGCCTATCGCAACGTTCTGAACCAACGCAGACCTATCATGATGGTTCAATCGAAACTGCAGCCCTGGTGGGAGCGCATCAATCGAGGTCCGCTCTATGGCATGCTCATCGTGGTGGCATCCGGCGCGATGACCTTGAGCTTCGCCATCTGGATCCTGCGGCACGTGCTTCACTAGCCATGTTCCGCCCCAGGGACACTCGCACCGCGTCTCTCCCGCTCGGAGAAAATGCGGCCAACGACACGAACTTGCGGGCGGCCTATGCACGTTGCCACCTGCCGGTTCCATTCGAGGCCGCCGTCAGAGACCCGGCGCTGTATGTGTGCTTGCGCAACCTCGCCGAGGCGCGCCGTCGCCGAGCACCGCTGGCTCCGCGACGCTGAGCGGAAGCCGCGTCAGCCGCTGCGCGTGCGGGGTCGTGCCCTCATCATCGGCGAAATCGGCGCGGGGACGATCCGCCACGCCAAGTCGGACTCGTCATTGCGCGGGCCACGGCCCGCGGCAGTCGCTAACTGCAGTCGCTCGCAATAATTACTTGACCGATCGTTCCAGATAGGATTCAATTGCGGCCATGGTACGAACCAAACAATTCGACAAGCACGCGGCGCTGGACGACGCCATGGAGCTGTTCTGGCACCGCGGCTATCACGCCACGAGCATCCGGGATCTGGTGGATCGCCTCGGCGTGAACCGGCAAAGCCTGTACGACACCTACGGTGACAAGGATCAGCTGTTCAAGGCGGCGCTGGAGCGCTACCGCGAGATCCAGGCGGTACCGCTGCGCAAACTGCTGGAACGCGATGAGCCGGCCCGGCAAGTGCTGGAAGAATTCTTCCGCGGAGCGGTCGACAAGCTCCTGAGCGAGGACTGCAAAGGCTGCTTCATGGCGAACACGGCGACCGAACTGGCTGGCCACGACGAAGAGATTGCACTGGCGTGTTCGGCGAATGCCCGTCAGATCGAAACCATCCTGGCCGGGCTGCTGCTGCGCGCCAGACAGGCTGGCGAGATCGCCACGGAGCGGCCGCCCCTGCAGCTCGCGCGATTTTTCATGACGGTGATGAACGGGCTCGCGATCACCGCCAAGGCGACCCGCGACCGGAAAGTGCTGGACGACGTGGTCGATACCGCGCTCGCCGCACTGGACCATTGAGCCTGTCGTGCAATGCCCGCGCCCTTTTTTTTGCTTAGAGCAGACCGATCGTTCCAGAATGTTTTCAACCTCGACCCAACCGCCTCAGCCGACACCGGCGGCCATCCTCGTTTTTTCGCGAATCGGCCCGCCCCGGATTGCGCATTCCCCCACTGAAAGGACCATCTCCATGAACAAGACTCGCAGCCGTATCGCGTCGTTGCTCGCCGTGACGTTACTGGCTTCCGCCGCCGGCCTGCACGCCCAATCGATTCCCAAGACCTTGAGCCAGCCTGCGACTGACTCTGTCGCAGGCGCCGAGACCCGGTTGCAAGACCAGGTCGAAACGCTCATGACGGCTTATCTCGGCGTCTGGTCGACGAGCAATCCCGGCAGCTACGATTTCGCCAGGTTCGTGACCGACGATGCGGTGTTCGAATACCCCTATGCCGATGACGGTTCGCGCCGGCTCGAAGGTCGCACCGCCATCGACCAGGCGGTGAGCGGATTTCCAGCGACGGCCACCGACTGGACCTTCAGCGATCTGCGGGTGTTCCCGACGCTCTATCCCGACACGTTCTTCGTCGAATACACGGGCAAGGCGTATGCCCCGGCCACGCATCGGCGTTACGAATCCACCTACCTCGGGCGCATGACGGTCAGGGACGGCAAGATCGCCGAGTACTATGAACTGTGGGAGGTCGATGCCAGGGACGCGGCCTTCGGACTCGCCAGGACCAACTGACCGCAACGGTCTCGTCAATCCAGGTTTCTCCGCCCTCTCTCCGACGCTGACGGGACGGCCCTCACGGGCCGTCTTTCTTTTTTGCTTTTCCCGCTGGATTGAACGATCGAAACCGGCGAGCGCTTCGCGACTGGCCTCCGGACGACCGCGACGCCGTGAGCGAATGCGTTAGCAGCCGGGGGTCACAGCGCCTCGCTCGGCCTGTACAGTGGGGCGATGTACGGTGGCCCGCGAGCGCCTGCGCCCAAGCTCTTCCGGTCGCGCGGCACCGTGAAACCGGACCGTTCATGCAAGCGGGAGAATTTCTGTTGGCCGCCGATGCCGTATTGATCGTTCACTTCGCATTCGTGGCATTCGTTACCGGCGGCTTCGCGCTGATCTGGGCCGGTCATTTCGCCGGTTGGCGCTGGATCGGCAATCGCGCGTTCCGTTCGCTGCATCTCGCCGCCATCACGTTCGTCGCCTTCGAGTCCATGATCGGCATGGTCTGCCCGCTGACGCGGTGGGAGGCGGCGCTGCGGGGCGAATCCGACGAGCGCTCGTTCATCGCCCGGATCCTGCACGCGGTGCTTTTCCATGACGTGCCGGAATGGGTATTCTCCCTGGTCTACGTGGCGTTCGCGGTCCTGACCGCGGTCACGATCCGGCTGGTGCCTCTGCGACCGCCCGCGACTTCGGCCCGCTGAGGGCCGGCGCAATCCTGCAACAGCCAATCGTCGATACCGGCGGGGAACTCTCTCCGGTTCCACCGGGTCCGATCAGCGATTTTCCCCGAGGAGCAAGACCCATGATCCAGTTCAACGTGAATGGCCGCGACGTGAGCGTCGACGTCGAACCCGAAATGCCCTTGCTATGGGTACTGCGCGACGAGCTGGGCCTGACCGGAACCAAGTACGGCTGCGGCATCTCGCTCTGCGGCGCCTGCACGGTGCATGTCGACGGCGAAGCCACCCGTACCTGCGTGCTGCCGGTAGCTGCCGTGGCGGGAAAGCGCATCACCACCATCGAAGGCCTGTCGGCGGATGGCACCCACCCGGTGCAGAAGGCCTGGGTGCAGCTCCAGGTGCCCCAATGCGGCTACTGCCAAAGCGGCCAGATCATGGCCGCCGCGGCGCTGATCGCGTCGAATGCCAAGCCGGATGACGGTGTCATCGACAGCACCATGAGCAACATCTGCCGCTGCGGCACGTATGTGCGGATCCGCGACGCCGTGAAGCTCGCGGCCAGCCTGTGAGGAGCGCGACCATGACCACACCGATCGACAGCAGCCGCCGCAATTTCCTCGTCGCTTCCACCGCACTCGGTGGCGGATTGATGCTGGGCGTGCATCTGCCCGTCTTCGCGCAAGACGCCGGATCCACCGTTGCCGAAGTGACGCACTGGATCGTGATCCAACCCGACGATACGGTGATCATCCGCATCGCCCGCTCTGAATTGGGACAAGGCAGCTTCACCGGGCTCGCGATGCTCGTCGCCGAAGAACTCGAATGCGACTGGGACAAGGTTCAGCCGGAATACGCAGACGTGAACGAGCACGTACGCCGCAATCGCATCTTCGGTTCGATGACCACGGGCGGCAGTCGCGCGATCCGCGATTCGCACAAATACCTGCGCGAGGCTGGCGCGGCCGGTCGCGAGATGCTGCTCACCGCCGCGGCCGGTGAGTGGGGCGTTCCCGTCACCGAGCTCACAGTGAGCAAGGGCGTGATCATGCATGCCGCCACCAGCCGCAGCACCACCTACGGCAAGATGGCGCCGCTCGCCGGCAAGCTCGAAATGCCGAAGGAGCCGAAGCTGAAGGACCCGAAGGACTGGAAGCTGCTCGGCACCTCGCCGGCCCGCTTCGACATCCCCGACAAGACGACGGGCCGGCAGATCTACGCTGCCGACGTGCGCCTGCCGGGCATGGTGCACGCATCGATCGTCCAATGCCCGGTGTTCGGGGGCAAGCTCAAGTCGTACGACAAGTCCAAGATCGAAAACATGCGCGGTGTGAAGAGCGTCGTCGCGGCCGACGACTGGGTGGCCGTGGTCGCCGACAACTGGTGGCGTGCCAACGAGGCGCTCAAGGCGCTGCCGGTGGAATGGGACGTGGGCCAGAACGGTGAAGTGACGAGCGAATCCATTCGCGCCTTTCTCCGCACCGGGATCGATGCCACCGACGTGCCCGTGGCTCGCAAGGACGGCGATACGAGTGCCGCCTTCGCCGCCGCCGACAAGATCGTCGAAGCCGAATATTCGGCACCGTTCCTGAACCACGCGACGCTGGAACCGCAAACCGCCACGGCGCTCATGAAACCCGACAGCGTCGAAGTCTGGGTCGGAACCCAGAACGGCGAGGCTTCCATCGCCGCGGCCTCGGAGGCCTCCGGCCTGCCGCTCGAAAAGGTCTACCTGCACAAGATGCACGCCGGCGGTGCCTTCGGTCGCCGCACCGCGTTCAACGAGTTCGTGAAGCAGGCGATCAAGATCGCGCAGACCATGCCCGGCACCCCGGTACGCCTGCAATGGTCGCGCGAAGAAGACATGGTCCAGGGCCGCTACCGCCCGACCACGCTCGTCAAGTTGCGCGGCGCGCTCGACAAGGACGGCAACTGGACCGGCTGGCATGTACGCCAATCGGAGCCGTCGATCGCTGCCGCGGTGCTCACCCAGTTCCTGAAGGACGGTGTCGACCAGATCGGTACGCGATCGTTCATCGACTCGCCTTACGGCGTGCCGAACTACACGCTCGAATACGCCATGCGCAATACCCACGTTCTGCTGGGCCCGTGGCGTGCCGTGGCGCACACCCACAATCCGTTCTTTCGCGAGAGCTTCATCGACGAACTCGCACTCGCAGCCGGCAGGGACCCGTACGAGTTCCGCCGCGCGATGCTCGTGAACAAGCCGAAGGACCTGGCCGTGCTCGACGCCGTGGCCAAGGCCGTGGGCTGGGGTTCGGCCGCGCCGGCAGGTATTTCCCGTGGCATCGCGGTGGTGGACTCCTATGGCAGCTTCTCGGCAGCCGCAGTCGAACTCTCGGTGAAGGGCGGCACGGAAGTCGACGTGAAGCGCGTGATCCTCGCGCTGGACCCGGGGCACATCGTGCATCCGGACGCGGTCAAGGCGCAGATCGAAAGCGGTGTCGTCTGGGCCTTGAGCGCTGCGATGCTCGAGGAAATCACCATCGCCAACGGACGGGTCGTGCAGACCAACTTCTCCGACTATCCCGTGCTCACCCTGCGGCACACGCCCAAGACGGAATCGATTCTGATGCCGAGCGGCGGATTCTGGGGTGGCGTCGGCGAGCCACCGATGGCGGCCGTGCTGCCCGCCCTGGGCAATGCGATCTTCGCCGCCACGGGCAAGAGACTCCGTTCGCTGCCGATGAAGAACGAAGGCTTCAGTTATGCGTGAGCGCACAGCCTCCGACGACAAGCTCGGTATGCGATGACGCCAGGCCTTGATCGCCCCCTCACCCTGATTCACCGCAGGTCTGGGGGAGTGGGGCAGCGGTGAGTGCCGCCACCCGAGGTTGAGGCCATTCTCAACAGGGAAGGCGGCCGGGGTCGAGGGGGAACCATGCAATCCAGCAACACGTACCTGCCGATCGGCTCGAGACGCAGCATTCTGAAGGCCGTCGCCTCGGGCGTTGCGCTATCGATCGTGCCGAACGGTCGCGCTCGCGCCACGCCCGACTCGCTCGCCATCGCCCTGCGCGAAACATTCGGCGAAGCCGAAATCCGACCCGGAAGAGTCCACCTCGAGATCTCCCTGATCGCCGAGGACGGCGGCATCGTCCCGGCGACGGTGCGCGTGGACAGCCCGATGACGGAGGCCGATCACGTCACGGAGATCCATCTGTTCTCCGAGAAGAATCCGTTGCCGCGAATCGCGGCTTTCACGCTCGGCTCCGACAACGGTCGCGCCCAGGTGTCGACGCGCATCCGCCTTGCCGACTCCCAGCGCGTGATCGCGATCGCGCGTCTGAACGACGGCTCGCTGTGGTCCGACGAAGCACAGGTGGAAGTCTCGCTGGCGGCCTGCGGAGGATAGCCCTCGTGGCGCGTACGTTCATCAGGGTGCCGTCGGAAGTGAAGCGCGGCGACAGCTTCGAGGTCAAGGCGATGATCGAGCATCCCAATCATTCCGGATACCGCGTCGATCTCGTCGGAAAACCCATTCCCCGTCACATCGTGACGACGTTCACTTGCAGTTATGAGGGGCGCGAAGTGTTTCGCGCGGCGCTGCATCCGGCGATCGCGACGAATCCCTACCTGACGTTCTTCGTGGTCGCCAGGGACAGCGGGACGCTCGAGATGACCTGGACAGACGACAGAGGCGAAGTGACGACACAGCAGGCCGCCGTCACGGTCATCTGACCGGTTCTGCCTCGCCTGTTGCGACGGCCTACGCGCCGCCGCCGTCCAGCGCCTTGCGTTCAGCCAGCGTGAGGATCTGTGGCGCCTTGATGGGTGCACCGGAATCGGACTCGAAGAACGGGTTCTCTCGGTATTTGCCGCTCAGGCGCGCGCCTAAGACGTTCTTCATGATCTTCACGATCCCGAAGAACGCTGCCAGGGGCGTCGATTCGACCTTGCCCCGGGCGGAACCGGTGTTCAGTTCGATCTTCACCGGGCCGAAGGCTGCGTCGATCGCAGCGTCGGTCTCGGGCAGACAATTGCGCACCAGGCCCAGGTAGGACAGCTTCCGGTCCCGCGGTGTGTTGCCGATCGGAGTACGGCAGCAGCTCGCGTACCACCGCAGCAGACCCCTCGGGCTCAACGACATGCAGGCCATTTTGTCCGCGCCGGAGGTGAAATGAACGGACCGCGGAAGGCTGGCGATGATGTCCGTTCCGCCATGGCTGTCGAGAATGTCGTCGTGCCGACCGAGGAAGCGCGCGAACGCCTGGCAATCGCGGCAGTAGCACACGGCGCGGCCACCCGAGGGCAATGCCTCCACGTAGCCCTGGATGGCTCCGCACCCACAGCGCAAGGGGACGTTCATGGGGGGAAGCGTACAAAATGGCGCGATCGAACGGAAGTGGAAGTTGTCCTGTGTGCGGCGCCGGGTGTGATTCGGCGCAGGAGCGTGCAACAGATTGGCGGTCTGGAACGAATGTAACTGCTGCTCACGTCGAAAGCGCCTCGGCCGGAACGTCGTAGCCATGCGGAGCGAAATTTCAACAACCTCATGCGCGGAGATTGACATGCGATCCACGTTACTCGGCAAGGCCGACCGCAACGTGATCGACGGGCCGCTCGCCGAGACCAAGGAACTGATCGCCGGCTTCTGGCTCGGGAAGTGCGCATCCTTGCAGGAGGCAATCGAGTGGGCCAAGCACTGCCCCATCGGATGGAAGGCGAATCGGAGATCGAGATCCCGCTGCTCTGCGATGCCGAGCACTTCGGCGAAACTTTCACGCCGGAATTGCGCGCGGAGATCGACGCGCAAGCGGAATCATCGGCAAAGGCGGAATGAAGACTTGGGCGGATGAGCCGATGCTGTGCCCACCTGTTGCGATTTCCCTAAAATGGTGACATCACCACAGACCGCCCTGAACCCAACACGCGGCGAGGATCGACGGGCGGTGCTGGGCATTCTCGAGATTGTTGCGTGCGGTCGTATCCAGTCGATCGAGGTTGGCCGGGCAGAAGTTGGCGTCCTCCCCGATACTTTC
Organism: Burkholderiales bacterium; assembly: GCA_038324085.1. Lineage (GTDB taxonomy): Bacteria > Pseudomonadota > Gammaproteobacteria > Burkholderiales. Next base: position 63,962 of record JBBQHP010000015.1, read on the forward strand.
CAAGTATCGGTACAACGCGTGACGGGCTACGGTTGTCATGAGGTGCGGAACGCTCGATAGTCGACAGCACAGCGCCGCCAGGTGTCACCGGGACCGCCCCCGTATGGGGGCGACATCTCGGGGCGCCGCGACGATTTCGGGCCGCGCATTCGCGACGATTTCGACGTCTTGTCGCGGGGGTAACCCGACAGCGTAGACCTGCGCCAGTGGCCGGCGCGTCCCGAATCTTGCGATTGAACCTTTTATTTGACGGAGAGAGTTCGAGCGCAAGAAGCAGAGCGCGCCGAATCTGCCGAGTGCCTTACGTTCGGGTGAAGCACAGCACATCGCTTCGCTGCTTGAAACGACAAGGACTCATCATGATCCGCATCGGCTGCGCACCAGGCGCTTTCGATCTCTTCCGTATCGGACACCTGAACGTCTTGCGCGCGGCCAGGAGCCGCTGCAACCCCCTCGTCGCCGGCGTCGTCCGTGACGACATGCCCAGGCTGCACAAGGGCATCACACCCGTCGTCCCGTTCGAAGAGCGACTCGATCGCGATTTCGCCACGGTTGGCGCCGGGGTCATCCATCTCCCGCGGATGCTGTCGACATCGAGTACGGCGCTTCGCACCGCGCTTCGAAACGTCAACGAGATCGGCGAACGGCTCGTGCGCGGCAACCGCAACAGCACCGTCGGAAATCGCGAACCCAGTCGCGTCTGATTCAGATCGCAAGAAACGGATCGTTCTTTCTCTCTCGGCTCACTACTCTCACTTTTCTCAACCACCGCTGTGATCAACGAGGAGTATTTCATGTCCATCGAACAAGACAACAAAGCAATCGTCGGCCGCTGGTTCACCAGCTTCTGGGGCGAGACCTGCGATCTCAGCATCGTCGACGAGATCGCCGCACCCGACATGCTCTTGCACTACTCGCTGCACGAGCCTCGTCGCGGTCACGCCGACATCAAGGCCTTCATGACGGACTTCCGCAAGGCATTCCCCGATCTCAAGTTCTGGGGCGCAGCGGACCTGATCGCAGAGGGCGACTACGTGGTTGGGCGCTGGGAAGGTGGCGGCACGCACACCGGCGCGGCGCTCGATGACTTCCTGGTAGGCGGACTGCCTGCGGCCACCGGTCGCAAGATGCATTTCACCGGTACCACGGTGCTGCGACTCAACGCCGGAAAGATCGTTGAAGAAATCGGCCTGGACGACGGCGTCAAGGCATTGACTCAACTCGGTCTGATCAAGACCGCCGCGTGAAGCAGGAGGAGCCGACGTCCACGACGCGTCGTCGGCCCTACCTCTGGCCTTGCAAGGAGACTGCCGTGTTCATGAATGCGATTCCAAGTCAAGGCAATGCCGACCTCGGTGCCGTGTGGGTGCGGCATCAGCTCGCGCGAATTCATCAGAAGCATGTGCAGTTCGCCCGGCACTTCCGCGTGGACGTCGCTGGGCTGTTGATGCGAGCAACCCGTCTGGCGCGTGAAGCAGGTCTGGCATCGGCACAGCATGCGCCGCAAAGCTGGTTGACCGACCCCGAAACGGCGGGCGATGATCGCGGCCATTGACCACTGTGGGTGGCTCGAGGTGCACGCGGCGCGCGAGCCTGCGGCATCAAGCTCGTGCCGAGGGCGGAATGCGCTCTGCGTCCGCACCGAAAGGCAGCTGCGTCCCCGGACCGGCCACTGTCGGCGAATTCGTGTTCGTGAATCGGCCTGTATAGCACCGCAAGGTGCGGCAGACCGGGATTGCTCAGTGCGCACATCCTACGGTTGGGGACCCGAGCCCGGGCGCACCCTCCTGGATTGGACCACGGCAAGTCGACCGTGCTGGCCAGCACCCACGCTCCGTCATCGCCGTGCTAGCCTCCCCCTGAAGATTCCTGGCAACGGAGGAGAGGCGGATGTCGAACGAACAGACGGTTCAGTCATTGTGGGATAACCATGCGCGCGGCATCTTCCTGCCGCAGGAATGGCTGGGGAAGCTGGCGATGGAAGACGGCTACCGGGCGCAGCTCGGACTGCTCGAGCGCAAGGTTGCGGGCGGGGCGCGACAGGTTGGATGGAAGGTGGGGCTGACCGCGCCGCACATGCGCGAGATGTTCCGCAATCCCGAGCCCGTGTTCGGGTATCTGCTGCAGTCTGGCCGGAAGGAATCCGGTCACGCGTTTACGTGGGCCGATCTGCGCAAGCCCGCGGTGGAGAGCGAGCTGATGATCACGCTCGCGCGCGATCTGGGCGGTCCCGCGGTCACGAACGACGAGGCGCGGAACGCGATCGCGACGGTGGCGCCTGCTCTCGAACTGGTCGAACTGGGCCGAGCCGACATGCGCACCGACCTGGCGCTGGCCGTGGCGGACAACGTGGCCCAGTGCGCTTTCATCCACGGCACGCCGGTCGCGATCGGCCAGCTCGATTTCGGCGCTGTTTCGGCAAAGGTGGAGATCAACGGGGCCGTCGTGGCCGATGTAGTGGGCCGAGAAGTGATCGACAACCAGCTACAGACGCTGGTGTGGCTCACCGGTACGCTGCATCGCTTCGGCAAGGGCTTGCGTGCAGGCGACTGCATCATGACCGGGTCGTTCACCAAACCCCTGCCGATGGAACGGGGCGACCGGATCAGAACCGAGTTCGGTGGGATCGGCCAGGTGTCGGCGTTGTTCAGCTGATCGAAGGCAGCAGTAGCGGCTGCGCGCGGCGATCGTCCAGGCCCGCGCCGTGTTCACGTGCCACCGGCACGTGCGGCGCGACCCGGATCACGTGGTCGGGCAATCCCAAGGCAGCCCCGCGGCCGCCACCGCCGGCAGAATCCAGAGCATCTGCGAAGCGCAGGGGGGATTACATATTCCTCCGGTACTGCCCCCCCACCTCGAACAACGCATTGGTGATCTGACCCAGCGAGCAGCACCGCACCGCATCCATCAGCACCGCAAAGACGTTGTCATTGCGAATCACCGCGCTCTTCAGCCGTTCGAGCATCGCCGGCGCTTCGCTCGAATGCGCTTCCTGGAAGCCGCTCAGCCGCTTCAACTGCCCCTGCTTCTCTTCATCGCTCGAGCGGGCGAGTTCCACTTTCTGAGGCACCGCATCGCCGTGCGGATTGCGGAACGTGTTGACGCCGATGATCGGGTATTCGCCGGTGTGCTTCTGGTGTTCGTAGTGCATGGACTCTTCCTGGATCTTCCCGCGCTGGTAACCCAGTTCCATCGCGCCAAGCACGCCGCCGCGTTCGCTGATGGATTCGAATTCCTTCAGCACGGCCTCTTCGACGAGATCGGTCAGCTCGTCGATGATGAAGCTGCCCTGGTTCGGGTTCTCGTTCTTGGCGAGCCCCCATTCGCGGTTGATCACGAGCTGAATCGCCATGGCGCGCCGCACCGATTCTTCGGTGGGCGTAGTGATCGCCTCGTCGTAGGCGTTGGTGTGCAGCGAGTTGGCGTTGTCGTAGGTCGCGATCAGCGCCTGCAGCGTGGTGCGGATGTCGTTGAAGGCAATCTCCTGCGCGTGGAGTGACCGTCCCGACGTCTGGCAGTGGTACTTGAGCTTCTGGCTGCGCTCGTTCGCACCGTACTTGTCGCGCATGGCGACGGCCCAGATGCGGCGGGCGACGCGACCCAGCACGGTGTATTCCGGGTCCATGCCATTGCTGAAGAAGAATGACAGGTTCTGCGCGAAGTCGTCTATGTGCATTCCGCGCGCAAGGTAGGCTTCGACGAACGTGAAGCCGTTCGAGAGCGTGAACGCGAGCTGGCTGATCGGATTCGCCCCGGCCTCGGCGATGTGATAGCCGGAGATCGACACGGAGTAGAAGTTGTGGACGTCGTGATGGACGAAGTACTGCTGGATGTCACCCATCACCTTGAGCGAGAACTCGGTGGAGAAGATGCAGGTGTTCTGGCCCTGGTCTTCCTTCAGGATGTCGGCCTGCACCGTGCCGCGGACGTTCGCGAGCACCCAGGAACGGATCTTCTGCATCTCGTCGTCGGTCGGCTCGCGGCCGTTGTCGACCTTGAACTTGTCGATGTTCTGGTCGATAGCGGTATTCATGAACATCGCGAGGATGGTCGGCGCCGGGCCGTTGATCGTCATCGAGACCGACGTGTTCGGTGCCGTGAGATCGAAGCCGGAATAGAGCACCTTCATGTCTTCGAGCGTGGCGATCGACACACCGGAATTGCCGACCTTGCCGTAGATGTCGGGACGGACCGCGGGATCGTTCCCGTACAGCGTGACCGAGTCGAAAGCCGTCGACAGGCGCTTGGCCGGCATGCCCTCGGAGACCATCTTGAAGCGGCGGTTGGTGCGGAATGCATCGCCTTCGCCCGCGAACATGCGGGTCGGGTCCTCGCCTTCGCGCTTGAAGGCGAACACGCCCGCCGTAAATGGGAAGGAGCCGGGAACGTTCTCCATCCACAGCCATTTGAGGATCTCGCCATGATCTTCGTATCGCGGCAGCGCGACCTTGCGGATCTTCGTGCCCGAGAGCGTGGTGGTGGTCAGGACGGTGCGGATTTCCTTGTCTCTGATCTTCACCACGTATTCGTCGCCGCCGTAGGCCTTCCGCATGTCGGGCCAGAGGGCGAGGAGCTTCTTCGACGTCGCATCGAGGCGGGCTTCGCGGTCGGTTATCAGGTTGTCGAGGGCCGCGCTGCCGCCCGCTCCCCAACCCTCTCCCGACGTTGCCGGGAGAGATGCTGCAATGCCCTCCCCCGCCATGGGTGGCGGAGGGTTGGGGTGGGGGCCAGCCGCCAGCATTCGCTTCGCCTCCGTCAACTGCTGGCGCTCGCGCGCGATGCGCGCCTGTTCCGATCCGCGCCGGCGATATCCCCGAACCAGGTCGGAGATCTCGGCCAGGTAGCGCACGCGCGCCGGCGGCACGATCGGCGTCTGATTGGTCGAGTGGCGCGTGAGCGCCGGGGGCAATCTCGATTCGCCGGACTTCAGGCCGAGCGCGACCAGCTTGGGCAACAGCGCCTGATACAGCGCCGTGACACCATCGTCGTTGAAGCGCGCGGCCATCGTGCCGAATACGGACATCTCATCGGGGCGCCTGGCGAAATCGCCCTTGTTGCGCTGTACCTGCTTTGCCACATCGCGCAATGCGTCGAGCGAACCCTTGCGGTCAAACTTGTTGATCGCGACGAAATCGGCGAAATCGAGCATGTCGATCTTCTCGAGCTGGCTCGCGGCGCCGTACTCGGGTGTCATCACGTACAGGCTCGCATCCACCAGCGGCACGATGGCCGCGTCGCCCTGACCGATGCCGGAAGTCTCGACCAGGATGAGGTCGAACCCCGCGACCTTGCAGGCCGCAATCACGTCCGGCAGCGCCTGGCTGATCTCGCTGCCCGCTTCGCGCGTCGCGAGCGAGCGCATGTAGACCTTCGGACCCGCGCTCCACGGATTGATCGCATTCATGCGGATGCGGTCACCGAGCAATGCGCCGCCGCTCTTGCGGCGCGACGGGTCGATGGAAATGACGGCAATCGACGGCGCGTCGTCCTGGTCGAGCCGGAGGCGACGGATCAGTTCGTCGGTGAGGGAGCTCTTGCCCGCGCCGCCGGTACCGGTGATGCCCAGCGTCGGCACTTTCGTCTTGCCGGCCGCTGCGCGCAACGCATCGCGGAATTCCGGTGCTGTGCGTTCCAGTTCCAGCGCGGTGATGACCTGCGAGAGCGCACGCCAGCGCCGGCCGGTGTCGCTGTCGTCCAGCGCGTCCAGCCGGGCGGGCGCGAATGGCGCGAGGTCGATGTCGCATTCGGCGACCATCGAACCGATCATGCCCATCAGGCCGAGCTTCTGGCCGTCTTCGGGGGAGAAGATGCGCGTGACGCCATACGCATGCAGTTCGGCGATCTCGGGCGCGACGATCACGCCGCCGCCGCCGCCGAACACCTTGATGCGCTCGCCGCCGCGCTCGCGCAGCAGGTCGACCATGTACTTGAAGAACTCGACGTGTCCGCCCTGGTAGGAGCTGACCGCGATGCCCTGCACGTCCTCCTGCAGCGCCGCGGTCACGATCTCGTCGACCGAACGGTTGTGGCCCAGGTGGATCACCTCCGCGCCCATGCTCTGGAGGATGCGCCGCATGATGTTGATCGAAGCGTCGTGGCCGTCGAAGAGCGAGGCGGCGGTGACGAAGCGCACCTTGTGCGTGGGGCGGTAGTCGGCCAGCTTGCGGGATTCGGAGAGATCGGTCATCGAAGGGTCTCGCTATCGTTCGTTGTCGGGGCGCCTGTTGCCACGCCGGCTGCGCCGGACGCTGCGGCCGAGCCGGGATTATCCACCGTCGTGCGCTTTCGCGTCCCCACGAGAGCGCCCGGGCAAGCGCGGGCCCGAGCGCCATTCGAGCCCCCCCCTGCTCACGACGCGGCGAAACGCCAACGCCTGGATGGTACGGGCAAGGGTCTAGAAAAGGCTCCCATTCCCGCGTGCGAGCGCCGATAATTCAGGAAAGTTTCCTCACCAACGGTTCTTTATCAGAATGAACGTCGACAAGTTTGATCTTGCGATTCTCGCGGTCCTTCAACAGGACGCGCGCGCCAGCCTGCAGGACATCAGCGCGCAGGTGGGCCTTTCCATCACCCCGTGTTGGAACCGCATCAAACGCATGGAGGCCGAAGGCACCATCCAGGGCTACACCGTGCGCATCGACCCCGAAGCGGTCGGACTAGCCGAGACCGTGATCCTGCAGGTCACGCTCGAGAGCCACAACGACGAGACGCTGTCCCAATTCGGCAAGGCGCTGGAGGAGATCCCCGAGGTGCTCGAGGCCTACCTGGTATCGGGCGACTACGACTACTACATCCGGATGGCGGTGCGCGACACACGCGATTACGAACGCCTGCTGCGCGAGCAGCTCTACCGCATACCCGGTATTCGACACAGCCGGTCGAGTTTCGTGTTGCGCACGCTCAAGCAGAGCCTCATTCCGTTGACGCCACCACCGCTTGCGGGCGACGGCGGCACCGGACAGCGCAAGCGCCGTCCCGAGCGCACCGGCGCCGCGAGCGGCCCCAAGCGCCCTGCCGCGCCCCGTCGCAGAGCGCCGCGCCGCGCCTGAGCGATCCCGCGTCGCACCTGCGCGATCCCGGTCCGCGTCGCGCCTGCGCGACTCTGTAGATCGGCGTTCGCGGACGGGCGCGATGGCGTGCCTCGGGCGTTGCGGGGGCCACCACCGAGGGCCTGACCGCGCCTCGTTCGATGCGATAGATCAGTTAAAGCTTATCTATTGGACAAGAATTTCTTACTTTCATTGATCGATCATGAACCCTAGAGTCCGGTCATCCCAACGCCGATCGCGAACGCCACGTGCAAGGAGACCCTGTGACCAAACCCGCAGAAGAAGGCCTGATCACCGACGCCAAAAAGCGCTACAGCGCCGGTGTGCTGAAGTACAAGCAGATGGGCTATTGGCAGCCCGACTACGCGCTGCAGGACACCGACGTCATTGCGATGTTCCGCATCACGCCGCAAGAGGGCGTGGACGCCGAAGAGGCGGCGGCGGCGGTGGCCGGTGAATCCTCCACCGCTACCTGGACTGTGGTGTGGACCGACCGCCTGACGGCTTGCGATCTCTACCGCGCCAAGGCCTATCGCGTCGACGCCGTGCCCAACACCGGGCCCGGCACCCGGACCGAGCAGCAATACTTCGCATACATCGCCTACGACCTTGACCTGTTCGAGCCAGGCTCGATCGCCAACCTCACCGCGTCGATCATCGGCAACGTGTTCGGCTTCAAGGCGGTGAAGGCGCTGCGCCTGGAGGACATGCGCATTCCCGTCGGCTACCTCAAGACCTTCCAGGGACCGGCCACCGGTGTCATCGTCGAGCGCGAGCGCCTGGACAAGTTCGGCCGCCCGCTGCTGGGCGCCACCACCAAGCCCAAGCTCGGCCTCAGCGGCCGCAACTACGGCCGCGTGGTGTACGAGGGCCTGAAGGGCGGCCTCGACTTCATGAAGGACGACGAGAACATCAACTCGCAGCCCTTCATGCACTGGCGCGACCGCTTCCTCTACTGCATGGAAGCCGTGAACAAGGCGGGCGCAGCGAGCGGCGAGATCAAGGGCCACTATCTGAACGTCACCGCCGGCACGATGGAAGAGATGTACGAACGCGCGGAGTTCGCCAAGAACCTGGGGTCGGTGATCATCATGATCGACCTGGTGATCGGCTACACCGCGATCCAGTCGATGGCCAAGTGGGCGCGCAAGAACGACATGATTCTTCACCTGCACCGGGCGGGCAACAGCACCTACTCGCGGCAGAAGAACCACGGCATGAACTTCCGCGTGATCTGCAAGTGGATGCGCATGGCCGGCGTCGACCACATCCATGCCGGCACCGTCGTGGGCAAGCTCGAAGGCGACCCGATGATGATCCGCGGCTTCTACGACACGCTGCTCGACACGCACACGCCGATGCAGCTCGACAAGGGCTTGTTCTTCGAGCAGGACTGGGCCTCGCTGAACAAGGTGATGCCGGTCGCATCGGGCGGCATCCACGCCGGCCAGATGCACCAGTTGCTCACCTACCTGGGCGACGACGTGGTGCTGCAGTTCGGGGGCGGCACCATCGGCCATCCGCAGGGCATCCAGGCCGGCGCGACGGCTAACCGCGTCGCGCTCGAAGCCATGGTGCTCGCGCGCAACGAAGGCCGCGACATCTGGAACGAAGGCCCGCAGATCCTGCAGGACGCCGCCAAGTGGTGCTCGCCGCTGAAGGCCGCGCTCGATACCTGGGGCGAGGTCAGCTTCAACTACGAGTCGACCGACACTGGCGACTTCGTGCCGACGCCGACGATGTCGGCCTGAAAGGAGACCGCACCATGATGACCAACCACGGCAACCGCATCACCCAGGGCCAGTTCTCATACCTGCCCGACCTGACCGATGCGCAGATCGGCAAGCAGATCGAGTACGCCTTGAAGAACAACTATGCCGTAGGCATCGAATACACCGACGATCCGCACCCACGCAACACCTACTGGGAGATGTTCGGCAACCCGATGTTCGACTTGAAGGACCCGGCCGGGATCCTGATGGAGATCAACAACTGCAGGAAGACCTTTCCGAACCACTACATACGGGTCACGGCTTTCGATTCGACCCGCGGGGTGGAGTCGCCGCGCATGTCCTTCATCGTCAACCGGCCGGCGCGCGAGCCCGGCTTCGGACTCATGCGCCAGGAAGGCAATGGCCGCTCGCTGCAGTACACGACGCATAGCTACGCTGCCGATCTGCCGGAAGGCGAACGGTACGAGTCGGAGCCCTGAGCGGTCGCTACCAGCTTGCGACGATGAGCCCCGTCACCCATCGCATCGCGCCGAGACTCTTGTCCGCCGATTTCGCGCGGCTGGCCGAAGAAGTGAAGACCGTCATCGCGGCAGGCGCCGACTGGTTTCACTTCGATGTGATGGACAACCACTACGTGCCCAACCTCACTTTCGGTCCGATGGTGTGCGAAGCGCTGCGCAAGCACGCCGTCACAGCGGGTGGCGCGCGTGTACCGATCGACGTGCACCTCATGGTGCAACCGGTCGACGCTCTGGCGCAGGCGCGCAGGCTGATCGAGCGCTCCGGACGCGACATCCGCCTGGAAGTCGACGGCGGCATCAAGACCGACAACATCCGCGCCGCCGCCGATGCAGGGGCCGACACTTTTGTCGCCGGCAGCGCGATCTTCAGCCAGCCCGACTACCGCGTCGTGATCGATGCGATGCGGGAGCGACTTTCATTCGCCGCAGGCAGTGGAGCGCGCGCGGCATGAGCCAGCCGCTCTACACGATTCCGGGATCGTCGACGCCGCAGGCGGTGCCGGCGGAACCGGCAGGAGCATCTACCGTGGCGCGAACGGTGGCCGAAGTGCTGTCCGACAGCCAGGTCGAAGCGGTGCTCGATGAACTCGACCGCGACCTGGTCGGGCTGAAGCCGGTGAAGCAGCGCATCCGCGACATCGCCGCGCTGCTGGTGATCGATAAGCTGCGCATGAATCTCGGGCTGTCCGCGCAGGCGCCGTCGCTCCACATGAGCTTCACCGGCAATCCCGGCACCGGCAAGACGACGGTCGCCATGCGCATGGCGCAGATCCTCCATCGCCTCGGCTACGTGCGCAAAGGCCACATGGTCGCGGTGACGCGCGACGATCTGGTGGGCCAGTACATCGGCCACACGGCACCGAAGACCAAGGAAGTGCTCAAGAAAGCAATGGGCGGCGTGCTGTTCATCGACGAGGCCTATTACCTGTACCGGCCGGAGAACGAGCGCGACTACGGCCAGGAGGCGATCGAGATCCTGCTGCAGGTCATGGAGAACCAGCGCGACGATCTGGTCGTGATCCTCGCTGGTTACAAGGATCGGATGGACACGTTCTTCAAGTCCAATCCCGGCATGAGCTCGCGCATCGCCCACCATCTCGACTTTCCCGATTACAGCGAGGACGAACTGCTCCACATCGGCGACCGCATGCTCGAGCAGCAGAACTACAACTTCGGCGAGGGCGGGCGCGATACCTTCCGCGACTACCTCGCACTGCGCCTCCAGCAACCGCAATTCGCCAACGCACGCAGCGTGCGCAACGCCCTCGAACGCGCGCGCCTGCGTCAGGCGAGCCGGCTGTTCGCCGAACCCGATCGCGTGCTCACGCGCCAGGACCTCACCACCATCGAGCCCTCGGACATCCGCGCGAGCCGCGTGTTCTCCGGGGCCTCGGACTAGAGTCGAACCGGGACCCATCGCCATGCCGCTCTCGCAACGCTGGACGCTCACCCGCTATCTGATCGAGGAACGGCGCCGGTTCCCCGATGCCAGCGGCGATCTCAACGCGCTGCTGCTGGACATATCGCTCGCCTGCAAGGCCATTGCCCGGGTGGTGGCCTTCGGCGAACTCGGCGATTCCCTCGGCCAATCCATCCCGGCGCAAGGCGGCAACGTGAACGTCCAGGGCGAAGTCCAGAAGCGACTCGACGTGGTCAGCAACGAGATCTTCATCCGCATGAACGAATGGAACGGACATCTCGCGGGCATGGCCTCGGAGGAGATGGACGATCCGCGGCAGATCCCCGGATGGTATCCGCGCGGAAAATACCTCCTCCTGTTCGATCCGCTCGACGGTTCGAGCAACGTCGACGTCAACGTTGCCGTGGGCAGCATCTTCTCGATCCTGCGTGCGCCGCAGGACCTGGTCGACAGCGGCCGCGACGTGGCCGAAGCGGATTTCTTCCGCCCGGGTGCGACCCAGGTCGCGGCAGGCTATGCGATCTACGGGCCCACGACGATGCTCGTGCTGAGCGTCGGCAATGGCGTCGCGGGCTTCACGCTCAATCCCAATCTCGGTGAGTTCGTACTGACGCATCCCAAGATCGAGGTGCCGGCCGACACCCACGAATTCGCGATCAACAGCTCGAACAGCCGCTTCTGGGAACCGCCGGTGAAGCGCTACGTGGACGAATGCCTCGCGGGCAAGACCGGACCGCGCGGCAAGGACTTCAACATGCGCTGGATCGCATCGATGGTGGCCGAGGCCCATCGCATCCTGATGCGCGGCGGCGTGTTCATGTATCCACGAGACACGAAGGACCCGGCCAAACCCGGCCGGCTGCGGCTGCTGTACGAAGCCAATCCCGTGGGCTTCATCGTGGAGCAGGCCGGCGGCCGGGCCAGCACCGGACGCCAACCCGTACTCGGGGTAATGCCCTCGTCGCTGCACCAGCGCATCGGCCTCGTGTTCGGTTCGAAGAACGAAGTCGAGCGCATCGAGCGCTATCACCACGAGCCCGCCACCCGCGATCCGGGGGCACCGCTGTTCGCGGAGCGCAGCCTATTCCGCGACTGATCAGCGGGAACATCCGCACGCCCGATGCGGCGCCACGCCTGTCCACCTACGTCGATTCCAATCCTCGCATTCCCACGAGACCCGCGCCATGTCGGAAAGACACCCCATCGTCGCCATCACCGGATCGTCCGGCGCCGGCACCACTTCGGTCACGCGCACGTTCGAGAACATTTTCCGACGCGAGAACGTGAAGGCGGCGGTGGTGGAAGGCGACAGCTTCCATCGCTACGACCGCAAGGAGATGCGTGCGCGACAGGTGGAAGCCGAAGAGGCGGGCGACATGAACTTCAGCCACTTCGGACCCGAGAACAATCTCTTTCCGGACCTGGAGGCATTATTCCGCAGCTATGCCGAAGTCGGAACCGGACGCTGCCGCAAGTACCTGCACGATCCGGTCGAAGCGGAGCCCTACGGCCAGGAGCCCGGCACGTTCACGCCCTGGGAGGACATGCCGCGCGACACCGAGCTGCTGTTCTACGAAGGTCTGCACGGCGCCGTGGTCACCCCCGAGGTCGACATCGCGCGCTATCCCGATCTGCTGATCGGCGTGGTGCCGGTGATCAATCTCGAATGGATCCAGAAACTGTGGCGCGACAAGCACGTGCGTGGCTACTCGGCCGAAGCCGTGACCGATACGATCCTGCGCCGCATGCCCGACTACGTGCACTACATCTGTCCCCAGTTCGCGCATACGCACGTCAACTTCCAGCGCGTGCCGATGGTCGACACCTCGAACGCGTTCATCGCCCGCGACATCCCCTCGGCCGGCGAGAGCATGGTCGTCATCCGCTTCGCCAACCCGAAGGGCATCGATTTCCCGTACCTGCTCTCGATGATCAACGATTCCTTCATGTCGCGCGCCAACACCATCGTGGTGCCGGGCGGCAAGATGGAACTCGCGATGCAGTTGATCTTCACTCCTTTCATCTGGCGGATGATGGAACGGCGCAAGCGCTCCATCGGCGCCCTCTGATCCCCCGGCGTTCGCCGACACGAATCCGATGAGCTCCTCTTCCGCAGACCGGGTGTTGCGCCCGGACAATGGGCGTCGCGACGATCTGGCCGACGCATTGCGCGTGCTGGCGATGGATGCCGTGCAGCAGGCGAATTCCGGCCATCCGGGCGCGCCCATGGGCATGGCCGAGATGGCGGTCGCGCTATGGCACCGTCATCTGCGTCACAACCCCGCCAATCCGTATTGGCCCGATCGCGACCGCTTTGTCCTGTCGAACGGGCACGCCTCGATGCTGCTCTACGCGCTGCTCCATCTGACCGGGTACGCGCTGCCGATGGATCAGTTGCGACAGTTCCGCCAGTTGCACAGCAAGACGCCGGGACATCCCGAGCACGGCCTCACGCCCGGCATCGAGACCACCACCGGACCGCTCGGACAAGGCCTTGCCAATGCGGTCGGTTTCGCGTTGGCCGAGAAACTGCTGGCCGACGAATTCAATCGCCCCGGCCACGCGATCGTCGACCACCACACCTACGTGTTCCTGGGCGACGGCTGCCTCATGGAAGGTGTGAGCCACGAAGTCTGCGGTCTCGCCGGCGCCTGGCGGCTGAACAAGCTGATCGCGCTCTACGACGACAATGGCATCTCGATCGACGGCGCCGTACGGGGTTGGTTCGTGGACGACACGCCGGCCCGCTTCCGCGCCTACGGCTGGAACGTCATCGGGCCGATCGACGGGCACGACGCAGCGGCGGTGGCCGCTGCAATCACCCAGGCGAAGTCCTGCACCGACCGGCCCACGTTCATCGATTGCCGAACGACGATCGGAAAGGGCTCGCCCGGCCGCGCCGGCACGGCCAAGGCCCACGGCGAGCCGCTTGGCGCCGAAGAGATCCGCCTCGCCCGGGAAGCCCTGGACTGGACATATCCGCCATTCGAGATTCCGCGGCCGATCGCGAATCGCTGGGATGCCCGCGAGGCCGGTGCCCGTCGCGAATCCGAATGGCGGCAACGCTTCGACACCTATCGCCTGGAGCATCCGTCATTGGCCGCGGAGTTCGAGCGCCGCATGACCGGCGAACTGCCGGACGACTTCGAAGCGATCATTCATGCCACTATCGAGCAGTTCGGCGTCTCGAATGAAACGCTGGCCACCCGCAAGGCGTCACAGAAGGTGCTGGCGGTGCTTGCCGCGCGCCTGCCCGAACTGCTGGGCGGTAGCGCCGACCTGACCGGATCGAACCTGACCGATTTCCCCGGTGCCGGCGCGGTACGCGGTGGCGAGAAGGGCGGGCGCCACATCAACTACGGCGTGCGCGAATTCGGCATGGCCGCGGTGATGAACGGCATTGCGCTGCACGGCGGGTATCTGCCCTACGGCGGGACATTCCTGACGTTCAGCGATTACAGCCGCAATGCGATCCGCATGGCAGCGCTGATGAAATTGCGCGTGATCCACGTATTCACCCACGATTCGATCGGCCTGGGCGAAGACGGACCCACCCACCAGGCCGTGGAGCACGCCGCCAGCCTGCGACTCATTCCCAACCTCGACGTATGGCGTCCCTGCGATGCGGCCGAGACGGCCGTGGCCTGGATCGAAGCCCTCGGCCAGCGACACCGCCCGACCGCCCTGCTGCTGTCGCGCCAGAACCTGCCGGCGCAAGTTCGCACACCGGCGCAGGTGGGCGATATTCGCCGCGGCGGCTACGTCCTGAGCGATCGTCCGAACGCGCTCGCGGTCATCCTCGCCACGGGTTCGGAGGTGTCCCTGGCGATGGCCGCGCAGGAATTGCTCGATGCGACCGGCATGGCGGTGCGCGTGGTCTCGATCCCGTCCACCAGCGTGTTCGATCGGCAGGACGCCGCGTGGCACGACGCCGTGCTCAGCGTCGGGCTGCCGCGCGTCGGCGTCGAAGCGGGCGTGACCCGTTGGTGGTCCCAGTACGGCTGCGCCGCGGCGCTCGGCGTGGACACGTTCGGCGAATCCGCGCCGGGACCGCAGGTCTACGAGCATTTCGGACTGACGGTCGCGCGCCTGGCTGCTGTGGTTCTGGGCTGTTGCGCAGCCTGACGCATCGCCGGCAGACATGACCAGGTTGCGGGCACTGCTGTGGGATGTCGACGGCACCATCGCCGAGACGGAGCGCGACGGTCATCGCGTGGCATTCAATCTCGCTTTCGATGCGTGGGGCCTGCCCTGGCACTGGGACGAAACGCGCTACGGCGAACTGCTGCGGGTCACGGGTGGGCGCGAACGGATCCTGCACGACATGAGCACGCGCGCGGACGCACCCGCGTCTCCGGCGGATCGGGTCGAGCTCGCCCGGGCGCTGCATGCGAACAAGAACGCCATCTACGGCAAACTCGTCCGGGATGGCGGCATGCCGTTGCGCGACGGCGTGCTCGAATTGATGCGGCAGTGCCGCGCCCGTGACCTGCGCATGGGCATCGCCACCACCACCAGCCGGGCCAACGT
Source organism: Burkholderiales bacterium (assembly GCA_038324085.1). Lineage (GTDB taxonomy): Bacteria > Pseudomonadota > Gammaproteobacteria > Burkholderiales. The sequence goes on from JBBQHP010000015.1 coordinate 79,215, forward strand.
GGAAGTACTGCTACACGCAGCGCTCGGGGAACACTGGGACGACTGGTTCGCCGCCATCGTTTGCGCCGAGGACGTGGCGCGCAAGAAGCCTGACCCCGAGGTCTACCTGCGCGCACTGGAATCCCTTGGCACGGCACCGAACGCGGCCGCCGCCATCGAGGACTCGCCGAACGGGGTCGACGCCGCGCGTGCGGCCGGCATCCCGGTGATCGTGACCCGCAGCGCCTACTTCGTCGATGCGAAGTTCGAGGGCGCGCTGGCGGTCGGCCCGGGCTTCGATTCGCGCCGGTATTGGCAGCCACCGACGCGCGCAACGAACGCCAGTGACGACCCGGTCCGTCTGGTGGACATCGAGAACTGGCATGCCCGCTCCGCTACCATCACCCGCCCGATTTGCACTTGACGAGTTCCCATCCCCCTTCACACCCGCTCAGGAGACCTTTCCTCATGGCCCTCGTTTCGCTCCGCCAGGTGCTCGATCACGCTGCCGAGAACAGCTATGGCGTGCCCGCGTTCAATGTGAACAATCTCGAACAGATACTTGCGATCATGGAAGCGGCGCAGGAGACGAGCTCGCCGGTCATCCTGCAGGCGTCGGCGGGTGCCCGCAAGTACGCGGGTGAACCGTATCTGCGGCACATGGTGCTGGCGGCGGTGGAAGCGCACCCCGACATACCGATCGTGCTGCACCAGGACCACGGCGCCTCGCCTTCCGTATGCCAGCAATCGATCCGCTCCGGCTTCACCAGCGTCATGATGGACGGCTCCCTGAAGGAGGACATGAAGACTCCCGCGAGCTACGACTACAACGTGGAGGTGACCCGCAAGGTGGTCGAGTTCTCGCACGCGATCGGCGTCTCGGTCGAAGGAGAACTGGGTTGCCTCGGCTCGCTCGAAACCGGCGAGGCAGGCGAGGAAGACGGCAGCGGCGCAGAGGGCAAGATGAGTCACGACATGCTGCTCACCGACCCCGAGCAGGCCAAGGATTTCGTCGCGAAAACCGGTGTCGACGCGCTCGCCATCGCCATCGGCACCAGCCACGGCGCCTACAAGTTCACCCGCAAGCCCACCGGTGACATCCTCGCGATTTCGCGCATCAAGGAGATCCACGCACGGTTGCCGAACACGCACCTGGTGATGCACGGCTCTTCGTCCGTGCCCCAGGACCTGCTGGAGGAAATCCGAAAGTACGGCGGCGCCATGAAGGAGACCTACGGCGTGCCGGTCGAGGAAATCCAGGAGGCGATCAAGTTCGGCGTTCGCAAGATCAACATCGACACCGACATCCGGCTGGCGATGACGGCGGCGATCCGCAAGTTCTTCTCCGAGAACCCGGAGAAGTTCGACCCGCGGGAGTACCTGAAACCGGCGCGGGAAGCGGCCAAAGGAATCTGCCTGCAGCGTTTCCAGCAGTTCGGCTGCGCAGGGCAGGGAAGCAAGGTCAAGGCCGTCAACCTTGCGGTCATGATCGAGCGCTATCGCAGCGGCGAACTGGCCCAGCAGGTGGTTTGACGCCAGGTGGTTCAGCGCAAGGTGGTTTGACGCCTTATTCGATCTTCACCACGATACCGGTGACGAACAGCAGATCGGCCTTCTTGAGACCGTCGCCCGGGTCGTTGTTGTAGCGGTAAGCGAGCGTCGCGGTCAGGTTCAGCCGCTTGTTCATCGCCACGGCCAGGCTGGTGTCGAACACGCCTCGGAAGCTGCCGTTGTCCTGCAGGTTCGGATAGAGCACCAGGCGCTGCTTGAGCGCGGTCGTGTCGGTCAACTGGTGCTGGGACTCCTCTCCCAGCAGCAGTTCCGCGCGCCCGTAGTGGCTGCGCAGTTCGTACGCGCGCCCAGGCTGGCCTGGTCGGCGGTGGTCTCGCTGTCGTTCCTGGCGTATAGCATCCGCCCGTAGATCGTCCATTTGTCCTGGGCGGTCGCCTTGAGAGCTTCGGCGGTGACGTTGACGCTGCGGGCGGAACTGTTGCCGGACGACAGGCTGGCGCCGGCGCCGAGGGAGTACCGCCACTGGTTGTCTTTCTTGACCAGCACCTGCGCCGAGGCGGTCGAGATGCACAGGCTTGCCATGCCTGCCATCGCTGCTGCGGCCGGCCACGAGCCCCTGAAGGCGAACTTGGGCAGAATCATCCGGTACCTCCTTTGTTGAGGCGCCAGCCTAACCGGATCAGCGCAAGCCGCGCGAATCCGACCTCCCTGGTTAGACGGGAAAACTCGCGCGCACCGTGGAATTGTTCTCAACGGCGCCGCCGGCGATGACCGATGATCGGACATCAACGGAGGGCTCCCCATGCCGCATCGACTTCCTCTGGTATTTACCCACGGCAACGGGATTCCGCGCCCGGTCTACCAGAAGATGCTGATCGGCCTGTCCCATCGCTTCATTGCAACCGGGGTCGACCGGTTCGGCCATGACCCGGCCTATCCAGTCACCGATTCCTGGCCGCGGCTGATCGACCAGCTTCGGGCTCACATCGCCGCCGTCGGTGAGCCGGTGACCCTGCTCGGTCACGGCACCGGCGGCTGGCTGAACCTGCTGGCTGCCTATCGGGCGCCGGAGCTCGTCACCGCGGTCCTGATGCTCGATTCGCCCTTGCCGACCATCCCCCAAGCACGCCTGCTGGCCGCCCTCAAGCGGGTCGGCCTGGGCGACCTGCCGGGGCGGGTCTGCGGCGCGAGCGCCGACCTGCCCGCATTCGATTCGGAATGTCAGGCGCTCTATCGCCGTTTCGGCGGCCGGCCGGCCGACGCCTTCGCGAGCGGACGATCGCGCGACGCCGAGCCCAGGCGTTTCGACGGCGAAGTCGGCCGCCGCATCCAGCAGACCTTCCCGACCGGTCTTGCCGCGCTGGTGGAGAAGGGCCCGCCGGTCGATGGCAGCGGTCGCATCGTGCCCTGCGGCATGCTCATCGGGCGGCGATCCCGCGCGGCTCACCTGTGCGGCCTGGCGGCGACTCGGCACCTGGTCGCCGACAAGCTGGTGGTCATCGAAGGTTCGCATCTGTTTCCCCTGGAGCTTCCACTGGTCACGGCCAAGGAAGTCGTCCGCCTGCACGACCGGATGATCGGTATCGATCCGGCCTCCAGCTTCCCGGGCTGGCGCAAGGTGGCCAGGACCAGCGCGTCGGCGCAGCTGCAGACGACCGCCTGATCCGGCTGCTGCGCTGCCGCGTCGGCGCCGCCGCCGGGTGCGCTTCACGGCGCCGTCGGACCCTGCGTTAGACTTCGCAGGAGACCCGACGCCGCGAGGAGCCATGGAGAACCGCAAGCCAGATCGCGCCGCGCCGGCGCCGGACGTGGCCAATCCCGGGGTCGACAACTCCGGGTTCGACTTGCGCTCGCCACCGGCGGACTTCCACGACGATCCCTATCGTTACTACCGGCGCTTGCGCGACAGCGAACCGGTCAAGGTGCTCGGCGACGGCAGCGTCTTCCTGACCGCCTACGACGACGTGGCGGCGATGTACCGCAATCCCTCGGCCAGCTCGGACAAGCGGCACGAGTTCCTGCCGAAGTACGGCGACACGTCCTTGTTCGAGCATCACACCACCAGCCTGGTGTTCAACGATGCGCCGACGCATCCGCGGGTGCGCCGGCTCATCCTCGGAGCAGTCAACCAGCGGGCAATCGCGCGCATGGAGGCGGGCGTCGAGGCCCTGGTAGACGGCTTGCTCGACGGGCTCCAGGCCAAGGCGCAGCAAGGGCGACCGATCGATCTGATCGAGGACTTCGCCGCGGAGATCCCGGTCGAGGTCATCGGCAACCTGCTGGCCTTTCCGCGTGAGGACCGCGCTCCCCTGCGGGGCTGGTCGCTGGCGATCCTGGCCGCGCTCGAGCCGTCCCTGACGGCGCAGATGCACGCCGACGGCAATCGCGCGGTCGATGATTTTTCCGCCTACCTGCGCAAGCTGATTGCCGATCGTCGTGCGCGTCCACTGGATCCGCAGGAGGACGTGCTGACCCGGCTGATCCAGGGCGGTGCCGACGGCGAGGCGTTGACCGAGCGCCAGCTCGTGCACAACTGCATCTTCCTGCTCAATGCCGGTCACGAAACCACGACCAATCTGCTCGGCAACGGCATGCATGCGCTGATGCGCAATCGCGACCAGTTCGAGCCGCTGGTGCAGTCGCCCGCGCTGCTCCAGACAGGGATCGAAGAGATGCTGCGCTACGAAAGCCCTCTTCAGCTCAACAACCGGCGCCTGACCGCGCCGGTGAGTATCGGCGGGCGCAGCTTCGACGCCGGTACCCTGGTCACCTTGTGCATCGGGGCGGCCAACCGGGATCCTGCTCAATTCCCGGGTCCGGACCGCTTCGACGTCGCCCGCAAGCCGAACCGCCACCTCGCATTCGGCCATGGCGACCATGCCTGCGCCGGCATGAACGTGGCGCGCATGGAAGCGCGGATTGCGGTGTCGCGGCTGATCGCGCGATTCCCGGCGATGGCGCC
>JBBQHP010000016.1:0-79185 GCA_038324085.1 Burkholderiales bacterium
TCGACTTGCACTTCAAACTCACCATGACCGCGGGCAACCTCGTGCGAATGGCCCGAATGCTGATGGCGGTTCCAGCCGGAGCCGTACCATGAATCGAACTGGGCAAGACCAACGCCGCTGTAATCCCGTCGATGACGCAAGTGCTTCCACCGCAGCACCGATAAGGGCGCCGAAATCACTCTCGACGATGCGATCGGCTTCATTGAGGTCGGGAATTTCAACAGCCTGCTAACAAATGGGTGACGAGAGCCACTCTTTCAACTGTAAGCGATCCACGAACCACAGCCTTTTCGCAATTGGATCGAAGGTTCGCGATGTCATCTTCGATTGCAAGGAGGTGAGACGATGCGAAGAAGCGCTGAGTTCTGGAAGGCCCACGTCATGGTCGTTGCGAGGAGCGGGCAGACGCTCGAAGAGTATGCGGGCGAGCAAGGCCTGAAGGTGAGCATCTTGAAGTGGTGGCGCAGCACGCTGCGTGATCAGAGCAAGTCGATAGTACCCAGGCAGCCCTCTTCTATGAACGCTTCCCACCCCATGGCAGCTGAATCCCTGATATCCCGGAATGGCAATGTTGCTCGTCGCGACGTCCCCTCGAGGTCCTGGCCTGACATAGCTCTCCTGATGGTGGGCGTCCTCGTCGTCGAGAATGCATTCGAGACTACTCATTCGGGCCACGAATCGCCCTTGGAACGAGGCAATGGGGCGCGAATTTGCGCGGTCGTCCGCCGATGACCGCCCTGGTTACCGGAGCGCTCGGTTTTGTCGGCCGTCACGTCGTGGATGCGATATCCGCTCGCGGTCTCGCGACCCGGTTGGCAATTCGAAATCCTGGTCCCTCCAACGCCTGCATGACGATGGTCGGCGATATCGGTCCTGTTACCGACTGGTCCGATGCGCTCGAGAGCGTCGACGCCGTCGTTCACCTGGCGGCACGCGTGCACGTGATTCATGATGGCGCAGTCGATGGGCTCGAGGCGTACCGCAAGGTCAATGTCGAAGGTACACGCAGTCTCGCAATACAGGCCGCCCGCGCTGGCGTGCGCCGCTTCGTGTTCGTCTCATCGGTCAAGGTCAACGGCGAAGCCACGCCGGGTCGTGCATTCTCGGACAGCGACCCGCCACGGCCTGAGGATCCATACGGCGTATCGAAGCGCGAAGCCGAAGACGTCCTGCGCGAGATCGCCGGTCGTAGCGGGCTTGAAGTCGTGATCCTGCGCCCGCCCCTCGTCTACGGCCCGGGGGTCAAGGCGAACTTCCTGCGCATGCTGCGCTGGGTCGACCGCGGCATCCCGCTGCCGCTTGCAGCGGTGAGCAACCGCCGCAGCCTGATCTACGTAGGCAATCTGGGCGACGCGATCGTGCGATGCCTGGAACAGCCCGCCGCGGCGGGAGAGACGTTTCTGGTGGACGACGGCGAACCGGTATCCACGCCGCAATTGCTGCGCGAGATCGGCGATTCGCTGGGTCGCCCGGCGAGGCTTTTCCCGGTACCGGCCGCCGTGTTGCGAGGGATGGCGGCGTTGACTGGGCGCACCCGGGATGCGACGCGCCTGTTCGGAGATCTTGTCGTGGACAGCGGCCGCATCCGTCGCACCTTGGACTGGGAGCCACCGTTCACGCGGCAACAAGGCCTGGACACGACCGCTGCGTGGTTCCGGGCGGGGCCCCGGTAGAATCGCGCCGCAGGACTCGCCCGAACCGCCCGGCACCGACACCCCAGAAGCCATGTCCCTCTTTGCGATCGTGCTTGCCGCCGTGCTGAGCTACGCGCTTAACGCGTTGGCTGTACGCGGCATCGGCGTGCGCGCGCCACTCGATCTGCCCAACGAACGTTCCCTGCACACCCGGCCCGTGCCGCGCGTGGGTGGGCTGGGGGTCGTAGCCGGTGTCGTCGCAAGCCTGCTCGCTCCCGATGCCTTCAGCCTGGTGGTCGGGCTCGCAGTTGCGCTGGCCGCGCTGTCGCTCATCGACGATTGGCGCCACCTGCCTGCCGCGGCGCGGCTCGCAGGGCATCTGACGGCGGCAGCGGTGTATTGCGTCGTCGCAGTTGCGGCCGAGCCGCTCAAGCTGCTGGCGTTGATCGTCGCCGTGGGTTGGATGACCAACCTCTACAACTTCATGGACGGATCCGACGGGCTCGCGGGCGGTATGGCCGCAATCGGCTTCGGGACCCTTCTGCTTGCGGCCTGGGCGGCCGGCGATACCGCGCTCGTGACGATCTGCGGTTGCATCGCTGCGGCCTCGATCGCATTTCTTTTCTTCAACTTCCATCCGGCAAGGATCTTCATGGGGGATGTCGGGTCGATTCCGCTCGGATTTCTTGCAGCGGCACTCGGTATCGAGGGTGCGGTCCGAGGCGCGTGGCCCGGATGGTTTCCAGCGGTGGTGTTCGCGCCCTTCATCGCGGACGCCAGCATCACGCTGCTGCGTCGTCTCGCGCGTGGCGAGAAAGTGTGGCGGGCGCACCGCAGTCACTATTATCAGCGGTTGGTGCTGATGGGCTGGGGTCATCGCCGCACCGCTCTCGCCGAATACGCACTGATGGCGGGGACTGGCGTCGTGGCGTTGAAGGCGCTGCAGATGACGCCGGTCGCTCAGGGCGTCATTCTCGCGGTGCTTGCCCTCGGCTACCTGGCGCTCGCCACGTTCGTGGATCGCTGGTGGCGGCGATCGAACGCTGCGGCGGTCCGGCGAGAGCCGCCTTGAACCGGGCGACACGTACACGTAATATTCTAACCATGTACATGTAGGGTGCTGCCCGTGGAAAAACTCTCGCTCACCGCATTGCGTCACAATCTGTTCGAGGTAGCCGATCGAGTGCTAGAAACCGGCGTGCCGGTGGTGGTCGAGCGCAAGGGGCGCACGCTGCTGCTCTGTCCCGGCACGCCGCGCTCCAAGCTCGTCGGCCTCAAGCGGCGGAAGTTGATTCGCGGAGCCCCCGAGACTCTCGTGGACGAGCGCGTGGCGACATGGCGAGAGCCCGCAAACCTCGACTGATCCGGCTCGACACGCACGTCGTGTGCTGGCTCTACGAGGGCCGACTCGACCTTCTGTCCGAGAGTGCAAAGGCCGCCATCGAATCCGGCAGGCTTGCCGTATCCCCGATCGTCGATCTGGAGTTGCAGTTCCTGAGGGAGATCGGCCGAATCTGCAAGGGTCCGGAGGAAATCCTTCACACGCTCGGGGACGAGATCGGGCTCACGCTCAGCGAGGAACCCTTGCAGCTGGTGGTCGCCAAGGCGCGACCAATCCGCTGGACCCGCGATCCCTTCGATCGCTTGATCGTAGCCGATGCGCTGTCGAGCGGTGCGCAACTTGTGACGCGCGACGTTCTGATACGCGAACAATGCCCTTCTGCTGTCTGGTGAAGCGGTGCGCGCGCTAAACCCCCGGACGCTGGCCGCATTCTTCCACGACGTGGCCGCGGCCAGCCTGGCGTGGTGGATTGCATTCGAGTTGCGCTTCAATTTCGACATCCCGCCGGATTTTGCGCTGACCTTGCGCAGCACGGTCGTTTGGGTGGTGGTGTTGCACGCGGCCTTGTTCTGGCCGCTCGGCCTGTACCGGGGCATCTGGCGTTACGCGAGCCTGCACGATCTGAGGCGGATCCTCGGTGCGGTGACGCTGGCCGCGGTGAGCGTGCCGGCGCTGTTCATCCTGCTGCGCGTGCAAACGCCCGTGCCGCGGTCGGTATTCGTGCTCACTCCGCTGCTGCTGATCCTAGTCATGGGCGGCAGTCGCCTTGCATATCGGGCGTGGAAGGAGCGCTACGTCATCGGGCTTGGCAAGCTCGACGCGAAGCCCGTGCTGCTCCTCGGCGCCGGCGACGCCGCTGCCTCGCTCATCAAGGACCTCGCCCAGAGCCGCGAGTGGCGCGTGGTCGGCCTGCTCGACGACAGTCCCGGCCGCCGCGGGCGCGAGCTGAACGGCGTGCCCATCCTGGGGCCGCTCGATTCGCTGCCCGCGCAGGCCGGCCGTCTGGCCGTCGCGCACGCCATCGTGGTCATGCCCAATGCGACCCATCAAGTCCGGCGGCACGCGGTGGACTTGTGCGCAAAGGCCGGTGTAACCGCGCTCACCGTTCCCGCGCTCGACGACATCGTGTCGGGCAAGATCACCATTTCGCAACTGCGCAGCGTCGAACTGGACGATCTGCTCGGGCGCGATCCGGTTTCGCTCGATGCCTCGGGACTCACGGCCCTGCTGCGCGGGCGGTGCGTGATGGTGACCGGCGCGGGCGGCTCCATCGGGTCGGAGCTGTGTCGTCAGATCGCGCGCTTTGCCCCGCGCCGACTGGTGCTGTTCGAGCTCTCCGAGTTCGCGCTCTACCGCATCGAACAGGAGTTCGAGGCCGCCACACCGGTGCTCCCGATCGCGGCACTGGTGGGCGATTGCAAGGATGCCGGACGAGTCGCCGAAGTGATGGCGCGCGAACGCCCGGACGTGGTGTTCCACGCCGCCGCCTATAAGCACGTGCCGCTGATGGAAGTGGGCAACGCCTGGGAGGCGGTGCGCAACAACGTGCTCGGCACGCTCACGGTGGCCGAGTGCGCGGTGCGCAGCGGCGTGGGCGAGTTCGTGCTGGTTTCCACCGACAAGGCGGTCAATCCCGTCAATGTCATGGGCGCTACCAAGCGGCTCGCCGAGATGGTGTGCCAGGCGCAGCACGGCCAGCAAGACGACCACGGGACGCGTTTCGTGATGGTACGGTTCGGCAATGTGCTGGGCAGCGCCGGCAGCGTGATCCCGAAGTTTCGCGAGCAGATCGCGCGCGGCGGTCCGGTGACCGTCACGCATCCCGAGATCACGCGCTACTTCATGTCCATCCCCGAGGCGAGCCAGCTGGTGTTGCAGGCGGGATCGATGGGGCGTGGCGGCGAGATCTTCGTGCTCGACATGGGCGAGCCGGTCAAGATCGCCGATCTCGCCCGCGACCTGATCCGGCTCTCCGGGCTCGACGACGACGAAGTACGCATCGAGTACACGGGCCTGCGACCCGGCGAGAAGCTCTACGAGGAACTGCTTGCGGACGGGGAACATTCATTGCCGACGCCGCACCCGAAGCTGCGCATCGCGCAGGCTGTCGGCGTGGACACGGCCTGGCTCGAACGCCTGCGCGCGTGGCTGCAACAGTCCGCGCGGGCGGACGATGACGAAGTGCGTGCGGCACTGGCGCACTGGGTGCCGGAATATCTGCCGGCGCAACACGCGCAGGACGCCGCACCGGCGGCTGCCGAGACCGTTGCGCCGTGAGCATTTCGATCATCGTCATCACCCGGGACGAAGAGGCATCCATCGGGCGCTGTCTCGATTCCGTGCGGTGGGCGGACGAGATCATCGTTGTCGACTCCGGCAGCGCGGACCGCACGGTCGAGCTGTGCCGCGCCGGCGGTGCCAAGGTGACGCTCACCTCCGATTGGCCCGGCTTCGGCCGGCAGAAGAATCGCGCGCTGGATCTCGCCACGGGCGACTGGGTGCTGTCGATCGATGCCGACGAATGGGTGACGCCCGCGCTCGCGGCGGAGATCGGTTACGCGATGGCCCGGTCCGATGCGCCCGCCGCGTATGAATTGCCGAGGCTGTCACGTTTCTGCGGCCGGGCGATGCGTCACTCCGGGTGGTGGCCGGATCACGTGGCCCGGCTGTTCCGGCGCGGCCGCGTGCGTTTCTCCGACGATCTGGTGCACGAGCGGCTCGTGATCGACGGACCGGTCGATCGGCTGAACGAACCGTTGCAGCACGAATCCTTCACTTCCCTGGAGGAGGTGATCGACAAGATGAACCGCTACTCGAGCGCCAGCGCGCGCATGCGGGCCGAGCGCGGACGAGGCGGCTCGGTCGGGCGCGCGGTCGCGCACGGTGCCTGGGCTTTCGTCAGGACCTACCTGCTGCGCGCCGGGTTTCTGGATGGCCGCGAGGGCTTCGTGCTCGCGGTGGCGAACGCGGAGGGTACCTACTATCGCTATCTCAAGGCATGGTTCAACTCGAAGGAGCGCGCCATCACGAGGGCGCCGCGATGAACCTGGCGGTCGTCGTCACCTCCTACAACCGTCCGGATGCGCTGTCCGCCGTCCTGCGGGGCTACGCGGGACAGTCCGATTCCGACTTCGAACTGATCGTGGCGGACGACGGGTCCACCGGTGAAACCGGTGCGCTGGTCCGGCGCTTTGCCGCACAGGCGCCTTTTGCCGTGCGTCATGTCTGGCACGAGGACGACGGTTTTCGCGCCGCGGCGATCCGCAACAAGGCGGTACTCGCGACGACCGCCGATTACATCGTGTTCACCGATGGCGACTGTGTCCCGCCGGTGTTCTTCACGGCCCGCCAGCGCGCGCTTGCCGAAGCCGAATGGTTCGTGGCGGGCAACCGGCTGCTGTTGTCCGAATCCTTCACCCGGCGTGTGCTCGCGAGCGGTGAACCGTTCGAGCGCTGGCGCATCGGCCGCTGGATGGGCGCGTGGATGCGGCGCGACATCAATCGATGGCTGCCTCTGCTGCGGTTGCCCGATGGTGCCTGGCGCAAGCGCGCCCCGCGCCGCTGGGAAGGCATCAAGACCTGCAACCTGTCGGTCTGGCGCGAAGACCTGATCCAGGTGAACGGTCTCGACGAGTCCTACAGCGGCTGGGGCATGGAAGATTCCGACCTCGTGGTGCGCCTGCTGCGGGCAGGCGTGCGCCACAAGAGCGCTCGCTTCGCCGCACCGGTGTTCCACCTGTGGCATCGGGAGAACGATCGATCGCATCTGGCGGAGAATCGGGCGCGGTTGCAGGAAGCACTCGACGCCGTTCGCATCCGTGCGCGGCGCGGGTTGGACCATTGCGCGACGGCGGACGTTGGCGAAGCATGAAGATTCTGGTCACCGGCGCCGCCGGATTCATCGGCATGCACACCGCCCAGCGTCTGCTCGAGCAGGGCCACGCGGTGACCGGTCTCGACAACTTCAACGAATACTATGACGTTCGCCTCAAGCACGCCCGCATCGCGCGGCTCGCCCGCCACGGCGAATTCGAGGCAGTGCACGGCGACATCTGCGATTCGATCCTGCTGGACCGCCTGTTCGACTCGCATCGCTTCGATCGCGTGATCCATCTCGCGGCCCAGGCCGGCGTGCGCTATTCGCTGGACAATCCGCGTGCCTACGTCGAGAGCAACGTGGCCGGTTTCCTCAACGTCCTGGAAGGCTGCCGCCGGTGCGCGACGCCGCATCTGGTGTATGCAAGCACCTCGAGCGTGTACGGCGGCAATACCAGCCTGCCGTTTCGCGAATCCGATTCCGCCGCCCACCCGGTCAGCCTCTACGCGGCCACCAAGCGCGCGAACGAATTGATGGCGCACAGCTACAGTCATCTGTTCGGCGTGCCCACGACCGGCCTGCGCTTCTTCACGGTCTACGGTCCGTGGGGACGGCCCGACATGTCTCCCATGCTGTTCGCGAGCGCCATCCTGGAGGGCCGCGCGATCGATGTGTTCAACCACGGCAATTCGGAGCGCGATTTCACCTACGTCGACGACGTCGTCGAAGGTGTGGTGCGCGTGATGGAACGAATTCCGGCCCCCGACCCCGCCTTCGACCGAGCCCGGCCGGACCCGTCCAGGAGCTGGGCACCCTACCGGATCTACAACATCGGCAACCACGACGCGGTGCCGTTGATGCGCTTCATCGAGGTGCTCGAACAGGCCATCGGGCGCAGGGCACAGACGCGACTGCTGCCGATGCAACCGGGGGACGTCGCGGCGACCTATGCCGACGTCGACGCGCTCGCCCGGGATGCCGGGTTCAAGCCCGCGACGCCGTTGGAAGAGGGCTTGCGGCGCTTCGTCGACTGGTACCGCCAATGGCGCGACGAGGCGCCGCAGCGATGACTATCCCCGGACTGGATCGCATATACGTGATCAACGTACGCGCCTTCGAGCAGCGGCGGCTTCACGTGAGCGCGGAACTGGCGCGCTACGGACTGGAAGCGGAGTTCGTTCATGAATGGGACGCACGCGACCTCACGCCCGAAATCGAGGCGCAATGGTTCGTGCCTTCTGCCGGGCTCAATGCCAGTCAGAAGTCGTGCGCGTTGAAGCACGTCGCCGCGCTGCGCCGAATTGCCGAGCGCGATGAAAGCGCAGCGCTGGTGCTCGAGGACGATGTCGTGCTGGCGCCGGCGTTTGCCGAAGGCGTGGCGAATGCACTGGCCGAGGCGCCCCGGTACGCGTCTCCGCAGGTGCTGTTCATCGGCTGCGGCGGCAATTTCTACACGCCCCGGAGCCAGCGGCGCCCCGGGCAGCACCTCTACCCCGCGACCCGCGGACGCTTCGCCGATTCCTACCTCATCGGTGCCGATACCGCCCGGCGGCGCCTCGACTGGATCGCCGCGAACCGGATCGCGCGGCCCATCGACAATCAGTTCGAATTGATCGACCGGACGCTCGGCATCTCGATGCTGTGGTACGAGGATCCGGTGGTGGAGCAGGGCAGCAAGAATGGCCTGTTCCAGACCAGCCTCGAACCGGCGCCGCCGCGCCCGGTGCAGCGGCTGAAATTCGGGTGGGAGAAGTTCCGCCGCAAGATCCTGTACCAATTGTGGCGGTGAATTCGATCGGGCAACCCCCGGCGGCGCGCTGGTCCCGATACGCGCTTGATGCGAGCCGGGTGTCCGCCATCGTGGCGGCGGCGGCGGTCCCCTGGTCGACCGCCCTGGTCAGCCTGGCCTGTGGCGTCCTGCTGATCACGCTCCTCGCCTCCGGCCGTGCCCACCGCGTGATCCGCGATGCGCTCGCGCAACCGCTGGGCGTCGCGATCGCGGTCTTCTTCGGTGTGTTGCTCGTCGGCATGCTGTACAGCCAGGCCGGGTGGCCAGAGCGCGCAGCGAGCCTGTGGAGCTGGCGCAAACCCGCCTATGCACTGATCCTGCTCGGTCTGTTCGGGGCAAACGCCTGGAAGCGCAGGTTCGTCGGGACGCTCGTCGCGGTGGCCGCGGTAAGCGTCGTTCTATCGTACTCGGCGTGGATCGTCGGTTACGCACCGAAGATTCCGAGCGAGCCGGGCGTGCTGCTGCAGAACCACTCGACGCAGGGGATATTCTTCGGACTGGCGATGATGTGCTGCCTGCTCGCCGGTCTGGATGCGCGTTCGCGGCGCGCGCGCTGGGGGCTGTTCGCCCTTGCCGCGCTGATGATGCTCAACGTAGTGTTCGTGTCCCCGGGGCGCAGCGGCTATCTGGCGCTCGCGCCGATGCTGGTCGCGGTGGGCGTCCGGCTGCTGGGCTGGCGGCGGCTCCCACTCGTCGTGGCCGGGATCGCGCTGTTCGCGGGCCTTGTCTATGTGGCGTCGCCCATGGTGCGCGAACGCATCGCTCTCGGTTTTGTCGAGATCGAAACGGTCCAGCAAGCGGAAATCATCACGTCCATGGGCTTTCGCCTCAATGCCTGGCAGAACACCTTCGAGCTGATCCGCGAACGACCGGTGTTCGGTCACGGCACGGGCAGCTTCGGCGCCGTGTACTCTGCGAGGGTGAAGCAGCGGTACGCAGACTGGCGCGGGCTCCCGGGTACGGACCCGCACAACCAGTACCTGATGGTGTTGGCCGAGAACGGCGCCATCGGTCTCGTTGCATTCCTGGCCGTGCTCCTGTGCGCGCTGCGCGAGAGCATTCGTGCGCCCGACGGCTATCGGTGGATCGCTTTCGGGGCCTTGTTCGCCTGGTCGCTCACGAGCCTGTTCAATTCGCATTTCCGCACCTTTCCCGAAGGTCATCTGATCGCGCTGGTGCTAGGGGCAATGCTCGCGCGAACCCCGGCGCGCCCGTCCGCGGGAGACTGAAGGTGCGCGGGCGCTGGGGTGCCGAAGGGCCGGGACAGATTCTGGTGGCGTGCACGCGGCGCATCGGTGACGTGCTGCTGGCGACGCCGTTGGTGCGCAGCCTGCGCCGCGCGTGGCCGGCGGCAGCGATCGACATGCTGGTGTTTCGCGGCACCGAAGCGATCGTCGCGGCCAATCCCGATCTGCGTGCGGTCATCACGGTAGGTGAGTCGGACTCGCTCGGCGAGCGCGTCGGCACCTTCCGCACGCTGTGGAATCGCTACGATCTCGCCTGTTCCACACAGACCTCCGATCGGACCACGTTCTACGCTGCGGCGGCCGGCAGAATGGTGGTGGGCATGCTCGATCCGGCGCAGGCGCCCAGTTGGAAACGCGGACTGCTCGATGCCTGGATACCGTTCGATGACCGGCACGTGCATACGGTGTCGGCGGGCCTCGCGCTTTGTTCCGTCCTGGGCGTCCCGCAGGTGCCCGAAGTCGTCGTTGCATGGAACGATGCGGACGAGGAGCAGGCCTTGCAGGCATTGCCGTTCAATCCGAACAACGTGCCATATGCGGTGCTGCACGTCTCGCCGAAGTTTCCCTACAAGAAATGGACGGTGGACGGGTGGACCCAGCTCGCGCACGCGCTCAGTGCGGACGGGTTGCGACCGGTCATCGTTGCGGGGCCGGAGTCGAACGAGGTCGAGCAGGCCGACGCCATCGCGCGCCGCGCGAGCGGCGCGATAAATCTCGCCGGCAAACTGCGCCTCGCCGCGGTTGGTGCGCTGCTCGCGGACGCGCGCGCCTACGTGGGAACGGATACGGCGGTCACGCACATGGCCGCCGCCATCGGTGTCCCGACCGTCGCACTGTTCGGACCGTCCAATCCGGTCAAGTGGGGGCCGTGGCCGAAAGGCTATCCGGGGCCCGAGAGTCCCTGGGAAATGGTTGGTTCCAAGCGCGTCGGCAACGTGACCCTGGTCCAGGGACATGCCGCTTGCGTGCCGTGTCTCGAAGAAGGATGTGAGCGGCGGGTGAGCAGTCTCTCGGACTGTCTCCAGCACCTTCCGGCCGGACGGGTGATCGGAGCGGTGCGTGCCGCCATTGGCGGGGAGCGTGCCGGACCGCCAACGTAGCGGCCGCAATCGGCGCGCGCTTCGTCCGCTCGAGCGAGATTGCGGGGCAGTTCGACCCAGCGAGGATCGAACCTGGCGCAAACTCAAATAAACTCCGTTGCTGTCCGGTGACGGTTGCCCCCGTAACCGGGACCGGTGCGGCAGAATGGTCCATGGACGTGGGGCGGCGATCTGCGGCCCCCCGATCCCGCGGCATTCCCGCAGCCGGTGCGGGAACTCTGAAGTGTTCAATGGGGCCACAAGCAGATGGCATTGTCTCGGGCAATCTTCCACGCGCGGCGCCTGGTTCAGCCGGCTGGCGCGCACTTTCGACACCTGCGGAGTCTGGTCGGGCGGATGCGGACTCGCGCGCATCCCGTGGTTGCGATCGCGGCCATGCTCCTGTGCGCCGATGCCCGGGCGCTCACACCGGAGGCAATTTTCCAGCTGGCGGGTACGAGCATCGTCCGGGTTGCCTCGCTGGACGCGAACGGCGTGCCGACGAAGCAGAGCAGCGGCGTCGTCGTCAAGCCGGGCGAGGTCGTCACCAGTTGCAATGCGGTCTCGGGAAACACGAGCACTTTCGTGGTGTTTCGAGGCGTCCAGTGGGCATTCGCGCAACTGGCGGGAACGGACGAGCAGCGGAATCTCTGCTTTCTGCAGTGGCAGGGGAACGAACAGATCGGGTGGCCCGTCAAGGGGGTGGTCCCGGTCGAGCGCGTCCGCAAGGGGCAGGTGGTCTATGCCGTGGGCGCCCCGAAGGGCCTGGAACTCGAGATGAGCGCTGGAACCGTGGTCGGGGTCGGCCAGCATCCGCAACGCGGAACCGTGATCAGGATGGACACTCCGGTCGCGCACGCGGCCAGCGGTGGCGGACTGTTCGATCGCGAAGGTCGCCTGATCGGATTCACCGCGATCGTCCTGAAGGAAGATCAGATTCTCGACTTCGCGGTGCCGGCCAGCGCCGTGTTCGATCTCGTGCCGGGATTGCGCGCGCGCCAGGTCGTGCCGGCGGCACTGTCGAAGAAGCAGCAGCGTGCCGATCAAGAGAATCTTGCCCGGCTCCAGAGCGAATCCGCGGGCCTTGCCGAAGCCCGCAAGACGGTCGCGCAGGCGCAGGCGAGGGCAGAGCGGGCGCGTGTGCAGGCCGAAGAGGACGCTCGGCGAGCTGCTCAGGCGAAGGCGGATGAGGAGGCTCGAGTGCAGGCGAGCGCCGACGAGGCCACGGCTCAACCGGCCGCCGAGGGCGCCGCAGACGAAGCTGCCACCGGGCTCGAAAGCACCTTCGCACGCCTGCAATCGCTCGGCGAAAGCGTGGATCGGGCGCTCGTGGGTGCACGGATCGCCGCGAAGATGTACTCGATGGATTTTTCCATGGCGCTGGATGCCGAGGGTCGCGTGACCCGCCTGGTGCTGGAACGAGGCAGCGGCGACGAGAATGTGGATCGGACGGTGACGACCCGGATCGTCAAGGCCGCGCCCTATCGCGATGCCGCGCAGGAAGCAGGCGACAGGCCCGTCGAGCTGTCGCTGCGCGTCGCGTGGTTCTACGATCATGCCGGCACCATGGCGATCATCGGCGCGCTGCCGCCCTATGGAGTTCCGGAGGGCCGCACGGACGGCACTGACCTCGCGAGTTCAGCGGCGTCGACACCAGAGGAGGTGGCGTTGCGACCGGACGTCGATGCACAACGGCAAGCGCGGGAACTGGCGCAGGAACAGCTCCGCTTGGCCGCCGAGCAGCGTCAGCTGCGCAAGGATGAGGACGCGCAACGTCTGCTGCGCGAATACGAGGCGGCGCGCGATGCCAAGCGGGAGGCCGCTGAAGCCGACGCGCGCTCGGCACTGGCGGCGGCGGCGGATGTGCAACGGGTCGTGGACGAATTCGGCCGCAAGGTCATGGCGGCCGTCAGCGCGCACTTCTTCGTCCCCGAGTCTGCCCGGCCCGACACCCGGGCCGAGATCGCATTCCGGGTGATGCCGAACGGCACGGTGGCGTCGGTCCGGTTCGACAAACGGAGCGGCCTGTCCGACTTCGATCGTGCGATCGTACAGGCGGTGCGTCAGGCGCAGCCGCTGCCCGTCCCCGCCGACGCTGACATCTATGCGCAGTTCCCGGAGCAGCACATGGTCTTCACCGGCGAGCCCTGAGATTTGCGTGTCCGCGGCGCTGGCCAGGCCGCCAACAAGGTGCCGGGCGCTTCGCCCGAATCCGGTGCCCGCCACAGGTGTCGGGCCGCCGGGGCTATATCGAAGCGTTGTGAGCTGCTCTCAGAGCCCACTTTCGCCTGACACGGCGTCTGGCCGGCTGCGCTGTTCCGCTCATGTCGGACCTGCTGAACGGACAGCGTTCCACTGCTTGACCGCCCGCATCCCACGGGCGATCGCCTCGGGTCGAATGTCGAAACTAGCGGCCCACGCCGGCGTCGTGGGCCTGCTGGTCCGCGTGGTAGCTCGAGCGCACGAGCGGACCACAGGCGGCATGGCGGAAACCCATGGCACGGGCCTCACGCTCGAACTGGTCGAAGCGCGCGGGTTCGACGTAGCGCAGCACCGGCAGATGCCCGCCGCTCGGCTGCAGATATTGTCCCAGGGTGAGCATGTCCACGTCGTGCGCACGCAGATCGCGCAGGACTTCGAGGATTTCGTCGTCGGTCTCCCCCAGACCCAGCATCAAGCCGGACTTGGTCGGAAGCGAGGGATGGCGCTGCTTGAAGGTGCGCAGGAGGTCGAGCGAATGGGCGTAGTCGGCGCCCGGGCGTGCCTGCTTGTAGAGCCGCGGGACGGTTTCGAGGTTGTGGTTCATCACGTCCGGTGGCGACAGCGCGAGTTTCTCCAGTGCGGCATCGAGCCGTCCCCGAAAATCCGGCACCAGCACTTCGATCGTTGTCTGCGGTGAATGCTCGCGCACCGCGCGGATGCAATCCGCGAAATGTCCGGCGCCGCCGTCGCGCAGGTCGTCGCGATCGACGCTGGTGATCACCACGTAGTTCAATTTCATCGCGTGGATGGTCAGCGCGAGATTGCGCGGTTCCCCGGCATCGGGCGGCTTCGGCCGCCCATGCGCCACGTCGCAGAACGGGCAACGGCGCGTGCACAGGTCGCCCAGAATCATGAATGTCGCGGTGCCTTTGCCGAAGCATTCGCCGATGTTCGGGCACGACGCTTCTTCGCACACGGTGTGAAGGTTGTGCTCGCGCAGCGCCTGCTTGACCTCGTGGAAGCGCGCATTGCCGCCAGCGCGCACGCGGATCCAGTCGGGCTTCCTGAGCGTCTCGACGGGCACGATCTTGATCGGGTTGCGCGCGGTCTTGGCGGCACCGGTCTGCTTGACGGGAGAGTCCATGGTGCGTCCTTAGGAATCGAGTCGATGCTGCACGTGGAGCACGAGCGCGTCGGCCATCGCATCGAAGGATGCCATGATGCCGAGGTTCCTCGCGCTCGTCACGGCGAGGCCGGGGTAACCGCAGGGATCGATCGCGTCGAATGGGGCAAGATCGTTCTCGACGTTGAATGCGAGACCGTGATAGCAGCAGCCGTGACGCACGCGCAGTCCCAGCGCTGCGATCTTCGCGCCGTCCACGTAGACCCCCGGGCGCCCCGGGTCGCCCGCAGCGCTGATGAGGTGATCCGCGAGCAGGTCGACCACGGCGTTTTCCAGCAGGCGCACCAGTGCGCGAACCGACAGACCACGACGATGCAGGTCGAGCAGCGTGTACACGATCACCTGGCCGGGTCCGTGGAAGGTGACCTGGCCGCCGCGATCGGACCGGACGATGGGGATGACGTTGCCGGCGGGCGGCAAATGCTCGGCTCGGGCGGCAACGCCGAGCGTGTAGACGGCGCGATGGTGCGTGACCCAGATCTCGTCCGTCGTGTCGGGTTGGCGCGCGCCGGTGAAGGTCTGCATTGCCGCGCAGGTATCGGCGTATTCGGTCTGACCCAGTCGCCGGACGATGGCGATCGATTCACGCTTCACGCCCGCGGTCCTGCGGTGACCTCACAGCACCATGACAACCTGCGGGTGGTCACACAGTTCGCGGTAGAGCTCGTCGAGCTGCTCCCGCGAGGTCGCGCGGATCACACAGGTTACCGACAGATAGTTCTTCTGCTTGCTCGCGCGCATCTCGACAGTGACCGGATCGAAGTCCGGCGCGTGCTTGACCACGATCTCGATCACGGACTGCGCGAGACCGCGTTCCTGCCGGCCCATGATCTTGATGGGAAACTCGGTCGGATATTCGATGAGGGAAGGTTGTGCCTGGGTCATTCCGCATCTCCGGTCGCACGCTTCAAGCCCTGGAAGAGCGCGTGCATGCGACGGAACATGGGGCCGGGAGCGCCGTTTCCAACCGCGCGGCCGTCGAGCGTCGTGATCGCGAGAATCTCCCGCGTCGCGCTGGTGAGCCAGAGTTCGTCGGCACTGCGGACTTCGGGCTCGCTCACGTCACGCTGCTCGAGCGGCAGCCCGTGGCGGGCGGCGAGTTCGAGGATGACGTCGTAGGTGATGCCGGGCAGCAGCAGGTGGCTTTTCGCGGGCGTCACGATCACGCCGCTTCGGACCGCGAAGATGTTGGCGGCCGAGCCCTCGGTAAGGAAGCCGTCCCGCAGCAGCACGGCTTCGGCGGCGCCGGCGTCGATCGCGAGCTGGCGCAGGAGCACATTGGCCAGCAGCGCGGTGGATTTGATGTCGCAGCGGAACCAGCGGTTGTCGGTCGCGGTGACGGCCGCCACGCCGTGCTCGACCTGTTCGGGCGACGGCGTGATCAGCGGGTTCGACATCAGGAACACCGTCGGCGCGAGATCTCTTGGGAAGGCGTGATCGCGCCTGGCGACACCGCGCGTGATGTGGACGTAGATGGACTGGTCTTCGCCCTGGTTGTGTCCGATCAGATCGGCGACCAGTTGCTTCCAGTCGGCAGCGGAATGTGGATTGGGGATGCGGATCGCGTCGAGGCTGCGCTGCAGGCGTGCGAGATGGCCGTCGATGCGGAAGGCTCTGCGTCCGTAAGCCGGTATCACTTCGTAGACGCCGTCGCCGAAGATGAAGCCGCGATCGAGAACCGGAACCTTGGCTTCGGCGAGCGGCACGAATTCGCCGTTCAGATAGCAGATCATTCGAACCAGAGCCTCACCGTGTCCCACACCCGACCGAACATGTTCGCGACCCCGATGGCCTCGAGCGCCACGACCGGATACTCCGCGACCGGCTTGTCGTCCAACGTGACACGAAGCGTCCCCACGCGTTGGCCCGGCGCAATCGGTGCTATGAGCGGTTGCATGCTTTCCATTTTCGCCTTCAGGTGGTCACCGGTTCCGCGGGCCACCGACAGGGCGAGATCATGGTTGAAGCCGGCCTTGAGCTCCCTGCGTTCGCCTTTGAACACGGGGATCGTCGCGACCGTCTGGCCCTTCGCATACAGGCGGACGGTGTCGTAGAACTGGAACCCGTAATTGAGCAGCTTTTGGCTTTCCTGCGCGCGCGCCATGTCCGAAGCCGTGCCGAGCACGACCGAGACCAATCGTCGGGGCGGGCGCAGGGCCGTGGCGATCAGGCAGTACCCGGCGGACTCGTGGTAGCCCGTCTTCATGCCGTCGACGGTGGGGTCCGCGCCAAGCAGGCGATTGCGATTGTATTGGGTGATGTTGTTGTAGCGGTACTCGCGCGTCGAATAGAGCGGAAAGAATTCCGGGAAATCGCGGATCACCTCCCCCGCCAATACGCCAAGATCGCGTCCGGTGGAATAGTGCTGCGGGTCGGGCAGGCCGGTCGAGTTCACGAAGTGACTCCCGGTCAGACCCATTCGCGTCGCCTGCTTGTTCATCAGGTCGGCGAACGCTTCCTCGCTGCCCGCCACCGCCTCGGCGAGCGCGATGGTGGCGTCGTTGCCCGATTGCACGACCATGCCCTTGATCAATTCGTCCACCGTAACCGGCTTGCGTGGCTCGATGAACATGCGCGAGCCTTCGGCCTTCCACGCTTTCTCCGAGACCGGTATCACCTGATCCAGCGCGATGCGCTTCTGTTTCAGCGCGTCGAACACGAGGTAGGCCGTCATCAGCTTGGTGAGCGATGCCGGCTCGACCCGCTCGTCGGGGTTGCGCGAGACCAGCACCTGGCGGGTCTGCCAGTCGAGCAGGACCCAGGCTTTCGCAGCCAGCGCGGGCGGGGAGGGGATCAGCGGCGCGGGAGTCTGGGCAAGAACCGGGGCGATGAAAACGAACAGGAAAAGCGAAAGCAGACGCATGTGGTGCTTGGGACGATCAATGAAGGCCAGGGGAACCGAATTATAGGCTGTAGGTCCGCCTCCGGAGCGCTCGACTGCGACCACTTGCCGCGTTGTGGCTGCTCGCGGCCATCTGGGACAATCCGCGGCATCTCGAAAATCATCGGAGGGAGGGCATCATGAAACGCTTGATGGTCGCAATTGTTTTCGTGTCCGCGTTGCCGGGCTGGCTGTGCTCACTGCCGGCGATCGGCGCGGACAACGCCGTGGTCGAAGTAAGCAACGCATGGGTACGCTCGACGGTGCCGGGCCAACCGGTGGCCGGCGCCTATATGGATCTGCGTGCGGCGCGGACGGCACGACTGGTCGGCGTCTCGAGCCCGATATCCTCGCGCGGCGAGATCCACGAAATGAAGGAAGAGGACGGCATGATGAAGATGCGCGCCGTGAATGCGGTGGAATTGCCCGCAGGCAAAACGGTCAGCTTGGGACCCGGTGGGCTGCATGTGATGCTCTTCGGGATCAAGGCGCCGCTCGCCGAGGGCACGACGGTTGCGCTCACGCTTCGATTCGAGCGGGCGTCCGGGACGAGCTTTAGCCGGGTGATCCAGGTGCCGGTCAAGTCGGCCGAGGATGCCCCCGGCCATGGCCACGACAAATAACGCGCGGCTCTTGAAACGGTTCTCCCGGCACATAGATAGGGTTCGCGGACGGCCGGGTCGACGCCTCTTTCCCCGGAATGGTCCGATCGACAATCCAACGCATTGAGCCAGACAGGAGAAACAATCATGGTCAATATCACCCGATTCCACCCTTTCGACGAGAACATCGATGACTTGCTGCGCGGTTTCTTCGTTCGTCCCGTCGCTTTCGACGCCGCTGAGGCGCCCACCCAGGTCCGGATAGACGTAAAGGAAGACGACAAGGGCTACGTCGTGCATGCCGACATGCCGGGCGTCAACAAGGAAGACATCCACGTGGACGTGAATGGCAACCAGGTTTCCATCAGCGCCGAGGTCAAGCGCGCGACGGAACAGAAGGAAGGCAGTCGAGTCCTGAAGTCCGAGCGTTTCTACGGCAAGATTTCGCGTTCCTTCACGTTGGCGTCCGAGCTCGATTCGGCCAACGCCCAGGCGAAGTATGCGGACGGCGTCCTGGAACTGGTCGTTCCGAAGAAGGTCGCCGCCAGCGCGAAGCAGATCACGATTCAGTAAGGACGACACGGCAAGCGTCGGCGCGGGCGGGGTGTGAGCCCGCTCCGCGCCGCGTCCGGCAAGGGCGACGTGGCAGGGCGACTCGCCGGCGGGCGGACCTCAACCAGCTTGCTTTCCGCCGCCGCCCGACGGCCACCCGGTTCGGCGCCGTTCGGGGCGCCCGTCCGTTCGCGAATAAGCGTTGAGGCGGCTGGCGTTCGTTACAATGCGCGACCGCTCGAAACGCTTCTCGCCCGCGCCCCGCATGCACCCCGATACCTTGCTCCCGTCCCAGAAGGCCCATGTACTGGCCGAAGCGCTGCCATACATTCGACGGTTCCAGGACCGCACCATCGTCGTGAAATACGGCGGCAACGCGATGACCGATCCGCGGCTCCAGGACAGTTTTGCGCGAGACGTCGTGCTGTTGAAGCTGGTCGGCATGAACCCGGTAGTGGTGCATGGCGGCGGGCCGCAGATCGATGCGCTGCTCAAGCGCATCGGCAAGGAGGGGACGTTCGTCCAGGGGATGCGCGTAACCGACGACGAGACCATGGACATCGTCGAGATGGTGCTGGGCGGCCAAGTGAACAAGGACATCGTCAACCTGATCAACCGGCACGGCGGCAAGGCCGTCGGCATTACCGGTCAGGACGGCGGCTTCATCCGTGCGAAGAAGCTGCTCATGGCCAGCAAGGACAACCCCAGCGAGATGCTGGACATCGGGCAGGTCGGCGAGATCACCTCGATCGACCCGAGCATCATCGAATTCCTCGACAAGGGTGACTTCATTCCCGTCGTCGCCCCGATCGGCGTAGGCGACGGCGGCGAGACCTACAACATCAACGCCGACGTGGTGGCCGGGCACCTGGCCGAGATTCTTCGGGCGGAGAAGCTGATCCTGCTTACCAACACGCCGGGCGTTCTCGACAAGGACGGCAACCTGCTCACCGGGTTGACACCCAAGCAGATCGACGACCTCTTCGCGGATGGCACGCTCTACGGTGGCATGCTGCCGAAGATTTCCTCCGCGCTCGACGCGGCACGCAGCGGGGTGCGTTCGGTCCACATCATCGATGGCCGGGTCGAGCACTCGCTGTTACTCGAGGTGCTGACGGATCAGGGTGTAGGGACGCTGATCAAGGCCAAGTAGGTGAGCTTGGGCGGCGGGGCGAGATCGCACACCTGGATCTTCGATCTCGACAACACGCTGCACAACGCGTCCGCGCACATATTTCCGCATATGAATCGCGCGATGACCGCATACGTGATGCGTCATCTCGCGATCGACGAATTGCAGGCAGACGAATTGCGCATGCGCTATTGGCGCAAGTACGGCGCCACCCTGCTCGGATTGATGCGCCACCACGGCGTCGATCCGCGCCACTTTCTCTGGCATACGCACCAGTTCCCCGATCTGCCGCGGATGGTCCAGGCGCATTCGGCGCTGAAGGCGAGGCTGCGACGGCTGCCGGGCCGGAAGATCCTGTTCTCGAACTCCCCGCAGCACTACTCGCAGGCCGTCCTGGCCGTGCTCGGCATCGCGCGCTTGTTCGACGGCGTGTTCACCATCGAGCATACCGGGTACCGGCCGAAGCCCGATGTCGCTGGGTTCCGGCGGCTGCTGCGGCGGCACCGCTTGCATCCACGGCGTTGCATCATGGTTGAAGATGCCCCCGACAATCTCGTGACCGCGAAGCGTCTGGGAATGCGCACCGTCCTCGTCGGACGGACCGGTCGCCGGCCATCGTTCGTGGACGTAGCGCTGCGCGACGTAACCGGACTCACCAAGGCGCTCGGCAGGGGCTGACGGAGCGGGCGCTCGCTTTGTGTACAATCCGCTCCGGACTTGTAGCGATGCTTCGGGGTCGCTCTGTCATCACTACGGGGGGATCGCCGCCATGCCCGCTGCCAAGCCAGGAGAACGCCGGCTCCAGATCCTGCAGACACTAGCGCAGATGCTGCAGCACCCCGTGAGCGAGAGGATCACCACGGCCGCGCTCGCCAAACGCCTCGACGTTTCCGAAGCGGCCCTGTATCGCCACTTTGCGAGCAAGGCCCAGATGTTCGAGGGCTTGATCGAGTTCATCGAGCGGACCCTGTTCGGTCTGGTCAACAAGATCACCACCGAAGAGACCAGCGGAGCGCAGCAGGTCGATGCCATCGTTTCGATGTTGCTCGGCTTCGCGGTCAAGAACCAGGGGATGACGCGCGTGCTCATCGGGGACGCCCTGGTGAACGAGGACGAGCGATTGCAGGCCCGCATCAACCAGTTGCACGATCGGCTCGAGTCGCAGCTCAAGCAGTCACTGCGCTTTGCCGTAACCCAGAACGAACTGCCGCCGGATACCGACGCTGCCGCACAGGCAAACCTCATCATCTGCTATGTGGTGGGGCGCTGGCATCAGTACGCGAAGAGCGGCTTCAAACGCAGTCCGCTCGAGTACGCCGAGGTGCAGTCGAAACTGCTGCTCTAGAACGCCGGTTCAGGCGTCAGGGCAGGCTGGCGACATCGCAGCGTCCAACTCCGAGTGCTCGGACGCGCAGACGGCGCACCCGGGATCCCTGGAGATGCGGATACTGCGCCATTGCATCGTCCGCGCATCCAGGAGTTGCAAGCGACCCACGAGGGGTTCGCCGACGCCTGCCAGCACCTTGAGCGCCTCCGCTGCCTGCATGGAACCGATGATGCCCACCAGCGGCGCGAACACGCCCATCACCGCACAACGGATCTCCTCGAGATCGCCGTCTTCCGGGAACAGGCATTGATAGCAGGGGCTGTCCGGGCGGCGCGGGTCGAAAACGGAGATCTGCCCATCGAAGCGCACCGCGGCCCCCGACACCAACGGTTTGAGGTTCTTCACACAGGCCCGATTGACCGCGTGCCGCGTGGCGAAATTGTCGGAAGCGTCGATGACCAGGTCGGCCTGCCGAACCAGCTGTTCCAGCCGATCCCCTGCGACCCGCTCTCGAATCGCTTCGACGACCGTACCTGGATTTGTCTGACCCAGCGTCGTGCGGGCAGATTCGACCTTGGGTTGTCCGATGCGATCGGTGAAGTGAACGATCTGCCGCTGAAGATTCGTGAGATCCACGACGTCCGGATCGCAGAGCGTGATGCGGCCAACGCCGCTTGCGGCCAGATACAACGCCACGGGCGAACCAAGACCTCCCGCGCCGATCACCAGCACATGCGAATCGAGCCATTGCTCCTGCGCGTCGATCCCGACTTCATCGAGGAGGATGTGGCGGCTGTAGCGAAGCAGTTGATCGTCGTTCACGGTCAATACCTTCGACTTCCTGTCGAGCCGGAAAGCCCGAGCCACGCGCGACCGGCATGTGGCCGGTCGCGCGCAGCGTGGCCCTATTTCTTGCCGATGATGCTGAGCGCTTTCAGTACGTTCAACGCCTCGTTCAGCTGGTAATCACTCTTCGACACGATGTCGGGCGGCGCATCGGTCTTGCCGTTTTCGTCCGGCTTCACTGCCGGGGGCGGCGGTGGCGGCGCGGGCTCTTCCTTGGCCATGTCCTTCTTGTCCTGGGGGTTCGACAGCCGCTTGCCGAGATCGGCTTCGCGCATCCGCAGCCCCTGGTCGGCATTCTCGCTGATGGTTGCTTCCTCGACGACGATATCCGGCGTGATGCCCTTGGCCTGTATCGAGCGTCCCGCCGGCGTGAAATAACGCGCCGTGGTCAGTTTGATAGCGGTGCCGTTGCCGAGCGGCAGGATGGTCTGCACCGACCCTTTGCCGAACGATTGCGTGCCCATTACGACGGCGCGCTTGTGATCCTGCAATGCACCCGCGACAATTTCAGACGCCGACGCGGAGCCACCATTGACGAGCACCACCATCGGGACCTTCTTCACGTCGGCCGGCAGCTTCTTCAGGTAGTCCTCTTTCGAGCCGCGCAGATAGTGCTCAGGCATGGCCATCAGCTTCATCTTGGCGTCCTCGGTGCGCCCTTCCGTGTAAGTCACGAGCGAACCAGGGGGCAGGAACGCGGCGGAGACACCAACGGCAGTGTTGAGCAAGCCTCCGGGGTCGTTGCGCAGATCGAGCACGATGCCCTTCATTGGCACCGCGCTGGCCTTGAACACGGTATCGATCGCTTTCGCGAGGGCTTCTCCCGTGTGTTCCTGGAACTGCGTCACGCGAAAGTAGCCGTAGCCGGGCTCGATCAGCTTCGATTTGACCGATTGGATCTGGATAACGGCGCGAGTCAGGGTGACCACGCGCGGCTTGGTGTCGCCCTTGCGGACGATCGTCAGCGTGATCGGCGTATTCGGCTTGCCGCGCATCTTCTTGACCGCGTCGTTGAGCGTCATGCCCTTCACGTTGGTTTCATCAAGCTTGATGATCAGATCGCCGCTCTTGATCCCGGCGCGGAAGGCAGGCGTGTCCTCGATGGGCGAGACCACCTTCACGAAGCCGTCTTCCAAGCCGACCTCGATGCCGAGCCCGCCGAACTCGCCCTGGGTGCCGACCTGCAGTTCCTTGAAGGCCTCGGCGTCCAGATAAGCTGAATGCGGATCGAGGCCGGAGAGCATGCCGTTGATCGCTTCGCTGATGAGCTTCTTGTCGTCGACGGGTTCGACGTAGTCGGCCTTGATGCGGCCGAACACTTCAGTGAAAGCCCGCAGGTCCTCCACTGGCAGCGGCCCGGGGTCCTTCTGCGCCACCGCCGAAAAATTCAGGCTCACCAGGATGCCGAGGACGGCACCGACCAAAATGAGCCCTGCCTGCTTGACTCTCGTGCCCATGCTGCGAATCTCCGTGTTGCTACGAACCGATGGGAAGGGGCGCCGTGCGGGTCGGCGAATGAATGTTGCGGGAAGAGAAGGAAACGCTAGCCGGAATCGTGCCTGCGGCGATCGCTAGTTCAGGACTGACCACGAGAGCGGGTCGAAGGGTTTGCCTTGATACCTAAGCTCAAAGTATAGACCGGTTTCCTCGTTGCCCCCGCTTGCGCCCACGGCGGCAACGGCGTCTCCGCCGCGCACTTCGTCCCCCACCCGGCGATACAACGCCTCGTTATTTCCGTACAGGCTCATGTACCCGTCGCCGTGGTCGACGATCATCAAGTTGCCGAACCCTCGAAGCCAGTCCGCGAACACCACCCGCCCAGCGGCGACGGCCCTTACTTCCTGCCCCGCCTTGGCGCGGATGAACACGCCCTTTGAAGAAAAACCGCGATCCGAACGTGGACCGCCGAAACGACTGCCAAGTTCCCCGACAACCGGCAGCTTGAGGCGCCCCTTCATGCGCGCGAACTCGCCGTCGGGGTCGCCGGACTGCGGCACACTGCGATTGGCCAGCGCCGGCCCCTTCGGTCTCGCGGGCTGCGCGCGCTCGATCTCTCGGGCGAGCCGCTCGAGCAGTCTCGTGAGACGCTCCTCGTCGCGCTTCAACGTCGCGAACTCCTTGCGCTGACGACCAATCTGCTCCGAGACGGAAGCGAGAACCTGCTGGCGGTTCGCTCTCTCGCGCACCAGGGTGCGTCGCTCCTCGCTTTGATTGCGCTCGATGAGCGCCAACTCGTCGGCGCGGATCCTGGTCTCCCCGGTGATCTTTTCCAGCGCGGCAAGGCTGTCCCTGAGCTCGCCGATCGCGCGCGCCCGCGCCCGGGCGATGTAAGTCAGATAGTGCAGGTCGCGCGCGATCCGGTTCGGATCCTCCTCGGCCAGCAGCAGGTGCAGCGGCGCCGCTCCATCGTGAAGATATTGATGCCGGAGCGCTCGCGCTAGAGCCTCCTGCTGCTGCGCGATGCCGGCTTCCGCCCGGCTCGCCTGGGCTGCGAGTTCGACGAGCTTGCGTTTGACCTCGGAACGACGCGCGGCAAGCTCGTGCAACTTGCGATTGGCCTGGCTGATGGCGCGCTCGGAATCGCGCAACTGGTCACTGACCTCGGCGCGGGACTCCTCGGAGCCGGCGATTTCCTGCTCCAGCGCTTCGAGCCGGGCGCGCAGGGCGTCGAGTTCCTGCTTGGACGCCGTTCGCGGTGCCGCTTCCAGCCCCGCGACGCCAACCGCCAACAGCAGCGCGACGACCGCGGGTCCGAAGCGCGGTTTCAGCCCCTGGCCTTTCCCTGCGCGGCGACGGCCTGGGCCTTCGCTTCGATTGCCGCTGCATCGCCGAGGTAGTAGTGGCGTATCGGCCGCAGCGAACTATCGAGTTCATAGACGAGGGGCACGCCGGTGGGGATATTGAGCCCGACGATGTCTGCGTCGGAGACGCCATCGAGATACTTGACCAGCGCGCGCAGCGAATTGCCATGCGCTGCCACGAGGACACGTTTGCCGGCACGGATGTCCGCCACGATCTTCTGTTCCCAATAGGGAGCGACGCGGGCGACGGTGTCCTTCAGACACTCGGTGGCAGGCAGTTCGGCCGGGGTCAGTCCGGCGTACCGCGGGTCTCCGGCCGGGTGGCGCGGATCGCCCGGCTCGAGCGCGGGCGGCGGGGTGTCGTAGCTGCGACGCCAGGCCAGTACCTGATCGTCCCCGAACTTGGCGGCCGTCTCGGCCTTGTCGAGCCCCTGCAGTGCGCCGTAGTGTCGTTCATTCAGGCGCCAGGAATGCTGAACCGGCAGCCACATGAGGTCCATCTCGTCCAGTGCGATCCAGAGCGTCCGGATGGCGCGCCTCAGCACCGAGACGTGGGCCTGGTCGAACGCGAAGCCTTCCGACTTGAGCAGGTGCCCGGCGCCACGGGCCTCGTCCCGGCCGCGTTCCGATAGGTCCACATCGGTCCAGCCGGTAAAGCGGTTTTCCTTGTTCCACTGGCTCTCGCCGTGACGCAAGAAGACGATGCGATGAGTCATGCGGGGTACCTGCTGTCAGGAATTTCGACGGGTGGACGAGTAGGTAGCATTCTAGCCGTGAAGATGCTGAGGCCGCGCGCTGCCCGCACGGCGATCCGGCGCCCCAGGCACCTTCGCCGACAGGTCGTGATCGAGATTGCCGCCGAACCCCACGGGGTGGGCATGCCCTGGAGTGCCACGGCGGCGCGCCCGCAGCGCGGAGTGCCCTCCGCCAGGCCAGGTTCTGCCAGGAGCTAGCCTCAGTCTCTGCACAGGAAACCCGCTCGAATTCCTCCGCTGGCGCGGGATTTTCATACGCTGGTGGTCATTGCGCTTGGTGCGAGCGACGAGGCGCGCCTAGAATTGCGGCTCGCACGTGTGTTGCCGCCGGCAGCGGTGACAGCACACGCTCAAGGCTTGCCCGCCTGCACAATCGCTCTGGCGGGTGCCGGTTCCAGCGTGACTTCCAGGCAGTGCGCCGATTGGAGATGCTCTCCGAAGGCGTGGAAGCGGTCACGCGTAGCTTGCTCGAGGTTCCGCGCCGTTCGATGTTGTCCTACCTGGTTGAACCCGGCTTCGCACGCGCGATCGAAACTGATGGCGTGTGGCCGACCGACAGGCTCGCACCGGATAGACCGGTCATGGAGCTACTCCCGGAAACTTACGGAGTGTGCCGGCGCGCGGTCGTGCGGGCGATCCGGGAAGACGCGTCACGGCCGAAGCAGCGGTCAGCGCGCGCAAAAGCGCCGTGCCGGGCCAACGTGCGGGAATGCCTCGACAGTGCGCACGCCGGCCGGCAACCGACGATCGATACCCTCGCGGCTCACGCCGCGTTGAAAGGAGAAGCTTCTTGAAGTTCGTGCAGGCCAATATCTGGCTCATCCTGATCGCCGTCGCGAGCGGTGCCGGCCTGTTGTGGCCGCTGGTCGCGCGCCGTTTTTCGGGCATTCCGCAAGCAAGCGTCAACGAGGCCGTGCAACTCATCAATCGCCGCGATCCGCTGGTGCTGGACGTGCGCGAACCTGCCGACTACAACTCGGGCCATATCGCCGGGTCGCGCCATATCCCGATCGCGGCGCTCAAGTCCCGCCTCGCAGAGATCGACAAGTGGAAGGAAAAACCGGTGCTGGTCCATTGCGCGTCGGGTAGCAAGTCGCAGGGCGCGGCGGCGACCCTCAAGGCGGCCGGTTTCAAGGAAGTCCTCAATCTGCAAGGTGGCATCGGTGCCTGGCAACAGGCTGGCATGCCGCTGGAGAAGTGAATGCCCGAGATTCGCATGTACTGCACCGAGACCTGCCCCTACTGCATTGCCGCAGAGCGGCTTCTCCGCGCCAAGGGCGTGAACGACATCGACAAGATCCGGGTCGACCTCGAGCCCGGGCGGCGTGCCGAAATGATGGCGCGGACCGGACGCCGCACCGTGCCGCAGATCTGGATCGGTGAGCGCCACATCGGCGGATTCGATGACCTGTCCGAGCTCGACCGCCGCGGCGGGCTCGATCCGATGCTCAAAGCCGAGCCGGCCTAGTACGGATCCCACGGGGCACTACGCTACACTAGCGCCCTTTTTCCGTTTCCCGGAGTCGCCATGGCCGAAGAACAGGCACCCCAGCCGCAATTCTCCATCGAGAAGATCTATGTGAAGGACGTGTCGGTGGAGATTCCGAACGCGCCCCAGATTTTCCTCGAGCGTGACCAGCCCGAGCTCGCGTTCTCGTTCTCCAACCAGGCCCAGGCGCTGGGCAACGATTTCCACGAAGTCGTTCTCACCGCGACCGTGACGGCCAAGCTCAAGGACAAGACAGTGTTTCTCGTCGAGGCGAGCCAGGCCGGAATCTTCATCGTGCGCGGTATCCCCGAGAGCGACCTGGAGGCGGTGTATGCGGTTACTTGTCCGACGATCCTGCAGCCCTATCTGCGCGAGACCGTGTCCGAGATGACCGTGCGCGCCGGCTTTCCGCCCGTGTTCCTGGCGCCGATGAATTTCGATGCAATCTTTCAGCAGCGCAATCAGACGCAGCCAGCGCCTGCGGCGACCCACTGATCGGACCGGGTGGTTCGGGATGCGGGCGGTAGCGCGCCTGGGGCCTGTCCTGCTCGCCCTGGTGTTCGTGGCGCCGGCATACGCAGCACTGGAATTCAGGTCGATTGGCGGGATCCCTGCGATCCTCTACGACGGCCCCTCCGTAAAGGCGAACAAGATCTTCGTGATCAGCAGCGGTTCGCCGGTGGAAGTGGTTTCGGCCCTGGAAGGTTGGGTTAAGGTACGCGAGTCGGGAGGAGAGCTGGGGTGGGCGGAAGCGAGGTCGCTCGTTCCCAA
This sequence comes from Burkholderiales bacterium, assembly GCA_038324085.1. Taxonomy (GTDB): domain Bacteria; phylum Pseudomonadota; class Gammaproteobacteria; order Burkholderiales. The sequence continues at coordinate 27,450 of JBBQHP010000016.1, forward strand.
GCGCACGGTCAGCATCGGCATCGCGCAAGTGACCGTTCGCTCCGAACCCTCGGAATCGGCCAGTCCGGTATTCCGGGCGCAACCGGGTTTGATCCTCGAGCTGCTCGAAGTCACGGGCATCTGGGCGCGTGTGCGGCATCAGGACGGGCTGACGGGCTACGTCCGCAGCAATCAGGTCTGGGGCCTGTGAAGATCGCGGTGCTCGGCGCCGGCGCTTGGGGCACGGCGTTCGCGCTCACACTGTTCGATCGGCACCATGTCACGCTGTGGACTTGGCAGCGCGAGCACTGCGAAGCGATGCGCGAAACGCGCGAGAACCGCGAGTTCCTTCCGGGTCACGTACTGCCATCCCCAGTGGGGATCGAGCACGAGCTGGCACGAGCGACGGCGGGGGCCGATCTGGCGATCGTCGCCACGCCGGTGGCGGCATTGCGCACCACTCTCGCCGGACTCGAACACCTGGGCTCGGTGCCTGTCGTCTGGTTGTGCAAGGGCTTCGAATCCGGCAGTGCGCGTTTTCCGCACCAGGTGGCGGAGGAAACGCTCGATCCGTCGGTGCCTCGGGCGGCGCTGTCCGGCCCGAGTTTCGCCGATGAAGTGGCGCGCGGGCTGCCGGCCGCGATCACCCTTGCGTCGCCCAGTCCGTTGTTCGCCGAAGCGACCGCGCGAGCCCTGCACGGACCGCGATTGCGCATCTATTCAAGCGATGATCTGATCGGCGTCGAAGTGGGAGGAGCGGTCAAGAACGTCATGGCAATCGCGGCCGGCGTCTCGGATGGCCTCGGCCTGGGTCTTTCGGCGCGCGCCGCGGTAATCACCCGAGGGCTCGCGGAGATCACGCGCCTGGGCGTACGACTCGGCGGACGCACCGAGACTTTCCTCGGCTTGTCCGGTGCGGGTGATCTGATTCTCACCTGTACCGGCGACCTGTCGCGCAATCGGCGCGTGGGGCTCGCTCTCGCCCGGGGCTTGCCTCTCGCAGCTGTGCTTGCGGATATCGGCCACGTGGCCGAAGGGGTTCCGACTGCGCGCGAGGTCCGTGCGCTCGCGCAGCGCCATGGCGTCGAGATGCCGGTGACCGAAGCGGTTTGCCGACTCCTGGATGGCGAGATCGGCGCTGCCGAGGCGGCGGAAGTGCTGCTGAAACGCGACCCGGGCGCCGAGCAACGCGGCTACTGAGTCCCGGATCGGGTTCGCCGGGTCGTCCCGTGCACCCAAGCCAAGCGTGACGGGAGTGAACGCGGAATGATTTCGACCGTCGCCTCAGACCGCGCCTTCGAAGCCGGCTTGTCGCCATGCCTCGTAAACCGCGACTGCGACCGAGTTCGACAGGTTGAGCCCGCGGTTGCCGGGCATCATCGGCAGTCTCAGTCGTCGCGACGGGGCGATGGTGGCGAGCACTTCCGGCGGGAGTCCGCGCGATTCGGGCCCGAACATCAGCACATCGCCGATCGCGTGGCGTACGGCAAATGCATTGGTTTCCCCGAACGCGCTGAAGGCGAAGGTGCGTTCTGGCCGGTTCGTCGCCGCCATGCACGCCGCCAGATTCGCATGCACTGCAACTCGTGTCATGTCGTGATAGTCGAGGCCGGCACGGCGCAGATCGCGGTCCTCCATGCGAAAGCCCAGCGGCTCCACCAGATGCAAGCGGCACCCGGTATTGGCGCACAGGCGGATCACATTACCCGTATTGGGCGGAATTTCGGGTTGGAACAGAACTACATCAAACATTTACCTTGTCTTCCTTCATGGATCAGATTAACTTTTCTCTCTCAAAGTGATGGATGGTGCGTGATTCGTGCGGGCAGAAGCGGGGGCCATCCAATCGCCTCTGCGGTGCGGGCAAGTCACCACCCGGGAGTGCGTTGATCCATGGCGAGACCGGAGAAGGTCCGGCGCGGCGTGATCCTGCCGCAAGAGGGGCCGCTCACCCACGAGCATCCCCGGTTCGAAATCCAGGACCCGACAGGCTGGCGGCCCGGCTGCCCCCGGCTTCGTCGATTGCTGCCTCGTCGCACTGAAGCATTTCGGCACTCCGCTCGCGCAGATTCTCTTCTTCAGTCTCAAGTAGTTCACTGCCAGGGTCGACGTTGTTGCATGGCTCCTCGAGCAATTGGGTCGGCGTTGTGGCGCACCTCTGGTGGAGGATACCGGCAACCCGATCGCGGCAGGATGGTGGGCACGACGAATCGGGTGCGGCCCGCCGCCATCAACGTCGAACTCAAGCAGGCGAACTCGTCCGACGCCAGAACCGTACTCTCGAGGCGCGTCCGACGAGCAATCCCGGGCACCCGAAGGGCTCGGAGTACGCGCGCAATCGGATGCGGTCGCTTCGCCGCGCGGGACTGCAAAACCTGAATCCACGTGAGACGACGGCTCCGGGAAGCGATCGCCACCGGACCCTCGACTCGACATTGCCTCCGGGAGAAGTCTCACATCATGTATCGATCCCATTTCGGTCTGCGCGAACCGCCCTTCGGCATTACCCCGGACACGAGTTTTGCTTTTTCCGCCCATGCGCACCAGCAGGCACTCAGCACGTTGCTGGCCGCGCTTGCGAGCGGCGAAGGATTCATCAAGATCACCGGCGAAGTCGGCACGGGCAAGACTCTCCTGTGCCGGCGCTTGCTTACCAGCCTGAGCGACGCGTACGTGACCGCATATCTCCCCAACCCGATGTTGGAACCGCGCAGCCTGATGCTCGCGCTCAGCGAGGAACTCGAAATTGAATCGGGAGACGGCGTGGACGAGCACCGCCTGATGCGCGCCCTCAATCGCGCACTGCTCGATCAGGCTCGCGCCAACCGGCGGGTCGTGGTGCTCATCGACGAGGCGCAGGCCATGCCATTGCCGACACTCGAGGCGCTGCGGCTGCTGTCCAACCTCGAAACCGAGAAGCGCAAGCTGATGCAGGTCATCCTCTTCGGTCAGCCTGAGCTCGATGCGAAGCTCGACGATCCGACGGTGCGCCAGCTCAAGCAGCGCGTGACGGCTCACCACCATCTCGGCGTCCTGTCGCGTGCCGAACTGCGCCACTATCTGGCGCACCGCCTCAGGGTGGCCGGCTATGTCGGACCTGAGCTGTTCAGCAACGCGGCTGTCTGGAAGTTGCACCGAGCGAGCGGCGGGGTCCCGCGCCTGGTCAACATCATTGCCCAGAAATCCCTCATGATCGTATTCGCACGGGGCGGTCACCGCATTGCGTTGCGCCATGTGCGCGCCGCCGTGCGCGACACACCGGCGGCGCGAAGCGGCGGATTTCCGTGGGTCGTGACGACGATGGCGGTAGTCGTCCTCGGGGGACTGCTGTTGTTGCTGGCGACTTGAGGCCAGAGTTCCATTGGCGGAATGCCCACGGACCCCGAGTGGGGGGCATTGCGTTTTGCGCCTCGCTGAATTTCCCACCAGCGTCTCGGCTGTCCAGACGATGAAACCGCGCTTGCTTGCGCTGGTTAGAGTGAAGACGCGCCCAGACTTCGAGTCGTTGCCGCGGCATCGACGGGAGGCACCGGGTTGATCGACCCGAAGAGCCCGTCGGCGCGCATCTCGGACTTCGCGCGCGATCAATCGCGCAACGTTCGCGCGACGACCCAGCCGCGCACGGAAGATGCGCCGGCGGCCATGAGCACCTTCGCGGCTTCGTTCATCGTGGCGCCCGTCGTCAGCACATCGTCGAGGATGACGATGTCCTGGTCGGCGACCGGGAGCGTGCAACGAAAAGCGCCGCACACGTTTGCGCGACGACCTACGAAATCGAGGCCCGCCTGCGGGGCAGTATCGCGGTGGCGGACCAGCGCCGTGGGCACAATGCGCTGCACGAAACGGGCGGGCAAGGCCCTGCCTATCTCCAAAGCGTGATTGAAGCCGCGGGCCCGCAGCCGTTGGCGCGACAGCGGCATTGGCACGATCATATCCGGCAGCCGTTCTCCTACGACAGCCCGCCCGAGCAGGCGTCCGAGCACTGGCGCGAGCGCGATCTGCTGGCCATATTTCAATGCGGGTACGAGCGCACTGAACGGGAAGTCCCAGGGCGCGGCGGCGCACACGGATTCATACTCGGGCGGGAGGGCAAGACATCGTCCACAGCGCGCGCTTCCGGGGCTCGGTAACGAGCATATCGGGCATCTCATGCAATCCAGAACCGGCAGATCCGCGCGACACGACTTGCACAGCCCGCCATCGTCCCCCCGCGCCAGGCACAGGACACAGCGAGTCGATACCAGCGCTCGCAGCTGCTCGATGGCGCCGTGCATGCCGGCCCGGGTTGATGCCATCATGACACCCGATAGGGGGACCTTGCGTTGCTGAGAGACGAAGCACAATGGTAACGAGCAATGCCGGCAACGCGGAAGGGGCTCGCATTCGCCGGCGTGCGCGCGCCCGAGCCGCGGCGCAATGGGATCGCGTGGCCGCGTTGCCGCACGAAGTCGGCGAACGAATGCTGGAGCGGACCGAACTCGTGAAACTGATCGACGGACCGATCCTGGATGCGGGATGTGCCACGGGGCTCCTCGCACGGAAGTTGGCGCGACGCTATCCGCGGGTGCCGCTGATTGCCTTGGATCCGGCACGAGAAATGATCGCACTCGGGCGCACCGCGTTGCCGGTCATGCAGCGCGTTCTGGCAAGTCTCTCCGGCATCGCTCCGCGCTGGGTCTGTGGTGATGTCGCAGACCTGCCGATCAGATCGCGCAGCCTCGCGCTCATCTGGTCGAACCTGATGCTGCAGGGTCTGCCCGAACCGGCAGCAGCGTTCCGCGAGTGGCATCGCACCTTGAAACCGGGCGGTTTGCTGATGTTTTCCACCCTCGGCCCGGACTCGCTCAAGGAACTGCGAAATGCATTCGCGGCCGCGGACCGTCGCCACCATGTGCACCCGTTCGTGGACATGCATGACCTCGGCGATCAGCTGATGGCGGTCGGTTTCGCCGATCCGGTGATGGACATGGAAACGATATCGCTCACTTACGCGAACGCGAGAGCGCTCTTGCATGAGTTGCATGATCTTGGCTCGGTCAACGGAGATAGTGAGCGCAATCGAGGGCTTACGGGAAAGCGGGGCTGGACGCGCATGATCAATGCTCTGGAATCGGACATGCGCGAGTGTCGCGTTGGCTTGACGTTCGAGATTGTGTATGGACACGCGTGGAAAACGGAGCAGGAGCCATCGCAACCTGCCGACGAAAGTCGGGTTGTCCAGTTGCACCGCAAGCCGCGCCGGTGAACGCTCGTACATGTCGGTTGGACAGGTGTGGTTGGACGCAATCGCGCGGCGTTTTGGCTTGCCTCGCAGGAGAGCCCTATGCTAGATTCCACGCGCTTTTCGAGGGACCAGCGAGGTCCGCCCGGCGCTGGATTGCAGTACGGGGGCGAGGGACGGTGATGCGGTACGTGGATGGATTGGCGGAACAGCGAACGCTGGTGATTGGCCCCAACATGTCGCTCTCGCGGGCAGGGCGCGGTTGGTTCTTTGCATCCATGATGGTCGTATCGCTGGGGATCGCGACAGTCTGGGCCCTCAATGGTGCGTGGTATGTTGTTCCGTTCGCCGGAATCGAAATGGCGGTCCTGTACGCGGCATTGACGGCAGTTGAACGACGTGTCGGGGACGGAGAGTCGATCACAGTCGACGGGGATCGGGTGATCGTGGAGCGGACCCGGATCGGGAAAACGGCGAGATATGAGTTTCACCGCTGCTGGGCACGGGTCGTCATGACGGAATCCGTAGGGCGCCATCGCGGCGTCCTGGTGATGCGATCGCACGGCCGTGAAGTGGAAATCGGCGACTTCCTCACCGATCCGGAGCGCATTGCAGTTGCAGACGAGCTGCGCAGGCGGCTTGGCAATATTTGAATCAGGAGGCTTGGGCAGCATGACGAGAACGATGACGCGGCGGCTGGCTGCCGTGGGTGCGATCGGTTGGACCGGGAGCGCGCTCGCAAAGCTGAATTTCCAGGAGCCGACGACTCCGATTGCGCAGCAGATCTACAGCCTCCACACGAATATCCTGATCATCTGCCTAGTGATCTTCGTGCTGGTGTTTGGTGCGATGTTCTATGCGATCTTCAATCATCGAAAATCGGTTGGGCACAAGGCGGCGCATTTCCACGAGAACACGACTGTGGAAGTAATCTGGACCGTGATTCCGTTTCTGATCCTGATGGGTATGGCTGCTCCGGCAACGAAGACCATCATCGCGATGAAGGACACGAGCAACGCGGATCTGACCATCAAGGCCGTCGGCTATCAGTGGAAATGGGGCTATGAGTACATTCGCGGCGAGGGTTCCCTCGCCGGTGTGAGCGACGGAATCAAGTACTACTCGAATCTTTCCACCACGATGGATCAGATCTACGACAAGTCGGTCCCGAAGGGCGAGCACTACTTGCTTGAGGTGGACAACCCGATGGTGGTGCCGGTTGGCAAGAAAGTGCGCATCCTCACAACGGCGAACGACGTTATCCATTCTTTCTGGGTGCCGTCCTTCGGGATCAAGCAGGATGCGATTCCCGGATTCATCCGCGACACCTGGTTCACGGCGGAGAAGATCGGCGAGTTCCGTGGCCAGTGCGCAGAACTGTGCGGCAAGGAGCATGGATTCATGCCGATCGTGGTTAACGTCGTGAGCGAGGAAGACTTCAAGGCATGGGCCTCGAAGCAGGCAAAGGACAACGGCGCGCCAGCTGCGGACACAGCTGCGACTCCCGCAGCAGAGGTGGCCACGGAAACCGTCGCAGCCGCCTCGGCCGGGCCCGCCGACGGCAAGAAGACCTTCGAAGGGGTATGTGCTGCTTGTCACATGACTGGTGTGGCCGGCGCGCCCAAGGTCGGCGAGAAGGCGGTGTGGGCACCGAGAATCGCCCAGGGCAACGACCTGCTCTATGAGCACGCGCTGAAGGGTAAGGGCGTGATGCCGGCCAAAGGCGGCAACCCCGCGCTTTCCGACGCCGATGTCAAAGCGGCTGTTGATCACATGGTGAGCCTGTCGAAGTAGCGGGCAGGACCGACCAACCCAAAAGTATTCGCGAAACACCGATCAGGAGTTCGAACATGGAAGCCGTACACGGGCACGATCACGGTCACGACCACGCGCACTATCCCGGCGGAGCGATGCGATGGATCACCACGACGAACCACAAGGACATCGGCACGCTGTACCTGTGGTTCAGCTTCACCATGTTCATTACCGGGGGAATTCTCGCCCTGGGGATTCGCGCAGAACTGTTCCAGCCCGGCATGCAGCTCTGGAAGCCGGAGTTCTTCAACCAGCTTACTACGCTGCACGGGTTGATCATGGTGTTCGGAGCGATCATGCCGGCCTTCGTGGGATTCGCCAACTGGCAGGTGCCGATGATGATCGGCGCACCGGACATGGCCTTTGCCCGGATGAACAATTTCAGCTTCTGGCTGTTGCCGCCGGCGGCTCTCCTGCTCGTGGGCTCGTTCTTCGTTCCCGGTGGTGCGACGGGCGCCGGCTGGACCCTGTACGCCCCGCTGTCGGTGCAGCAGGGCATGGGCATGGACATGGCGATCTTCGCCATCCACATCATGGGCGCGTCGTCGATCATGGGGTCGATCAACATCATCACCACGATTCTCAACATGCGTGCGCCAGGCATGACGCTGATGAAGATGCCGCTGTTCGTGTGGACGTGGCTCATCACGGCCTATCTGCTCATCGCGGTGATGCCGGTGCTCGCGGGCGCCGTGACCATGTTGCTCACAGACCGCCACTTCGGAACCCATTTCTTCAATGCGGCCGGCGGCGGAGATCCGGTCTTGTACCAGCACGTGTTCTGGTTCTTCGGGCATCCCGAGGTCTACATCATGATCCTGCCGGCGTTCGGAATCGTGTCTCAGGTCATTCCAGCCTTCGCCCGAAAACCGCTGTTCGGCTATTCGTCGATGGTCTACGCGACATCGTCGATCGCGATCCTGTCGTTCATCGTATGGGCCCACCACATGTTCACGGTCGGGATGCCCGCTGCCGGGCAGCTTTTCTTCATGTACGCGACGATGCTGATTGCTGTGCCGACCGGCGTGAAGGTGTTCAACTGGATCGCGACGATGTGGAAGGGATCGATGACATTCGAAACCCCGATGCTGTTCTCCGTTGGATTTCTGTTCGTGTTCACGATGGGCGGGTTCACCGGATTGATCCTCGCGATCACGCCCGTGGACATTCAACTGCAGGACACGTACTACGTCGTGGCGCATTTTCACTACGTTCTGGTCGCGGGCTCGCTGTTCGCAATCTTTGCGGGGGTGTACTTCTGGCTCCCGAAGTGGACCGGACACATGTATGACGAGACACTGGGCAAGTGGCATTTCTGGCTGTCGCTGATCTTCTTCAATGTCACTTTCTTCGTGATGCATTTCCTGGGACTTGCCGGAATGCCCAGACGCATTCCCGACTATGCGCCGCAGTTTGCCGACTTCAACATGATCGCCTCCATCGGGGCCTTCGGTTTCGGATTGACGCAGCTGCTCTTCCTCTACGTGGTCGTGAAATGCATCAAGGGTGGCGAGAAGGCTCCGGCGAAGCCGTGGGAAGGAGCCGACAGCCTCGAGTGGACGCTGCCGTCCCCCGCGCCGTATCACAGCTTCGAGACTCCACCCATCGTCAAGTAATCCGATCCCGGTGGTGCGAACCATGAGCACAATCAGCAACGAGCGCGGGTCGGACAAGACGAGGACGGTCTTCCTGCTGTTGGCCGTCGTGTTCGCGTTCTTCATCGGCGCCATTGTTCGGCGTTGGATATGGCACTGAAGAGCGAAAACGGGCGGACCCTGCGCAAGCTTGCCGTCGTCGCGCTGGGCATGTTCGGGTTCGGCTACGCGTTGGTCCCGTTCTACAAGCAGATCTGCGAAGTGGCCGGCCTGAACCAGATTCAGCAATCCGAAACCGTCGTGAATTCCCAGGTCGATACGTCTCGGACCCTCGTGCTCGAGTTTGATGCCAATACGGGCACCGAGCTTCCGTGGCAGTTCCGACCTGTCGAGAGAAGCCTCAAGGTGCACCCGGGCCAACTGGTTCAGGTCAACTACGAGGTTCGCAACGACTCCGACGAGGTCGTGACCGGGCAGGCGATTCCCAGCTACGGTCCGAGGATCGCTCAGCGTTACTTCCGCAAACTGGACTGCTTCTGCTTCGCCACGCAGGAACTGAAGCCCCGCGAAGTACGGCGGATGCCGGTGGTTTTCGTCGTGCTTCCCGAACTGCCGGCTGAAGTCGGAACCATCACACTTTCGTATACGTTTTTCCGCGTCGAAGGCGCGGCGAAGGCGGCGGCAACACGCGACCCTGTGGGCACGCGTATCGGGGCTTCGTGACGTTCGGAACACGTCGCAACGCGCTACACCACATCAAAGATCAGAGATCCAAGGGAGCATACGATGCAGCAAGCCCAGTCCTACTACATTCCGCAGCCGTCGACGTGGCCGATCATCGGCGCGTGCGCATTGCTGTGTTTAGGGTTTGGTGCCGCATTTACCATGAACGACATTGGCGCCGGGCTGTGGTTGCTGCTCATCGGCTTTGCCATCTTGATCTATCTTTTTTTCGGCTGGTTCGGGCAGGTCGCGCGCGAGAGCGAATCAGGCACCTACAGCACACAGGTGGACATTTCATTTCGCTGGGGCATGAGCTGGTTCATCTTTTCCGAAGTGATGTTCTTCGCTGCTTTCTTCGGGGCGCTGTTCTACATGCGCATACTGTCAGTACCTGATCTCGCCTTGGGGCCTTCTGGCGAGTTCATATGGCCGGGATTCTCTGCAAGATGGCCCGCTTCAGGGCCTGGTATCGAGGAAACCTTCACGCCAATGGGCGCATGGGGCATTCCCGCAATCAATACCATGATCCTGCTGACTTCCGGCGCCACCGTGACGTGGGCGCACTGGGGCCTGATAAAGAACAACCGAACGCAGTTGATACTGGGCCTCATTGCGACGGTCGCCCTCGGCATCGTATTTCTGTTCCTGCAAGGCTACGAGTACTACCACGCCTACCACGAACTTAACCTCAATCTGACCATGGGCGCATACGGCGCCAGCTTCTTCATGCTGACGGGCTTCCATGGATTCCACGTGACGATGGGCACCATCATGCTGATGGTGATCCTCGGGCGCTGCCTGGCCGGTCATTTCAAGCCCGAACACCACTTCGGATTCGAGGCGGTTTCCTGGTACTGGCACTTCGTCGATGTGGTCTGGCTTCTATTGTTCGTGCTCGTCTACTGGCTCTGACGGACCGCCTGCACAGAAAAAAACGATAGGGGTGGAGGAGAAGCCTCTCCAAAGAGGGGGGCAGGAAGATCACGCCGCACGGCAGCTAGTGCGGCGATTTTTTTATGGAAGGGAATCTCCGCTCAACCACCCTTGTTCGGGAAGAAACCAAACCAGTATCCAAGCATCAGAATCAGGAACAGCGTGACCGACAAAGTGACCCTCAGGGTGAGTGCCTTAACCGTTCGGTCTGTCGTGCCCTTGTCGCGCAGCAGATAGAACAGGGCCGAGCCGAGGCTTGCGAGAATCAATACGATGAAGATTACGATGACAGTCTTCATGATCGGGGCAATGGGATGACGAGTCAGTGTATCCGAATGGCCACCTTGCAGTCATCGCCGGAATGACTGCTGCTCAGAAGGCGTTTCGCCCTCGCTTGGTGCCTACGATCGCTGCCCTGGTCGGATTGACCCTGACCGTTTCCGCCTGCCTGTGGCAGTTGGGTCGCGGACAGGAAAAAGACCGGATCGCAGCTGAGGCTGCTGCATCGATGGCCGATCCACCCATGAACGTGGGGTTGCAGCCGCTGGCCGAACATTCAGTGCGGTTTCGCAGGGTCACGGTGCGAGGTGAACTGCTTCCAGATCGCGCCGTATTCCTCGACAATCAGGCGCACGGGGCGACGCCGGGTTACATCGTGTTTATGCCGCTTCGAATTGCTGGCAGCACCATGCATGTGCTGGTCAAGCGAGGCTGGATTGCCGCTCCGGATGACCGGGCGAAGGAACCTCGGGTGCCGACGCCGACGGGCGAAGTCGAGATCGAAGGGCTGGCGCTACCCCCGACCTCGCGCTTTCTCGAACTGTCGGCGCAGTCACACGCCGGGCGGGTATGGCAGAACGTTACCCTGGAACGCATTGCGCGAGAGTCCGGACTAACGTTTCAACCACTGATTCTCGAGCAGCACAGCAGTGCCGATGACGGGCTCGAGCGTACCTGGTCTCCACCCTCCAGCGGATCGGCAAAACACTACGGCTACGCTTTCCAGTGGGGGGCAATGGCTGTTCTCATCATCATCCTTTTCGTGGTCCTCAATGTCCGACGCAACGCTTCCCCGCCGCCCGCGACGTGAACTCTGGCTGCTGGCCCTGATCACGATCGTTCCCGTTGTAGCCTCCTACTTTGCCTACTATGTCTGGCGGCCGGAAGGTCTGAAGAATTACGGGGAACTCATCACGCCTCCGATACCGCTCAGAGGTCTCGCGGCAGGGGGCGATGCGATCGCCCCGCCCTTCGATACCGATCCGCTCAAGGGGCGCTGGGTCCTCGTGATGGTCGATTCCGGCGGGTGCGACGCGACCTGCAAGTCCAAGCTGTGGCAGATACGTCAACTGCGCCTCACCCAAGGCGTGGACATGGAGCGCATCGAGCGCGTTTGGCTGGTCGACGACGGTGCCGCCCCCGATCCGGGACTGCTGACGGAGTATGAGGGTACGGTTGTCATGCAAGCTCGTGCGAGCGCGCTCATCGACAAATTGTCAACGACGGATGCGCAGCGCGACCATCTTTTTCTGGTCGATCCGCTTGGCAATCTGATGATGCGTTTTCCGAAAAACGCCGATCCGAATCGCATCAAAAAGGATCTCGGCCAACTCCTGAAGGTTTCGAGGATCGGTTGATGAGCATCACCCGTCTATTCCGCATCCTGGTTCGCAGCGCGACCGTGCTCGCATTCGCGGTGGTCGTGTTCGGAGCGTTCGTGCGTCTTTCCGACGCTGGACTCGGCTGCCCCGATTGGCCTGGCTGCTACGGTCACGTGTCGGTACCGACATCGCAGGCTGCATTGGCAAAGGCAACCGAGCGCTACCCGGGGAGCGCAATCCAGGCGCGCAAGGCGTGGATCGAGATGATTCATCGCTACCTCGCTGGTACGCTCGGCCTGATGGTGCTCGCGATCGGGATCCTCGCCTGGCGAGCGCGCTTGATCTCATTGCAGTCGCCACTATTGCCGAGCGTACTGGTGGCGTTGATCGTGGTGCAGGCGCTCTTCGGCATGTGGACTGTGACTCTAAAACTCATGCCGATCGTGGTAACGCTGCATCTCCTCGGCGGAATGACCACATTGGCGGTACTTGCGTGGCTCACGTCACGTCATGGAGAAATGCGCATGGCCCGGGACTCTACTGAGGCGACGCCTGTCAATGTGCGCGCGTGGGCGGCCGCAGGGCTGGCCGTCTTGTTTGTTCAGATCGCGCTGGGCGGATGGGTTAGTACTAACTATGCTGGTATGGCCTGCGTTGATGTGCCGCTTTGCAACGGCACGCTCATACCGAACATGAACTTCGCAGACGGATTCACGCTCTGGCGCGAACTCGGAATGACAGCCTCGGGGGTGCCGCTTTCGGACGAATCGTTGAGCTCGATCCAGTGGGTCCATCGGGCCGGTGCTATGGTAACGGTATGCGTCCTGGGAGTTGTCGGATTGATTTCGCTGCCATTCGCGGCGCTCCGAGGATTCGGCTTCACCGTCTTCGGTTTGGCTCTCTTTCAGGCGAGTCTCGGCTTGGCCAACGTCGTGTATGTGCTCCCCGTTCCCTTGGCGGTCGCGCACAATGCGTGCGCAGCCCTGCTTCTGGTAATGCTGGTGATGCTAAACTTTCGAGCTAATTTCGCTACCCGCCGGGAGATTTGAATGGCGACCGGCTTCGCGCTGCCGCTAAAGGGTTCGCGCCTCTACCAGTTCTACCAACTTACCAAGCCGCGAGTCGTCTCGCTCATCGTGTTCACCGCGGTGATCGGGATGTTCCTGGCAGTGCCGGGCTGGGTTCCGGTGCAGCAGATGCTGGCCGGGACATTCGGCATCGCATTTGTCGCCGGTGCGGCAGCCGTGATCAATTGCCTCGTCGAACAGAAGATCGACGCCCTGATGGCTCGAACGCGCGCGCGGCCATTGCCGATGGGGCAGCTCACATCGGCCCAGGCACTCGTCTTCGCAGTGGCACTCGGAGGGCTGGGACTGTACATCCTCTACGTGTACGCCAATCCGCTCACGATGTGGCTGACAGCAGCGACCTTTGTCGGTTACGCCGTCATCTATACGGTCATCCTGAAGCCATCGACACCGCAGAACATCGTGATCGGTGGGGCTTCGGGAGCAATGCCGCCCGTTCTCGGGTGGGCCGCCGTGACAGGTGAAGTGACGGCAGACGCCCTGCTGCTGTTCCTCATCATCTTCGCGTGGACACCACCGCATTTCTGGGCCCTCGCGCTGTATCGAACCAAGGAATACGCTAAAGCCGGGCTACCGATGCTTCCAGTTACGCACGGCGAGAAATTTACCCGTCTGCACGTATTGCTCTATACCGTGATCCTGGTCGCCGTGAGCGCAATGCCCTTCGCGACCCGGATGAGTGGCTGGATCTACTTGGTCTCGGCTCTCGCTCTAGGTGGCGTATTTCTGCGATTCGCCTGGCGCATCTGGGTCGACTACAGCGATGAACTCTCCCGGCGGACCTTTCGGTACTCCATTTTCTACCTGACGGCGCTGTTCGCTGCGTTGCTGGTGGACCACTACTGGCATTGGTGAAATTGCGGCTCGTGCCATTACTGCTGGCTGCGATTCTCGGGATCGCAGGATGCGGTAGATCGGACTCCCCTCGATTCGAATCCACCGACATCACCGGTGCCGACTTTGCGCGTTCGCTGGACCTCACTGGCCACGACGGGAAGGAACGGACCCTGCCCGATTTCAGTGGAAAGGTCCTGGTGGTCTTTTTTGGCTTTGTCCACTGTCCTGACGTATGTCCGACTGCGCTCGCGAAGCTCGCCGGAGTCATGAAGGCGCTCGGCCCGGATGCGGCGCGAGTGCAGGTGGTGCTCGTGACAGTTGATCCGGAGAGGGATACCGCGGAAGTCCTATCGCAGTACGTGACGGCCTTCTATCCGACGTTCCTCGGACTGACCGGTGACGCAACTGCGATCGCCCGTACCGCGAAGGAGTTTCGAGTGATGTACCAGAAGCAGGCTGGCCAGACGCCCGAAACCTATACGGTTGATCATTCGTCTAGCATGTTCGTGTTCGATCCGAAGGGCCGTATTCGCCTGTTCATCCCGGGACAACAGGGCGCGACCGCCATCGAGCACGATATCCGGGCGCTTCTTTCAGGCGCCTGAAAAAGTTAACGCCGCGACAATCTGCCGCGGCGTTATCAACGCTTGCATCCGGGTCAGGCTGCTTCAGCCATCGCGAGGCGCATTTTCTTCATCGCCTGCACTTCGATCTGGCGGATGCGTTCGGCGGATACGCCGAACTCTTTCGCCAACTCGTGCAATGTCGAAGTTTCGGCTTCGCGCAACCATCTCGCCTCGATGATTCGACGGCTGCGTGCGTCGAGTTCGCTCAACGCCCGCGCCAGACCTTCTCCGCGGAGTTGCTCAGTCTGGGTCTGCTCGAGGATTCGACCGGGCTCTTCCTCTGCATTCGTGAGATAGGCGATCGGGCTGAAAGCATCCTCGTCGTCATCCTGCGAGGGTTCCAGCGACACGTCCTGTCCACCGAGACGCGTCTCCATTTCCACGACTTCCTCCGGCTTCACCCGGAGCTGCGTGGCCATGGCTTCCACTTCGGCGGGAGTCAGGGTGCTGAGTCCCTTCTTCATGCTCCGCAAGTTGAAGAAGAGCTTGCGCTGGGCCTTGGTAGTGGCAATTTTTACCACCCGCCAGTTGCGCAGGATGAACTCATGTATTTCTGCGCGGATCCAATGCAAGGCGAAGGAAACCAGCCTTACGCCGCGTTCGGGATCGAAGCGCTTGACTGCCTTCATCAGCCCGATGTTGCCCTCCTGGATCAGATCCGCCTGCGGCAGTCCGTAACCCAGGTAACCACGCGCTACTGCAGCAACCAGACGAAGGTGGGACAGCACCAAGGCCCGGGCCGATTCGATGTCGCCCTCGTCACGATAGGTGCGCGCATATCGGGTCTCCTCTTCCTGAGTGAGAAGGGGGACGCGGTTTATCGCCTGGATGTAGCTGTCCAGACTGGCAGCCGTCGGGAAGTGGTTGGTAGCCGTCAAAGCATAGGTCATGTGCAAAAATCTCCTTGTGGACAAAGTCTAGCACTCCCTATATGAGAGTGCCAATATCCGGAGAAGTTTCTTAACAATAACAATGAGTAGCGTCCGTCAACCTATGCGCCACAGGTGCTGAGTCACCGAAAGCCAGGCCCCCAGGCATCCGAGGCTGCCGGCCGCGAAGAGAACCGTCATAGTCTCCTTCGTTTCAAGTCCCAGCAGTGCTCCGCCCGGAGCGAACGATAGCAGCGTCGCCCCGAGCTGAACGTTCAATCCCCATGCCGCGAGGCCCACCAGGGTGCACGCCAGCAGGCCACCGCCAATGCCTTGGATCACGCCGAAATAGAGGAACGGGCGGCGGATGAATCCATCCGTCGCCCCGATCAGTTTCGAGACTTCGATCTCTTCCCGCCGCGTAAGTATCTGCAGGCGGATGGTGTTGAAGGTTACGGCCGCCAGTGCGAACGCGAGCAGACCTGCCACCAGCAATGCGATCGCACGGCCCACCTGTACTGCCGAATCGAGCTTGCGTGCCCATGCAGTATCCAGTTGCGCCAGATCGACCCGCGGCCATTTGGCCGCTTCCGCCCGCAATGCTTCCAGGGCGGCGGGGTCGTGGTCGCGTGCACTCACGATCCACGCGTCGGGCAACGGATTGTGGCCGAGGTCGCCGATTAGCTCGGACATGCCCGGGCTGCGTTTCAGGTTCTCCAGGGCCTGATCCCTGGAAACGAAGCGCTGTGCTCCTACCGCTGCATGCTTTGCAAGGCGCTTGCCTATGACTTCCGCGTCCTCCCCGGTGGCTTCAGGTTCCATGAACAACGTGAGCTGGGGTTGCGCATCCATCGGCATGGTCACCGCACCCAGGTTCTTCATCGCGACATAGAGGCTGAGTGGAAGGGCCAATGCCACGCCGATGACGATCACGTTGAAGGTGGACGGAATGATTTGACCACCAAAGCGTGCGATCGCATCGCGCGCCGCCAGCCCATGTTGTGCAAGAAAAGTCCTCATTCGGTGATTGTTCCTGCGCGCAGCTCGACTATCCTGGGTGCCAGCGGCGCAAACGTGGTCACGTCGTGCGTGGAGACGAGCAGGGTCACGCCGACCTGATGAAAGGCATGGAACAGCGACACGATTTCTCGCGCGTAGGCGGCGTCGAGGTTCGCCGTGGGTTCGTCCGCCAGCAGGATCGCAGGACGGTGAACGATGGCGCGCGCGATGCAAACCCGTTGTTGCTCACCACCGGACAGCGCCACCGGATTGGCTCGCTCGCGGTTCAGCAGTCCGACCTTGTCGAGCGCCGCCCGGACCCGTCCCGCGGCCTCGCGACCATCGAATCCCGCGACGCGCAGTGGCAGGACCACATTCTCGAACACCGTCCTGTCGTAGAGGAGTTTGTGATCCTGAAAGACGAGGCCCAGATTGCGGCGCAGATACGGAATCGCGCGCCTCGACAGGTTACCGAGATTCTGACCGCTCACGACCACGCTGCCGGCTGTCGGTCGTTCGATGGCGGCAATCAGTTTGAGCAGCGTCGACTTGCCCGCGCCCGAGGCCCCGGTGAGCAGAGCGAATTCACCCCGTTCGATCCGCAGCGTCACGTCGCGCAGCGCCGTCTGCCCGCCCGAGTAGCGCTTTGCAACTCCTTGTAGAAGGATCACCGCTCGAGATTCGCCCCCGTACGAACGCTGGGATCTGCCCGTTCAGTCGAACAGGGCGTCGACGAAAGCGCGGGCGTCGAAGGGTCGCAGATCTTCGATGCCCTCGCCCACGCCGATGAATCTCAAGGGGATCGGTCGTTCGCGCGCGATCGCCGCGATCACGCCACCCTTCGCTGTGCCGTCGAGCTTGGTCAGAATGAGACCGCTCAGTCCGAGCGCATCGTCGAACGCCTTCACCTGTGCGACCGCATTCTGGCCGGTATTGGCGTCGAGCACGAGGAGCGTTTCGTGTGGCGCTCCCGGAAGGGCCTTGGCCGTCACGCGTTTTACCTTTTTCAACTCCTCCATGAGGTGGAGTTGCGTGGGCAGCCGGCCCGCGGTGTCCGCGAGCACCACGTCGATGCGTCGCGCGAGCGCTGATTGGATCGCGTCGAAAACGACAGCGCCGGGATCGCCCGATTCCTGCGCAATGACCGTCACGTTGTTACGCCGACCCCATTCGACCAGTTGCTCGCGTGCAGCCGCCCGAAAGGTGTCCCCGGCCGCCAGCACCACCGACAGACCCTGTGCCTGGAACAGATGTGCGAGTTTGCCGATGGATGTCGTCTTGCCAGCACCATTGACTCCCGACATCAAAATGACGAAAGGCCTCTCGCTACCGATAATGAACGGCTTGTCGAGCGGTTCCACCAGCGCGAGCATTGCCGCTTTCAACAATTCACGCACTTGCGCCGGTTCGCTGGCACCGGCTTTGCGCACCCGAAGGCGGGTGTCCTCGATCAATCGCGCGGTGGCAGCGACACCGACGTCGCAACACAGCAGAACCGTTTCAAGCTCCTCGAAAAAGGCATCGTCAACCTTGCCTCCTGCAGAAAAGAGCCCCGAGAGTTGCCCGCCCAGGCGGGCGCGCGTCGCGGCAAGGCCGTCACGCAGCCGTGCGCTCCAGGAACGTTGATCGCGGCTCGAGTCGCCTTCGTCTGACTTTTTTTCGCTGTTCTTGAGGAAACCAAACATGCTGATAGAGTGTCTCAATGCCCGCCTGTGACCTTTACCCGTGGGCCGTTCGGCCGCGAAGTCACTTGGACCACGGAATTCTATTCTGATTATCCCGGACCATGCCAACATGAAGTACGCGAGCGCTCTTTCCTTTGCGTTGATCGCAGGAAACCTCCTGCTCGTCGCACTCCCCGCAATCGCAGCGCAGGGTGATATCCGGGAACATACGCTGGCGAATGGGATGAAGATCGTGGTGATGGAGGATCATCGAGCACCGACGGTAGCGTCGATGGTCTGGTACAAGGCCGGCAGCATGGACGAAGTCACCGGTACCACCGGGGTCGCCCATGTGCTCGAACACATGATGTTCAAGGGCACCAAGGGCAACGCACCCGACATGTTCGCACGCGCCATCGCCGCTGCTGGAGGCCGCGACAATGCCTTCACCAGTCGCGACTACACGGCGTACTTCCAGCAATTGCACAAGTCTCAACTGGCGCTCGCGCTCGGACTCGAGGCTGACCGCATGGAAAATCTCACTCTCTCGGCCGAGGAATTCGGCAAGGAGATCAAGGTCGTGATGGAAGAAAGACGACTGCGCACCGACGATCAACCGCGTGCACTGCTGTATGAACAGATGATGGCAGTCACCTACACCGTGAGTACCTATCGGACGCCGATCATCGGATGGATGAACGACCTCGACAACATGACCGTCGAGGACGCGCGCGCGTGGTATCAGCGCTGGTATGCGCCGAACAATGCGACGCTCGTGGTGGTCGGAGACGTCGAACCGAAGGAAGTCTTCGGTGTCGCGCAGGAGAAGTTCGGATCGTTGAAGGCGCACGATCTGCCGGTTCGAAAGCCCGAGGTCGAACCAGCGCAGCGCGGTTTGAAGCGTCTTACCGTTAAAGGTCCAGGCGAATTGCCCTATCTCCTCATGGGCTGGAAGGTGCCCGTGCTGCGAGATCTCGAGAAAGACTGGGAACCGTATGCATTGTCGATGCTCGCCGGGGTGCTGGACGGCAGCGATGCGGCGCGGCTGGACCGCACTCTTGTGAGGCAAACGCGGGCCGCGGTCAGCGCCGGCGCCAACTACGACGACGTGAGCCGAGGCCCCGGGATGTTCTTCATGGACGGCGTGCCGGCGCCGGGTACAACTGTCGACGCGCTGGAATCCGCTTTGCGTGGGGTCTTGCAAAAGATCGTGGATGAAGGGGTCAACGAGGTCGAACTCAAAAGGGTGAAGGCGCAAGTGATCGCCGCGCAGGTCTTCGAGCGTGATTCGATGTTCTACCAGGCGATGCAGATGGGCATGTTGAGCACCGTCGGGTTGCCTTATGACTCGGCCGATCTGCAGGTGCGTAAGCTACGCGAGGTCACACCCGAGCAGGTTCGCGAAG
Organism: Burkholderiales bacterium; assembly: GCA_038324085.1. Classification (GTDB taxonomy): domain Bacteria; phylum Pseudomonadota; class Gammaproteobacteria; order Burkholderiales. Next base: position 46,806 of record JBBQHP010000016.1, read on the forward strand.
TCGCGCGCAAATATCTCGTCGATGATCGTCTGACCGTTGCAGTGCTCGATCCACAGGCTTTGGTGCAGCGTGCGGCGGCACCTGCCAACTGAGTGAGCTGGCGAGACGCCGTCATGATCCTGATTGCAAGAATCGCCTGCGCCTTTGTCTTCACGATGTCGGCCATCGCTCAGGCGATGCTGCCAATCGATTCCTGGCGGCTCGCTAACGGTGCCCGTGTCTTCTTCGTCGAGAACCGCGCGCTCCCCATCGTCGATGTGAGCGTCGATTTCCCGGCAGGGTTCAGCCGCGATACCAAGGCCACCTCCGGTCTGGCGAGCATGACCTTGAATCTCATGCGCCTCGGTGCCGGCGGTCTCGACGAGAGCGAGATCGCCGAGCGTCTGGCCGATGTGGGAGCGAAACTGGGATCCCGTTTCGATCCCGATCGCGCGGGCTATACGCTGCGCACTCTATCCAACAGCACGGAGCGCGACCAGTCGCTCGCCCTGCTTGCCAAGATACTGCAAGCGCCCGAGTTCGCGCCCGCAGTGCTCGAACGCGAGAATTCCCGGTTGATCGCCGGTCTCAAGGAAGCGCGTCTCAAGCCCGAGTCGATCGCGGAGCGCGCGTTCTTCACCGCGGTGTACCGCGATCATCCCTATGGACTGCGCGGATCCGGTGAAATCGAGACCGTCGGATTGCTCACCGCCGAGCAGGTCAGGAAATTCTATACGGATCATTATTTCTCCAATCGCGCCGTCGTCGCGATCGTTGGGGATCTCTCGCACGCGGAGGCCGATGGGATCGCGCGTCAGTTGACCGACGCGCTGCCGAAGACCGAAACCGCGTCGCCGCCGCTGCCGCCGGTGCTGCCGCTCGACGCTGCCGTGGAACTCGACATCGATCATCCGGCGACGCAGAGTCACATTCTGATCGGCGCGCCCGGCATGAAGCGCAAAGACCCCGACTACTTCCCGCTGTTCGTAGGCAACTACATACTTGGCGGAGGCGGATTCGCGTCTCGGCTCGTAGAGGAAGTGCGGCAGAAGCGGGGCCTCGCCTACAGTGCCTACAGCTATTTCGCGCCGTATGCAGAACCGGGGCCGTTCCAGATCGGCCTCCAGACGCGCAAGGAGCAGGCGCAACAGGCGCTCGCGGTCGTGCGCGATACCCTGCGGCACTATGTCGACGACGGACCGACCGACGCGGAACTCGTAGCTGCGAAGCAGAATCTGGTTGGCGGCTTTCCGCTGCGGATCGATAGCAACAAGAAGATCCACGACTATCTCGCGATAATTGGTTTCTACGATCTTTCCATCGATTATCTGGATCGATTCGTACCGAGGATCGAAGCGGTGACGGTGGCGCAGATCAAGGACGCGTTCCGGCGGCGCGTGGATCCGGACAAGATGGTGACCGTCGTGGTGGGCGGCCAAGCCACATCGCAGTGAGCGGAACGCGCAGGCCACGGCCGGATGGCGGGGCTCCCAATCGAGTTCGGATCGTGGGCGGAACGCATCGCAGTCGCGTCATCCGATTTCCGGAGCGGCCCGGTCTGCGGCCCACCCCGGATAGGGTGCGCGAGACCCTGTTCAATTGGTTGGGGCAGGATCTGACGGGGTGCGCCTGTCTCGATCTATTCGCAGGCAGCGGTGCGCTCGGTTTCGAGGCGGCGTCGCGCTACTCGAATCCGGTCGTGCTCGTCGAGCGCGACGCTGCCGCGATTCAGGCCCTGCGAGACAACGCCCGCTTGCTCGAACTGCCGGCCATCGAGGTGATCGCCGGCGATGCGCTAGAATTCGTTCGCTTCGACAAGCGCCGGTTCGACGTGGTGTTCATCGACCCGCCGTTCGCGGGCGCGGACCACACGAGCGTCCTGTCGAAGGTGGTCGATCGCCTGGCTCCGGGTGCCCGTGTGTACCTCGAAGCCCCCCGGCCGGTGGATCCGGGGGCAGGATGGTCGATATTGCGCCGCCTCGCGGCCGGGCAGGTCCATGCCCACCTCATCGAGCGCCAAGAAAATGAGACGAGCGGTATACCCCGGGACGTTTGACCCGATCACCCGTGGCCACGAAGACCTTGTCCGTCGCGCGGCCCAACTGTTCGACCATGTGGTTGTCGCGATCGCGGCGAGCCGCGTGAAGAACCCTTTTTTCACGCTGGAAGAGCGCGTGGCCATGGCGCAGGAGGTGCTCGCGCCGTACCCGAACGTAGAAGTGCGCGGTTTCTCCGGCCTGTTGATGGGGTTTCTCCGCAGCGTGGACTCCAGGATCATCCTGAGAGGGCTGCGTGCCGTGTCGGATTTCGAGTACGAATTCCAGATGGCCGGCATGAATCGAAAACTCTATCCCGACGTGGAGACGCTGTTTCTTACGCCGGCGGAGCAATACCAGTTCATCTCCGCGACGATGGTGCGCGAGATTGCCCAGCTCGGAGGCGACTGTTCTGCGTTCGTAAATCCGCTACTGGTCGAGCGTCTGAAGGCCAAGGCGGAAACCTGAAGGGAGGGCATAGTGGCCCTGCTTATTACCGACGAGTGCATCAATTGCGACGTTTGTGAGCCCGAATGCCCGAATGCGGCGATCTCGATGGGTGAAACGATCTACGTCATCGAGCCCACCATGTGCACCGAATGCGTGGGTCACTTCCCTGAGCCGCAGTGCGTGGAGGTCTGCCCGGTGAATTGCATCGTTCCTGATCCGGATGGGACCGAATCGCGCGAACAACTCGAATCGAAATATCGCCGCCTGACGCAACCGCTGGCCGACCCGGCCTGACACGGAAGATCGAACTTGCCGATACGACCGCTACTGCCGGCGCTGGCCGCCGTGGCCATCATCCTGGCGCCGTCATCCGGATCCGCCGAGAAGCACTATGGGCCCGGAGTCACCGATACCGAAATCCTCATCGGCCAGACCATTCCGTACAGCGGGCCGGCGTCCGCGTATGGCACGATCGGCAAGGCGCAGATCGCATACTTTGCCGCGGTGAACGCGGCGGGCGGCATCAACGGCCGCAAGGTCAGACTACTGAGTCTGGATGATGCCTACATGCCGCCCAGGACGGTCGAGCACGTGCGTCGCCTCGTGGAACAGGAAAACGTCCTCCTCATGTTCAGCTCGGTCGGCACCGCGACAAACCTGGCGGTCAGGAAGTATCTCAACGCCAAAGGTGTGCCGCAGCTGTTCGTTGCCGGCGGTGACAGTGCCTGGGGCGACCATGCCCACTATCCGTGGACGATGGGCTGGATGCCTTCGTATCGGCACGAGGCAAGTCTGTACGCGCAGCACATACTCAAGACACGCCCGAATGCAAAGATCGCGCTCTTCAGCCTGAACGACGACTACGGCCGCGACTACGTCGCGGGCTTCCGCGACGCGCTCGGCGACAAAGCCAAGACAATGATCGTGGCCGAGCAGACCTATGAGGCGAGCGATCCCACCGTCGACACGCAGATCGTGTCACTCAAGGCGTCGGGCGCGGACACTCTGATGAGCGCAATGGCCGGCAAACACGCTTCGCAGGCCATACGCAGGATGGCGGAGATCGGCTGGAAGCCGGTGCACTACACCGGTGTCGCCAGTGCTTCGGTGCGAGGCATTCTCGAGCCCGCCGGGCTCGAGAATGCCGCCGGGCTGATTTCCGCGTATTACGCGAAAGCACCGGACACGATCGCATTCGCCCAGGACGTCGCAATCCTTGCCTACCTCGATTGGGCAAGGAAGTACTACGATGGCAACGCCAACGACGGCATCGCAGCGCACGGTTACCAGGTTGCGCAAGCCCTCGAGTATGTCCTCAGGAAGTGCGGTGACGATCTCACGCGCGGGAACGTGATGCGGGTGGCGACCAGCATGACCAACGTGGAATTCCCGATGCTGTTCCCCGGCATCAGGGTGACGACGAGCAAGACGGACTACTACCCGATCGAGGATCTGGTGCTGCTGCGCTTCGACGGCAGGAACTGGGGACTCGCGCCGAAGTAACGCGCTATGCGCGCTGGCAGCCCGGGCAGTAGTAGGTCGAGCGCTGGCCCTGGCGAAAACCCTTGACCGTTCCGCCGCAACGTGGGCAAGGTTCGCCGGCGCGTTCGTAGACCGCGTGTTCGAACTGAAACTCGCCGGGATTGCCGCGTCCGTCCACGTAGTCGCGCAAAGTGCTGCCGCCCGCGGCGATGGCCCGTTCGAGCGTATGCCGAATGGCTTCGGCGAGCTTTGCGCAACGCTCGGCAGACAAGCGTCGGGCCTGTGTCTTGGGGTTGATCGCAGCACGATGCAGCGCTTCCGACGCATAGATGTTGCCTACGCCGGTGACCAGGCCGCCGTTCATCAGGATGTGCTTGATGGCTGCACTGCGCGTGCGTGTGACGCGGTGCAGGTAGGTTCCGTCGAATGCCGCGGTGAAGGGCTCCGGTGCGAGCGACGCCAGCAATGGGTGGCTGGACGGGTCGCCTTCGATCCAGTGCCAGCTGCCGAAGCGCCGTGGATCGCGGAATCGGACGACCCTTCCGTCATCGAGACGAACGTCGATGTGATCGTGCAACCGCGCCGGCGTGGTCGAGGACACCACGGACAGGCTGCCGGACATTCCCAGGTGGATGATGACGTTACCGCGATCGGTGCCGATCAGCAGATACTTGGCGCGCCGCGCAATCGATCGCACCTGCGCCCCGATCAGGGTAGCCTCGAAACCGGGTGGCACCGGCCAACGCAGGCGGCGGTCGCGCACTATGACCTCCTCGATGCGACGGCCCACCAGCGCGGCCTCGAGCGAACGCCGCGTGGTCTCGACTTCCGGCAGTTCGGGCATGTGCTAGTGGGCCGCGGGTCCCGCCGCGAGCAGATTGGCACCGGTATCGGCCGCGAACTCGTATTCCAGGTTCTCATCCATGCGGCGCAGGCGCACCTCGGGCCTCCGGCTCTGCACCCGAAACTCGAGCGTTTTGCCGCTCTGAAGCGAGACCGTCACGATCTCATCGGACGCATTGCCACTGACGGTCGTGGTCGCCAGGCTGGATGCGTAACGCCACGAATCCACCCAGCGCACGTAGTCGTCCTGAGAAAGCTTCGCCGCATCGGCCGGCGGTGGCGTGCGTACCCACTTTCCATCGCTCAGTACCAGCGTGGCGCCCGGGAATGCGAAGCCGGTCGGAATCTCGTCGTCGGCCAGGAGCATATGGCTAACCAGACTGTCGGCCCGCGTCGGCAGGGCGAAGCCATACACCGGGGATACCAGAAAGACGGTATCTCCGCTCAGCACGTATTGCTCGTTGGTCACCGCGTTCACCGTTCCGAACGCGAACACTTGATCATCCATCTTGACCCGAGCGAAGGGTTGGTCCAGGTCGAACCTGGCGAGGTCTGCGGCCGGGTAGGTCGTCTTCGCCTGCGCGCGGAGCAGATCGAGCAGACGCGGCACTTTCGATGCATCGGCACGGGCGCGGAACGGGGCACTCTGCACCCAATTCCCATCGTGGTTCTGGAGCACGAACGGCGCCAATCCCTTGCGCTCTATGGTGATCTGCCTGACCTCGGATGGCTTCTTGGTCGACAGCGCTCGCTGGGATTCCACCTTCTCACCCGGCTCGAGCATGAGCCAGGCGCCGATTCCCGCCACCAGCAAGGCGAGAACGATGTTGACCAGAAGGCCGCGCTTCAAGCCTTGCGCCTGCGCCAGAAGATCATGCCTCCCGCGAACAAAAACAGACCCGGCAACGCGATGAGGAAGAACAGTGCGATGAATATCAGGGAAGCGCGCGTCAGTTGCAGGCTGCCGTCGATCAGCGGGCGCGCCTGGATCGTCACCAGATCGTCGTCGCCGGCCAGCCAATTGACCAGATTCATTCCGAGGTCGAGATTCCCCAGAAGCCCAATATAGGTGTTTGCGAGAAAATGCCCGCTACCCGTGACCACTATGCGCTGGTCTCGACCCTGGATCTCACGCTCGAGGGCGGACGCCACGGTGATCGGCCCGGGAACGTCGCGATTCTTGTCGAAAGCGACCGAATCACCGACGGGTGATGTCTCGAGCCAGCCGGTCTGCGCCACTTGCACGAGCGGGGTGAAGCGCCAGGTCTTGTTGCCCTCCGCGTAGGCAATGCGACGCGCAAAGGGGAACGCGGTGCTCAGCGTGAAGCCGCGCAGCGCTGGATGCTGCTGCCCGTAAGCCGAACTGACCGCCAGGGTTGCCGGCTGCCGCAGTGCCTGTGCCGCAGGATCAACCGCGATGCCGGGCGAGAGCTGGATGCCGAGATAATCCGCGATCGGCTGAAGACCGTGCAACGGCTCCTGGTCGATCATCCACAAGAGGTGCCCCCCGCCTTCCAGGAATCTGTGGATCTTGGCAACTTCAGCCGGCAGGAGATCCACCTGCGGCGAGGCGATCACCAGCAGCGCCGCATTGGCAGGCACATCCTGTACTTCGGCCAGTCGAACCGTGTTGGTCTTGATTCCCGCTGCCGCCAATCTCTTGCCGAACGTGCCGAGGTCGTGATTCGCGATGCCGTCGGGCTTGCGTTCGCCATGGCCGTCGAGAAACATCACCAGCCGGTCGCGATTGCGCGCGAGCCGCGTGAGCATGCTCGTGAGCGCCTGTTCGTCGAGCGTGGTGAGATGCTCGCGGCGACCGGCGTACTCCACGACCATCTCTCCGGGCATCTGGACGCCGGCATCCTTGGCAAGCTTTGGCTGTTCGCGCGGATCGATGAATGCAAGCGAGATATCCGGCTTGATGATCTGGTAGCGAGCGATGAAGTCGGCGATCAGGCGTCGGATATCCCCCAGGTTCGCATCGCGTTCCGGCGCATAGGCAGTTACCGTCACCGGTCCGGAGAGCTTCTTCAGCAGTTGGACGCTGCCTTCGCTCAGGCTGTTGCGCGAATTCTGGGTAATGTCCCACTGCTTGGCGTGCTGCTGGGCAACGTGTGCAAGCAGGATCGCGGCGGCAATCAGCAGCGCCGCGAACAGACCATTCTGGGCCAGCAACTGCAACCGCAGGCGACGGCTCGCGATCATGTGGACAAGCGGTCCCGATCGAGTCGGCGCGCGGCCAGCCACAGGAACAAAGCGATCAGCAGAACGAAATACGCGACGTCGCCGGTATGGATCACGCCCTTAGCGAAATTCTCGTAGTGCCGCATCAGCGAGATCAGATGCAGCACGCTTCCCGGGTCGCTTGCACCCATGTCCACGATCCACAGCACCAGCAGGCTGGAGAGAGTCGCAATGCCCGCGACCACCGGATTCGACGTGACGGACGACAGGTACAGCCCCACCGCCGAGAAGGCCGCGGTGAGCAGCACGAAGCCCGCCAAGTTGGCAGCCAGAAGGCCGAGGTCCAGCTTGCCGCCCACCAGGAGCGACAGCGCCATCGCACCCATCAGGCCACTGGCGATGGTCAGGAACACAATCAAGCCGAGAAATTTCCCGAGCACGATCTGGGTGGCCGATATCGGCGCGGACACGAGGAACGTGAGCGTCAGATTGCGCCGCTCCTCCGCGATCAGACGCATCGCCAGCAACGGCACGATCATCAGCAGCACCACTGTCGCCGACCCGAACATGGGTGCCACGACGAATTCAGTCACCCCAGGCGGATTCGGATACTGCGCAAGTTGGGGCTGCAGTTCGAGGTAACTATCCAGTCGAACCAGGAACAGCCACGCGAGGATGACCTGGACCACCGCAAGCACGACCCACGCGAGCGGCGTTTTGAACAATGCGCGCAGTTCCTTTGCCGTGATCGTGAAGATCATGTCGGCACGGACCCCTCGTCGCTCTGCGTGAGATGCACGAAAACCTCCTCCAGTGTGGTCTCGACCGGCGACACCTCGATCAATCCCCAGTCCTGATCGACCGACGCCTTGACGATCGACTCGGCCGGTTCGGTGCCGGCTTCGTGGAACAAACGAAAACGATGGGCTGACAACGCTTCCAAGGCCGTTATGCCCGCTATCGCACACAGCGCGTCCGCCGCCGGCGGCCGCCGGAACTCCACGGTGAGTGCATGCCCGCCGCGGAACTGCTTCAGCGCCGCGATGGTATCGGTATAGACAAGTTCTCCCTGGTGCAGGATCTGCACGCGGTCACAGACGGTCTCCACCTCCGGAAGGATGTGCGTGGAGAGGATCACGGCGTGATCGGTGCCGAGTTCACGAATCAACGTTCGGATCTCGCGAATCTGATTCGGATCGAGGCCGACCGTGGGTTCGTCCAGCACCACGAGGTCGGGGTCGTGCACGATGGCCTGCGCAATTCCAACCCGTTGCTGATACCCCTTCGAGAGCGTGCCGATCACGCGCGAACCCATGTCCGTCAAGCCGCAACGCTGTCGGGCCCGCCCGAGTGCGTCGGTAAGACGCCCCTTGGGGACGCGATGCAGACGCGCGGCCAGGCGCAGGTATTCATCGACGGTGAGGTCGCGATAGAGCGGTGGGGTCTCGGGCAGGTAGCCGATGTGCCCCTTGGCTTCGATCGGATGATCGAGCAGATCGATGCCGCACACCTGGATCTCGCCCGCCGAAGGCGCAAGATTGCCGGTAATCATCTGCATGGTCGTGGTTTTGCCGGCGCCGTTAGGTCCGAGCAAGCCCAGGACCTCGCCGCGAGCGAGCGTCAACGTGACTTCGCGCACGGCACGCCGGCCCCCGAATGCACGCGACAGGGCGCGTGCGGCGAGTATCGGTGCCGTGTCAGTGGGGGTGGCGCGCTCCACGAGCTTGGAATACAGAGTGTTGCGAGAGAATCGGGCAGGGCGCGACAGGATGTTTCGCGAGGGCCCAAGCGCGGCTTGTAGGGCATACGAAATATACCTAAACTGAACTCGAAGTCCAAGAACCCGGACCGCGGCTTCAGCTCTAATTCACGGCTTGCTTCGCGAAGTCCCCCTGCCTCCGCCGGTTGCCGGCGCCGGATTTTCTGACAATCTCATCGAGCGATCGGCAGCAACCATGTGGACTCATCGAATATTCGCCGTACTCGCCGCCTTGTGCGCCGTTTCTTTGCCGGCATGCGCGCATGATCCGAAAGCTGGCCTGCCCACGGCGAGCCACGCAGCGGTACTGCTGGCCGGTGGGCCCGCGAATGCGGTCGTCGAAGGAGACGAAGGCCCGGACGACGGCGATGTCCGCGCCGCCGAGGCTTTGCTGGGCCCGTCCTCCGACAAACAGGCCAGCCTCCCTGCGCAGGCACTGACGCGGGATCTGCTCTACAAGTTTCTCCTCGCAGAGATTGCCGGTCAGCGCGGGAACGTCCGCCTCGCGGCGAAAGCGTATCTGGAGATCGCCACGACCACGCGCGATCCTCGAGTAGCGCGACGGGCCACCGAGATCGCGATATACGGGCGGTTTAATGATCTGGCGCTCGAGGCGGCGAGTCTTTGGGTCGAGGTCGACCCCAATTCCGCACCGGCGCGGCAGGCTCTCGTATCGGTGCTGGTGAGCAACAACAAGCTTGGCGACGCCAAGCCCTATCTTCAGAAGTTGCTTGCGGCCGACAAGGCGGGGGTCGGACCCGCCTTCATGCAGTTGATTCCACTGCTTGGACGCTATGGCGACAAATCGGCTGTGTATGCGCTGATTCGCGAACTGGCGGCACCCTATCCCGAAGTGCCCGAGGCTCACTTCTCGGTTGCCCAGGCGGCCCTGGTTGCGGGCAAGATCGACGCGGCCGGACAGGAAGCAAGCCAGACTCTCAAGCTGCGTCCGGACTGGGAGCCCGCAGCGTTGGTCAATGCCCAGGTCCTGCAACGCGAGTCGAACGCCAAGGCGATCGACTTTCTCCAGACGTTCCTCGAAGCCAATCCGACCGCCCGCGACGCGCGCCTCAACTATGCGCGCCTGCTGGTCGCCGACAAGCGCATCGACCCGGCTCGTCGCGAGTTTCAGCGTATCGAACAGGATTCGCCCAACAACGCCGACGTCGCCGTGACCATCGGACTGCTGTCACTGCAGATGAACGACTATGACACGGCCGAACTCAAGTTCAAGCGGGCCCTCGAGCTCAACTACCGCGACAGCGATTCGCTGCGTTACTACCTTGGACAGGTGGCGGAACAACTGAAGCATCCTGACGAAGCGCTCGACTGGTACAGCAAAGTAGCCACCGGCGACCAGGTCGTGCCGGCCGCGGCGCGCTATGCGTTCATTCTCGCGGGCGAGAACAAACTTCCCGAAGCGCGCAGCTACCTGCAGCACGTCGAGGTCCAGAATCCCCAGCAACGCACCCAACTGACGCAAGCGGAAGCGCAGTTGCTGCGCGAAGCGAAGGAGTATCAGGAATCGTTCGACCTGCTCGGGGCTGCGCTCGAAAAACAGCCGGATCATCCGGACCTTCTGTACGACTACGCCATGGCGGCGGAACGCATCGATCGGCTCGACGTGCTGGAAGCAAAGCTGAAGCGCCTCATCCAGTTGAAACCCGATCATGCGCAGGCATACAACGCCCTCGGCTATACCCTCGCCGATCGCAACATCCGCCTCAAGGAAGCGCGCGAATTCATCGAGGAGGCCATGAAGCTGTCTCCCGACGACCCGTTCATCCTCGATAGCATGGGTTGGGTGTTCTATCGCATGGGCAACCTCAACGACGGCTTCGATTTCCTGAAGCGCGCCTATACCCAGCGTCCTGATCCGGAGATCGCGGCGCACCTCGGCGAGGTGCTGTGGGCGCAGGGCAAGAAATCGGAAGCCGAACAACTCTGGCGTGGCTCCATCAAGGATCACCCCAGCAACGACGAGCTCAAGGCAGTGATGAAGAAGTTCCTCAACTGAGGACTACGAGCGGTGCGCGCTTTCCTGCGCGTGGCGGTCGCCGGCGCCGCGGCGACTCTCCTGCTGGGATCGTGCTCGCTGTGGACGCGCCCCGAAGGGGTCGTCGAAGGCAGACCGACTGCAGAGCGATTCGAGCTGACCGGGCGCATGGCCGTGCGCTACGAAGGGGAAGGCTACAGCGGCAGCTTGCGCTGGAACCATGCGGACGGCCGCGATCGCCTCGAGCTCTACGGCCCCGCCGGATTGTTCTACGCCCGCCTTTCCAAAGGTCCGGAAGGCGCGTCGATGGTCACGTCGGATGGAAAGACCTACAGCGAACCCGATGCAGAGTCGCTTGCGCGCGCAGTGCTGGGATGGGACCTTCCGCTCGAAGAGCTCCGCCATTGGCTGTTCGCGCGCCCCGCCCCGGGCTCGGCGCCGACCAGAATCGAACTGGATGCGAACGGTCGCCCCACCGTGATCGAGCAGAACGGATGGAATATCAGCTATCTTGCTTACACGACGGTGGGGATCGATGTCCTACCCTCGCGAATCGACCTCGACCACGCCGGATTGAAAGTACGCCTCATCGTGTCGCGCTGGCGCGATCCGGGCAAGACTCTTCCATGAGCGCAGCCGAGTACTATCCGGCACCAGCGAAGCTCAATCTTTTCCTGCACGTGACCGGCCGACGATCGGATGGATTTCACGAGCTCCAGACAGTATTTCGCCTCATCGACATTGCCGACCGAATCGGTTTTCGCGTGCGCGAAGACGGTGCGATACGGCGCATGAACGACGTGGCGGACGTGCCCGAGGACACCGACCTGATCGTGCGGGCGGCGCGTCTGCTGCAGCGGGAATCGGGGACGAACCTGGGCGTCGACGTCTTCGTCGAAAAGCATTTGCCCGTTGGCGGCGGCCTTGGTGGGGGCAGTTCCGACGCCGCGACCACCCTCATCGCCCTCAATCGGCTCTGGGCCACGGGGTTGCGGCGTGCCGAACTGCAGCGCATTGCATTGCCGCTCGGTGCCGACGTGCCCGTGTTCGTCTTTGGGCGCAATGCATTCGGGGAAGGGGTCGGGGAGCGTCTGTCGCCGGTGACTCTGCCGCCCGAGTGGTACGTTGTGATCGTGCCGCCCGTGCTGGTTTCCACTGCCTCGGTGTTCTCCCATCCGGATTTGACACGAAATAGCGATGCCATCAGAATAGCGGCCTTTTCAACGGGTTGGCGTCAATGGCGGACCGCTTTCGGGGGGCGTAATGACCTCCAGGGCGTGGTCCGGAAGATGCACCCTGAAGTCGCGCGTGGTCTTGACTGGCTGGCCGGATTCGGGGATGCGCGCATGACGGGCTCTGGAGCTTGCGTATTCTGCAGCTTCGATACCGAACATGAGGCGCGCGAGGTCTTGGCTCGAAAGCCTGAGGAATTCGGAGGGTTTTTGGCGCGAGGCCTCGAAGAGCACCCACTGCGGGCACTTGTCGAGGATTGATAGATTTCTTGGGGAGTCGCCAAGCTGGTTAAGGCACCGGATTTTGATTCCGGCATGCGAAGGTTCGAATCCTTCCTCCCCAGCCAGATTTTCGGGTGACCCTGAAGCGGTATGGCATCCGACGCGAAACAGCAGGGCGAAGGGTGGCATCGTCTAGTCGAAGCAACGCGGTTATCGTTTGAAAGTTTCCTGACGCCTGATGTTGCGACTCAGCACCCGCTCCCACGACGCCCCCAAGGCCTACGACAGCCTGATGGTGTTCACCGGCAACGCCAATCCGAGGCTGGCCGAGGAGGTGTGCAAACATCTCAATATCCATCTCGGGCGTGCAACCGTGGGTCGTTTCAGCGACGGCGAAGTGATGGTGGAACTGCTCGAGAACGTGCGCGGCAAGGACGTATTCGTGCTTCAGTCCACCTGCATGCCCACGAACGACAGCCTGATGGAGGTAATGCTGATCGTGGATGCGCTGCGCCGCTCTTCTGCGGGCCGCATCACCGCAGCGGTGCCGTACCTCGGTTATTCGCGCCAGGATCGCCGGCCGCGGTCCGCCCGCGTCGCCATCAGCGCGAAGGTCGTGGCAAACATGCTCCAGGCTGCGGGCGTGGACCGATTGCTCACCATGGATCTGCATGCCGACCAGATCCAGGGATTCTTCGACATCCCGGTCGACAATATCTACGCTGCACCCATCCTGCTCGGCGACATCTGGAAGAACGGGCACCAGGACCTGGTGGTCGTATCGCCCGATGTGGGAGGCGTGGTTCGCGCCCGGGCGCTTGCCAAACGGCTCGAGTCCGATCTTGCAATCATCGACAAGCGTCGTCCGCGGCCCAACGTATCCACTGTGATGAACATCATCGGGGACGTGGCCGACCGCACGTGCGTGATCATGGACGACATGGTCGACACGGCGAACACGTTGTGCGAGGCCGCGGCAGCGCTGAAAGACAAGGGCGCACAGAAGGTTCTGGCGTACTGTACGCATCCGGTATTGTCGGGCAAGGCGGTGGAGCGGATCGAGACCTCGGTGCTCGACGAGCTGGTAGTGACCGACACGATTCCGCTGCGCGAGGAAGCGCAGCGATCGAAGCGCATCCGCCAGCTTCCCATCGCCGGTTTGCTCGCAGAGACGATGCTGAGAATCAGCAACGAAGATTCCGTGTCCTCGTTGTTCATGGAGTGAGTTCGGAGCAATGAACTCGAAACGTGGGACGGCACGAGCCGTCCTGTCGAAGGACGACGTCGGCTGGTCGCGGCAGGCGTCTGACAAAGGAGAAAACCATGTCTATCGAAGTCGTCGCGATTCCGCGATCGTTGCAGGGAACGGGTGCGAGCCGCCGCCTGCGCAACACCGGCCGGACCCCGGGCATCGTCTATGGAGGCGGGCAGCCTGCCCAGGCGATCGAGCTTGACCACAATGCGCTGTCGCGGCATCTCAAGTTGGAAGCGTTCCACGCTTCGATTCTGACGATGAAGATCGGCGCCGAGAGCCAGCAGGTGCTGCTGCGCGACGTGCAGATGCACCCGTGGCGCCAGATGGTGCAGCACGTGGATTTCCAGCGCGTGGCCGCGGACGAGAAGATCCACGTCAAAGTGCCCTTGCACTTCGTCAATGCCGAGAATTCTCCAGGCGTGAAGCTCGGCCACGGCATCATCAGCCACGTATTGAACGAAATCGAGATCACCTGCCTGCCGGCCGATCTGCCCGAGTTCATCGAGGTCGACCTGACCAACGTCGAACTCGGCGATTCGGTCCACCTGGCCGACCTCGCGTTTCCGAAGGGTGTGGAATCCGTGCAGTTCAAGCGGGGTGACAATCAGGTCGTTGCCACCATCCAGGTTCCGAGCGGCGCCAAGGAAGAAGAGGCTGAAGGCGCTGCTGCAGCGGCGCAGTCGGTCGCGGCGGTTCCCGCGGTCGCGCAGAAGGACAAGGACGAGAAGAAGTAGTCCGCCATTTCCTCGGGAATGGCTTGAGGCCCGCGCCGGGAGCGATTCCCGCGCGGGCCTTTTTCCCGCAATGCGACGGACGAAACGACATGCGGCTGGTAGTGGGACTCGGCAATCCGGGGCGCGAATACGAGGCGACGCGGCACAACGCGGGCTTCTGGTTCGTTCATCGCGTGGCGGACGCGCATGGTGCCGGACTGCGGATGGAACCGCGTTTCCACGGCCTCGTGGCGCGGGTGAGCGCACGCGGTCGGGAATGCTGGTTGCTCGAACCATCGACCTTCATGAATGCGAGCGGACGCTCGGTGGCCGCGCTCGCGCGCTTCTACAAGATCGAGCCGCAGGAAATGTTGGTGGTGCACGATGAACTCGATCTTCCGCCTGGCGGCGTAAAACTGAAGAAGGGTGGCGGAGCCGCCGGGCACAATGGCCTGAAGGACATAATCGCGCACCTGGGCGCCGATTTCTGGCGATTGCGCATCGGCGTCGGTCACCCCGGGGATCGTGCCCAGGTCATCAACTACGTGCTCGAGAAGCCCCGCAAGGAGGAGGACGATGCGATCGATGCCGCCATTGACCGCGGACTGGACGTCTGGCCGCTGCTGCTCGATGGCAATACCGAAGCGGCGATGCTGAAGCTGCACACCGATCAACCGAAGCGCTGAATCGAGTATCCATACATGGCCCTGAAATGCGGAATCGTCGGTTTGCCCAACGTGGGCAAATCGACCTTGTTCAATGCGCTCACCAAGGCGGGCATCGCGGCTGAGAACTATCCTTTCTGCACCATCGAGCCCAATGTCGGCATCGTAGAGGTGCCGGATCCGCGGCTCGTACAACTTGCAGCGATCGCCAAACCGCAGAGAGTGCTCCCGGCCACCGTTGAATTCGTCGACATCGCCGGATTGGTCGCCGGGGCTTCCAAAGGGGAAGGGCTCGGCAATCAGTTTCTCGCCACGATCCGTGAGACCGACGCCATTGCGCATGTGGTGCGCTGCTTCGACGATCCCAACGTGATTCACGTGGCGGGCAAGGTCGATCCGATCTCCGACATCGAAGTCATCGATACCGAACTGGCACTCGCCGATCTCGCCACTGTCGAAAAGCAGCTCGCCAAGAATGTGAAGGTGGCGAAGACGGGCGGCGACAAGGAGGCGCAACGACTTGTCGCCGTGCTCGAGAAATTGCAACCGGTGCTGGACCAGGCTCGGCCTGCACGGACGATCGATCTGTCGAAGGAAGAACTCGCCGTCGTGCGGCCACTGTTTCTACTCACGATGAAGCCGGCCATGTACGTCGCCAACGTGGCAGAGGTCGGGGGCTTCGTCGACAATCCGTTGCTCGATCGAGTGCGCGAGCGAGCGGCCCGTGAAGGGGCGCCCGTCGTTGCGATCTGTGCTGCGCTCGAGGCCCAAATCGCCGATCTGTCGGACGAGGACAAGCAGGTGTTTCTCGCCGACACCGGTATGGACGAGCCGGGCCTCAATCGCGTGATTCGCACGGCGTACACCCTGCTCGGATTGCAGACCTATTTCACGGCTGGCGAGAAGGAAGTGCGGGCCTGGACCATTCATAAGGGCGATACGGCGCCCCGCGCTGCCGCAGCGATACATACCGATTTCGAGAAAGGGTTCATCCGCGCCGAAGTCATCGGTCTCGACGACTACGTCGCCCTGAAGGGTGAACACGGGGCCAAGGAGGCAGGAAAAATGCGCCTCGAAGGCAAGGAGTACATCGTGCGCGATGGCGACGTGATGCACTTCCGGTTCAACGTCTGACGCGACTCTCGGCAGGGCGGCCTTGGACGCGATCATCTTCGATCTGGGCGGGGTGCTCATCGACTGGAACCCGCGCTATCTCTATGCGCCGGTGTTCGGCCCCGAACTCGACGCCATGGAGACTTTCCTTACGCAGGTGTGCCCACCCGAGTGGAACCACCAGATGGACGGCGGATTGCCATTCGCAGATGCGGTTGCCGAGCGTCAGCGGCAGTTCCCGCACCACGCGGATCTGATCGCCCTCTGGAAGGACCGCTGGCCGCAGATGCTGGGCGATGCTTTCCCGGAAACGCTAGCAATCCTCGCGGAGTTGCGCGCGCGCGGTCATCGTCTGATTGCGCTGACCAACTGGTCGGCCGAGACCTTTCCTGTCGCCCGCCAGCGCTTCGGGTTTCTCGACTGGTTCGAGGACATTGTGGTTTCCGGTGAAGTACGGGTCGCCAAACCGGACCCCCGGATCTTTCGTCTGGCCCTCGAGCGCAATCGACTCGATGCCGCCCGGACCGTCTTCATCGACGACACCCGGGCCAATGTCGTTGCGGCGCTCGCTCTTGGACTGACGGCAGTTCACTTCCTCGATGCGCGATCACTACGCCTCGATCTCGAGCGCCTGGGCCTCCTCGCCGACTCCGCCGCGCCCTGACTGCGGGCAGCTTGCCGTGGAGCCCGACCGGTCGTTTCGGCTATTCGGCCATAGGGGCTAAAGAAGCGGGCTCGGCACGCCGTAAACACTAACAAGCGTCATGGGCGAACTGCGGGCAGAGCTTTCCAGAGCGGTTCCGATCGCCTGCCTACCAACTATTTGAGGCGAAATCGCAGTTTCGAATGGATCAGCTCGTTGGGTTGGATCGATCGGTCAAGGCGGAGGGGTTCAGCTTTGAAGAGATGCGTCTTCAGGTCGGCGCACGCCTGCAACTGCAAGTCAACGCGGGTGTAAATTCCGCGCACTATGTCACGACGCTGATCGGCTTCGTGAAGGACGAATACCTGATCGTCCGCGTTCCTTTCGAAAATGGACTTTCGGTCGCGCTGCCACAGGAGGCGACGGTGGTTATCCGGGCTCTGGCCGGAGTCCACGTATTCGCGTTCTCGTGCGTCGTGTTAAGGATATTCCTCAGCCCGATGTTCTACATGCACCTGTCGTTTCCGTCCAAGATCTCCGGAGCGCTCGTGCGGGAGGCTTTGCGGGCTGCAGTGGACGTCCCCGTTGAAGTCAGCGGGGCGGACGGGGTGACGGTGACGGCGCGATTCACCAATCTGAGCGCAACCGGAGGCTTCATCGAAGCGGCGACGAAGGTCGGGCAGCGCGACGAAACGCTGCGCTTCGCTTTCTCGATTCGAATCCAACCTGGCAATCGGGAAGTGAAGATCGAAACCGCCGGATCCATTCGCAATGTTCGAGCAGGCGCTGAGGAAAGCAAGGGCAAATTCGGCTACGGCGTGCGATTCGAGAATCTCGGAGAACACCAGGAGGTCCTGATCCAGAACCTCGTGTACCAGGCGCTGACCGAGAGCCGAGGCAGTTGACGGACCGATCACCGCTTGCGCACGCTGACGAGCAGAACGCCGCTCAGCACGAGCACCGCGCCGCCCAGTTGCAGCCAGCCCAGTGGTTCCCCGAGGAATCCCCAACCGAGGAACAGCGTCACGACGGGTCCGATCGATCCGACGAGGGCGGCGTGATTGGCGCCGACGCGCCGTAATCCTTCCGACATCAACAGTGCGGGCAGCACCGTAGCGACGATCGCCATGACGAGCGACCAGCCGTAGACAGCCGGTGGCAGGTCGAGCGCTGACATGCGGTGAGTGGCGACGAATTGAGTCAACGCTGCCCCCGCCGCGATCAACATGGCCCACGCCGTAAAGCGCACTGCTCCGAAGCGATGGATCACCTTGAACGACCCGATGAGGTACACGGAATAGACGAACGCACTCGCGAACACCAGGGAACCGCCGAGGACGAGGTCGCCATGGGAACCCGTCGCGCGTAGTTGGTCCACGAACACCAGTCCGATTCCGCCATACGAGAGCGCCAGTGCCACGAGGTGACGTCGCCGCAGGCGTTCGCGCAGGAACCAAGCCGAAAGCAGGACGACCATCGTCGGGTAGAGGAACAAGACCAGGCGCTCGAAACCGGCGGTGACGAACTGAAGCCCGAGGAAATCGAGCCACGAGGCGAGGTAGTAGCCGGTGAAGCCGAGCAGTGCGAGGTGCCCCCAATCGCGCCGGGTGACCGCAGTAGGTGGCGCGCCGCGGCCCTGAAACCAGGCCAGGATCGCGAAGAAGGGCGCCGAAAAGAGCATGCGCAACGCGAGCAAAGTGGCTGCGTCCACTCCGTACCCGTAGGTGATCTTGACCAGGATCGCCTTGATCGAAAAGCCCACCGCTGCGAGAAACACCAGTACAGTGCCCACCGCGGCAGGGTGATGCGCGGCGCCTGTGGAGCCCGTGACCACGACGGCTAGCGGCGCCGTCGCGTTGTCGAGGATCCGCCGAGGATGGAGCCCAGCACGCCACGCACGATCTCGCGCCCGACCGCGGAACCCACGGACCGCGCAGCGCTCTTTGCTGCTGCGTCGAACACGCCCGGCGAGTGTCCGCCACGTGGACCGGCCCTGCCAAAGAGAATGTCGCCGAGGGACCCGAATATGCCGCCCCCGGCCGTTGCCGGGCTCGTGGGTCCTCCCGAGCCACCGGGCGCCACGGGTTCCCCGGCGGCGCGTCGATCCCGCAGTTTTTCGTAGGCCGACTCGCGATCGACGACCTGTTCATAGTGTCCGAACAGCGCGGAGCCCCTGATCACCGCTGCGCGTTCTGCCTCTGTCGCCGGTCCGATGCGGCTCGACGGCGGGCATATGAAGGCGCGCTCCACCATTTCGGGGCGACCCTTTTCGTCGAGGAAGGAGACGAGCGCCTCGCCCACGCCCAGCTCGGTGATGGCCTGCTCGACGTCGAGCTTCGGATTGGCGCGCAACGTAGTGGCCGCAGTCTTGACCGCCTTCTGGTCGCGGGGCGTGAACGCGCGCAATGCGTGCTGCACCCGATTGCCGAGCTGACCCAGCACGGTATCGGGCACGTCGAGCGGGTTCTGCGTTACGAAATAGACGCCAACGCCCTTGGAGCGGATCAATCGGACCACCTGCTCGATCTTGTCGAGCAGAGCGCCCGGAGCATCGTTGAACAGCAAGTGCGCTTCGTCGAAGAAGAACACGAGCCGGGGTTGCGGCGGATCCCCCACCTCCGGCAGGTGCTCGAACAATTCCGAGAGGAGCCACAGCAGGAACGTGGCGTAGATCTTCGGCGTGTTCATGAGCTTGTCTGCGGAGAGGATATTGATCACCCCATAGCCCTTGGCGCCGGTCTGCATCAGGTCGTCGAGATCGAGCGACGGCTCACCGAACAACTTGTCGCCCCCCTGCTGCTCCAGTTCGAGCAGGCCGCGCTGGATGGCCCCGATCGAGGCAGCCGACACGTTGCCGTAGGTGGTCGTGAATGTCTTCGCGTTCTCGCCCACGAACTGGATGATCGCTCGCAGATCCTTCAGATCGAGCAGCAGCAGGCCCTTGTCGTCAGCGATCTTGAAAGTGAGAGAAAGCACGCCTTGCTGGATGTCGTTCAGGTTCAGCATCCGGCCGAGCAGCAACGGGCCCATCTCGGAGATGGTTGCCCGGACCGGGTGCCCGGACATGCCCCACACGTCCCAGAACGTGACTGGGAACGCAGCGAACTCCAGATCGCCCATGCCGAGCTTGTCCGCGCGCTCCTTCAGCTTGGGATTCCAGACGCCCGGTTGCGACAATCCGGCGAGGTCACCCTTCACGTCGGACATGAATACCGGCACCCCGTCGCGGCTGAACTGTTCGGCGATACGTTGCAGCGTGACGGTCTTGCCGGTGCCGGTCGCCCCGGTAATCAGCCCGTGGCGATTCGCGAGCTCCGGGAGGAGGAAGATACTGCGCTCGGATTTTGCGACGAGCATCGGTTCGGGCATGGCAAGCTCCGGAGGGGCGGTGATAAACTTCTGAAAAGTATACCAATCGCGCTGTCCGGTCCGGTCACGCCGACTACGCCGACAACATTTCCCATTCGAATCGAGTAGCAGAGACAGTCATGGCTGGTCACAGCAAGTGGGCGAACATCAAGCACAAGAAGGCCGCGACGGATGCCAAGCGCGGCAAGGTCTTCACCCGCCTGATCAAGGAGATCACCGTTTCCGCCCGACTCGGCGGCGGAGACGCTGGCAGCAACCCCCGGCTACGTCTCGCGATCGACAAGGCACGCGACCAGAACATGCCGAAGGACACCATCGAGAACGCCATGAAGCGCGGCGCCGGCCAGCTCGAGGGGGTCAACTACGAGGAGATCCGTTACGAGGGCTACGGTATTTCGGGCGCGGCA
Organism: Burkholderiales bacterium; assembly: GCA_038324085.1. GTDB lineage: Bacteria > Pseudomonadota > Gammaproteobacteria > Burkholderiales. Next base: position 67,154 of record JBBQHP010000016.1, read on the forward strand.
GTGATCGTCGATTGCATGACCGACAATCGCACCCGTACGGTCGCCGACGTGCGCCACGCGTTCGCGAAGTTCGGGGGCAATCTCGGTACCGACGGATCGGTCGCGTTCATGTTCAAGCATTGCGGACAGCTGGTGCTGGCGCCAGGAACCGACGAGAACAAGGTGATGGAAGTCGCGATCGATGCCGGGGCCGAGGACGTCGTCGCGAACGACGACGGCTCCATCGAGGTCATCACCGCGCCGAACAATGAGTTTGTCGCGGTCAAGGAAGCCCTCGAGAAATCCGGTCTCAAGCCCGAATTCGCCGAAATCATCATGAAACCCGGGACCGAAACGGTGCTCGTCGGCGACGACGCGGCCAGGATGCAGAAGCTGCTGGACGCCCTGGAGAACCTCGACGACGTGCAAGAGGTCTACACCAGCGCTGTTCTCGACGAGGACTGATCCCGGGGTGCGCATCCTCGGCGTCGATCCGGGCCTGCGCATCACGGGGTTCGGAATCATCGAAAAGGATGGTCAGCGGCTCGTCTACGTCACCAGCGGGTGCATCCGGACCGACGAGAAAGATGATCTGCCGCAGAGACTCAAGACGATCCTCGACGGGCTCCGTGAAGTGATCACGCAGGGCGAACCCGCGCACGCCGCGGTCGAAAAGGTCTTCGTCAACGTCAATCCCCAGTCCACGCTGCTGCTCGGCCAGGCTCGCGGTGCCGCCATCTGCGCCGCTGTGCTGCAGGCACTACCGGTGCATGAATACACGGCGCTGCAGGTGAAGCAGGCCGTGGTCGGCAATGGCCACGCGCGCAAGGAACAGGTGCAGGAAATGGTGAAACGCCTGCTCAGATTGCCGGGAGTGCCGTCGGCCGACGCCGCTGACGCTCTGGCGTGTGCCATCTGCCATGCGCACGGGGGGCTGGGCCTTGGGGCCTTCGCGACGACCGGCTTGCGGATGCGCGGCGGGCGCCTCGGATGATCGGGCGTCTGACCGGCCGCCTCATCGAGAAGTCCCCGCCGACCGTGGTGGTGGACGTGGCGGGTGTCGGCTACGAGGTGGACGTACCCATGAGCACGTTCTACCTCCTGCCCGCGACCGGCCAGGAGGTTAAGTTGTTCACGCACCTCACCATCCGGGAAGACGCCCATTTGCTGTTCGGATTCGCAAGCGAGGCCGAACGCCAGGTTTTTCGCCTGCTCCTGAAGATAACGGGCATCGGCGCGCGCACCGCCTTGTCCCTGTTGTCGGGCATGTCCGTGGACGAACTCTACGCGGCCGTTAGCCAACAGGACGGGGCACGGCTCACCCGCGTACCCGGGATCGGCAAGAAGACGGCGGAACGACTGCTACTCGAATTGAAGGACAAACTGGCGGTCGTGCAGCCGGGTTCGCCGGCCGCTGGCGTGCGCACCGGCGGAGATGCACTCAACGCGCTGCTTGCTCTGGGCTACAGCGACCGGGAAGCGCGCGCGGCCCTGGCCAAGCTCGATCCCGGCCTCGTAGTACAGGATGCGATCCGTCAGGCGCTGCGGCTGCTCTCCAAGGTGTGACAGGCGGCCAGAGTGTGCAGGCCCTTCCGGACCCCACCGGGTACGGGCGTCGTCACTCTGAGGCTATGCGGTTCCGAAGCGCGCCGCCGACCCTGTTGCGTCTATAATTCCGTTCGACTATACGAAGCTGCCGGCGCACCTGAATGAGCGTCGGCTTTTTTCCATCTGCGGTGGTTTCGTCCATGCCTCATGTATTCCGGCGTTTCCTGTCGTGCGTCATCCTCGCCTGCGCGGTGCTGTCTCCTCCCGTCACGGCGCAATCGTCCGACGTTTCCGGCGAGAAGGCCGAGGAACTGCTCGCGATTCACGATTGGGTCACCTCGGTTGCGCTCGGCAATCGATATCTGAAACAGCAGAGCCTCGCCGCGGTCCGTGCGGAACTGGCCCGGCTCGGCCGCAGCCGTGTTCTCGGCCCGGACTGGAAACGGGGCAATCCGCAGTGGGATGCTGCCGAGGCCGCTCTGGTCGCGCCGCTGCTCCAGGGCGTGCAACAGGATTTCTCGAGCCTTTCCTGGCTGCCCGAGCAGTGGGACAACATGATTCGGACGAGCTTCACGGAGGCCGAGCTCGATTCGTTGATCAGGCACTTCCGCACCGATATTGGCCAGAAGCAGGCGAAGATCATCGAACATTCGGTGCAGTTTCATGTTGCGGCCGCCTATACCATGTCGGGCAAGCTGATCCAGGACTTCCCCGGCACCGAAGGCGAGCAGCGCCGCCTTACCGTGGTCTACGCCGAAGAAGAAGACGCGACCCGGTTTTCCATCGCCGCGAGCGAAAACGTCGAAGGACAGCGCTTCGCCCTGTCGGAGCTGGGCGCCAAGTACCAGAAGACAATCATCATCAAGCTGACCGGCATCATCAACGCTCGCATCGACCAGCTGGCCCTCGCCCTGCCGCTCCAGGCCGGCGCGGTGGTCGCCGAGGCCGAACCGTTCATCGAAGAGTTCCGTATCGCCCACAGGCGGTAGCTTCTCGCAAGGGATGATCGAAACCGACCGACTGATCGCCCCCGACCCGCTCGGCGTGCAGGAAGAGGCGCTCGAGCGCGCCCTGCGCCCACGCCAGCTCGACGAATACGTCGGCCAGGAAAAGATCCGCGGCCAGCTCTCGATCTTCATCGAGGCCGCTCGCCGCCGCAAGGAAGCCCTCGATCACGTGCTGTTGTTCGGCCCCCCGGGGCTCGGCAAGACCACGCTCGCCCATATTGTGGCGCGGGAAATGGGCGTGAACCTGCGCCAGACCTCCGGTCCGGTGCTGGAGCGGGCCGGCGATCTCGCGGCGCTCCTCACCAATCTCGAACCCAACGACGTGCTGTTCATCGACGAGATCCACCGCCTCTCGCCAGTGGTGGAAGAGGTGCTGTATCCCGCACTCGAGGACTACCAGATCGACATCATGATCGGCGAGGGCCCGGCGGCCCGCTCGGTGAAGCTGGACCTGCCGCCGTTCACACTCGTGGGTGCGACGACCCGGGCGGGCATGTTGACCAATCCGCTGCGCGACCGATTCGGCATCGTGTCGCGCCTCGAGTTCTACACCCCCGAGGAGCTCACCCGGATCGTGCGCCGCTCGGCCCGATTGCTCGGCGTCGAAATAGCCGACGACGGCGCCCTGGAGATCGCGGCGCGGTCGCGCGGAACACCGCGGGTCGCCAATCGGCTGCTGCGCCGCGTGCGCGACTACGCGCAGGTCAAGGCTGGAGGCCTGATCACGCGGCCGGTGGCGGACGCCGCCCTCGTCATGCTCGATGTCGACGGCGAAGGGCTCGATGTGATGGACCGCAAGCTGCTGCACGCGATCCTGGACAAGTTCGGCGGTGGGCCGGTGGGTGTAGACAATCTGGCGTCCGCCATCGGCGAGGAGCGCGACACGATCGAGGACGTTCTGGAACCGTTCCTGATCCAGCAGGGGTTTCTCCAACGGACATCCCGTGGGAGAGTGGCGACGCTTGCGGCGTACCGCCATTTCGGCCTCGCGGTGCCGGCCCGGTCCGGAACTCCCGACCTGTGGAGCGGCAGCTGAGCACCCCGGACGGCGTGGCGCCCCCGAACGCGCGCCGATTCTCGACACCGGTGCGGGTCTACTACCAAGACACGGATGCTGGCGGCATGGTCTTCCACGCCACGTACCTCGATTTCATGGAGCGCGCGCGCATGGACTGGTTGCGCACGATCGGATTCGACATTCCGGGCATGGTCGATGCGCACGGCGCGATGTTCGTGGTGCGCTCGGCGCGCATCGACTACTTGCGCCCGGCGCAGCTGGGCGATGCCCTGCAGGTCTCCCTCGCCCTGGTGCGGGTGGGCGGGGCACAGCTCGTGCTGGATCAGCGTGTCATGCGCGCTGCCGAAGAACTCGTTACCGCCCAGATCCAGCTTGCCTGCATCACCGTGCCCCATTTCAGGCCGGCGCGCCTGCCCGAACCCCTGCGAGCCGAATTCACGCGCTGGCTTGCCCCGGAGACCCTGACCGCATGAACAGCAGCGCCGATCTTTCCATCATTCACCTCGTCGCCAATGCGAGCCTGCTCGTGCAGATCGTCATGGCGCTGCTACTGGGTATCTCGTTCGTTTCGTGGTGGTTCATCTTTCACAAGATGTTCTCGATCCGGTCGGCCAAGCGCAAGACCGAGGACTTCGAGCGGCGCTTCCGCGGTGCCCAGAACGCCCAGGATCTCAACAGCCTGCTGCAGTCGGCTGCGAATCAGGGATCCCAGGCCGGTAGTCTGGAAAAGATCTGCCTGTCCGGATTTCGCGAGTTCTGGCGTCTACGCCGGCAGGCCGGGCAGACCACACCGGTGATCATGGACGGCGCGCGACGCGCGATGCGAGCCACCTACCAGCGCGAGATGGACGACATCGAATCGCACCTCAATTTTCTCGCGAGCGCCGGTTCCGTGAGCCCTTACATCGGACTGTTCGGCACGGTGTGGGGAATCATGAATTCGTTCCGCGGCCTGGCCAACGTGAGCCAGGCCACGCTCGCGGCTGTTGCCCCGGGTATCGCCGAGGCGCTGGTTGCCACCGCGATCGGTCTGTTCGCCGCGATACCTGCCGTGATCGCTTACAACCATTACATCCGGGACGTCGATCGGCTCGCCACACGATTCGAGAGCTTCATGGAGGAGTTCTCGAATCTGCTGCAGCGCCAGCCGCCGGCTTGAGGACGAGCGAACGCCGTGGAATCTTCGCGCCGCCGGTCCCGTTCCCGTCCCATGAGCGATATCAACGTCGTTCCTTATATCGACGTCATGCTCGTGCTGCTCGTGATCTTCATGGTGACTGCCCCGATGATCAATACCGGGCAAGTCGAACTTCCGCAGGTCAGTCGTTCCTCGGCACTGCCGACCAAGCCGATCGAGATCGAGGTGACGGGCACGACGCAGGTAAGGGTGCGTGACGGTACCACTGCGTCCGCGCGCGTCGTCAACCTGACCGAACTGGCCGCATACCTCCAGGCGCGTCAGGCCGAGTCTCCCGGCCAGCGCCCGGTTCTGATCGCGGCCGCACCGAGCGTGTCTTACGGCAAGGTGATGGAGGTGATGGACCTGCTGCAGCGGGCCAAGGTCGAGAAGATCGGCTTATTGGCGCGACCGAGGTCGAACTGATGCAGGCGACGGCGCGCCCGGACTATGTCGTCTCCGGGCTACTCGCTGCCGGCGTCCACCTGCTGCTGCTGTTGTTCCTCGTGATCGGGCTCTCCTGGAATCACCGCCCGCCCGAACCGGTTGAGGTTGAATTGTGGCGTGACGCGATGGAGCCGGCGCCCGCGCCGCGTGCGGCAGCCGCCTCGCCCCGGCCAGTCGAAGTCCCGCCGGAAGTAAAGCCGCCTGCTCCGCCGCCGCCGGCCCCGTCGCCCCCGCCGCCGAAGCCGGTCGCTAAACCCGAACCCGCGCCTGTACCTCAGCCAAAAGTCGAGCCGAAGGCATTGCCGGACCCCAAGGTCGCCGATATCGCGCTCCGAGAGAAGCGCGAACGTGAGCAGAAGCTGCGCGAACAGAAGGCGGCCGAAGCCGCGAAGGCGAAGGAAGAGGAACGCGTGCGGGCGGATGCCCAGAAGCGGACCGAAGAGGCACTCCGACGTGAAGAGGCAGCGCGCCGGCAACAGGAGGAGGCGGCAGAGAAAGAGCGGGAACAGCGAACGCGCGACGCCGTGGCACAGCAGTTGAAGGCCGCGGAGGAGGCGCGCACCGCACGCGCAGCCGCCGAAGCCGAGCGGAGGGCAGCAGCGCAGGCGATCGCCCAGGCTCAGAAGCAGATCGACGACTACACCGGTCGTATCCGCAATGCCATCCGCGACAAGGTGATCGTCCCGCCGGGACTGGAGGGCAACCCCCAGGCCGAATTCGAAGTCCATCTGCTCGGCAACGGCACCGTGGTAGCAATCCGCCTGCTGCGCTCCAGTGGCGTTCAGGCCTACGACCGGGCCGTGGAGCGTGCCATCGATCTGGCGCAGCCCCTGCCCGTGCCGTCGGATCCCGAGGTCTTCCAGCAGATGCGCGACCTCAAGCTCTTGTTCCGCCCGAGGGATTGACGGCCATCCACGGCTATAATCCCGCCCCATGCGCCGAACGCCGTCCGAAAACCGCCGCCGTCTCCTGCTGAAGCTCGCCGGTGCGGCCGCGCTGACTCCCCCGGCTCTCGCCCGCGCCGCGCTGACCATCGAGATCGTGGGTGGCAGCGGGCGGGAGATTCCCATCACGGTACTGCCGTTTGCCAGCCAGGACCGCTACAAGGACAAACTGAGCGAGGTCGTCCTCGGAGATCTGTTGCGCAGCGGCCTGTTCCGCGAGCAGAGCGCGGGTTGGATGCCCCAGTACCCGAGCGAACCCGAGCAGATCGACTGGCGCAACCTCAAGAATCGCGGGGTCGAGAATCTCGTGATCGGCAGCGTCGTCGAACGATCCGACGCACGCCTGGCATTGCGTTTCCGCCTGATGGATTCGGCCAAGCAGAACCAGCGCACCGGTTTCAGCTACACGATACCCCTGCGACAACTGCGCGCCACTGCGCACAAGATCGCCGACGTGATCTACGAGGAACTCACCGGCGAGGCAGGGGTATTCGCGACACGCATCTGCTATGTGGTGAAGAGCAGCAATCGCTACGAACTGCAGGTGGCGGACGCCGACGGCGGGAATGCCGACTACATTCTGGCCAACAAGGAACCGATCATCTCGCCGGCCTGGTCTCCGGATGGCAATCGCATCGCCTATGTTTCGTTCGAAAAGAGGAAGTCCATCGTGTTCGTGCACACCCTCGCCGACGGGCGCAGGAACGTGGTGGCCAATTTCGAGGGTTCCAACAGCTCGCCATCCTGGTCTCCCGACGGACGCCGTCTGGCCGTCACGTTGTCGAAGGACGGCGTCGCGCAGATCTACACGATCAATCCCGACGGCACCGGGCTCGCGCGGCTGACGAACAGCTTGTCGATCGATACCGAGTCCGCGTGGGCGCCCGACGGACGCAGCATGCTGTTCACCTCCGATCGCGGCGGCAGTCCGCAGGTGTATCGAATGCCCATTGGCGGCGGCGCGGCCGAACGCATGACCTTCGAAGGCACCTACAATGTGACGCCGCGCTGGAGCCCCGATGGCAAGAGCTTCTGCTTCATCCAGCGCAATGGCGGTCGCTACAACGTGGCGGTCCAGGACATCGGGAGTCGCAGTGCCCAGTTGCTCACCGACGGGCGCATCGACTCGTCACCCACGTTTTCACCCAACGGGCGCATGATTCTGTACGCATCCGAGTTCAACAACCGCGGCATTCTCGCAGCGGTATCGCGCGACGGCCGCATCAAGCAACGACTCACCGAAGCAACGGGCAGCGTGCGCGAGCCCGCGTGGGGTCCCCTCTCCAAGTCTCGCTGAAATCAAGGAGTCCGAACTATGAAGAACGTTTTCCTCCTGCTGGCCCTGGCGGTTCTGGCCGCCAGCTGCTCGAACCAGGATGTGAAGGAGCAGAGCAAGGCTGCGGTGGAACAACGCGATCTGCTCGAAACGCAACGCAAGTCCGAAGAGGAAGCCAAGCGCGCGCAGATCGCTCGCGAGCAGGAGGAGCTCAACCGCCAGCTCGAGGAACAGAAACAGCAGCAGGCCCAGGAAACCGCCGAGGTCAAGCCGCTCGACCAGTCGGGCGTCGCCGAACGGCCGCTGGGCGATCTGCGCAGCCAACTGAAGGATCCGTCGAGCCCGTTGTCGAAGCGCAGCATTTTCTACGACTACGACCGATTCGACGTGAAGGAAGACTATCGCCCGCTGATCGAGGCACATGCGAAGTTCATGCTCGACAACCAGGAGGTGAAAATGCGTATCGAAGGCAACTGCGACGAGCGCGGCTCCACCGAGTACAACCTGTCCCTCGGGCAGCGCCGCGCCGATGGCGTCAAGCGTGCATTGATGGTCCTTGGCGTGCCGGCGAACCGGGTCGAGTCCGTGAGCTACGGTGAGGAAAAGCCGAAGGCCACCGGACAGGACGACGAGTCGTATAGCGAGAACCGGCGCAGCGACCTCGTCTATCCGGGCTACGAGTGACCATCGGGAATCGATTCCGCCGCAGTCCATGAAATCGCATCTCATTGTCGTCGGCGCGATGCTCCTCACGGCAGGTGTCGCGACCGCGCAGACGCAGGCGGCGAGGCCGGCTGCGCCTCCTCCGCCATCCGGAGAAAACCGGGTCCTCCTCGACATGTTGAACCAGGTCGAGGCGGTCAGTCGCCAGATTCGCGAACTACGCGGCGAATTGGAGGAAATGACCAATCGCGTCGAGGTGCTGAACGACCGGGTGCAGAAATCGGAGAAGCGCCAGAGCGACCTCTACAACGATACCGATGGACGCTTGCGCCGGATCGAACAACTTGCCAAGGAAGACAGCGAAGCACGCAAGAAGCTTGTCAGCCAGGCCGCGGAGCTCGATCTGCGCCTCAAGAAGATTGAATCCGGCGCCGGGTTGCCGGCCGGGGGTGGGGGGCAGCTGAGCGAACTGGATGCGCGCCTGAAGAAGCTTGAAGCCGGAATGAGTGCATCCCCGAGCCAGACCGAGCTCGGCGAACTGGATCTGCGATTGAAGAAGCTCGAGTCGGTGACCGTGTCCGCGAACGCGCCGGTTCCGCAGCCCGAGGCGCCGGTACCGCCGACGGCTCCGACACCGCCCGCTGCCGCATCGTTGCCGGTGGTGACCGCACCTGCAGCACCTGCCGCGGCGACACCTCCGGCAGCGGTGGCGCCTGTGACGACGAACGGCGGCACGCCCGATTCGGAACTCGTCAAACGCGCCTACGACACTGCATTGAGCAAACAGCGTTCCGGAGATTCGGCGGGCGCGATCAGCGACTTTCGCACTTTCCTCAAGCTCTACCCGCGCCACGAGCTGGCACCGAACGCCCAGTACTGGCTTGGCGAAGCCTATTTCCGTGCGGCCGACTACCAGAATGCAATCGCCGCCCAGCAGAAGCTCCTGGTCACGCATCCCGATCATCTGAAGGCGCCCGATGCCATGCTGATACTCGCGAACGCCCAAGGTGCAAGTGGGGATCAGAATGCGGCGCGCAAGACGCTCGAGGACCTGATCGCCAGACATCCCCAGTCGGATGCCGCGGAGAAGGCCAGGCAGCGCCTCGCGCGGCTCAAATAAGGCCATGAACTCTGCCGTGGTGGCCGTGCCGCATGGCCCTGCGGTGGTATCGGTGAGGCTTCGGGTGACCGAGGTCTTCCTGTCGCTCCAGGGAGAGGCAAGTCGGGTGGGATTGCCGACGGTGTTCGTGCGTCTCACCGGTTGCCCATTGCGCTGTGGGTACTGCGACACCGCCTATGCGTTCCATGGCGGCGAGATCTTTTCACTCGATGCGATCCTCGATCGGGTACGTTCGTTCGGTGTTCCGAGAGTGACCGTCACCGGTGGCGAACCGCTCGCGCAGAAGGGCTGCGCGGATCTCCTGGCGGCGCTGTGCGACGAGGGCTGCGACGTGTCGCTCGAGACCAGCGGTGCCCTCGACGTCGCCGTCGTCGATCCACGGGTGTCGAAGATCGTCGATCTGAAGACGCCCGGCTCGGGCGAAGCGGCACGCAATCTCTGGTCAAATCTCCGGTACCTCACGACTCGCGATGAGCTGAAGTTCGTCGTCTGCGACCGAGCCGACTACGAATGGGCCCGCGCCACCATCATTGAGCGATCGCTCGCGGAACTCTGCCCCATACTGTTGTCGCCGTCGTTTGGATACATGGAGCCGCGCGCCCTGGCCGAGTGGATTCTGGACGATCGCCTGCCGGTGCGACTGCAGGTACAGATGCACAAGCTGTTGTGGGGCGAGACGCCGGGGCATTGATGAAGCCGGCAGTGGTCCTGCTGTCCGGCGGACTCGATTCCGCCACCGTGCTCGCGTTGGCGCGCGCCGCAGGTTTTGCTTGCCATGCGCTGTCCGTGCGCTACGGTCAGCGCCACAGCGCGGAGCTCGACGCCGCTGTTCGCGTAGCGCTGGCCCAGGGTGTGGTGGCGCACAAGATCATCGACGTCGACCTGCGGGCGATAGGCGGGTCTGCGCTAACGGACGAAGCCATCGCAGTGCCGATCGACGGCGTCACGGCCGGGGTGATCCCGCCGACGTACGTTCCCGCGCGCAATAGCATCCTGCTCGCCCTCGCCCTCGGTTACGCCGAAGTGGTCGGTGCCCGCGACATCTTCTTCGGCGCCAATGCCGTCGACTACTCGGGATATCCGGATTGCAGACCCGAATTCGTTGCCGCCTTCGAAGCGCTCGCCAATCTCGCGACCAAGGCCGGTGTGGAAGGCCGGCGTATCGAAGTGCATGCACCGATCATTCGCATGACCAAGGCCCAGATCATCCTGCGCGGAGCGGAACTGGGAGTCGATTTCGCCCTGACCGTATCTTGCTATCAGGCGACCGCCGACGGTCGTGCTTGCGGCGTGTGCGATTCGTGTCGCATCCGGCGCGAGGGTTTCGCGTCGGCGGGCCATCGCGACGTCACGATCTACGCCATCTACGCCTGATGCCGGATGCGGCAGAGAGCAAGCAACTTCGTTCGGAGATTCGCGAAAAAACAGGCTCTTGAGTGTATCCTTCGCCGGTGTCGCCGTTGACACTCGAAGAGCGCGGCCGCTAGAATGCGCGCTCTTTTTTTCCGGGTGGTTAGCTCAGCCGGTAGAGCAGCGGACTTTTAATCCGTTGGTCGCGAGTTCGAATCTCGCACCACCTACCATCCGTCTGGCGCGATCTTCCCGGTTCGCGTTTCGCAGCACCTTGGGCCGTTAGCTCAGCTGGTAGAGCAGTGGACTCTTAATCCATTGGTCGTAGGTTCAAATCCTACACGGCCTACCAATAAATTCCCCCTGGTTCCTCCGGGGTTCGAAAACCATCCCCCGCTTTGCGCCGCGATGGTGCACACGGGAGTGATGGATGCGCCTTGCCACGGTCGTTCAGGACGGATTCGAGCAGTGCGCTGTCATCACGGCCCACGGCGCCTCGTTGATTTCCGACATCAATGCGCGCCTGGGCAAGGCGTGGCCGATCGACCTGTTCATGCTCCTGCGCCAGGGATTGAGCCACACGCTCGAAGCCGACGCGTTAGCTGCCGCCGTTCATCGCGATCCGAATTCGCTCAGCTTCGGCCCACTTTATCGACATCCGCGCAAGATCTGGGGTATCGGTCTGAACTACCGCGATCACGCCGCCGATCTGAATGCCGTCTATCCGGACGAGCCCGCGTCGTTCATGAAAGGCGATCACACCATTATCGGACCCGGTGATGCCATCGTGCTGCCGCCGGAATCGCAGCGCGTCACCGCCGAGGCGGAGCTGGGCGTGATCATCGGGCGCACCTGTCGTGGCGTGAGCGAATCAGATGCGCTGGACTGCGTGGCCGGCTATTGCCTGATTCTCGACATGACCGCAGAGGACATCCTGCAGAAAAACCCGCGTTACCTCACGCGCTCGAAGAACTTCGACACCTTTTTCTCATTTGGTCCGGAACTGGTGACGCGCGATGAAGTAGCCGACGTGCTCGCGCTCAACGTGGGAACGTGGAAGAACGGCAAGCTGCACCGGGAGAACGTGGTGGCGCGGATGCAGTTCCCGCCGGCCCATCTCGTATCGTTCCACTCCCGGGTCATGACGCTCTATCCCGGCGATATCATTTCCACAGGTACACCCGGTGCCGTGGTAATCGAGGATGGCGACGTTGCGGAGTGTCGCATTCAGGGGCTCGGCGTTCTCGTAAATCCAGCGCGACGTTGATCGACGTCGCGCTGGAGCGACGCAAATCGACCGACTCCGTCTTAAATCATTGATTTGCGTCGCCACAGCTCTGTCGTCGCGGCGCGACGAGGGTTCCTAGCCTACCAAGGGAGACCCCCCGGCTCTGCCGGGGAGGCAGCAGAAGTTCGACAGAAGAGGAAGTCCATCGAGGAAACTCCGGATCGTGAGCCGCCAAGCACACGAGGAGGAGTATCCCGATGGACGAGTTGGAAAGT
>JBBQHP010000017.1:0-77239 GCA_038324085.1 Burkholderiales bacterium
CTGGACCAAATGAGGCTATGGCAATGACAGGCGGCCCCCACGAAGGTGGCCCCAAGAACGCGGGGCCGCGTTAGCGACCCCGATCAGCCGCTTCGAGCGGCTCACAACTTAAAGTCCCCGGCTCTGCCGGGGGATACTTACCTACCGTCACCATAGGGTCATTTCACGAACGGAAAGCCTTCACCTGATGCGCGTTTGCCCCTCGTAAGTTGATAGATCCCGGCAAGATTCTGTCCGAAATACTCATTCATCCCCATCACCTCCATGACTCCGCCGTAGTAGCGGAGCCTGAGGGCCAGCGACTTACCCCGCAAACCCCCCCGCCTTCAAGAACGCCTCCTCCTCCCCTGTACTCGTCCTCCCCAACACCTCATTCCTGTGCGGAAACCTTCCGAACCGCACGATGACGTCCCTGTGCAGCTCGGCATACTCGAGCGCCTCCCCGCCGAGCGGCCGGTTCAGTTCCACCGATCGTTCCTGCTCGGATACCTTTTCCGAATGTTCGAACGGCAGGTAGAAAAAGCTCCGCAGCGCCGTTTCCACCTTTTGATCGAACCCGCGCGCAACGGCGCGCGCCGCGGTCGCGAGCGCAAGTTCGTCGGTGTCGAACATCCGTTTCGTGCCTCGGAATGCGTTCCGCGGAAACTGATCGAGCAGGATGACGAGCGCGAGCGCGCCTTCGGCGTCGTCGGCCCAGATTGCCAAGGCGCCGTTGGCGGCCAGTTCGTGGGCTTCGAGGAAGAGGCTGCGGAATTGCGCATCGAACGCTTCGTCTTTCTTGAACCAGCGTTCGCGCCCGGCATCGCGCCAGAACCGGACGACTGTGGCGGGTTTCGGAGACGGCTCGGACGTGGTCATCGTTGCATGATCGATGGGGTTCAGTTCATTCCGCGCAGCGCACCCCGCAGCGCTTCCGGTACTTCCAGTTCGAACGCCAGCACTCTGGCCGACAGCGACTTGCCGTAGTTGTCCAGGCACAGGCTTCGCGATACGCCGCCGCCGAGCGCGTCCTGCGCGACGAAGTTCAATGCCCACAGCCCCGCGACTTCATAACGGTCCACGGGGCCTTTGACGACGCCGGCATAGTGGGCCTTGAAGCGCTCGGCCGTCAGTTGATCGCGCAGGATCGGGTAGAGCGCTTCGGCGTAGGCGATCACCGAGATGTTCGAGGTGTTGCCCTTGTCGCCCGAGCGGGCGTGCGCCACGTGCTGCAGCATCACTTTCATGGTGCTCAGGTCTCGTAGAAGGTGAGGGAGGGGACGATCTTTTCGCGCGGCACCAGCGACGACCACACGCCGATGATCTCGCGCGTGCGGTCCTGGTGCGGCACGCGCTTGCCGGTCATGCCGACGCCGGACACTGCCATGCCGTCGACTTCGCGGCCGATCTTGAATGCTTCTTCGCGGGTCCTGGTGCGCGCCGCGACCCGCACCGCGATCTCGTAGGGCTCGGGCGCCGTGGCCGGCGTCATCGCGCCGTGGATCGCGTTCAGGCCGAGGAAGTCGACGCGGTATTCCTCCGCCTGCAGGCCGACGATCTTGAAGCGCTCTTCCAGGATCTTCTTCGCCAGTTGCGCCCGCCGCAGCGCGCCCGGCCCGGCGTAGAAGAACATGTCTTCGCCGATGAAGCCTTCGATGCAGCCGATCGACACCTTCAGCGTGGGCGTGCGCGGCTTGCCGCCGAGGTTCGTGACGCGCACCCGATCGGGCCCGATCTGTTCGAGCCGCGCGGTGGTGAAATCCACCACGACGTCCGGCGTGAGGTAGTTGGCCGGGTCGTGTACCTCGTAGAGCATCTGCTCCTTGACGGTCTGCAGGTTCACCGCGCCCCCGGAGCCGGCGACCTTGGTGATCACGGCGCTGCCGTCGGGCGACACCTCGGCGATGGGGAAGGCGAGGTTCCAGGGTTCGGGCACGTCCTTGAAGCCCGGGTCGGCGAAGTAGCCGCCGGTCACCTGCGCGCCGCATTCCAGCAGGTGGCCGATACCGTTGCCGGGGCCGAGCCGGGTGTGATCGAGCGTGTCCCAGTCGAACTCGTACATCATCGGCGCCATGAAGATCGACGGGTCGGCGACTCTCCCGCTCACGACGATGTGCGCGCCTTGCTGCAGCGCGGCGACGATCGGCTCGGCACCCTGGTAGACCTCGGCGGAGACGAGGCTCTCCGTCAACGTCGAAGTGAGCTTGCCGTTCTCGAGGATCTTGTCGGTGAGTTCGAGCACTCGCTCGGTGATGAGGCTGCCGTCGACCGCCGCCACTTTCATGCCTTTCGGTGCGCCGCATTCACGCAGCCAGTGGACGATGCGCTCGGCCGCGCCGCGCGGGTTGATCCAGCCCTGGTTCGAGATGATCCTGGTGCCGCGTTTCAGACAAGCAGGCAGCACCGCGCGCATGCGGTCGTCGAGATAGGTGTCGTAGCCCGGAAAGGTCGGGTCGCGCCGGGCGCGCACCTGCGCGGCGGAAATCGTGGCCTCGGCCATCGTCTCGAAACACAGGTAGTCCAGATCGCCGCGTTCTGCGTTGAGCCTGGCAGGTTCGATGCGATCGCCCCACCAGGCCGAGCCGGCCCCGATGCGGATGAGCGACTTCATGGGGTAGCAATCCTCCGGTTGTTCTTCTGGTCCGTGCGCGGTCGCGATTGACAAGCCGTACCCGCCTACACAAGATGCGCCCCGATAATAAGGGATTCGAACGAGAGGGAGGAACCATGTCCGTCAATTCACTCAAGCGGCGCAGCGTGCTCGCCGCGCTGGCGCTTGCATTCGTCGCGCGCGCGCCATTGGCCGCCGCGGCCGATCCGGTGCGCATCGGCTGGCTCTCTTCGCTCACCGGGCCATTGTCGTCCGCGGCGGTGGCGGAAAACCAGGGCGTGCAGTTCGCGGTGGAAGAGATCAATGCCGCCGGCGGGATCAACGGCCGCAAGATCGAACTCGTCACCTACGACACGCAGGGCGACCCGACCAAGGCGGTGAATTTCGCGCAGCGCCTCGCCTTCGTCGATCGGGTGCACTTCGTGATCGGCCCGGTGAATTCGGGCGAATCGCTGGCCACGGTACCCATCGTGGCCAAGGCCGGCCTGCCGAATCTCATCATCGGCACCATCGACGAACTGGTGGACCCCAAGCGTTTTCCGCGCGCGTTTCGCGCCATCAACACCAATCGGCAGTGGATCGTCGCGGCGAACGACTACACGCTGAAGGTGCTCAAGAAGAACAAGATCGCGGTCATCGGCGACACTTCCGGCTACGGCACTTCCAGCGCGAAGACCGCTGCGCAACTGCTGGAGGCGGCAGGCGTCAAGCCGGTGTACTCGGCGCTGATCGATGCCAACAAGACCGATCTGACCGACGAGCTGACCAAGGCGAAGGCGGCCGGCGCCGAGGTGATCATGCCGTGGACCGCCGCGACCGGACTGCTCGCACGCCTGATCAATGCCCGCGGCGACATGGGCTGGAACGTGCCGATCGTCGGCCACTCCGCGATGATGGCGCCGTCGATCCCGAAGCTGCTCAACAAGCCGGAGTATTGGGCCAACGCGTTTGCCACCGGCTATGTGAGCACGACCTACGGCGCCGACGGCAAATTGCCGGCCGCCACCAAGACCCTGATGGACAAGATGCGTCCGCGCCTCGGTGGCAAGGAGATCGACTTCATGTTCTGGTGGGTCGCGCTCGGCTACGACACGGTCAAGATCGTCGAGCACATGGTCAAGCAGGCGGGCGGCACCGATCCGGCCGCGATCGAGAAGGCGTTCGAGACCACGACCGATCTCAAGGGCGTCTACGCCGACTACTCCTGGACCGTTCAGGACCGCAATGGCTTTCCGGACACGGGTGTCGTCGTCAATGCGGCCAACAGCCTGAAGGACGGGTGCTTCAAGGCGGCACCCCGGTAGCAGATACAATCCGCACGTGCGATCGCCCGGGTGCAGCGGGCGTCGTCGCGGAGACCTCGGGTTCCGCAGAAAGGGATCCGAGCCCGTCCGGTCCGCAGCGCAAACAGTGCGCAGACTATGGGTTTGTCATGATCACACCAGCGGGATCGCGATGGCCACAGGCCCGGATTGCGCGCCGGCAGATTCGCTGCGCTGCCGGGCCCGACCTGCCTGCTCCCCTGCCCACGCCGACTCGGCCCGGCTGACGGCGTCCGATGGACGCCCTCTCCGAAGTGTTGAGTGCGGTGCGACTCACCGGCGCGGTCTTTCTCGACATGGAACTGCACGCCGAGTGGTCGTATCTGACTGCGCCGGCCCGCGCGATCGCCGATGTGCTGATGCCGAACGCGAATCACGTGATTCCGTTTCACCTGGTGACCGAAGGTACGTGCTACGCGCGCCTGGTCGATGGCGACCCGGTCGAGCTTCAGGCCGGGGACCTGATTCTCTTTCCCGCCGGCGATCAGCACGTGCTCTCGACCGCCAACAAGAAGTCGTTGCGCCTCAAGCCGACCGAGATCACCGGCTCAAGCCTGGAGGGCCTGCTGAAGCGGGGTGATGTCACGCCGTACCGTCATGGGGTTGCCGGTGAGACGACGCGGATCGTCTGCGGTTTTCTCGCGTGCGACGGGCGCCTCGCGGAGCCGATCCTCAAGAATCTGCCGCGCCTGCTGAAGGTCAGCATCCGCAACGGCGGCACTGCGGCCTGGATGCTCAGTTCCATCCGCTATTCGGTGGCGGAAAGCGCGTCGTCCCGTGTCGGCTCGGCCATCGTTCTGGCGCGACTGTCCGAGGTGCTGTTCGCCGAAGCGATTCGTCATTACCTGGACGACCTTCCGCCCGGCTCGTCGGGCTGGCTCGCCGCGCTCACGGATCGCTACGTCGGCCGGGCGCTGGCGCTGATGCACGAGCGACCGGCAGATCCGTGGACCGTGGACGCGCTGGCCCGCACCGTCGGCCTGTCGCGCTCCGCGCTGGCCGAGCGCTTCAACCCGCTGATCGGAGAACCACCGAAGCAATACCTCACGCGCTGGCGGACCCAGCTCGCCGCCAGCAAGTTGCGGGAGAGCGACGTTTCGGTGCTCCGCATCGCCACCGAAGTCGGCTACGAATCCGAGGCGGCGTTCAACCGCGCGTTCAAGCGCGAATTCGGTTTGCCGCCTGCCGCCTGGCGCAAACGCTCGGCGACCGCCGCCTGAAGCTCGGCGCTACGTACCGTGTGTTGCGATGTTCGAACGAGCGGCGAGCGTGTGTCCGGCCGATCGTGGCGGCGGGGGCGTCATCCCCGCCGCCATCCGGTCACTCGGCCAGCATCGTGCCGGAGCCGCCCATCTCCTTCGGGATGTCGGCGTACTTCGGAGCGCCGTCTTGAACCGGCAGCACGGTCTCCTGATAGTTCACGTGCACGCCCGCTTTGAACGGAAAATCAACGAGCACTGCCGCGTACACGTCGGTGACGCCCATCTCGGGATGCTCCGTGAAGACGTGCCCGCCGCAGGCTTTGCACCACTTGCGATAGCTGCGCGGGGTCATGTTGAACGTACCGATCAGCTCCGCGCCCGCGCTCACCCGTACGGCCTCCGGCTTCCACAAGGTGAACGCATTGATCGGCCCCGCCGACCAGCGTCGGCACGAATCGCAGTGGCAATATCCCATCGCGACCGGCTCGCCCTGCACGCTGAACTTGACGGCCCCGCAAAAGCACGCGCCGCTGTAGGTGTTGCTCGATTCCATGTCATGTCTCCTGAAGAGGTTGGTACCGCTGTCACGATGGTTGCCGCGGTCGGCATTGCCACGGTACGGGTAAAGCCGGGCTTGCGTGGGGCGCGGTTGCGTGAGGGCGAATGTTGCGAGCCGATGCCTACCTGGGTTTGATGCGGACGCCAGGGTTCTTTGCAGACACGCGCCGGCGTGGGCGCCCGGTTCGATGTCGACGTTCCCGATCCAGTCAGGTACGCTACCGGGCGGTCGCGGTAGGTCGACCAACGCGGGCGCGAACGTCTTCGATCCGGAGCGCCGCGGGGCAGTGGAAGCTTCGCATTCGTTCCCGGTGTCGGTCGCGACCGGCGATGATGGCGCCATGTCCTGCCGATTCGAACGGTGTCGCTGCGCAGCGGAGTTCGCGGACCCCTGGACCCACGAGCCGGCGCGGCGGTGCCATCGGGATTGACCACAATATCGGGGCATCGGCGACGACAGCCCGAAATAATCAGGAGATCGAAATGCGCTATCGCCTGTTGGGCCGCTCCGGCCTGCTCGTATCGGAGATCTGTCTCGGCACCATGACCTACGGTGGCAAGGGGCGCTGGCAGCCGATCGGACAACTCGGAATCGCCGAGGTCGAAGGGCAGATCAAGGCGGCGGTGGACGCCGGCGTCAATTTCATCGATACGGCGGACGTGTATTCCGAAGGCGATTCGGAGACCCTGGTGGGCCAGGCGCTGAAGAATCTCGAGCTCCCGCGCGAGGATCTGGTCGTGGCGAGCAAGGTGCGCATCCGCATGGGCCCGGGGCCGAACCAGGTCGGCCTGTCGCGCGGCCACATCATGGACGGCGTCAACGCGAGCCTGCGCCGGTTGCAGCTGGATCACATCGACCTGTACCAGATCCATGGCCAGGACGTGGCGACGCCGATGGAGGAAACGCTGCGCGCCCTCGAAGACCTCGTCCGCTCCGGCAAGGTCCGTTACCTGGGGATCAGCAACCACGCGGCGTGGCAGATCATGAAATCGGTGTCGATCTCGCAGCGCCACGGCTGGAATCGCTTCGAGAGCATCCAGGCTTACTACTCGCTCGCCGGGCGCGATCTCGAACGCGAGATCGTGCCGATGGCGCTGGACCAGGGCCTGGGCATCCTGGTGTGGAGTCCGCTCGCGGGCGGCCTGCTGTCGGGCAAGTTCGCCGAGAACGACAAGGGCCCCGACGGCGCGCGGCGCAGCACGTTCGATTTCCCGCCGGTGGATCGGCCGCGCGCATTCCGCTGCGTGGACGCGATGCGCCCGATCGCCAAGGCGCACGGTGTGTCCGTCGCGCGCATCGCGCTCGCCTGGCTGCTGCACCAGCCGGGCGTGGCGAGCGTCATCATCGGCGCAAAGACGAACGAGCAACTCGCCGACAACATCGGCGCCACCGACGTGCAGCTCACCGCCGACGAGCTTAAGGGGCTGACCGAAGCGAGCCAGTTGCCGCCCGAGTATCCGGGCTGGATGTTCGCCCGGCAGAATCTGGACCGCTTCCCGGGAGGCGCGATCAAGTGATCGAGGCCGCAAGGCCGCGCGCGCCGGGTCCGCGAAGCTCCCCCGCAGTCGACTGCTGAAGTGCTCGCCGCTCTCATCGCCGGCATCGCCGCCGGCGCGCTGTACGCCTGTGCGGCGCTCGCCTACAACGTGATGTTCAGCACCTCCAAGGTGCTGAGCGTCACCACCGGGCATCTGTCGATGCTGGGCGGCGTGTTCGGTGCGTGGATGATGACCGGTCTCGGCTGGCCCATGCCGCTCGCGTTGCTCGGTGCCGTGCTGATCGGCGCCGCGTTCGGGCTCGCGACCGAGCTCATCGCCATCCGGCGCGTGCTGTCGCGCAGCGACGAGCATCTCTGGCTGCTGTCGACCCTCGCCCTCGCGACGATGGTGCAGCAGGCCGTCGCGCTGTGGTGGGGCACCGAGCCGAAGCCGTTTCCGCGCCTGATCCCACAGGATTTCTCCGCCGGGCTGACCGACCAGAAGTACTGGTTGCCGGTCGGCGTGGCCCTGTTCCTGGCGGCGGGACTGGAGCTCTTCTATCGCCGCACGCTCTACGGGAAACTGTTCGTGGCGATGTCGGAGGACGCTTTCGCAGCGCGTGCGCGCGGCATCCCCACCGATCTGATCCGCGCGCTGTCGTACGCGCTCGCCGGCGCGATGGGAGCGCTCGCGGGCTTCGCGGCCGGGCAGCTCACGTTTGCGTATTTCGCGCTCGGCCTCACGCTCACCCTGAACGGATTCGTCGCGCTGGCGGTGGGCGGCCTGGGCAGCAACCTGGGTGCGCTGGTGGGCGGACTCGCGCTCGGCGTACTGAGTGCAATCGCGACCTACTATCTCGGCGGGGAATACCAGCAGACCATCTCGGTGGGCCTGCTCATGGTCGTGCTGCTGGTGAAGCCGGCGGGGTTGTTCGGCTCGCAGCAGGTCCGGCCGGTTTGAATCCGCCATGAGCATGCGGCACTGGATCATCACCGTCATCGTGCTTGCGGCGATGGCCACGCTGCCCTGGTGGGCCGGCGACCAGTATCAGATCCATCTCGCGTCGCTGATCGGCGTGTACTGGATCCTGATCGCGGGCCTCAACCTGGTGGTCGGCTACACCGGGCAGCTCTCGGTCGGACATGTCGGGCTGCTCGCCATCGGCGCTTACGCGTTCTCCATTCTCGCCGGGCGGCACGAGTGGAATCCGTACATCGCGCTGCTGGCTTCGGGCGGAATCGGCGCGTTCTGCGGCCTGCTGCTGGGGCTCCCGTCGCTGCGGCTGCCGGGTTTCTATTTCGCGATGGCGACGCTGGCGTTCTCGATGATCGTCACCGAGATCTCGCTGGCACAGGGCGATCTCACCGGCGGCGGCGCTGGATTGCCGGTGCCCGGATTTCCCGCGCCGTTCGATTCGCCGGGCGGCTTCTACAGCCTGATCCTCGTCGTGGCGATCGTGGTGACCTGGCTCACCTGGAACGTCGCCCGCTTCACCTGGGGGCGTGCGCTGGTGGCCGTGCGTGACAGCGTGGTCACGGCCCAGGCCGTCGGCGTGCCGGTGTTCCGCGCGAAGCTGATGGTCTTCGTGTTCAGCGGCATGACGGCCGGTGTCGCCGGTGCACTGTTCGCTTCGCTGCAGAGCTACATCACGCCCGATACCTTCGTGTTCGAACTCGGGTTGTTCTTCTTCGTGTGCATCATCATCGGCGGCCGCGGGACGATCGTGGGTCCGCTGGTGGGCACGGCGATACTGACCGCCCTGCCGGAAGTCGTGGCGCCGCTCGCGCGCTGGAGCACGTTCTTCTACGGCTTGCTGCTGCTCGTGGTGGTGCTCCTGGTGCCGGAAGGCATCGGCCGCGTGGCCGAGGTGGTGCGCAACCGGCTGCGCGCGAAGCGTGCGGAAAGCATCACCATCCAGCCCGATCCGGAGCGGCTCGCGCGGGCGCTGCGGGCGCGGGAGGCGCCGTGAGTGCCCTGCTCGCAAGCGGCATCACCAAGGCTTTCGGCGGCCTGACCGCACTGGCGGAAGTGACGTTGGGCGTGTCCCCCGGCGAGATCCATGGCCTCATCGGACCGAACGGCAGCGGCAAGACGACATTGCTCAATCTGCTGTCGGGCTACTACGCCGCCGATGCCGGTCAGATCATGCTCGGCGCGACCGAGATCACGCGGCAGCCCGTACAGCGCCGCGCATTCGCGGGCGTGGCCCGCACCTTCCAGAAGCCGCGCCTGTTGCCGACGCTGTCGGTGCTGGACAACGCGATGCTGGGCGGCTGGCCCGACGCGGGCGCCACATTTGTCGGCACGGCGCTGTCCTGGCTCTCGGCGCGGCGGGACGAGAGAAAGCTCAAGGCGCGGGCCGAGGATCTGCTGCACGGCGTGGGCCTGTCGCACGCGCTGTCGCGACGGGCGTCGCTGCTGGAGCACGCCGAGCAGCGCTTCCTCGAGATCGCCCGCGGCCTCATGGCGCATCCGCGCTTCCTGCTGCTCGACGAGCCTGCCGGTGGGCTGACCCCGCACGAGATCGACATGCTCGGCGTGGTCGTGCGCACCGTTCGCGACAGCGGTGTCGGCGTGCTGCTGGTGGAGCACCATACCGACCTGGTGTTCCATCTGAGCGATCGCGTCACCGCGCTCGATCTGGGGCGCGTGATCCGGCATGGCACGCCGCAGGAGGTCCGTACGGACCCTGAAGTGATCCGCGTGTATCTGGGGGCGTGATGGCAGCGATGCGTAACCCGCGATTAGCGACCCGGACTGCATGCGGCGTCGCCGCTTCGGGGTTGCGGTCCATCGCACCGGAGAAGCAGTGGGAGTCGATGGATGAACGCTGACCCGAAAGCTGCGAATCAGACTTCGCGAGAGCGCCTGCCGGTGCTGCTCGAAGTGCGCGATCTCCACGTCGCCTACGGCAAGGCCGAAGTCGTGCATGGCGCGAGCTTCGACGTGTGCGCCGGCGAGTTCGTCGTCGTGCTCGGGCGCAACGGCGCCGGCAAGAGCACGATCCTGCATGCCGTGTCGGGATTGATCCCCAAGCGCGGCGGCACGGTCCGGTTCGGCGGGCACGACGTCACCGAAGCCGCGCCGCGCGTGATCGCCCGCGCCGGGCTGGTCCAGGTGCTCGAAGGCCATCGCGTGTTCACGACGCTCACCGTCGAGGACAACCTGCTGATCGGCACCTACGCGACGTCGTTCGCGGGCGACCGCGGCAAGCTCGAAGCCATCTACACGCTATTTCCCGAACTGGCCGACCGCAGGACCCTGCCGGCATCGAAGCTCTCCGGCGGCCAGCAGCAGATCCTCGCCGTGGCACAAGGGGTGATCGCGGAGCCGCGATTACTCGTGCTGGACGAGCCGTCCGGTGGACTGGCACCGCTCGTGGTCGAGCGCATCCTGTCGGTGTCGGCGGAGCTGTGCGCAAAGGGCATGGCCGTGCTGCTGGTGGAGCAGCTGGTCGAGAAAGCGTTGCGCCACGCGCATTACTGCTACCTCATCGAGACCGGCCGCGTCGGCGGCGAAGGGCCGGTGGACGAGATTCGCGGCAGCGAGGCTTTGCACCGCGCATACCTCGGAGCGGCGCATTAGGTCGGGCGTTGCGGGTGCGGGGTCGTACCTCGGCGCAGCTGTTCGATCTCGGGCCCCCCTCCCAACCTTCCCCCGCCGCCGGCGAGGGAAAGGGGTGTACTACGCCTCGCCTGGCGAGGGAGGGGGCAAGATGTCCTCGCCCCCATGAGAAAAACCCGGGAACGCCGCAGCGCTTCTACGTGCTCCGCCCGAGCCGCGAATTCGACAGTGTCAGCCGATCCGCGAAGCTCGCCAGCAACGCGCGGACCAGGCGCAACTGGCAGGGCGTGGACAACGATTCCAGCGCGGGCAGCGCGAATTCCGCCACGGTGACCTCCGTGGTGGCCTGGATGGTCGCGGTGCGGGCGGTTGCGGTGCGGCGGATGTAGGCCATCTCGCCGAAGCATTCGCCGTGGCTCAGCACGTTCAGCAGGCGGCCATTGGCGATGACCGCGGCTTCGCCTTCGGCCAGCAGGAACAGGCTCTCGCCTGCCTCGCCCTCGCGCACCAGCACCGACTGGGCAGGGGCGCGTTTCCAGTTGCTGGCGCGCACCAGTTCCCACACCTCGCCATCGAGGAAATCCGCGAACAAGGGCGTCTTGCGCAGCCGGGTGTATTTCTCGCTGTCGCCGATGGCACGCGAGCGTGCGCCGAGCCCACCGGCGTGTGCGAGCGCGAGTGCGAATTCCGTCCAATCCGGAAAGCGGTCCTCCGGCGCCTTGGCGAGCGCGCGCAGCACGATCGAGTCGAGCGCGAGCGACACACCGTGCCGGCGCGCACTGGGCGGTTCCGGCTGGGTCTCGAGGATCTTGCGGAACAGGGCCACCGTGTTGTCCGCGGTGAAGGGGCGCGAGCCGGTCAGCAGCGCGTACAGGACGACGCCGAGCGCATAGATGTCGCTGCGGTGCGTGAGCGCGGTGCCACGGATCTGTTCCGGCGAACAGTACGACGGCGTCCCGACGTCGAGCCGCTGGGTGTGCAGGGAATCGCGGATGTAGGCCGTGCCGAAATCGGCCACCTTGATGTTCGTGCCTTCTTCCACCAGGATGTTGCTCGGCTTCAGGTCACGATGCACGATGCCCTGGCGGAACGCATAGTCGAGCGCGCCGCAGCACTTGAACCCGATCTCCACCACGTCGTCGATGGACAGCAGGTGTTCCGGCTGCCCGAACGCGTGCAGGCTGCCCCCCGGCACGTATTCCATCGCCACGCCGGTCAGGTGCTCGTCGGAGAACGCGTCGAGGATCGCGGCGATGTGCGGATGTTCGAGCTTGCCGACCAGCGACGCTTCGTTCAGGAACTGCGAGCGCGCCAGCGAATGCGGATCGGCGTTGTCGAGATCGTAGACCTTGAGCGCGATGTCGGAGTTGAAGAACTCGTCGAAGACGAGGTAGACGCGCGTGGATTCGCCCGATCCGAGCTCGCGCTTGACGACGTACTTGCCGATGCGCTCGGGCGGCTGTGATGCCTGATTCATTGCGACGGTTCGCTGGACGGGCGCGCTCCGCTCACTTCTTCGGCGGCAGTTCGATGCCGGTGAGCGCCTGGAACACCTTGACCACCGAGGAGTCGTCCTCCAGGCCATGGCCGTGCGCCGCAGCCGCGAGATACAACTGATGGGCGGAGGCCGTGATCGGCAGCGGGAACGGCATCTTCTTGGCCGAATCGAGCACGATGCCGAGATCCTTCACGAAGATGTTCACCGCCGACAGCGGCGCGTAGTCGCCGTCGAGGATGTGCGGCACGCGGTTCTGGAACATCCAGGAAGCGCCCGCGCTGTTCGAGATGACCTCGTAGAGCGTGCGCGGATCGACGCCGGCCTTGATGCCCAGCGCCATCGCTTCGCACGCCGCGGCGATGTGCACGCCTGCGAGCAGCTGGTTGATCATCTTCACCTTGGAGCCCGGGCCGACCACGTCGCCGAGCCGGTAGACCTTGGTGGCGATGGCGTTGAGCACCGCATCGGCCTTGTCGAACGCTTCGGGCGCGCCCGAGCCCATGATGGTCATCTCGCCCTTCGCGGCGCGCGCGGCACCGCCGGAGACCGGCGCATCGATCATCAGGATGCCCTTGGCCGTAAGCCGCTGGCCCAGGTCGATGGCATATTCCGGGGCCACGGTGGCGGATGCGATCACGATGGAACCGGCCGGCATCTTCGCGACCGCGCCTTCGGGACCGAACAGCACGCTCTCGGTCTGGTCGGCGTTCACGACCAGCGTGATCAGGATCGGCACCGCCGCGCCGAGCGCCGCGGGATTCGCCGCGCCGATTCCGCCTTCGCCGGCGAAACTGCTGACCGCTTCCGGTCGTACGTCGCAGGCATGCACCTCGAAGCCCTTCGCCACCAGGGTGCGTGCCACCCCGAGCCCCATGGATCCCAGCCCGATCACTCCGACCTTGTTCTGCGCCATCGTCGACTCCCGTCATTGTTTTCCGCCGCGATTATAGGACCCCGAGGTCCTGCGCCATGGTCACTATCGCGGCTGCGGCCTCGGCTGGGTGTTCGAACGGGAACAGATGGCTCCCGGCAACGCTGGCGATGCGCAGGTGGCGACGGGCCGGCCCCAGGCCGATCTGCCGGGCGAGCGCCGAGTCCGCCCCGGCGATGAGCCCGCCCGGCACGCTCGACTGGCGGGCGATGCGCGCCATGTCGTGCGGGATGGTCCGATAGATCCGGTATTCCACTTCCGGATCGAAGCGCAGCGCGATGCCGTCCGGGTGCGGCGTCATCCCGAAGTTCACGTAGTCCTCGAGGCAGTGCGGATCGAACCTGCGGAACGGCGCCTTCGAGCGGAAGTGGGCTACTGCGGCCGCGGCGGTCGGCCAGACGCGGCGGCGGCCGCGCGTCGTGGCCGCGAGAGTCACGCGGTCGATGAACCCCACCCGTTTGGCGAACACGACGGCGCTGCCCTGGAAGCGCGACATGATCGGCGCATCCAGCAGGATCACCCCGCGGAACAGGTCCGGCCGGCGCGCCGCCGCCATCAGCGACAGGTAGCCGCCGAGGGAATGGCCCACGGCGAGCACCGGTTCGCCGCGTGCCTCGACCGCAGCGATGAGTTGCGCGGCGAGCAGCGGCCAGCCTTCGGTGACCGGAAACGCCGGATCGTGACCGTACCGGGGCACGTAGCCCAGCGCGAGCTGCTTCGGCAACGCTGCGAACAGCGCCCGATAGCAGGGCGCCGGGAAACCATTGGCATGGGAGAATTGCAACGCCACGCGCATCTTGCGGTCCACCTCCAGTCCTACGTCTCCCGATTCCTGCAACCGCTCATGCCGATCGCCTTCGTCCTGGCGGGGGTGCTCGCCCTGGCCGCCTGCCAATCACCTGCTCCGATGACCGACCGCACAACGCATCACGCCGCCGACGGTTATCGCAACAACTATCCCACCGGCTGGACCCGCGGCAGTTTCTGGAAATGGCAGTGGGAGCGCTGGACCAAGGGCCTGCCCAAACCGCTGCCGCCCGGGTGGCACTCCCAGACGGTGCAACCGGACATCGCGTGGCTCGAGTCGAACCGCACCGAAACCGCGATCACCTGGGTCGGACACGCGACCTTGCTGCTGCAGGTCGGCGGGCTGAACATCCTGACCGATCCGCATTTCACGGAGCGCGCATCGCCGTTGAGTTTTCTCGGGCCGCGCCGGCTCGTGCCGCCATTGCCGGCGCTGGCTGATCTGCCGCACATCGACGCGGTGGTCATCTCGCACAATCACTACGATCATCTCGACGAGGGCTCCGTGCGCCAACTGGCGGCGCAGCCGGGCGGCAGCCCGCGTTTCTTCGTGCCCCTCGGGCTGAAGGCCTGGTTCGCCGGCAAGGGCATCGATGACGTGGTCGAATTCGACTGGTGGCAGGCAGTGGAGCTGGCGGGCGTGAAGTTCACGCTGGCGCCGGTGCAGCACTGGAGCGCGCGCTCGTTGTGGGATCGGAACAAGACACTCTGGGGTGGCTGGCGCGTGGAACGTCCCGGCTTCAGTTTCTTCTTCTGCGGCGACACCGGCTATTCCGAAGACTTCAACGACATCCGCAAGCGCCTCGGTCCGGTCGATCTGGCCGCCATCCCGATCGGCGCCTACGAACCACGGTGGTTCATGAAGGTCATGCACGTGAATCCCGACGAGGCGGTGAAGATCCATCGCGATCTCGGCGCCGTGCAGTCGATCGCGATGCACTGGGGTACGTTCATCCTGACCGACGAGCCCGTGGACGAACCGCCGCAGCGCCTCGCGGCGGCGCTGCGCGCAGCCGGTATCGAGGCGGATCGCTTCGCGTTGATGAAACACGGCGAGACCCGAAGATTGAAGTGAAGCGACGGGATCAGCCGCGGCGTTGCGCCCAGGCGCAGCGCAGCATCTCGGTGACGGCCCAGAACAGCAGGAAGCCGTTCAACGGGTGCAGCGCCGCACCGGCACCGAAGCTGGCCGAAGTACGCAGGCCCGCCGTGAAGTACTGGAGGAACACGAGCACGACGACGCTCACCGACAGCACCTTGAAGCGTCGCGACAGGCGGCCGAGGAATCCGAGCACGATGGCGACCGGCGAGAGCCAGTCGAACCAGTGCACGGCCTCGGCATGGAACAGCCACCATTCGGGATTCACGAACACCGCGGCGCCCGCGGAGACCAGCTGCATCGCGAGGCCCAGGCCAAGGACGACCGATGCCGCCAGCGCCGCCCGGCGCGCGAGCGGCGCGCTGCGGTCACGCCAGCCGGTCACGGCGCGGGACGGCGAGGGTGGAGCGGTGATCGTCATGCGGGGGCACGAAGCCGGTGGAAAGCCGATCCTGGCGGCGATGCCCGCCATGTTGCCACGACCCCGCCGTCGCGTCGGCGTTTGTGTCCCGCCAGGGGGCGTTGCCGTCGCGTGCCCGCGACCGGGACGGCGGAATGCCCCCAAGCCTGACCCGGCGCGCTACACTGCGGTGTTCGCAATCGACAGATCTGACAAAGGCTTCCACGGCCTGCCGGAAACCAGCGAACGGTCCAACGCGACCGTCGGCAAGCGGTGGTGTTATTCGTGACCGGCTAGACATTCTCGTACTGACGGGCCACCGCTCGCGCTCCCCGCGCGCGGTACGCAACGGACCCCGAAGCGGGAGGAGGATCAGGGCGTTGTACCAGGCAGCGACACTCGCCGCGTCGAAGGGCAGCGGTTTGATGCAACGCGTCGGCCCGTTCGCCGCAGGGCGGCGAAGGTCGCCACGGAATCGGTCGGGCAGGCGCCGTTACCGTGCGCCCGGCAGGTGCGAAACGATCGCATTCGGTCCGGGTGGCGGCCTTGCTGACGGCGCGCCGCGAAGGGTGCCGGCGCCGCGCAGGCCGGGCCGCACCGCGATGGCGAGGGTGCGCGCGTGACCCCGACCCTCGTACTCGACGTGGTCGGGCTCACACCGGGCCTGCTGGCGCACGCACCCAATCTGCGCGCGCTGGCGGCCCGGGGCGCGGTTCGACCTCTCCAGAGCGTCCTGCCGGCCGTCACGACGACAGTCCAGTCCACCATGCTGACCGGCGCAATGCCGAGCGAGCACGGGATCGTCGCCAACGGCTGGTACTTCCGCGACCTGTCCGAGGTCTGGCTGTGGCGGCAGTCGAACCGGCTGGTTGCCGGCGAGAAGGTGTGGGACGCCGCCAAGCGGATCGATCCCGCTTTCACCTGCGCCAAGCTGTTCTGGTGGTACAACATGTACTCGAGCGCCGACTTCGCGGTCACGCCGAGGCCCATGTACAAGGCCGACGGCCGCAAGCTGCCCGACATCCACACGCATCCGGCGCCCTTGCGCGACGAGTTGCAGGGCGCGCTGGGGCAGTTTCCGCTGTTCCGCTTCTGGGGGCCCGGCGCCAACCTCGAATCGAGCCGCTGGATCGCGCAATGCGCCTTGCACGTGCTCGAGCATCAGCAGCCGACGCTCACGCTGGTCTACCTGCCGCATCTCGACTACGACCTGCAGCGCCTCGGGCCGGCTCACCCGAGCATACCCGCCCAGGTCGAGGCCGTGGACTCGCTCTGTGCGCCGCTGATCGAGCGGGCGCGAAAGCTCGGCGCGCACGTGATCGTGCTGTCCGAGTACGGTATCACCGAGGTATCGCGACCGATCCACGTCAACCGGGCCTTGCGCGAGGCCGGGTGGCTCAAGGTGCGCGTCGAGCAGGGCGGCGAACATCTCGACGCGGGAGCATCCGATGCGTTCGCCGTTGCCGACCATCAGCTGGCGCATGTCTACGTGGCGCGCCCCGAGCTGATCCCGGCAGTTGCGGCCTGTCTCGAGGCCCTGCCGGGCGTCGAGAGGGTGCTGGACGAAACGGGCAAGCGCGCCGCGGGCCTCGATCACCCGCGCTCCGGCGAACTGGTCGCCATCGCGCGCGCCGACAGCTGGTTCACGTACTACCCCTTCCTGGACGACGCACGCGCCCCCGATTTCGCGCGCACGGTCGACATCCACCGCAAGCCTGGCTACGACCCGGTGGAACTCCTGTTCGACGCCCGGATAAGGTTCCCGAAACTGGCCGTGGCGTCGCGGCTGGCGCGCAAGGCGCTCGGGATGCGGTACCTTATGGATGTAATCGGACTCGACGCGACGGTCGTGCGGGGGTCGCACGGGCGGTTGACCGATCGCGCCGAGGACGGGCCGCTGTTCATCACGACGGCACCCGAGCTGCTCGCGGATGGCCCCGTGCCGGCCGCCGGCGTCAAGCAACTGCTGCTCGATCATGTGTTCGCCGCAGCGGCCGGGCGCCGGGCAGCCTGGAACAACAACAGGTCATGAAATTGCGGGAGACGAGGGCATGACCCCTGAAGCGTTGCTGCAGCAGTGGCTGGACCAGCGGGTCGATGCCGCGGGTGGTCAGTGGCTGCGTGAGGCCGTCGCGGTGCTGGCCGGCGGCGGCACCGACCGTGACCTGTTCCGCGTCGTGAGCCTGGTTTCGCGCAAACTGGGCAAGGCGCCGCTGGCGCTGCCGCCACAGGCGCTGGCCGAGGCGATGCAGGCGCGCACGGGATGGGACCCGTCGTCGTGGACCGTGGACCAGGCCGGACGCATCCGGTTGCTGCTGGCGGCGGCGCGCGATGCGGATGCGTTCGTGCGGCGGCTCGACCAGCTCTGCGCCACGGCCGACGTCGACGAGCTGGTCGCGTTCTATCGCGGACTGCCGCTCTATCCCGATCCGCCGCGCCATCGCCTGCGCGCCGCCGAAGGCATCCGCACCAACATGAAGGTGGTGTTCGAAGCCGTGGCGCAGTGCAATCCATACCCTGCCGAGCAACTGGCGGAAGAAGCCTGGAACCAGATGGTGCTCAAGGCGCTGTTCGTCGGCAGCACCCTCGACCCGATCGTGGGCCTGGACCGGCGGGCCAATCCGGCGCTCGCGCGCATGCTCGACGACTACGCGCACGAGCGCTGGTCGGCGGGCCGTCCGGTGAGCCCCGAGTTGTGGCGCTGCATCGGCCCGTTCGCGACCGGCGCGCTGCTCGCCGATCTGGAAAGAGTGCTGACGTCCGGCACGCCACCGGAGCGCGCCGGTGCCGTGCTGGCGCTCGGCCGCGCCAGCGATCCCGAAGCCGGCCGGCTGCTCGAACGCCACGCCGCCCTGCGCGATGCCGTCGTCGCGCGCGGCGTCGACTGGAAGAGTGCACTGGAATTCAATTGACCTCGAACTGAACCGGACTCGAATTCGATTGCACCGACCTCGAATTCAACCGACCGCGCAACCGAACGACCTCGCATTCCACCGCTACCAGGGAGAAGACCATGCGATTCATAGACCCGCACATCCACATGGCGGCCCGCACCACCGACGATTACGAACGCATGGTCGCCGCCGGCATCGTTGCCATCATCGAGCCCGCGTTCTGGCTCGGCCAGCCGCGCACCAACGTCGGTACCTACATCGACTACCTCTCCAGCATCGTCGGGTGGGAGCGCTTCCGCGCATCGCAGTTCGGCATCCGGCACTACTGCACCATCGGCCTCAACAGCAAGGAGGCCAACAACGAGGCGCTCGCGGAAGCGGTGATGGACATCCTGCCGCGCTATCTCTCGAAGGAAGGCGTGGTCGCGGTGGGCGAGATCGGCTACGACGACCAGACCGCGATCGAGGACAAGTACTACCGCGCGCAGCTTGCGCTCGCGAAGGAGTACGACATGCTGGTCATGGTCCATACCCCGCACCGGGACAAGAAGTCCGGCACGATCCGCAGCATGGAGGTCGCGCTGGAGATGGGCATGGCGCCGCACCGTGTGATGATCGACCACAACAACGAAGAGACCGTCCGCGAGGTGCTCGACCGCGGCTTCTGGGCCGGCTTCACCATCTACCCGAACACGAAGATGGGCAACGAGCGCATGGTCGAGATCGTCCGCCAGTACGGTTCCGAGCGCATCTTCGTCGATTCCAGCGCCGATTGGGGTGTCTCCGATCCGCTCGCCGTGCCGAAGACCGCGCGGCTCATGCTCGAACGCGGCATCGAGGCGAAGCACGTCGAGGCGACCTGTTACGGCAATGCGCTCGCCGCCTACGGCCAGACCGGCCAGATGCTCGAATCGCACTGGCTCACTCCGGACCCGGTGGACCAGCGCACGCTGTTCGAAGGCAACTCCGTCCTGCGCGGCCAGACGCCGCGCATCGGTGCCTTGCCCGAGATTCCGGAACGCGCCGACTCGCTCGTGTTCAAATGATCGTTCATTCCTGCATCGGAGACCTGCAATCGTGAGCGCCGAGATCACCAGCCTGCCGCAACGTGGGGACGAACGCTCCGCGGTCTACCTCCAGACGTTCGCGGTCAACTACGAGTACCCGGTGTATTTCACCGAGCACTTGTTCGCGCACGACAATCCGGTGTTTCTCGAAACGCTGCTGCGGCGTGAACCTGCCCGGCGGCATCGCTTCGTGGTGTTCATCGACGCCAACGTCGCCGCCTCGTTCCCCGCGCTCGCGCACGACATCGCCGGCTACGCTGACCTGCACGGCGAGGCGATGGAACTGACGGCGCACCCGGAAGTCGTGCCCGGCGGCGAGCACATCAAGAACGATCCGGCGCTGGTCACGCGGCTGCAGCACCGGCTGGTGGAACTGGGGGTCGACCGGCATGCCTTCGTCGTGGGCATCGGCGGCGGGGCGTTTCTCGATCTGATCGGTTACGTCGCCTCGTCCACGCACCGTGGCATACGGCACATCCGCGTGCCCACCACGGTGCTCGCGCAGAACGATTCCGGCGTCGGCGTGAAGAACGGCGTCAACGCGTTCGGCGTCAAGAATCTGCTCGGCAGTTTCGCGCCGCCGTTCGCGGTGCTGAACGATGCCGACTTCCTGCGCACGCTGCAGCCGCGCGACAAGATCGCCGGCATCGCCGAAGCGGTGAAGGTCGCGCTGATCCGCGACCGCATGTTCTTCGAGTGGCTGGAAGCGAGCGCCGGCGCGTTGCGCGATTGCGAGCCCGCCGCGATGAGTCGCATGATCCGCCGCTGCGCCGAGCTGCACATGCGCCAGATCGCGCAGGGCGGCGATCCGTTCGAGACCGGCAGCGCGCGCCCGCTCGACTACGGCCACTGGTCGGCGCACAAGCTCGAAGCGCTCACGTCGCACGAACTGCGGCATGGCGAGGCAGTGGCGATCGGGCTCGCGCTCGACGCGCGCTATTCCGTCCAGGTCGGCATGCTGGCGGCCGGGGGCGAGGACCGGGTGCATGCACTGCTCAAGCGGCTCGGATTCCACCTGTGGCATCCCGCGCTCGAGTCGCGCGATACCGAAGGCCGCTGGATGCTGTTGCGCGGGCTCGAGGAATTCCGCGAGCATCTCGGCGGCGAACTCACCATCACGCTGCTGCGCGACCTGGGGACCGGCGAGGAAGTGCATCACATGGATTCCGACGAGATCCTGCGCGCGCTCGGCTGGCTGCGGCGGCGGGAGCTCGGGGCGTGAACCTCGGCGGCGGCGTCCACCTCACCTATTGCAGCAACATCCATCCGGGCGAGTCGTGGGCGGAAGTGCGCGCGAATCTCGAACGGTACGTGTGCGCGGTCCGCGACCGCCTCGCGCCCCCGGGCGCATTCGGCATCGGCCTGCGCCTTTCGGCGCGCGCGTCAGCCGAACTGGCGGAGCCCGCGGCGTTCGCCGAATTCCAGGTGTTTCTCGAGCGCAGGCGCATGTACGTGTTCACGATCAACGGTTTTCCGTACGGTACCTTCCACGGGACGCGCGTGAAGGAAGACGTCTATCTGCCCGACTGGCGCGATCCGGAACGGCTGCGCTATACCAACGACCTGGCCGACCTGCTCGCGCGGCTGCTGCCCGCGGATGCATCCATCGAAGGCAGCGTGAGCACGGTTCCGGGCGCGTACAAGCCGGCGCTCGGCGGCGCCGACGACATCGCCGTGATGGTCGAGCATCTGCTGCGGCACGTGGCGCATCTCGTGGCGCTGCGGGCGAGTTCGGGCCGTCTGATCGCGCTGGCACTCGAACCCGAGCCGCACTGCTTTCTCGAGACGATCGACGAGGTCATCGCGTTCTTCGCGCACGATCTCCATTCCGCTGCCGCGGTGAGCAGGCTGACGGCGCTGACCGGCCTCGACCGGAACGGCGCCGCGCAGGCACTGCACGATCACCTGGGGATATGTCTCGATCTGTGCCATGCCGCCGTGGAATTCGAAGACGCCGCGCAGTGCGTGCAGCGGCTGGAAGACGCGGGCATCCGCGTCCACAAGCTGCAGATCAGCGCCGGCTTGCGCCTCCCCACGCTCGATGCCGCAGCCATCGCGGCGTTGCGTCGCTTCGACGATCCGGTCTATCTGCACCAGGTGGTGGAACGCTCGCCCCGCGGCATGCGCCGCTTCGCCGATCTGCCGGAGGCCTTCTCCACGCTGGTGGCCGACAACACCGAACGCGAGTGGCGCGTGCACTTCCATGTGCCGATCTTCCTCGAACGACTGGAGCCGTTCGCATCGACGCAATCGTTCATCCGCGAAGTGCTCGAGATCCAGCGCGAACGCCCCGTCGCATCGCACCTGGAGGTCGAGACCTACACCTGGGGCGTGCTCCCCGAGCCGTTTCGCAGCGGCCCGGTGGACGAAGCGGTCGCGCGCGAACTGGCGTGGGTGCAGGCCGTCATGGCAGGGACCGAGTGAGGAGCGTGGCCGTGTGCGACGCATTTCCGCTAGTCGGGCATGGCGTGCCCGCGCCGGGGCACCGTGCCCGGCTGCAACACCTGATCGCCACCCGATGAATCTCGCGCTGGCCCTGCGCCTGGGCCGCATCTCCAATCTGCCGACCGTGTGGACCAACGTGCTGGTGGGCGTGATGCTGGCCGGCGGCGGCCTGGTCGACGCCCGGCTGCTGCTGCTCATGGCCGCGCTCTCGTTCTTCTACATCGGCGGCATGTTCCTCAACGATGCCTTCGATCGCGACTTCGATGCGCAGCACCGCCCCGAGCGTCCGATCCCTGCGGGTCTGGTCTCCGCATTCCAGGTATTCGCCATCGGGTACAGCCTGCTGGCGGTGGGTTTCCTGGGCGTGGCGATCGCAAGCCGCGGCGGCGACGCGCTGCCGGCATGGCGCGCGCTCGCCGCCGCGCTCGCACTCGGCGCCGCCATCGTGTTCTACAACGCGCATCACAAGGGCAATCCGCTGAGCCCGCTGGTGATGGGGTTGTGCCGCGTCTTCGTGTACCTGACCGCCGCCTTCAGCGTCGCGGTGCTGCTGCCGGCATCGGTCTACTTCGCAGCGGCCGCGCTGCTGTGCCACCTGATCGGTCTCACCTACATCGCCAAACAGGAGCACCTGGACCGGATCGGCAACCTGTGGCCGCTGGCGTTCCTGGCGCTACCCGTGCTCTACGGCGTGTCGCTCAGCCTGGCGGCCCCGCTCGCATGGCTGCCGCTGGCGCTGTACCTCGCGGTGCTTGGGTTCGCCCTTGCGCTGTTGCGACGGCGCGCCCGGGGCGACGTTCCGCGCGCGGTGGTCACGCTCATCGCCGGGATGTCCGTGCTCGATGCGGTCGTTCTGGCCGGCAACGGCAGCGTGGTGC
This sequence comes from Burkholderiales bacterium, assembly GCA_038324085.1. Lineage (GTDB taxonomy): Bacteria > Pseudomonadota > Gammaproteobacteria > Burkholderiales. The sequence goes on from JBBQHP010000017.1 coordinate 22,735, forward strand.
CGGCCGGGCTCGCCGTCGCGGGCTTCGTGCTGACGCTGGCATTGCAACGCTGGATATCCGGGACATGAGCGACGGCGCGAAGCCGTGGTCGGAAAATGCCGCCGTCGCCCTGGAATGCAAGGGTGAACCCGGCCGGGTCGCGCCGGTCGTGGATCGCAACCGGTGCGAAGCGAAGGCGGCGTGCGTCGAGGTGTGTCCCTTCGACGTCTTCGAGATCCGGAAGCTGGCGCCCGAAGACCGCAGCGCGCTGTCCTTGCGTGGAAAGCTGAAGGCGTGGGCGCACGGCAACGAGCAGGCGTACGTGGTGCGCCCCGCCGACTGCCACGCGTGTCAGTTGTGCATCAAGGCCTGTCCCGAAGAAGCGATCCGGCTCGCGCCGTGGGAGGGCGGAGATTCCAGCGTCTGAACCGGGCGTCGCGGCATTCAGTCTGGGTGCTCCCCGGCTTCTTCCTCCGGATCGTTCCACAGGACGTGGGCCTCGACCAGCAGCCGGTAGCGCGACTCTTCCGCTTCGATGCGCGCGAGCGCGGCGCTCAGGGCCGATTCGACCGCGAGCCGGCGCGCGAGGACGACGTCCGACAGCGACGCCTCTTTCAGCTGCCACGATCGCGCCATGCTCTCGGCATTGCGCGCCATGCCTTCGGCGGCCGAGCGTGAGCGCTGCCAGGCCGCATAGGCGCCCTGCGCCTGGCCGACCATCATCGCCACGTCCGCGGTCACGCGCTGCAGCACCGCGGCCTCGTGGTTGAGCGCCGCGTCCGACTGCGCGCGTACGCCGTCCGAGACCGCGCGCCGTGCCTCGCCCGGCAGCGGCACGATCACATACACCCCGGCGCTGCGGTCGAAGGCGCTGCGGTCGTTGGAGAGGCGGACGCCGACCGCGGGATCGGGCGTGCGATCGGCCTGGGCCCGCTCCGCGAGCAGGCGACTGCGTCTGGTGATGGCACGCGCGACCCGCACCTCGTCGTTGTGGAGCCGCACGCGATCCAGGTAGAAATCGAGATTTCCATCGAGCGGACGCGGGTCGCCGAGCGGGGCATGCGCGGGTACGGGCAGCCCCGGGAACGTGCGCTCGAGCGCTGAACGGGCGCCGATTTCGCGCCCCTTCAAGGCCTCGGCGTTCGCTTCGGCCTGGGCGACCGAGGCTTCCGCGAGATTCACTTCCACGCGCGGCGCGTCGCCCACTTTCGCCCGCCGCGTCACGACGACCTGCTGCTGGCGCAGGAACTCGCCCTGCTGCTGCACCAGTTCGAGCTGGATGCTCTCGCGCGCCCAGCCGAACCAGAGCTTCAGCACCAGGCGCGCGCCGTCGCACCACGCGCTGTAGGCGGAGCGGGTCGCGAGTTCGACGCCCTGCGCGCCCAGCGCGCCGTCGACGCGAGCCTTGCCGGGCAGGCGAATCGCGCGTTCGACGCCGATGTCCCATTCCGGATAGCGACCGTTCGGGATGCTGTGACTCTGATAGCCACCGCGAATCGCGAATTCGTACGGCCCGGCCTGGAGACGCCGGGCATTGGCGCGTTCGAAGCGCACGTTGTCGCGGGCGGCTTTCACCGGCGGATAGTCCGCCAGTACCCGCTCGACATCGGTGACGGCCGGCAGCGCAACGTAGGCGGGGCTCTCCTGGGCATGCACGGGCAGTGCGCAAACGATGCCCAGGACCGCAGTCGCTAAAGTCGTTCTCATCAGAATGAATCCTCGAGCAGTTTTTTGGAGGCACCGGGGGGCGCGTCGCCGAAACGCCGGTAGAGCAGCGGCAGGATCAGCAGCGTCAGCGCGGTGGACGTGACCAGACCACCGATCACGACGATGGCGAGCGGGCGCTGGATCTCCGACCCGGGGCCGGACGCGAACAGCAGCGGCACCAGGCCGAAGGCGGCGATGCTCGCGGTCATCAGCACCGGCCGAAGCCGCCGCGTAGCGCCTTCGATCACGACCTCGTCGACGGGCATGCCGTCGGCGCGCAACTGGTTGAAGGTGCTCATCATCACCACGCCGTTCAGTACGGCGATGCCGAGCAGCGCGATGAAGCCGACCGACGCCGGCACCGACAGGTACTCGCCCGACAGCCACAGCGCGACGATGCCGCCCACCATCGCGAACGGGATGTTCGCCACCACCAGCGTCGTCTGCCGGAGCGAACCGAAGGTCATGAACAACAGCATCGCGATCAACGCGAGCGCCACCGGAATGACGATCGAGAGCCGCCGCGCCGCGCGTTGCTGGTTCTCGAACTGGCCGCCCCACGTCACCGTGTAGCCTTGCGGCAGCTTCACCCTGGCGGCCACTTCGCGCTTGGCATCGTCGACGAACCCGACCAGATCGCGGCCCAGCACGCTCGATTGCACCACCGCGTAGCGCAGCGCGTTCTCGCGATCGACCTTGACCGGTCCGTCCACGCGAGTGAGCTTCGCCACGTTCGGCAGCGGCACCGCCCGGCCGTCGGGCATGATGATGTTCTGGTTCTGGAACAGCGCGGCCGAGGTGCGCAGATCGCCCTGCCCGCGAATCAGCAGCGGCGTGCGACGGTTCGCTTCGAGCACTGTGCCCACGCGCCGCCCCTCGAGCTGCGCGCGCAGGTCGTTTTCGATGTCGTCGACCGTGAGCTTCTGGTGCCCGGTCGCGAAGCGGTTGATCTCGACTCTCAGGTATTGAACGCCTTCGTTGGTCAGCGCGAACACGTCGCGGTTACCCGGCACCGACTTGAGGACCTGCTCGATCTCCTGGGTCAGGCGATTCAGGGTGTCGAGGTCGGGACCGAAGATCTTCACCGCCAGGTCCCCCCGCACGCCGGTCAGCATTTCGGCGACGCGCATCTCGATCGGCTGCGTGAAGGTGTAGTTGACCCCCGGGAAGTCGCCCATCACCTTGCGCAGCGCTTCGATGAGATCCTGCTTGTCCGGCGTGCGCCACTGGTCGCGCGGCTTCAGGACGAGGAACAGATCGGTCTGGTTGAGGCCCATCGGATCGAGGCCCAACTCGTCCGCGCCGGTGCGCGCCACGGCGCCTTTCACCTCCGGCACCTGCTCGAGGATTGCGCGCTGGATGCGCAGATCGAGCTGGGCGCTGGCGTCGATGGCGATGGACGGCAGCTTCTCGAGCTGCAGGATGATGTCGCCCTCATCCATGGTCGGCATGAAGGTCTTGCCGGTCGCGAACCAGGTGCCGGTGGCGACCAGCAGCAATCCGGCCGCGACCGCACCGATGATGCGGCCGTGGCCGAGCCCCCAGCGCAGCAGGGGTCGGTAGCCGGCCTGGGCCTTGCGCATGATCCAGGGGTCGCGATGCGCGCCGCGATGGATCAGCACCGAGGCGAACACCGGGATGACGGTGAGCGCCAGCAGCAGCGAGCCGGAGAGCGCGAAGATGATCGCGTACGCGACGGGCTTGAACATCTTGCCTTCGAGACCTTCGAGCGTGAGCAGCGGCAGGAACACGATCACGATGATCGCGATGCCGGTGGCCACGGGCACGGCGACCTCCCGCACGGCCGCATAGATGATCGCGAGCCGCGAGCGCCCGCTCGACGGATGCGCGAGGTGGCTCACGATATTCTCGACCACGACCACGGATGCATCCACGAGCATGCCGATCGCGATCGCGAGTCCGCCCAGGCTCATCAGGTTCGCGCTCATGCCGGTCTGGCCCATCAGGATGAACGTGATCAGCGCGGCGAGCGGCAATGTGGTGGCCACCACCAGCGCGGCGCGCCAGTCGCCCAGGAACACGACGAGCAGGATCAGCACCAGGACGATGGCTTCGAGCAGCGCCTCGGTCACCGTGCCCACGGCACGTTCCACGAGATTGCCGCGGTCGTAGAAGACCTCCGTCTTCACCCCCGGCGGCAGCAGCGGTGCGATCTCCGCGAGCCGTGCGCGCACGCCCTCGATCACCTGGCGGGCGTTGGCGCCACGCAGGCCGAGCACCAGGCCCTGCACCGCCTCGCTCCTGCCGTCCTTGGTCACCACGCCGTAGCGCGTGACGGTGCCTATGCGCACCTCGGCCACTTCGCCGACCCGCACCGGGATCGCGCTGCGTTCGCTGACGACGATGGCGCGCACGTCATCGAGGGTCTTGATGCTGCCTTCGCTGCGCACCAGCAGCGCTTCCTCGCCGTCGGCGAGGCGGCCGGCACCGTCGTTCCGGTTGTTCGCCATCAGCGCGCGTTCCAGTTCCATCAGCGGAATGCCGCGCGCGCTGAGAGCGGCCGAGTCGGGCACCACTTCGAAGGCGCGCACGAAGCCCCCCAGGGCGTTCACTTCGGCGACGCCGGGAACCGTGCGCAGCCGCGGTCGTATGGTCCAGTCGAGCAGCGTGCGCCGCTCCGCGAGCGAGAGGTCACCGCCTTCGATGGTGAACATGAACATCTCGCCGAGCGGCGTGGTGATCGGGGCCATGCCGCCGCTCACGCCGGGGGGCAGATCCGCCAATACGCTGTTCAGCCGTTCGTTCACCTGCTGGCGTGCCCAGTAGATGTCGGTGCCCTCGACGAAGTCGATGGTGATGTCGGCGATGCCGTACTTCGACATCGAACGCAGGATCCGCTGGTTCGGGATGCCGGGCATCTCGAGTTCGATCGGCGCGACGATGCGCGACTCGACTTCCTCGGGGGTCATCCCGGGTGCCTTCATGATGATCTTCACCTGCGTCGTCGACACGTCGGGAAACGCGTCGATCGGCAGGTTCTGGAAGGCCTGCACGCCCGCCAGGCAGAGCAGCAACGTGAGCGCCGCGACCAGCAGGCGCTGATTGAGCGAGAAGGCGATCAGTCTGGAGAGCATTTCAACCGCCGATGCCGAGCAGTCGGGCTTTCAGCGCGGAGACCCCGCGCACGGCCAGCGCCGTGCCCGACAGGTCGCCCGAGACCACGCTCGCATGGGCGCCCTCGTTGACCATCGTCACCAGCACGACTCTGAAACCCTTGGCGCTGGTCGCGAATACCATCAACTTGCCCTGGTGGCGGACCAGCGCACCGTTCGGCACGCGCCATTGCGCGTTGCCGCTGTCGACCGCGGCGACCGCCGTTTCCACGTACTGTCCCGGACGCAGCCGCGCGGCGTTGGTCGAGATGAGTGCGCGCAGCATCACCGTCTGGCTTTCCGGCGTGACGCTGCGGCCCACCGAGATGATCTTCCCGGCGCCTTCCACCGAAGGCACCCGCACCATGGCGCCTTCGCGGATGCCGGCGGCGCGGGCGAGCGGCACCTGGATCTCGAGCCACAGGGGATCGAGCTGTGCCACCTTGTAGATCGGCGTGAAGGCTTCGAGCCGCTGGCCGGCCTGCGCGACCTGCTCGATCACGACACCGCTGACCGGGGCCAGGATGTTCACGCTGCTGCCGATCGCACCGCCTTTCTGCAATCCGGCGATGGCGGTATCCGACATGCCGGCGAGCTTGAGGGCGTAGTGCCGCTCGGCCTGCAACGCGGTGGCCTCGACGTTGCCTGCCTGGGTGGACAGCAGGCGACTCTCCGCGATCAGGCCTTCGGCGGCGAGCTTCTGGTCGCGGTCAAGATTGGCACGGGCGAGCTGCGCCTGCGTGGAGGCCTGCAGGTAGCTGCGCTGGGCCTCGGCCAACGCCGAGCTCTGCAATCGCGCCAGCAACTGACCACGCTTGACGTGTTCGTTCACCGCCACCAGGACGGTTTCCACCAGGCCGGACAGGGGCGTGCTGACCACGTGGAGCTGGTTGTTCGGGACCATCACTTCGGCCGCGAGCCCGGTGATCTCGCCCGTGGCCTGCGCCTCCGGCGCCGCCGTGGCGATGCCCAGCGCCTGCGCCTGGGTCGCTGTCAGCGCTATCTCCTGGGCCTGCGCCACCGCTGCGCAGCCCAGGGCGAACGAGAGGCCCCACGCGAGGGGACGAAGTGCTTGAATCATGGATGGCTCCGCGCGCCGGCTCCGTGGGGAGCGGGCAGACAACATCGAAAGGACCGGCGGACCGGGGGTCCGCGGGGCGTTGCGCCGTGGATCAGGCGGACGCGGGCGGACCTTGGGCGGGCGGGACGAGGCGGGCGGCGCAGCGGACCGCGTCGGACGCGTCGGGTGCGATCGAAGCCGGGTGCCGGGCGACGACCATTGTCGCCGACGACGGCACGGCCGCCAGGGGCAGGTCGCTCGGCGCTTCGTCGCGGCGGTGCTCGGGCGGCGCTGTGATCGCGTTGGCCTCGTCGAGCAGGATGCCGCTGGTGAGGCTCGCCGGACCATGGCCGTGGCCATCGTGCACCAGCGCCACCGGCAGGTGGATGCCGTCCTGCAGGGCCGCGCTCGACGGGTTGACGTGCGTGTGCAGCAGCGGTGAGAGCATCTGCACGAGCACGAACGCGCCGATGCCCAGCCCGGAGGCGAGGCGGCGGATGCGGTCGATCAGGTGCGAACGAAGCAGGTGCAAGAATGGTTTCGAGGGGGACCCGGAGGAAAATCAGGATACGCCCAATGTGTTTCCGGAAGTTGATCGGGCGCAAACGGTGCCCCGAATGGCGATGGCGTTGTCCAGAACGCATCCGTTCGGGTCGGGCCCGGCACGGGTGTGCTGCCGAGCGCGCGAGGCGTGCCGTTAACATGCGTGGGTGACGACCGACATCGCCAGCGCGCCCGACCTGCCTGCCCTGACCCGGGATATCCGTGCCTGGGGCGCCGCGCTGGGTTTCGCTGCCGTGGGCTTCAGCGATACGGATCTGTCGAACGCCGAGCCGGGTCTGCTGGCATGGCTCGAGGCCGGCTTCCACGGCGACATGGCGTACATGGTGCGCCATGGCGCAAAGCGCGCGCGCCCCGCGGAACTGGTTCCCGGGACGGTGTCGGTGATCACTGCCCGGATGGACTATCTGCCCGTCGGAGCGCGGGACAGCTGGACGGTGCTCGGCGATTCGACCCTCGGCTACATTTCGCGCTATGCGCTGGGGCGCGACTATCACAAGGTGTTGCGCACGCGTCTGCAGGAGCTGTCCGACCGGATCGCGGCGCGCCTCGGTCCGTTCGGCCATAGAGTCTTTACCGACAGCGCGCCGGTCATGGAAGTGGAACTGGCGCGCAAGGGGGGCCTCGGCTGGCGCGGCAAGCACACTCTGCTGCTGGACCGTGCGGCCGGCTCGTGGTTCTTTCTCGGCGAGATCTACTGCGACCTCGCGCTCCCGGCCGATGCGCCGGTGACCGAGCATTGCGGCTCCTGCACGCGCTGCATCGAGGTGTGTCCGACGCGCGCGATCGTCGGGCCGTACCGCCTCGATGCCCGGCGCTGCATCTCCTACCTGACCATCGAGCACCCCGGCGCCATTCCGGAGGCGCTGCGGCCGCTCATGGGCAATCGCGTCTACGGTTGCGACGACTGCCAGCTGGTCTGCCCATGGAACAAGTACGCACGACCGGCGGAAGTGCCGGACTTCGCCGTGCGCCACGGCCTCGACGATGCCACGCTCGTCGATCTGTTCGGTTGGACTGCGGCGGAGTTCGAAGCGCGCATGGCGGGCAGCGCGATCCGTCGCATCGGCTACGAACGCTGGCTGCGCAATCTCGCGGTGGGGCTGGGCAATGCACCGACGTCCGCCGGCGTGATCGCCGCCCTCGACGCGCGGCGCGACGATCCTTCGCCGCTGGTGCGCGAGCATGTGCTCTGGGCGCTCACGCGGCACGGATGCTGATGGTCAGGCACGTCGCTGCGGCCCGTGCCGCACTCGCGTTGCGGGAGATCAGAACGACTTGCGCAACGCGAGCACCACGGTCGCCTTGCAGCCATCGGGATCGGCGCGGCAGCGCTCGTTGTCCTGGGTGACGGCGACGATGCTCGCTTCGGCGACCGCGAAGCCGAAGTCCCAGGCAAGACCCAGGCGCAGGTCGAACCGTTGCGTGCGCGCAGCGGCGGTCGTGCCCTCGTCGGAGCGCCCGGTGACCAGCCATCCGACGTGCGCGAATGTCCGCACCGTCTCGGTCAGCGGGCGCGAGGCCGCGAGCGTGACATACGCGGACGGCTCGCCGCCGTTGTAATAATCGGGGCTCAGGTACAGGCCCGTCTGCCATCGTTCGCTGCCGAGCCGCAGGAAAACCTCCTGGTAGTCGGCGCTGCCCCGGCTGGTCGTGGGCAGGACGTAGGCAGTCACGCCGCCGCTCCAGCCCAGACCGGTGCGCAGGGCGCCATTGAACCCGAGATAGGCCTGCGCGCCGAGGCCCCGCTCGGGCTCGGGGCGACCGATCCGGACGGTGGACAGGATCGCGCCGGCAAACAGTCCGTTCGCGCCGGACCAGTCCAGACTGCCCTGCAGCGACGGTTGCCGGTCGCTCAGGGTCACGCCGCGGAAACGATAGTCCGACAGCAGCGCGAGTTCGCCGCTGAAATCGGCTTGCGCCGGCGCGAGTGTCAGGCCGCACGGCAGGGCGACGAGGAGGCAGACGAGACGGCGCACGACGCTATGGTCGCGGGAATCGGGCCCTCGCGCCAGCACGACACGCCTCGAGGGTGGCGCGCCGGCGCCGGGTGGCGCAATGCGCCGGCTAGGGCAGCCTGGCGATGCCTGCGGCAGCCGCCGGACAGGTCAGCCCGGGACGTTGCGCAACCGCGTTCAGCGCAGCGCAAGGATCGACCCGCGCGACGAACCGTTGGCGTCCCGGGTCCATGGCCGTCGCCTGCAGCACGGCCGCGATCTGCCCGGGTGTCAGTTGCGGTGCGACCTCGAGCAGCAGCGCGGTCAGCCCGCTCACCTGCGCGGCGGCGAAGGAGGTCCCGGAGAGGAAGGCGAAGCTGCCATTGGGTGTTGCCGTCAGGATGTCCGAACTCGGCGCCTGCAGCGCGGAATGCGACGAAGCGGGCGGGATGTCGCCATACACGGCGAGTACGCGCGGATGGTTCGCCGGGAATCCGGGCCCGCCGGACTCGTCGCCCGCCGCCACGACGACGATCCCCTGGTCGAGGGCACGATCGATCAGCAGGCCGAGCAACCGGTCCTGCGGACCGGTGATGCTGAGGTTGATCACGCGCGGTGCCGCGCGCAGCGCGTGCTGGAGCGACTTCGCAAGCGTGAAGGTGCTGCAGGCGGCGCCCTCGGCGCCGGCGTCCCAGCAGGCGCGCAGCGGCATCACGCGAGCACCGGGCGCCACGCCCACGAGCCCGGTGCCCGGATCGCTGCGGGCCACGGCGACGCTGGCCACGGCCGTGCCATGAAGCTCCGCGGGGAACTCGCGCCCATCGACGAAATTGCGCGCGCCCGACCACTGTCCCGCGAGCACGGGATGGCGCAGATCGACTCCCGTGTCGATCTGCGCGATCGTGACACGGTGACCGGTCGCGATCCGGTGCAGCGAATCGAGGTCGGTCCAGCCGGCGGCGGGCTGGTCGGCAGGGCCTGCAGGCCCTGCCGCGAGCGTGTGGTAGCGCTCCATCGGCTGCGCCCACGCGACGCGCGAGTCGTGGTTGAGCGCATCGAGAACGACTGCGGGTTCCGCTCCGTCGGGGACCCGTGCCACGACGCAGTGGATCTCGAGCGCGGGCATGGCCCAGTCGTCCAGCACCACGAGTCCGCGTTCTGTCGCGATCTCGTCCGCGATGCGCAGCGCCCGGGCCCGTGCGTGACCGTTCGTGTAGCCGGCGCCGTTGTAGTCGTAGGGGCGCAGCGCAACGCGCACCGGGCTTGGCAGCATGATCATCACCTGCCGGCTCATCGCGACTGCCTCAGTGGAGTACGGTGCGGAGCTGCCGGGCAGCTGCGCGCAGCCGGCGAGGGCGCCGACGATGGCGAGGAGGGCCATTCCGACAAGCCCGGCGCGTCGATGCATTCCGGGCCCGGACGCGCGCGGTCCGGCGAACGTGGCGCGGGCGGGTGTCATGGCATCGTCCCGAACGAGCCCGGTGCCGGTTGGGCGAAGCGGACTTCGGGTGCCGCGCGCAATCGTGCGAGCGCGTCGGGCTGGTGATCCGGCGGCAACTCCAGCGTGAACGCGCCGCGACTGTTGGGCCCGTCGACGATGCGCGCGTCGAGTCCACGCAGCAGTTCGCGGACCCTCTGCTGCGGGACTGCGTCGTCGAACACCACCACCACTGCGTCACCCGAGGTGGTCACGGGCGGGGCATTCGACAACGTGTGGAACGGCGCTGGGGGCGGGGGTTGCAGCATGACCAGGAGCAGGACCACGATGACCGCGAACTGCGCGCCCACGAGCGGCGCGATCAGTGCCGGCCGTTGCCACCACGGACGGCGCGCGTTCGCCGCGGGCGCGGGACGCAGGGCATCGATCTGCGCATGGATGCGCTCCAGCGCGTGCGCCAGCGCGGGCGCGACGGTGTCACTGCGCACCAGTGCGCCCACCGCCCGTTGCTCTTCGAGTTCATGACGGCAGGCGACGCACTGTCCGAGATGTTCATCCACGCGTGCGCGCTCTAGCGCCTCCAGGGTGCCGTTCACGTACCAGGGCAGCAACGCCGTCACGTCACGGTGGTTCGGATCGTCGGAGCTGAAGAAGCGCAACGCGGTCACCGGGGTTACTCCTCGGCCTGGATCGCCACGCGCAGCTTGCGCCGGGCGTGAAACATGCGCGTCTTCACCGTGTCGACCGGGCATTCCAGGATCTCGGCGATCTCGGCGTAAGCGTAGCCGTGGTAGTACGTCAGCTCGACGACCGCGCGCTGTTCGGGGGAGAGCGCATCGAGCGCGCGTCGCACCTGCCGGCGCACCTGCGCACGCACGGCGTCGCTCTCGGGATCGTCCGGCGAGACAAGCTCGTCCAGCGGATCGATCGGCTGCACGCTTGCGGCTGCGTGCTTCAGCGCCCTGAGCGACAGGCGATAGGCGATCGCGAAGATCCACGTGGACACGCGCGACTGCCCCTTGAACGTTCCCGCGCTGCGCCACACCACGAGCATCGTGTCGTTCAGCACTTCCTCGAGCAGGCTCGGGTAGCGCATGACCTGATCGAGGAAGCGCGTGAGGCGCGGCCAGTAATTGCGATACAGGCGATCGAAGGCGCGCCGGTCGCCGTCCGCAATGCGGACCAGCAGCGCGCGTTCGTCGGCGTCGGACGGAAGCTGCGGATCACTGCGGCGCGGCACGCTATCCATGGCGATCATTGTAGCGGTCCGGGCTGCGGAATCGGGGAACACGACCATCACTGTCGGTGCCGGCGATCGCCGGAATGCATCCTCCGGTCGGCGCAAGTGGGTGGATTGAACCTTTTTCGCTCTCGCCGGCACCTACCGCAGGTCGGAGCCGTCTTTGCGAGCCACCCGCCATGCATAGCCAACCCGGAGCCCCGTCGATCATGCTTTCATTCATCACTTCGGGTATCGCAGCGCTCGCCATGCTGATGGCGCTGCAACCGCTTGCCGCCGTGGCCGCGATCGCGAACGGTCAGGTGGACGACTTCGAGGACGGCAGCCTGCAGGGGTGGAGCGTGGGCGCCGCCAATCCGCAGCCACCGATCAACGTGGCATCGGGCGGGCCGGGCGGGCCGGACGACAACTATCTGGGTTTCGCTTCGACGGGTGTGGCCGGACCGGGCGGCAAGCTGGCGTTGTTCGCTGTGGACCACTGGACCGGCGATTACCTCGCAGCCGGGGTCTCGTCGATCCGCATGCAGGTGCGCAACTTTGGTCAGACCGATCTGCTGCTGCGTCTCATCCTCGAAGACGGCGTTCACTTCCAGAGCCTCATCTCGGCGGGCGCGGTGAGCCTCCTGGCAGGCGGCGACTGGACCTCCGTCTCGTTTGCGCTCGGCGCCGCAGATCTCGTCGGCGGCGACTACGCCACTGTCCTCGGCAGCGTGACGACGTTGAATCTGGTGCACAGCCCGGGCACGGTTCCCGCCCGCTCATCGGTGCCGAACATCGCCGCCCAGATCGGCGTCGACAACATCGCCGCGGTGCCCGAGCCGAAAGCGTTCGCGTTGCTCGCACTCGGCCTCGGGGTGTTCGCGTTGCGCATCGTGTCCCGGCCGGGTCGCGCTACGACAACCGGCTAGGTCCAGACCGCAAGCGGGTGCCCGGGAAAACGCACAGGAGACATCACGCCATGAAAGCCAAGTTCGCGATTTGCACCGGCCTCGCTGCCGTGGCGTTCGGCGGCCCGGTGTGGGCCCAGACGGGCCTGCCCTCGATTTCAAAAGGCGACATCGCGGTCCATCTCCAGTCGATCGTGACCGGTCTGGGCGCGCCGGACTATGCGATCAGCCCGCCGGGCGACCTGGACCGTCTGTTCGTCGTGGAACAGAAAGGCCTGTTGCAGGTGGTGCAGAACGGCAGCCTGCTGCCGACCCCGGCGCTCGACCTCCAGGCGCTGGTTTCACCGCCCTTCAACGCGGGCAACGCGAACGACGAGCGCGGCTTTCTCGGGCTTGCCTTCCATCCCGGTTTCAACGATCAGCAGAGCGCGGGATACCGGACCCTGTACACCTTCACGACGGAGAGCATCGCGCCCGGGACGGGGCCGACGTATGCAGCGCCCAACGCCGCCGTGCAGACCTACAGGAGCGTCGTCAGCGAATGGACGATGTCGGCTGCGGATCCGAATCTGGTGGACGTCGCCTCACGGCGCGAGATCGTCTCCTTCGGCAAGAACGCGGGCAACCACAACGGTGGCACGATCGCTTTCGGGCCGGACGGCTACCTGTATCTGGGGCTGGGCGATGGCGGCAATGCGAACGACGCGGGCGCCAGCCACATCGAACCAGGCGGCAACGCGCAGAACCTCTCCACGCCGCTGGGCAAGATGCTGCGAATCGACCCGGTCAACCCGGCGCTGACCGCCGCCAGTGCCGACCCGATCAGCGGCAACGGGCAGTACCGGATCCCGGTGACCAATCCATATCAGAATGCGGGGCAGGTCCCGGAGACCTTCGCGTACGGATTGCGCAATCCGTATCGCTTCAGCTTCGACCGGCAGACGGGCGCGCTGATCCTCGCCGATGTGGGCCAGAACAACATCGAGGAAATCGACAGCATCGTACTGGGCGGCAACTACGGCTGGGCGGTCAAGGAAGGCGATTTCCTCTTCAATCACGCGACCGGTCCGGGTGGCGCGGCGGGCACCATCGGGGCGCGCAGTCCCGGCGATCCGCTCGGGCTGATCGATCCGATCTCGGGACCGCTCGGCACGCTCGAATACGACCACGCCGACGGCATCGCCATCACCGGCGGCTTCGTCTATCGCGGTGCCGCCATACCGGAACTGTATGGCAAGTACGTCTTTGGCGACCTGGCGCTCCGCAATCTGCCACCCCGGGCGGACGGTCGCCTTTTCTATGCCGATCTCGCAACCGGAGAGATCAGGGAATTCCTCCTGCCGCAATTCGATGACGGCGTCCTGCCCGACGGGCTCACGGTGCACGGCTTCGGCGAAGACGGCAGCGGCGAACTGTATGCACTCGTGACCAATACGCCGGCCGATGGCGTCGGCGGCATCCTCTACCGCATCGCTCCGGTGCCGGAACCGGGCACGCTGGCGCTGATGTCGGTGGGCCTGATCGCGCTGTTCCGTTATGGACGGCGCCGCGGGTTCCGTGGGTCGGTGCAAAGGATTTCCCCTCGTGGCGTGCGCACCGAATCGGATTCCTCATGGTCCCTGTCACGCCTCGCCGGCGATGGCGCGTGAGGGCGAATTTCTCGATCGGGCGGCCGACTGCGGCTGCCTCCTTCAACCGTGTGAAACAAAGGAAACCACCATGAACATCTTCCGGGTCGCATTGGTCGCTGCGCTGTTTTTGGGCGGGGGCGCGGCGCAGGCGCACATCCAGACATTCACGGGCACGCTCGCACCCGAACTTCCCGGTGCCACGGGGACGGGTAGCGTGACCGTCGACTACGAAGAGGAAGTGCATCTGCTCACGATCACGACGTCCTTCAGCGGCCTGTCCGGGCTCACGTCATTGGCCCACATTCATTGCTGCCTGGCGACGCCGGGCAGCGGAACTGCCGGCGTTGCGGTGAAGCCGCCTTCGCTGGACGACTTCCCGCTGGGCGTGCAAGCGGGCGACTATTCGCACACCTTCGATCTGTCGGTGGACGGCGTGATGAACCAGGCGTTCATCAATCTCAACGGCGGCACCAAGACAGCCGCCGAGGCAGCCCTCGTGTCCGCGTTCAACGTGGGCACGGCCTACCTGAACATCCACACGTCCACCTTCGGCGGCGGCGAGATTCGCGCATTCCTCGCACCGGCCGCAGCGGTTCCCGAGCCCGCCACGTACGGCTTGCTGCTCGCGGGTCTGGGTTTGATCGGCATGGTGGCGCGGCGCCGGCGGCGCTGAGCGGCGCAGGAAGCCCGCAACCATTCGTTGCGGGAATTCGCCGGCCTCGAACGTGATCCGATCGCGATCGCGCCGCCGATGGCAGCGCGATCGCAGCGCGCTACCCGTGCGCGCCTTCGTGCCCGATCAGCGTCGCTCCATCGATGCCGGCGCGCGCCGGCGTCGGCGCTCGGCTGTCGTGACGATACGTATTCGTGCCGCGCCCGCCGCGAGTGCGGCCGACAGGCTGCGGGTGATGCGCAGCGCGACCCAGTCCACGACGCAATAGGCCGCGGCAATCCCGCTCGGTGGGTTGCCGATGCCCAGGGTGCCGGTTGGATCGGTGAACGCCCAGGTCCACGTGCCGAGTGCCGTGCCCATCAGCTCCAGGAATGCCGTGATGAAGAACGCCGAGGCGTACACCGCGGGTGCGCGGCTCCTCAGCACGAACAGCGCGAATATGCCGTACAGCAGCAATCCGAAGGTATCCGTGCGCTCGGCCAGGGTGACACCCCACAAGGCCCACAGGCCACCGAGGACCAGCGCCGCCCGGCAGGCGAGGGCGCGATGCTGGCGCACGGCCGGCATGCGCGCCATCATGATCGCCGCCAGATAGACGAGACCATGGCCGGGCGGCACGAACGAGGGCACGTTCTCCAGGCGATACACATAGAAGCCGAGCAGCGGCGCCGCCACGAACTCGCCGAGCGTCGCGAAGGCCGCCGCGACCAGGACCTGACGGCGCAGATCGGGTGGTTCGCCGGCCAGCAGGCAGGCGAGCAGACCCCACGTGATCGCACCGATCGCGTATTGCTCACCGAGGCTCGTGCCGCGATCCACGGCGAGCGCGAGCGCGATCCAGACCAGCACCACGGCCAGGACGAAGCGATTTCGGTCGAACGCGATCAGTCGCATGGGTAGGGCCTCGCCGGGACACCTGCCCCAGCCGTGCTTTGCGCCTTGATTGCGCTCGTTCTGGAGGTCACGCAGGTCCGTCCCAAGTGTTACAGGCCCTCGTCGGGTGCCGCCAGGAATCGCGGCGGCGTCGGCGGTGCATACGCCCGCACCGGGTCGATTGGATTTGGACGCATGGTAGCCGATTGCGGCGCTGCGCTCGCACCCCGCCGCCGGTCGCGGCAATAGCCGCGCGCCGACAGTGCATGCGTGACAGGCCCTAACGAATCGTGCCCCCACCGTGCCGTCACCGGCAACGTGACCGCAGTCATTTCCGGCTCGTGACGAACGGCACTGGTCGCGCGTGCGGGGGTCCGTAGGCTTCGGAACGCGGCTGTCGCCGTGGCGGTGCGAAGCGCCGACGGCGATGCTTTGCGGGACGGGTGCGCTGGATCGCCACCCGCGAAGCAGCGGCCGGGCAGCCGCGCGAGTGGTAACCAGGGAGATCGGTAGCGATGGAATTTCTCGACTTGATCCGGATCGCCGATTCGGCGCAGGACGTGCTGCAGGTGCTGGGCAGCTACGTGGAGTCGTTGCAGAACGTCGACGTGATACCCGATTGGTGCCTGCGCGGGCCGATCGACGGCGAATACGAAGTTCGGCGCCGCACGGCGGCATTGCTCGCGGTGGTCGACGCAGCGTCGCTCCGGCTCGACGACCGCGGCTGTCTCGTCGCCAAGCAGGCCTTGAACGTGTTCGCCGCGGCGGCCGGGCAATTGCGAGGCAACGGCGGAAGCCGGCCGCCGGCGGACATGCCGGGCGCTGCCCGCGGCGATCCCGATGCGGGGCGTCGCGCGGAACCCCGTGAGGCGCTGCGCAGCGGCGAGGGGCAGCGCGGCTCGTGACCGCTGTCATTGCATTTCATGACCCAGGCAACTGGGTGGCGCCGAGTGCGTTCGTCAAAAAAAGCCTCGCACTGGAATGCGCTTCCAATCGACGTTGCCGATGACGTCGCCCATTGCGGGCACGCCGCAAGGTGTGCTGCCGGTCGGGAGGCCGGGTCCGCAGCCGGGCAGCCGCGAACCCTCCGCTGCCCCGCGGGCCCCTTGCCATGTCACCCAACGTCGCCTAGCGGGGCCGCAGCACTTTCAATGCGAGTTCCATACGCGACTTGGCGTGCAGCTTTTCCATGATCCGGCTCACGTAATTCTTCACCGTGCCCTCGGCGAGGAAGATGGTGCGCGCGATGTCCCTGTTGTTCATGCCCTCGGCGATCAGGGCGAGGATGCGCTCCTCGCGCCGGGTGAGGCGATCCTGATCGGCTTCGGGATCGTCGACCTCGTGGAGTTCGCGCGCCGGGTCTCTCGGCAGCACGGCTATGTTCGTCTCGGCGGGCGCGGGCGATCCGTGCGCCGCTGCGTCATGGGCCGGCAGGCGCCGGAATTGATCCATGACCTTCCGCGCGATGTTCGGCGCGAGTCGGGACTCGCCGCGATGAACGGCGCGGATGGTCTCGAGCACGGCCGACTCCTGGGCGTCCTTCAGCAGATAGGCCTGAGCCCCGGCCCGGATCGCCTCGAACACGAGGTCGTCCGTGTCGAAAGTCGTCAGCACGACCACCTGGACACCGGGCATCTCCGCGGTGATCGCACGCGTCGCCGCCACGCCACCGAGACGGGGCATCTGCAGGTCCATGAGGATCACGTCGGGGCGATGCACACGCGCCAGTTCGATCGCCTCCTCGCCGTCCGCAGCCGGCGCCACCATCTCGATGTCCGGTTCGGTCTCCAGCATCAGCCCCAGGCCGCGCCGGATGATGGCCTGGTCGTCCACCACCATCACGCGGATACGGGCGGGGTGGGCGGTGGAATCTTCGATTTCGGCGTCGGGAATCATCGGGGGCAGCGGCGGTGGGCGTGAGCGGCGTTATCGGAGCGTCGCTCAATGCCTGCTCCGACGCGGTGGCGGGTTGCGAGTTCAATGCCGGCGCAGAAATCCGATCCGACGGGCATGATACGACCCGAGCCCTCGCCAGCGCGAGGGATGCCGGTCGGAAATCGGTCTGACCTGCCCATGTCTACAGCGGAGCGCGTGTTGCAGATTGCCCTGCCGTGGCTCGATCCGCGGCGTTCGCTGGCGAGCGCCATCGGCTGGATGCTGGCCGTCCTCGCGGTCGTCGGCGCCATCGTCGCCAGTACGTGGGTCGGCAACCTGGCGCGTCACCGGCTCGAAGCGCAGACCGGCGCACTCTATCGGCAGTACGCCGTTCAGATCTCGAACGTGCTCGACAACAATCTGTACAACCGCCAGCAATGGGTGGCCGGACTGGCCCGGGTGTTTGCGCCCGGCATGCCCGTGGTCGAGCAGCGCTCGTTCCTCGAACGCGTGCGGCAATCGTTGCCCGAGGTCGAATGGGTGGGCTTCGTGGACTTGAATGGCCGGGTGCGCGCCGCGAGCGGCGGTGCGCTCGAAGGCAGCGATGTCACCCATACCAACTGGTTCATCGCGGGACGGCGAGAGGCCTTCATCGGTCAGGCGCGGGTCGGGGATTCGCTCGAAGGCGCGCCGGTCACCGCCGAGCGAAGCGGGCTGCATCACGTGCTGGAGCTGTCCGCGCCGGTGCGGGATTCCCAGGGGAATCTGGTTGGCGTCATGGCTGCGTTCCTTTCCTGGGAATGGGCCGCGCGACTCGAGAGCACGCTCTCCGAGGGATTGAAGACCGGCCGTCCGATCGAGACGCTGATGCTCGGCAGGGACGGCATCGTGCTGTTCGGGCCGGGCGCGCTGCCCGGCACACGGCCAGCGATGCCCACCGGATTCAAACCTGGCGCCGCGGGTCAGTTCGTCGCGCGCTGGTCCGACGGGATCGACTATCTCTCGGGGTACTCAGTCAGCGACGGCGTCGACGCTTTTCCCGGCCTCGGTTGGACGATCGTGGTGCGCGAATCCGCGGTCTCGGCTTTCGCCGACGCCGAAGCCTTTTCGCGGCACCTGTTCGTCGTGCTGCTCGTGCTCGGACTGATGGGTGCGGCCGTCGGCATCGTGATCACCAATCGACTCACGCGCGGCCTCGCCAGCATTGCGCGCGCCGCGGACGACATCCGGCAAGGCAACACCGCCAGCCTGACGGTGCCGGACGGCCTCGACGAAGCCGCACGGATCAGCCATTCGCTGGCGCTCCTGCTGGACGATCTCGCGCGCGAGCGGGCTTCGTTGAAGAGCCTGAATGCCGAACTCGACGCGCGCGTGATGGCCCGGACCCGGCAGATCGAACGGATGAGCGACGAGAACAAGTACGCCGCGGTGGTGCGCGAGCGCTTGCGCATGGCGCGGGATCTGCACGATACGCTCGCTCATTCCATGATGGCGCTGCTGACCGAGATCCGCCTGTTGCGCAAGCTGTCCGAGACCAATCCCGCCCGGCTTGCCGACGAACTTGCCAACGCCGAAGCGGTGGCCCGGCAGGGCCTGGAGGAAGCACGCGTGGCGATCACGGCACTGCGCTTCAACGCCGTGCGCGATATCGGCCTGGGCCCGGCCATCCGCCAGCTGCTGGAGCGCTGCGAGGAGCGACTCGGCATTCCGGTGTCGTTCCGCTCGGACGCCGTCGTTGAAACCCTGGCGGATGCGCGCGCGGAGAACGTCTACCGCATCGTCGAAGAAGCGCTGCACAACGTCGGCCGGCACGCGCGCGCGACGCGGGTCGCCGTCGAGGTCGACGTGGCAGTCGCAGCGAATGCCGCCGCCGGGGCCGCGGACGGTCACGGCGACGTCCTCGTCGTCGCCATCAACGACGATGGCATCGGCTTCGACCCGGGCCTCACCCCGCCCGGCCACTACGGCCTGGCGGGCATGCGCGAGCAGGCCGAGCTGATCGGTGCCCGTGTCACCATCGCCAGCGCACCCGGTCGCGGCACCAGTGTCGCGGTCACGATGACGCTCTAGCGACGTCAGCTTCGGCCGTGATCGTTCGACCCCCCGCGAGCCAGTCTGCGCCCGTGATCCGGCTTCGCGGCGGCCATGGGTGCCGGCGCTGTAGCGTGCCGGATGCGCGGTTCCAACAGCACCTCGTCCGCGCGGTCGTGACTTAAGTCACGACCGGTCGTGACCGGCGTCAGATGCGCCTGCGCCGATCGATCGCTACCGTGGTGCCCGCATCGCGGTCGATGCCAAACGGGGCGCTCAAATGGATCATTCGCTGGAACCGGGCTTCCGACGCTGGGTCGGTGTCATTCGTTTGCAATCGGTTGCGACGGTGTTGGCAATTGCATTTGCCGTGTGCCCGCATGCCAGGGCCATGGCGGCTCCCGCCCTCACCGATGCGGAAACGGCGCTCGCGGGGGATGCGCTCGCACGGCCGGACTTCAAGCAGGTTGTCAACCGGATCGCGCCGTCCGTCGTCGGCGTTCTGGTGCGTCGCAAGTCGATGGAGCAGCGTCCTCTCGGCGAGGTATCCGACGACGACCTCGCGGCGGAAGTGCAGAACCGGCTCTCCAGCCACGATGACCGGGGTGCGCACCTCGCGGCGCGTCACGGCATGGGGTTGGGATCGGGTTTCATCACGTCCGACGATGGCTACGTGGTCACCAATGCGCACGTGGTGACCGAGGCCGAGGGCGTTACGGTGAAGCTGAATGACCGGCGGGAGCTGCCCGCCCGGATCGTCGGCGTGGACAAGGATTCGGACATCGCGCTGCTGAAGATCGATGCCCGGGGCTTGCCGCCGGTGCGGATCGGCAGCGCGCAACAGATGCAGGTCGGGCAGTGGGTCCTGGCGATCGGCACTCCGTTCGGATTCGAGCGCACGGTCACGCAGGGCATCGTTTCCGCTCTCGGCCGCTCGCTGCCTGGTCAACCGTACGTGCCGTTCATCCAGACCGACGTGCCCATCAACCCCGGCAATTCCGGCGGCCCGCTGTTCGACGACGAGGGTCGCGTCGTCGGCATCAACAGCCAGATCTATTCGGGCAGCGGGGGCTACATGGGCCTGTCATTTGCGATCCCGATCGACGTCGCACTGGCCGTGGTGGATCAGTTGCGCGCGACCGGCAAGGTCGCGCGCGGCTACCTGGGCCTGAACATCCAGGACCTGGACCAGGACCTCGCCGCTGCATTCGGGCTGGAGCGGCCGCATGGCGCACTGATCGGCACTGCATTGCCCGACGGCCCTGCGGCTCGAGGCGGGCTGCAGGCCGGCGACATCATCGTGCAGTACGACGATGCACCGGTGGAGGATGCGGGGCGACTGCGCGCGCTGATCGCCGGGTCCATGCCGGGCAGACCGGTATCGGTGATGGTCGTGCGGGCCGGGCTCGAGCACAGCATCGCGGTGACCGTCGGCCTCGCACCGGAGCCGACGGTCGCCGGCGACGATCCGGGCGCGGCGGCCACCACCGCCGGCACGGTGGGCACTGTCGTGTCCGACGTGGATCCGTTCCTGCGGCGGCAACTGGGCATGCCGCAGGGCGGGGTGGTGGTCGTGAAGGTCGGTGCCGGCCCGCTGGCCGAGGGCGGGATCCGCAGCGGTGACGTCCTGCTCGCGCTGGACGGCGTGGTCATTCGCGATACCGGTCATTTCCGCACACTGCTCGAGCATCTCCCACCGGAACACCCGGTCGCTCTGATGGTGGTGCGGGAGGGCGTCACGGGGTTCGTGGCATTGAAGCCGCCGGCGCCGCGACCGGTGAGCCTTCGCACCACTCGCCCGCAGTGAGCGCGCGGGCGATCGATCGTCCCGCGGTCCGGCGCGACTGACCGAAACATCGTCTCGCCGCCCCGGACGCGGATTCCGCATTCGACCCCTACGGAGCAGGACCATGGAAACGACCAGGATCGACATCGCAGTCACCGTGTATGACCGGCAGGCCGAGGCCGATGCCGCCGTGAAGGCGCTGCAGCACGCCCGTTTCGACATGACCAATCTGTCGATCATCTGCCGGGACTACGAGCCCCACGATCGCGTCGTGGGGTATCTCCGGATCCGCGCGCCGAACTTCGGCCGGCGGAGCGTCTTCGTGCACTTCCTGCGCGGCGTCGTTACCGGATCGGCAAGGACGTTCGTGCCGGTGATCGGGCACGTGATCGTGCTGGGGCCGATGGCCTCGGTCCTGTTCGACGGGCTGCACGGCATGGCGCCGACCGGCAGCGGCATTCCTCACCTGCCGGCCAACCTGATGGCGCTCGGCATTCCGCGGGCTGCCGTGCGGTGCTACGAAAAGGCCCTCAAGGCCGACCGGCTCCTGTTGATCGTGCACGGCGAACCCGCGGAGATCCTGCGCGCGCGCGACGTTCTGCAGCTGTCCGACGCTGCCACTTTCGATCATCACAAGGTCGGCCTGCCGCCGATATTCGGGCCGATCGCAGGCACACTGGTGCCGACGGCGCGAGCGGACCGCGACCTGCGCGCCCGCGGAGCAGCCCGTGGCTTGCAGCCGATGATGCCCGCGCCGGTTGCAGCCGGCGCGCAAGCGCTGGGAAATCTCGCCGCGCCGGACGCTACGGGTACGCCACCGGCTGCAGGATCACGCGATTCCTGCCCGCCTTCTTCACGCAGTACATCCGGGCGTCGGCAAGGCTGAGCAGGTCGTCCAGGGGCGAATGCGCCGATTCGTCCGCGATCACGCCGCTGCCGCCACGGCACCGTTGAACCCGGGGCGCCAACCCGCCAGCGCGAGCGGGATGAAGTAGAACGAAGTGACATGCGCTTCCGCGCCCGCGAGGTGATCGATCGCGCCGACGATGATCGCGCCGATGATCACCGCGATGCCAGTGACGACCTCGGAGCGTGCCCGCAGCGTTTGCGACATGCTCGATGCTCGGTGGGAATTGCGCTCGCCGCGATCGGTCGGCATCGGCCTGCCCTCGCCGATCCTCGGCTCTCCAGTTACCGGACGGTGTAACCCCGAGCATCCAGGCAGGCGTCCATCGCGCGCTGGTAGTCGCCGAGACGATCGGCCAGACGGCCGTCACCCGGGAGGGTGGGATCGGTGCCGAGCTGATTCGTGGCCCAGGCATGGCACTCGTTGCGATCCTTCGCCTGCACTTCCGTCGATTGTCCCTGGCGGGGATAGATGAACAGTTGCGCCGTCGGGCCGACGGTGCCCGGCGGCGACGGCGAGCGCGGTGGGGCTGCTGGTACCGGGCCTTCCTCGACCACCGCGTTGCCCGCCGGCGTGCCGACCGGGGCCGGTGGTGTCGCTGCCACCGGACCGGCTGGCGCCGGAACGACGACGTAGCCCTGCGGTGATTGCGCGTAGTACACGCTGTTGGCGTAGTAGTAGGGGACTCCGCCGAGCCAGACGGTCGTGTAGTACGGCGGCAGGACCGGGACCATGACGCCGAAAGGCGGTGCCACGACGGCGTAGCCGACCCCGTCGAACGCGTACCAGAGCGCGTCGGCAAAGAAATAGTGCACGCCGCGGAACATGACGTTGTGATAACCCGGCGGCAGGCGACCGAAGCGGTAACCGATCGGCGGGTAGTAGTGATCGTGATGGTAGCGGTCGTCGAGGTAGTTGCGGTCGTGGAACTCGCGTTCGCGATATTCGTGCGCCCGGAACTGGGGGTCGTGCCCGCCGCGATGTTCCGCCGCACGGCCGACGAGCGGAACGAGCAGCCCGCCCATGACGAAGGCGGCGAGAACGCGCCGGGACAACCGGGATCGGATCATGCTGGTCACCTTGATGTGGAGCCTGTCGACAGGCCCTGGGTTGGGACGACCGACACCCTGACGGGTAGGCGGGCGCCCGGATCGTTCGGCAAGCGCGTGGAGAAGCGCTGGCCGTCGTACTCGTAGGTCACCCGGTATCCGGTGATGGCCGGCACGAAATTGTCCACCTGGCGGCAGCGCTGCACGGGAACCACGGTGGTGACGGTGCCGGGATCACGGTTCGCGATGGCGTCGCCGGTCACTGCACCGACGCCCGCGCCGATGGCGCCCGCCACGACTCGGCCGTCGCCGCGGCCGATCGTGCTGCCGAGCAAACCGCCGGCGACGCCACCGATGATCGCGCCGACGTAGTTGTGCGGCTGCGGCGCGGGATCGGCGATCTGGGCCGTTTCCGTCCAGCATTGCTGCGTGGGCCGATTCACGGTCTCCTGGATCGGGACACTGGCCACGACCGTGGCGATGGCTTCATAGGCGCTCGCCGGGGCTGGCAGGGCGGCGAATGCGCAAACGACGGTGGCAATGCGGTACATGTTCGTCAGGTGCTCCTGAAGGGCGATCGACAATGGTTCGCGTGCATGCGTGATAGACCGCGTAGCCGGGACGGTGTTCGGCGTCGCGCAAGTAAAGAATCCTTGCTGGATCCTTTCCGGAGGCTTTCGGTCGGCTCCGTGGGCCGGATTCGCACGGTGTCGGGGAGGCATGCGGTGGACCGGGCGGCGCTGGCCCGGCTGCCTACTGATACCGCAGCGCCTCGATCGGTTTCAGCCACGCGGCCTTGCGCGCCGGGTAGAACCCGAAGAACACGCCGATGAACGCGGCCACGGCAAACGACAGCAGCACCGACCAGACCGTCACTTCGGCGTAGATGCCGGTCACGCGCACCGCGAGCGCGGACCCGCCCACGCCCAGCGCGACGCCGATGATGCAGCCGAGCACCGAGACGATGATCGCTTCCAGCAGGAACTGCGCGAGGATGTCGCGGCGGCGCGCGCCGATGGCCATGCGGATGCCGATCTCGCGCGTGCGTTCCGTCACCGACACCAGCATGATGTTCATGATGCCGATCCCGCCGACCACCAGCGACACGCAGGCCACGGCGCCGAGCAGCAGCGACATCACCTTGGTCGTCTGCGCCTGCACGTCGGCCACCGCGCTCAGGTTGCGCACCGTGAAGTCCGGTTCCTGGCCCTCGGGGATCCGGCGACGCTCGCGCAGCAGGCGACCGATATCCTCTTCGGCCTGCGGCATAGCGGCCTCGGACACCGCCTGCACCATGATCAGGCGCACGCTGTTCGGGAACTGGCTGCCGAACACCTTGCGCTGCGCGGTGCTGATCGGAATGAGCACCGTGTCGTCCTGGTCCCGGCCATCGAAGCTCTGGCCCTTCCCGCTCAGGATGCCGACGACCGTGAAGGGGATGTTCTCCAGGCGGATGGTCTTGCCGATGGCCGCTTCGTCGCCGAACAGCCGGTCGAGCACGGTCTGGCCGATGACCGCGACGCGCGTGGCGTTGCGCACGTCGGTGTCGTAGAGCGGCTCGCCTTCCGCGACGGTCCAGTCGCGCACCGTGAAGTACGCCGGCGTGACCCCGTAGATCTGCGTGTTCCAGTTGTTGGCGCCATAGACCACCTGACGCGTCCCCGGTTGCATGGGCGCGACTTCCGCCACGGTGTTGAGTTCGAGCAGCGCACGCGCGTCGTTCAGGTTGAGGGTGGGGGCGCTGCCGGTGCTGGTGCGCACGCCGGACGAGGTGGAGAAGCTGGACAGCACGATGAAGAGGTTGCTGCCCATGCTCGCGATGGCCTGCTTCACCACCAGCTGGGCACCCTGACCGATCGCCAGCATGAGGATCACCGCACCCACGCCGATCACCATGCCGAGCATGGTGAGGAACGTGCGCAGCTTGTTGGCGCCCATGGACTTCCACGCTTCGCGCAGGATCGCGCCGATCATCGGTGCACCGCCTCGCCTTCGCTCACGGCGCCGTCGTGGACGACGATGCCGTCGACGAAGGTCACCTGCCGTTTCGCATAGCGCGCGACGTCGGATTCGTGCGTCACGAGCACGATGGTGATGCCGGCGTCGACGTTGAGTTCGCTGAACAGGTCCATGATCTCGTGGGTCGTCGCGGAGTCGAGGTTGCCGGTGGGTTCGTCGGCGAGGATCATGCTGGGATGGTTCGCGAGCGAGCGGGCGATCGCGACGCGCTGCTGCTGTCCGCCCGAGATCTGGCTCGGCATGTGTTCCATGTGCCGCTCGAGCCCGACGCGAACGAGCAGCTCACGCGCCCGCACCCCGCGTTCCTTGCGCCCCACGCCGGCGTACACGAGCGGCAGCGCCACGTTCTCGACCAGGCTCGCGCGCGGCAGCAGGTTGAAGCCCTGGAAGACGAAGCCGATGAAGCGATTGCGCAGTCGCGCCAGTCGGTCGGAATCGAGCGCCGAGGTATCGTTGCCGTCGAGCATGTAGCGCCCGCTGGTGGGCGTGTCGAGGCAGCCGAGGATGTTCATGAAGGTCGACTTGCCGGAACCGGATGGCCCCATCACGGCGACGAACTCGCCTTGGCGTACGGTCACGTTGACGTCCTTCAGCACCGGCACCGGACCGGCCGCGGTCTCGTACTGCTTGTGCAGGTGCTCGACGCCGACGACGACTCTTGCCGGTTGCTCGGTCATCAGAAGGCCCGGACCCGTCCCGGCGGCTTCCCGCTGCCGCCGTTGCCGTCGGCGACCGAGTTCTGGGTGGCGACACGGTCGCCGACCTTCAGGTCTCCGCCGGTCACTTCGACCAGCTTGCCGTCGGACAGACCGGTCTGGATGGTCGTGGCAACGAGTTCCTCGCCCCGCGCCACGTACACGCGCGCGCCGCCGCTGGCGCGCCGCGACTTGTCCTTCTCTGCGCCCGCCGCCTGCACGGCGCCCGCCGGCTTCTTCGGTTCCAGCGGCAGGTCGCGCGGCCGGAACCGCAGGGCTGCAGACGGCACCACGAGCACGTCCTCGCGGCGGTCCACGTCGATGCCGATGTAGGCGGTCATTCCGGGCAGCAGCTTCAGGTCGCGATTGTCGACGCCGACGACGACGTTGTAGGTGACCACGTTCTGCTGCACGATCGGGCTCAGGCGGATCTGGTTCACCTTGCCCTCGAAGCGCCGGCCGGGAAAGGCGTCGACCGTGAAGCGCACGGGCTGGTCGATGCGGATCTTGCCGACGTCGGCTTCCGCCACGTTGGTATTGATCTGCATGTTCGACAGGTCCTGGGCAATCTGGAACAGCGTCGGCGTGGTGAAGCTGGCAGCCACCGTCTGGCCGATGTCGACCTGGCGGGACACCACGACGCCCGACACCGGCGAGCGGATGACGCTGTAGGCGACGTTGGCTTCATCGCGGGCGACCTGCCCGAGCGCGGTGCGTAGCTGCGCCTCGGCCGCCTCGCGTTGCTGCACCGCCTGGTCGAGATCCTGCTGCGCGACGTATTCCTGGGCGAACAGCTCGCGCATGCGCTTCTCGTTCGCCTGCGCGAGCCGCAATGCGGCTTTCGCATTGGCAACGTTGCCGCGGCTTTGTTCGACGGCGGCGCGGAACAGGGTCGGATCGAGTTCGAGCAGGATGTCGCCGGCGTTCACCTTCGAGTTGAAATCCGCATAGAGCTTGCGCACCGTACCCGAGACCTGCGTGCCCACGCTCACGAGCACCACGGGATTCAGGGTACCGTTGGCCGTCACGGTCTGCGTGACTTCGCCCTTGACCACTTCCTCGAACTGGTAGCGCTCGTCGAGCGGCCGCACGTTGCTGGCCTGCCAATAGCGCCATGTGGCGAACGCGCCCGCCGCAACGAGCGCGAGAAGGAAGCCACGGATCAGCCAGGTTCGAAGGGTCTTGTTCATCGGGTCGTGCCGGTTGAGGGTGCGGTGCTGGCGGCGAACAGGCCGGTGTCGAGACCGCCGATCGCTTTGGCGAGCGTGATCTTGGCGACGTTCCAGTTGAAGCGCGCCTGGATGCGCTGGAACTCTGCGTTCGCCAGCGCCGTCTGGGCGGTGAGCAGGTCGGTCACGGTGCCCACGCCCGCCTTGTAGCGCCCGAGGGCGACGTCGTAGGACTCGCGTGCGCTCGCGACCAGGTCGCCGGCGGTGACGAGCGCCTGGCTCTGCGTGCGCAATTGCTGGTAGGCCTGCCACACGTCGAGCGTGATGTCGTTCAGCAGCCGATCGCGCGTCGCCTGCTGTTGCTCGAGCAGTTCGCGGGCGGCGCGAATCCGGTAGGTGGACTGGAACCCGGTGAACAGCGGGATCGAGATCGACACGCCGATCGTGCCGGAGCGCGAATCGGCGCCGGGCCGATTGTTGGTGCCCGCGCCGGTGCCGAATGCCGAGATCGTGGGCTTGCCCGCCGCTTCCTGGACCTTGATGTTCGATTCAGCCGCCCGTACGGTCGCATCGGCCGACAGGAGTTCGGGGCGTCGGGCCGTGGCGGCCTGGACCAGCTGCGTCACGTCGGCATCGGCCATGCGCCGGGCTTCCAGATCTGCCGGCGGCACGATGTGGACCGGCCGGTCGGACGACAGGCCGATACGGTTCGCGAGCACCCCGCGGGCACTCGCCGCGTTGCCGTCGGCCTGGACGCGGGTCAACTGCGCCTGCGAGAAGGCGGTCTGCGATTGCAGCACGTCCGCCCGCGTCGCCGCGCCGGCCTTCTGCTTGGCGCGCGCCGCATCGAGGCTCTTCTGCGCGGATTGTTCGGCGGTGCGCGCCGCGATGACGGCGTCCTCGTTGGCGGACAGCTGGAAATATGCGGTCGCTGCGTCCTGCAGCACGGCCTGGAGCGTGGCGTTGTGGGTCCAGTCGGCCGCGAACAGCGACTGGCGCGCCTGCTCGAGGGCGGCATCGCGGCCGCCGAAGTCGAACAGCAGGTAGTTGAGCGCCACCGAACCGGTCGCCTGGTCGCGTCGACCCGACAGCACGGTGTTGCGCTGGTCGGTGGATTGCAAGGTACCGGTCGCGTTGATGCTCGGCAGAAAGGCGCCGCGCGCGATGCCGACCTGCGCCGCCGAGCCCTTGGCCGCGGCCCAGGATTCGCGCGTGCGCGGGTTGTTGCACAGCGCCAGCTCGATGGCGTCGAGCAATGTCAGCGGATCGGGAATGCTCGCCGGCCGGGCGCAGGTCGGCGAGTCCGTCTGCTGCCACGCCTGCGACGGCGCGGCGGGGCGGAGCTGGTCGGTGCCGAACGGGTCGCGCTCTGCCGCCGTGGCGGCGGGGGCGATGCAGATCGCAATGGCAACGCTCAGCCATCGGATCGTGGGTGGGTAACGCATGGCGCTTATTGCATCAGGCCCGTGTAAATGCCGCATATCAAGCATCGGTTGTTTTGTAACGCCGTGTGTCAGTGGGGGCAGGTTGAAAAGGTGGCTTACCACGCCGTCGAACGCAGGCGCCGCGAGTCGGGTACAAATAGCACATGGAGACGCAAGACCACATCCTGGTCGTGGACGACGACCTGGAAATTCGCTCCCTGCTGGGAGACTACCTGCGGCGCAACGGGTTTCGTGCCACCGTGGTGGCCGACGGCCGTGCCATGTGGCAGGCGCTCGATTCCGCGCAGGTGGACCTCGTCATCCTCGACGTGATGCTGCCGGGCGACGACGGCTTCACACTCTGCCGGCAGCTCGGCGTGCGCAAGGGCGTGCCGGTCATCATGCTTACCGCCAAGGGCGACGATACCGACCGCATCGTGGGCCTGGAACTCGGCGCCGACGACTATCTCGCCAAGCCGTTCAATCCGCGGGAGCTGCTGGCACGCGTGAAATCGGTGCTGCGCCGCTCGCGGGCCGTACCCCGCGCGCTCGAGCCGGAGCAGGCGAAGGCGCTGGCCTTCGCCGGCTGGACGCTCGACCTCGAGGCGCGTCACCTGGTGTCGCCGAAGCAGGTCGTGGTTGCCCTGTCCGGCGCCGAATACCGCCTGCTGCGCGTGTTCCTGGCGTATCCGAATCGGGTGTTGTCGCGCGACCACCTCATGGATCTGACGGTGGGGCGCGACGCCGATCCGCTCGATCGGAGCATCGATGTCCAGGTGAGCCGGCTGCGCCAGCGCCTGGGCGACGACGGGCGTGATCCGGAGATCATCCGCACCGTGCGGGGCGAGGGTTACGTCCTCGCCGCCGCCGTGAAGGAGTCCGCATGACGGTGCGCAGACTGGTGCCGGACTCGCTGTTCGGCCGCATCATGCTGACGTTCATCGGCGGCCTCGTGCTGACGATGGCGGTGAGCCTGCTCGTGCAGTACTCGGACCGCGAAGCATTCGTGTTCCGGGCGAGTGCCGGGCCCGGCGCCCGCCGCGTGGCGGATCTGGTGAAGCTGCTGGACCGGCTCCCGATCGAACAGCGGCCGGCGCTGCTGGCGATTGCCCAGGCCCAGGGGGTGAACGTGGAACTGCGGCCTGCGGGCGCCGCTGTCCTACCGGCACCGGCACCCGGCGACGCCGACGCGCAGGCCATGGAAGCCCTGCTCGTCGACCGGCTGCCGGCCGGGCGGCACGTGGCCGTAGCCGTGACCCGCAGGCGCCTCGATGCGACGCCGCCCGGTGCGGTCGGCGAATGGAGCGAACGCTTCGCCTTCGAAGTCGATGCCGAACTCGCCAACGGTACCGTGGCGCGCTTCTCGCTCGAGGAACCGCGGCGGTTTCCACGCTGGCCCACGCGCACGCTGAAGAACCTCGCAGTCATGCTGATCATGGCGGTCATCCTGTCGTTCGTCGTGGTGCGCTGGGTCACGCGACCTCTCAAGGGGCTTGCCGACGCCGCCGATCAACTCGGCCGCGACATCCATCGTGCTCCGGTTCCGGAAACCGGGCCGCAGGAAGTGCGGCGGGCCGCGCACGCGTTCAACACCATGCAGGAACGACTCGCGCGCTACGTGCACACGCGCACTGCGATCCTCGCGGCGATGTCGCACGACCTGAAGACGCCCATCACCCGGCTGCGGCTGCGCACCGAGATGCTGGACGAGCCCGCGCTGCGCGACAAGTTCCTGCGCGATCTCGACGCAATGCAGCGCATGGTGGGCACGACGCTGGACTACATGCGCGGGCTCGACGATCACGAGCCGCTTTGCGCCATCGACGTCGACGCCATGCTCGAAGCATTGCGCGCCGACGCCGAGGAACTGGGTCATCGTGTGGCCCTCACCGGCATCGCGACCGCGCCGTTCGAGGGCAAGCCGCAAGGCCTGCGCCGGATCGTGCAGAACCTTCTGGACAACGCCCTGCACTATGCGAGCGAGGTGGAAATCGCGGTGGACGATCGCCCGGAAGCGCTGGTGGTCGCGGTGCGGGACCGAGGCCCGGGCATTCCCGACGCGATGCTGGAGAAAGTATTCGAGCCGTTCCACCGGCTGGAGACTTCGCGCAATCCCGGTACGGGTGGCACCGGGCTGGGCCTGTCCATCGCGCGCAATCTCGCCCAGGCGATGGGCGGCGACGTGACGGTGGCGAATCGTGGCGGTGGCGGTCTGGAGGCCTGCGTCGCGCTCCCGCGCGGCGCGCACGCCTGAGCCATGGCGCGTTCGCGCCCGATGGGCCGCGTCGGGCTTGCCCTGACTGCGGTGCTCGCCGTTGGTATCGGAGCGCAGGTCGCGCGCGCACAGTCGCTTGCACCGGCGACGCGCGAGATCACGGTGCCGGAATTCGCTGATGCGAACAGCATCTGGGGTGCCACCGGCCGCGATCGATACGGCCGGATCTGGGTCGGCGTCTCGGCGAAGATGCCGGGCGCCAGCGCGCATCTCATGACGTTCGAGCCCGCGACGCAATCCTGGCGCGATCGCGGGGCGGTCGTCGACCGGCTGGCGCAGGCGGGCCTGCTGCGCCCGGGCGAAGGCCAGGTCAAGATCCACACGAAGATCGTGCCGGCAGCGGACGGCGGGCTCTATTTCGCTTCGATGGACGAAGACGGCGAAGCGGTCGACGGCTCCGCGTTGCCGAAGTGGGGCAGCCACCTCTGGCGGGTCGACCCCGACACCGGCGAGTGGCGGCATCTGCTTGCGGTGCCGGAAGGGCTGGTCGCGGCGGGCGGCGCCGGTCGTTTCGTCTATGCGCTCGGCTACTGGGGCCACGTGCTCTACCAGTACGACACCGCGACCGGCCGGAGCCGGCGGCTCGAGGTCGGCGCGGTGGGTGGGCATGCCTCGCGCAATGTGATCGGCGCCGCCGACGGGCACGCGTTCGTGCCGCGCCTGCGCCGGCGCGAGGATGGAACGCTCGCCGCGGCACTCGTCGAATACGATTCGACCTTGACGGAACTGGCGGCCACGCCGCTCGCGTTCTATGCCGTATCGGACTCTCCGGAGGCCGATCACGGCATCGTGGGCCTCGCCGCTCTGCCCGACGGACGGATGGTGTTCGTCACGCATGCCGGCCAGTTGTACTTGATCGAGCCGCGAACGGGACAGCCCGCGAGCGTGAGCGCCATCGGCGCTTTTCACCCTGCCGGCGATGCCTACGCCCCCTCGTTGTTCGCACTCGAGGGCGGGCGCAACGTCGCCGGCGTGGCCCGTCGCGGCGGACGCTACGACTGGGTCGTATTCGATCTCGCGGCGCGCACATCGCGCGCCTGGCCACTCGATACGAAAGGTCTGGATCAGGTGCTGCTCTATGGTTCGATCACGCGCGACGCCGCGGGTCGTTGCTACCTCGGCGGCTGGGCGGCGCGGCCGCAGGGCGGCCATCGCCCGTTGCTGCTGCAGGTGCACTGCGGCAGTGGGGCACGTCCTCCGGATTGATCAGTTACTCCGCGCCGCGGGAAGGTCAGGGGCGGTTGCCGGCCCGCCGCCCTGCGACGGCGGCGAGGCGGCTGCAGAAGCCTCCGCGTCCCGGGCCTCGCGGAAGGCATCGAGCATCGGCTGGACCGATGCGCGGCGCGCGGTCATGCGCTCTTCGATTTCCTTCGTGACGCCGTCGATGTGGCGGATCAGTCCGCCCTGCAGTGCGGTGCCGAGCA
Organism: Burkholderiales bacterium; assembly: GCA_038324085.1. Taxonomy (GTDB): domain Bacteria; phylum Pseudomonadota; class Gammaproteobacteria; order Burkholderiales. The sequence goes on from JBBQHP010000017.1 coordinate 54,488, forward strand.
GTCGCGCGTAGCGTGGTCCCATGCAGGTCGGACTCTGCGGGCTGCACGCGACGAACTGCCAGGCATCGCGATGCTTGGTCGTGAAGCCGATCTCGTTGTCCTTTTCCGGGATGCGCTTCTGCGCGATCTTCTGCAGCGCCTTCAGTTCGTCCTCGGCGCCCTTGAGGTCGTACTGGAATTTCCCGGAATAGGTGTAGTTGAACAGCGTCGTCTCGCCCATGAACCAGTCCATCATCGCGACCTGCGCCTGGCCCGACGAGGTTTCCAGGTGGGTGGCGATCACATCGGCTTCTTCGCCGCCGAAGGTCTCGCCCACGTATTGCTCCCAGATCTGCGTCACCCATTCGCCCTTCGCGACGCGGGCCAGGGGCTCGGTGGTCTCGTGCATCAACAGCGCTTCGGCTTCCTTCCACGCCGGTGCGTCCTCTTTCCAGGTCTTGCCCAGGCCGGCGTCCTTGCCCCACTGTCCGAGCAGCCGGCGCGCGATCCGGATTGAAGCCTGTTTGATGATCAGCCGTGCCGCGCCCACCACCAGCGATCCGTCATGCGCCTTCGCGACCCGCTCCACGGCCTCGTTCCTGTGCGCTTCGAGCTCGGCCTTCTCGTCGTAGTCGTCGGCGCTGACCGCGCGCGAGATCAGGATCGCGACACCGGCGAGCAGCAGGGCGCAGATCCGCGCCGCCTTCATCGGGGCGCGTTCCCGGTCGGTTTCCGGAACAGCATGAGATGCTGCCAGGGCAAGGTGTCGATCGTGCGCAAGTGCGTCAGCCCCGCCGCTTCCATCTCGCGGATCGACTGGGCCCGCGTCATCTTGTGCAGCCGCTTGATCGGAACGTCCGGGTCTTCGCCGCGATACTCGACCAGCGCCAGGCGCCCGCCGGGTTTCAGCGCACGCACGATGCCAGCCATCATCTCGCACGGACGGGACAACTCGTGGTACACGTCGACCATCAACGCGAGATCGACGCTGCCCGGGGCGAGACCGGGATCGTCGCTGCGGCCGAGCACGGGCTCCACGTTGGCCACGCCGTCGCGCCGGCGCTTGTCACGGATCAGCGCAAGCATTTCGGGCTGCACGTCCACCGCGAGCACCTTGCCCCGCGGCACGAGGGGCGCGATGCGAAAACTGAAATAGCCGGTGCCCGCACCGATGTCGGCGACGACGTCGGTGGGTCCGAGGTCGAGACTCCGAATCAGCGCGGCCGGCTTTTCTTCGACCTCGCGCTCGGGGCGTTCGAGCCAGCCTGCACCGGTATGGCCCATGACCGGCGCGATTTCGCGACCGAGATAGAAGCGGCCGGTCGCGTCGGGATTCGCGACGGCCCGGACGTCGGCTGGCGGCGGGCACTCGTGCGCGAGTCCGGCATCCGCGTAGCAGGCGCCGGCGAGGGCGCACAGCAGGACGGCGCCGCAGTGAAGAATCGTGGAATGCATAAACGGCGAGCGCAACCGGGAACTGCCCTGGTCGCCGGACACGGCCGCAAAACAGAGGGGCGGCCTTCGGCCGCCCCTCCCGGCCGCTCGGCGTCGAAAGCTACTTCTCCGTGGTCTTGCGGATCTCCTTCGTGTCGCTCCATTCCTCGATGCCGGTCTGGATGTTCGTCATGCTGAGGAAGAGCTGGTAGTAGACGTCCTTCACCTTCTTCGTTTCCTTCACGATCGAGGTGATCTCGCCCGTGACCCGGAAGCCGGCACCGACCATCTTGCCCACTTCCGCGGTCTTGTTGGCATCGTAGTACTCGCTCTGCTGGCGCTGGAGCTCGTCGATCTGCTTCTGCATGTCGGCCTGATCGGTCGCGAAGCGCACCTTGCGGCTCTTCTGCAGCGTGGAGCGCATGCGGTTGGTGATGGCGCGCGTGTCGATGTACTCGCTGGTCTTGTTCTTCACTTCCTGCACGGTGACGATCGGGAGGTTGCCGCTCGCGATGACCGGCGCTTCCGTCAACATCGATTGCGACATCGATTCGGCGAGCATCTGCAGGTCGGTCGAGCCGAACTGGTTGGTGACGGTTTCGACCGAACCGGCATCGCCGTACGTGGTCTTGGGACCGCCGCAGCCTGCGAGGACGAGGGCGAGTGCCAGGCTCGCAGCGGCGGCGAGGCGGACGGGGGACGGGGCGATGATCATGGGCGGCTCCGGGTTGGTTGGCGACGAGGGGTTGCTGGAACGGGACTTCGCATTGCAATCAGGCGGCACGGGATGCGGCACGGGGCGCGGCGCTCGAAGTGCGTAATGGCGGTGCCTTCGACGATCATCGACGTGGCTTCGGTGGCATCACGGGGCGCGTGCGCGTCCGCGCGTTCCGCGCGGGCGCGGCGCCAGTCGTGGGTGGATGCTCATTGCCCCATCACAATGAATTTGAAGTCCCGGGCTTTGCTGTTGGGGGCTATGGTGGTCACGGTCTGGCGGGAATTGCCATACATCAGGAGCGGTTTCCACGATTCCTCGTCGGCCGCGCGCATGCCTTCCGCATCGCTCCAGCGGAATTTGTATTGCAGCCGCTCGACATCGGACTCGTCGTTGTAGACGACGATGTCGATCTTCATCAGGTCGCCGGTGGTGGTGCAGCGAATCTCTTCGAGCTCCACGTCAGGAGCCTTGCTGCCCTCCTTGGCGGTCTTGGCCTTCACGAGATCGCCCATCGAGCTGATCTTGGTGTCACCGGTCGGGCAGCCGAATGCGAAGCCCGGCTTTTCGAAGCCTTTCTTGGTGCCGCAGCCGGCCGCGAGGGCGACGGCGAGCAGGGCGATGACGAGTGAGACTGCTTTCATGGCACGGTCCTCCGAGGGGTGGCAACTGCTACAGGGTAATCGAAGTTCACGACGGAAACCTGCACGCGATCCTTGCCGGGCAGCGCCGCGGATCGGGAGCCGGCTGGCAAGGGGACGGCGGGCACGCCGGGCGACGCGGCCGGACCGATGAACGAATGACCGCCCAGCATTCGCGCGGTCACCAACGCATGAGCGCCGGTGAGGTTCACGTCGAACGTTGCGCGGCCGTTGCCCGTGTCGATCGCGACCGCATGCTGGCCGCGTGCCAGCCGCGCGCGCGCCACCGTGACATGCGCGGGCAAGGTACGCCAGCCGCGCTCGTCAGCCTGTTCGGTGATCGCGCCGCCCAGTTGCAGCGCCAGCAGTCCGAGCGTGGCTCCGAGGGTGTCCTGATGGCGCCTCTGCTGCTCCTCGATGGCTCTCTGCACCTGGTACTGCGCCACGGCCCGCGATGTCAGTCGGATGCCGGCGCGCAGCATGATGCCGGGCATTTCGTCCGCGAGCGTGCGCCGGGCCATCGCATCCAGGTCCAGTATGTGCGCGGTGCGTACGTCGAGATTCCGGTCGATCGTGACCTGCGGCGCACTGTATCCGGCGGCCGGTGGCAAGACCGGGAACGATGCCGACAGCAGGATCCACTGACCCTGGGGACCGACCGGAATCGGCAGGTTGAAGCTCCGCGAATTCCGACCCGGGATCACGCCGGTCTCGACCACCAGCAGCGTGTCGCAGAAACCTTCGTCGCGCGCCGACAGGCGCGCATCGAGTCCGGCCAGCGAGTCTTCGAGCAGCGGTTGTCCGGGACGCAGTTCGATGGCGGTGCGGTAGCCGGGCGCCGCGAGACTCGGTTCGCCCAGCGATTCGTACACGAAGCCGGCGAGGTAGTGCGAGAGCGCGTTCTGGTAGCCGTTCTTCAGCGCATTGACTTCCGGATTGTCGATCGTCTCGACCGGATAGCCGTTCAGCTCCTTGAAGCTCTGCTTCGCGCCGCGTTTCCTGGCCTCGTCCGTCACCTTGATGTATTCGTTGGCGCGCAGGGTCTCGATGAGCGTTTCGCGTTCGTGCGTGCGCTTGATGTCGACGCGCGCGGTATCCCAGTCGCCCAGCGCCATGTCGTTCATCGCCATGAGCGTCGTGAGCATGACCTTCTCGTAGTCCTGCCCTTCGTAGGTGCGCACCCTGTCGTTCAACAGGTAACTGCCGGCCGAGCCGCCGGTGCGGCGCGCATTCAATGTCGCGGCCGCCTCCCAGGCCTGCACCTGGCCATCGGCGGCGTGCAGCGCCGTCTGGCTGCCCGAGTAGTCGCGGTCGAGCCGGCGCAGTTCGCCCAGTTCCAGGTCGTAGAGGAGATCCTTGTCCTTCGACGAGTTGTTCTTCTCCAGCACCTTGATCGCACCGCTGACATCGCCGTTGGCCGCCAGCGTCAAGGTCTTGTCCAGCTCCGACTTGTAGCTGCGGAACGTGGCGCAGCCTGACCCGAGTGCGGCAAAGGCACCGATCAGCAGCCAGACGAAGGCCCGGGCTGGGCCGGAGCGCGAGTTCACGGCGGAGTGCAGGGGCGGAAGGCTTCGGAGGTGCTGCGGACCGGGCGGATCCCGAACGCCCTGATTCTGGCACGGGCGATCGAGGTCGCGCTATCGGCCGTTGCCCGCGGCGAACCAGGCTGCGAGGTCGAGAAAACTGTCGCCGTTGAAATCGAACTTCGGCTCGTCCGACAGGTCGCGCGCCACGTCCGGCGCGGTCTCTTTCGGGCGCCGGATGAATGCCGTGCGCAGCCCCGCCTTGCGCGCCGCGAACAGATCGTCCTTGTGGGCCGCGACCATCATCACTTGCGCGGGCTTCAGGTCAAGTATGCGAGCTGCCCCGAGATAGGCTTCCGGATCGGGCTTGTAGTGGTGGAACAGCTCGGCCGAGAGGATCACGTCCCACGGCAGGCCGCCATGCTTCGCCATGTTCGCGAGCAGCGAAACGTTGCCGTTGGACAAGGTCGCGATGACCAGGTCGCGCTTGAGCGCCTTGAGTCCACGCACCGCGTCGGGCCATGGTTTCAGGCGGTGCCAGGCGCGATTGAGCTGGTCCTTCTCGGCTTCGCGCAGGCCCCGGATACGGAACTGCTGCAGCAGGTCGTCGAGGATCAGACGATGCAGGGCGTCGATGTTCATCCACGGCAGTTCGCCGACGCGCACCCGATCCATCGCCGGGCGGTAGCCTGCGCGCCAGGCATCGGCAAACGCCGCCCAGTCCACGACGAGGTTCTTCTCTTCGCCCAGACGCCGGCCTTCGCGGATCAGGCTGCCGCGCCAGTCGACGACCGTGCCGAATACGTCGAACGTGAGAGCCTTGATGTCGAGTCGTCGGGCCATGGATCAGCGGATCGCGACGCCCCAGGGCCGCTCCCCGACCTTGATGTCCTTCAGCTTCGTGTTGGTCTCGGTGTCGATCACGGACACGCTGTCGGAGCGGCCATTGGCGACGTAGAGCTTGCGGCCGTCCGGCGTTACCGCAAGGTTCCATGGCCGCTTGCCGACCGGGATGGTCGCGATGACCGTGTTCGACTCAGTGTCGATCACCGATACGGTCGCATCCTTGCCGTTCGACACGAACACGCGCTTTCCGTCCGGCCGCACGGCGACGCCGTTCGAGTAGATGCCGGTGGGGATCTCGGCTTTGACCTGGAGCGTGGTCATGTCGATCGCGTAGGTCTTGCTGGCGAGTTCGCAGGCCACGTAGAGCGTGTTGCCGTCGGGCAGGAAAGCCATGCCGCGGGGCCGGTCACCCACTTTGATGGAGCCGATCTGCTTGCGCGTGGTCACGTCGATGATGTCGACCTGGTTGCCTTCTTCCGCGCCCGTGACGACCAGCTGGTTGTCGGGGCTGAATTCGGCATGCTCGGGATTGTCGCCTTGCACCTTGACCGAGAATGCGAGCTTGTTGGTGGACGAATCCACGAAGTTCGCCGAATTGGTTTTCTCGATCGCAACCACGATCCATCTGCCGTCGGGCGAGATGCCGACGCCTTCGGGCGATTCGCCGACTTCGATCAGCGGACCCGGCTTGCCGGATTCCGCGTCGATGGTGGCGACCGCGTTCTTCGGCTGGTCGCTCACGTAGATCGTGCGGCCGTCCGTACTGACGGCGATGCCGCGCGGTTTTTCGCCAGCCGGGATGGTGCGCACCACTTCGTCGTTCGCGGTGTCGATGACGCTGATCGTGCCGGAGACTTCGTTCGGGACGTAGGCGAAGGGCGCGGCGCAGGCGGCCGTCGCGACGAAAAGACCCGCGAGCGTGGCGGGCAGGAGGCGTTTCATGGGCGGTCTCCGTCCTTGTCTTGTTAGTGACGGCCGGTTGGACAACGTCAGCGCGGCGGCCGTTCGATGAAGTATCGCACACCGACCCACAGCGCCCGCGGCGCGCCGGGTCCGTAGAACGTCTCACGGGTCCAGAGGCTCGAGTCGGTCACGAAGTTGCCGGTAGCGTCGAACGGATTGGCTGCCAGGATGGCCGCGGTGTTGAACTGCTTGTCGAAGACGTTGTTCAGGCGCCCGAACACCTCCCACTGCGCGGCGAGGCGGTAGCGCGTGGTGAGGTTCAGGACGGCATAGGTGCTGGTGCTGCCCGCGCCGAGGTAGGTGCGCGTGCCGCCGCCGATCGGATCCGTGGTGGTGCCGGGCTCGTGCTGGTTGTTCTCGTTGCCGCGCGCAAAGTTGCCCGACATTGCGATGACGTTGGCGCCGACGTTCCAGGTGTCGGTGACCCGGTAGTTGAAGTTCAGGCGCAACTGGTGCCGGGGGATGCCCGGGATGCGATCGCCCGCCCGCACCCGGATCTCGTCGTCCGCGGCCACGCCGCCGAATCCGCGCGTGGAATTGTTGGCCGACAGGATCGTGCCTTCGGACTGGTAGTTCGCGTCGACCAGGCTGTAGTTCGCACCGATGGTCGCGCGCCCGATGTCGGCGTCCATGCCGAGTTCGATGCCCTGGCGGCGGGTTTCGCCGAAATTGGTGAAGAAGCCCGCGCTGGTCGTGGTGCTGACGAACAGGATGTCGTCATTCAGATTGGTGCGGAACGCGGCCGCGTTCCAGCGGATGCGATCGTTCCAGAGCCCGCGGGCGCCGCCTTCGAAGGTGCGCGCCGTGACCTGCTTGAGATAGGGATCGGACGCGAGCGCGTTGGGCAGGGTGCAGGGATTGTTCGGATCGGCGCAGCCCAGCTCGATCGGCGACGGGGCGCGGTTGCCCTGGCTCGCCGAGAGGTAGGCCGTGAGGGTCGGGGAGGGCGTCCAGTTGAGGCCGACCGCCGGATTGATCTTGACGTAGGTGAAGTTGCCGTCGAGATTCGGTGGGGTCGGGTTCAGGTGGTCCCGGGTGATGACCGTCGTGTGGTTGTAGCGCGCCGAAGTGGTGAGGTGCAACTGGGGATGGAAAGTCCAGGTGTCGGTGAAGAACAGGCTGGCCGTGCGGGTCCGCCCGTTGAGCGCGTTTTCCAGCACCTCGGGACCGGTCTGGATCACCTGGCGCGTCGGATCGAACACGCCGAGGCCCGAGGATTGCGTGAAGTCGGCCCTGCCGTCGTCGTAGCTGCTGCCGACTGTCATCTGGTTGGTGTCGGAAGACTGCGAGTACTGCAGCGTGCCGCCGAAAGTGCGGCCCTTCGTCTCGGTGCGGTTGTTGACCCCGGTGTCCACGGCCAGGCCGGTACCACCGGCGGCGATGTCGTCCGGCCCGCCTTCGAAATCGTCGTTGACGTCGCCGTTGAGCGTGCGCGTGGTGTTCTGACGATAGTAGATGTTGCCCGCGATGAGCCGGTAGGCGTCGAGGAAATGGCTGCCGGTCGCATTGACCATCGTCATGTTGTTGCGGGTCTGGTCGGGGCGGGTGAAGATCCGGTCGCGGCTCTGGCTGAGGTAGCTCTGGGGCGTCACGCCGTTGCCGATCAGGTCGGTCTGCGAATGGCTGATGGAGATGTCGAAGTCGGTGTCGTCGGTCTGCACGCCGGTCTTGGCGAAGATCTGGCGCACGTCGGACGGGGAATAGTCGCGCCACCCGTCCTCCTTGAACCAGTTGCCGGCAATGAAGTAGTCCTTGTTGCCGGTGTAGCCGCCGTGTTCGAACTGCAGTTGCCTGCGCCCCCAGGAGCCACCGGACAACTCGACGGAGGTGTTGGGAAACTGGAAACCGCTCTTGGTGCGCAACGACAGCGCACCGCCCAGCGTGTTGAGACCGAACAGCGGATTCGAACCGGGAATCACGTTCACCGTCGAGATCGCGTTCATGGGGATGAGACCCCAGTTGACGACATCGCCGAACGGCTCATTGATGCGCACCCCGTCCTGATAGACCGACAAGCCCTGGGGCAGGCCGAGCAGCGGCGAGGCGGTGAAGCCGCGGTAGTTCAGGTCGGGCTGATAGGGATTGCCCTGCACGTCGTTGACGTTGACCGACGGCATCTGCGTCGTGAGCAGGTCGGGCAGGGTCTCGGCCTGCTGGCGCCGGACGTCCTTCGCCGTCACCGACTGGACGTTCCCGGGGAATTTCTCGATCGGCATGCCCAGCCCCGGTAGCGGCGTGGCCCCGATCACGTTGACGTTCGGCGTTTCGATGGTTGCGGCGGCGTTCTGCGCGCAGGCGGGTGCGGCGAAGGCACCGGACACGGCGAGCGCGAGGGCATGCCGGTGCCAGCGGGCGGGGAAACGGGACGACATGCGACTCTCCTCGGATTTTCTTGTAGTTGGCCCCGGCCCGGCAGGGCGAGGGATCCTGGAAGGCTAGTGAGTTGCGGGCCGGCGGGCGACGGACCGGTTCCCGGTATGGACCGGGAATAATTCCCGGTGCGATTCCCGGCAGGGAATGTTTCCCTTGTTGGTCCCGGCCGGTCTTGGGTATAACCCCCGGACGCGCCGCCCCGCGATTGCGGGCGAACGCCATCGACCGTACGAGGCCATTTCATGCATGCCGAACTCGCCGCGCGTCCCGCGGCCCAAGCGAATCGATCTCCGGCCGCCGACCCGCTGCTCGCGCCCGCGCCGCTGCGTCAGGCCTGGGCGGATCTCGGGCTGGTCGCGGTCATCACCGTTGCCACCTTCGCCACCGGGATCTTCTTCGAATTCTCCGAGTGGATGGCGGTCCAGGCGAAGCTCTACGAGGCTTATCAGGTCGACGAGATGCCCCTCGCGCTCGCGGCAATGCTGCTCGGGCTCACGTGGTATTCGTGGCGCCGGCACCGGCACGCGGCGCGCGAACTGGAATTGCGCGTGCGCATGCAGGCCGCGCTGGTGGAGAACCAGCAGCACTACCGGATGCTGTTCACCGAGAATCTCTCGGGCAACCTGCTGACCGATCTCGACGGCATCATCAGTCTCGCCAATCCGGAGGCGGCACGGCTGCTCGGTCTGGCCTCCCCGGAAGCGGCGGTCGGCCAGCGCCTCGGCGCATTCTACGGTGATCGCGCCCAATGGGAGGCGCACGTCGCGTCGCTGGGCAATGGCGGCAAGCTCGAGATACCGGTCCTGACGCTGCGACCGGCGGATAGCGTGGAACGCCGGGTGATCGCCAAACTCACTGTCCGCGGCGACGGCGCCGGCGCTGCCCAGTTGCATGCCTTCTTCACCGATATCACCCCGCTCGAACAGGCGCAGGCCGAACTCGCGCGCACGCTGGCGGAGAACCGGCAACTGGTCCGGCGCAGCATTCAGGTGCAGGAAGAAGAACGGCGGCACATCGCCCGCGAACTGCATGACGAAATGGGACAGTGGCTCAATGCGCTGAAGATCGATGCGGTGTCGATCCGCGACCGCACCGACACGAGCGCCGACATCAAGGCCGCGGCGCAATCCATTGTCGAGGTCACGAATCACGTCTACGAGGTCGCACGCAACCTCATGCGGCGGCTGCGACCGGTGGCGCTGGACGAGCTCGGACTGCCCTCGGCGCTCCAGTACCTGGTCGACCAGTGGCAGCGCCGGTACACGGCGGTGCGGTGCACGTTCGCGACCTCCGGGCCGCTCGACGAACTGGGCGAGGTCGCCAACATCACGCTCTACCGTTTCGTGCAGGAATGCCTCACGAACGTCGCCCGGCACGCCGAAGCGAATACAGTCGCCATCAGGCTGGCGCGCGCGGCCGTGGGCGGGGAGGTGGAGGTGAGTGTGGCGGACGACGGGCGCGGGCTCGATCCCGCCCGGTCGGTGCTGGGGATGGGACTGCTCGGGCTGCGCGAGCGGGTCGAGGTGCTCGGCGGCGCCTTCTCGCTCGCACGTGGCGCCACCGGCGGACTCACGGTGCGCGGAGTGCTGCCCACGTGAGCGCCGCACCGAAGACCCGGGTGGTGCTCGCGGACGATCATGCGGTCGTGCGCGAAGGCTATCGCCGACTGCTCGAACGCACCGACGAGATCAGCGTCGTCGCTGAGGCCGCCAGCGGGGAGGACGCCTACCGACTGTTCGCAGAGCTGGCGCCGGACGTGGTCGTGCTGGACATCAATCTGCCGGGCATCGGCGGGATCGAGGCGGCGCGACGCATTCTCGCGCGCGACGCGCAGGCGAAGATCCTCATGTTCAGCATGCACGAGGACGTGGTGTTTCCCTCGCGCGCCCTGCAGACCGGTGCACGCGGCTACGTGACCAAGTCGAGTGCGCCGGAGGTGCTGGTGGAGGCGGTGCGCCTGGTCGCTGCCGGCAAGCTCTACATCAGCCACGACATGGCGCAGGAGCTCGCCGTGCAGATGCTGCCCGGTCACGAGAATCCCCTGCACGCGCTGAGCCCGCGCGAGTTCGAGGTGTTCCGCCTGCTGGTCGCGGGCCATCCCATCGGCGAGATCGCGCGCATCCTGTCGCTTTCCTACAAGACCGTGGCCAATCACCAGTCGAACATCCGCCAGAAACTCGACGTCACCAATACCGCGCAGGTCGTGCGCATGGCGCTGGCGCACGGCATGCTGTCGACCGAAGCCGTGCCCGGTGCTACGGCGAGCGCCACCGAAAGCTGATACCGCCCGTGTGCGCCGGGCGCGCGCAGGGAATTTTTCCTGCCCCCGGTCGAGCGATTTCGCTCTATACCAGGCTGGGGGCGAACCGTAACCTGATCACGTATTGCAGGCATCGGTTTCCGGACAGCGGCGCCGCCACCTGCGATTCAGTGAAGCGGAAGCCCGGGTCCGACTGACCGTGCGCCCGTTGCGTGACCTCTCGATTTAGAGGCCGGCCTCCAGCCGGCCTTTTTTTTGGGGCGGTCGGGAACGGGCGAGTCCACTGAGCCGATCCCGGATCGATCGGATCCCGCCATGCCGGCGAGGGCCGCCGGAGACAAAGGACGGCGCAGCCGATGCGTACCGCACGCGGGCGAGGAGATGCACGCGACGTGAGGAACGGGTCGACCTTCACCTCGATCTCCGAGACGGCACGTCCGGTGTGCGCAGCAGCGTGACCCTGGATGGTCTCGCCCAGTTCTCATCGGGTACCGGCGCGATCTTCATCTCGTCCTACGAGTTGAACTTCCCCGGGGACGAGCACTGCCGGCGCTGCCGGTATCGAACTGTCGTCGGCAAACGAAGGCGTCAACTGGCGCTATGTGAGCGGCGTGAACGTCAATACCGGACGGGCCGCCGGCCCCATCGAATTCGCGGAAGACGGCGCGACGAATGGCTGGGGTTCGGTATCCGGCGATCCCGCCTTCGAGCAGGAAATCAACTACGTGGCGGGCACCTTCGGCAACGGCATGACGTCGACGATCGACTTCCTGAATGGCGACAATGGATACAACGGTTTCACGGTCGCGAGCCTGCTGGGCAACGGTGTGAACAACACGGATGAGAGCCTTCCCGATGCTTTCGCCTGGATCAGGATTCGATCGACGGGCGGCGGCATCGCCACCGGCAGCAACGGCAACTGGTGGGAGCCTGCCGTCAGCAACGCAGCCGGCGGCCGTCTGGACGTGCTGGCCATAACCCCCGTGCCAGAACCCGGCACCTACGCGATGATTGGCGCGGGACTGCTGGTTCTAGGCGGAGTGCTACGTCGCCGGGCACGCAACAACGTCTGACTTGCAGGGGTCGACGGCAGCTGCCATGGGACACTGATCGAAGAACGGGCGCACCGACGGTGCGCCTTTGTTTCATGAGGTTCTACGACGGGCTTGCGGGCCGGCACCCGGCTTCGATGTCTACTTACCGCTATTCCGCTGGAAACAAGCTGTGCGCTGTGCATTGGCCCACAGACCTCTCATCGTGGTCAAGGGTAGCGTACTCAATGCTGATCGGGCGACATGATCAAGCCGCATCGAGTAAGCACTATAGGCTCGCGAAATGGACGCCATTCCGCCCGGTACGACGAGGGACCGCCCACTCGTTGTAGGTCGGCAGATCGCACGGTTTCTTTCGCAGCCCCAATCGCTGCAGCATACTGCCGGGTATGGCCGCTACACGTGCAGCGAGCCGCCGCAGAGACATCGCGACGCCCCGATACGGGTCGCCTCTTCTCGTCGATTCGCAACAATCGGGTAAACCCCTGGGGGTCGTCCAACCCGGCTTGACACATAATGAGCACTCTCGTGTCTTCGCATACAAGAGACTCGTCCCCGACGGCCCGTTGATCAAGGTCTGCGATGGCGATTGCCTCATAAAACCCAATCAGCGAGATCAAAATAGCGCCGGGCGCCCTCATATAGTCTAATCGCGCTCAGGACGCTCACGCTGTGAACCTGATGGGTGGGAAGATCACCTCCATGGACGAACCCCGGTTCGATGTCGACGGTGTGAAAAGCTTCTACCGGTATTGGGGCAAGGCACGACCATCGGTCGGCTCTGAGGCCAAATGCCACCTTTTGCCATACCACTGCCTCGATGTGGCGGCTGTCGGCCGAGTCTTTCTGGAGCGCGCTGCCGGCCTTCGGCGCTGGCTGTGTTCCGCCATGGATGCCGACGAAGAAACGCTGCTCCGTTGGGTCAGTTTCTGGCTGGCGCTGCACGACCTGGGGAAATTCTCCGACGCGTTTCAACACCAGTGCCCCGAAGCGGTTGCCGCCTTACGGGGAAAGCTACCGGACTCAATTCGAACCTACTCGGTCCGACACGACACGCTCGGAATGGTGTTCTGGAGTCAGTCGCTGATTGACCGCGTCATCGACGAGGAGTGGTTCGGGCCTCACACCGACGACTATCAAGACGGACTGCATGCCTGGATGCGTGCAGTCACGGGCCATCACGGCCAGCCTCCGCTGGGTGACGGCGAAATTGCCTGGACACATCACTTCAGCAAGACGGTGGATGCGCCGGCCATTCATCAGTTCTGCGGCGCCGTCGTGACTCTGTTTCTGTCTGCAGCGGTTGCCGAAATGCCGACGGCAATGCCGCCCGCGGAATTCGAACGCAACAGCAAGGCGCTGTCCTGGTGGGTGGCCGGACTCGCCGTGTTGGCTGACTGGATCGGTTCCAACACCGACTTCTTCCCGTACCAGGCCGACGCAGAACATCCGATGTCGATGGATGAGTATTGGCAAACGGCGCTAGGCAAGGCGGCGACGGCACTCGATCGCGTCGGCGTGTTGCCTATCGGCAAGCGCGAACCGATGACCTTCGCAGACATCTTCCCCGGCATCCACCAGCGATCCCCATTGCAGGATTGGGCCGCATCTGTCGCGCTCTCTGTCGAGCCACAGATTCACCTGCTGGAGGACGTGACCGGCGCAGGCAAGACAGAGGCCGCAGTCATGCTCACTCACCGGCTGATGAACTCGGGCAATGCCGACGGTTTCTACATTGCGCTGCCAACCATGGCGACCGCGAACGCTATGTACGGCCGCATTGCCAAGGTCTACGCCATGCTCTTTGAAGGAGACCCCAGCCTGATACTGGCGCATGGTCAACGCAACCTCGTCGAGGCGTTTGCGTCGTCAGTGTTGATCCCCGGTGCCGCTGAGGACGACGCTCGACAAGCGGACGAATCCGCTACTGCCAGATGCACATCGTGGCTGGCCGATCACCAGAAGCGCGCGCTCCTGGCGCCTGCCGGTGTGGGCACCATCGACCAGGCACTCGCAGCCATTCTTCACAGCAAACACCAATCGCTGCGGCTGCTGGGCCTTGCGCGCAAAGTGCTGTTGATTGATGAAGTGCACGCCTGCGACGCTTACATGCAGGCTTTGCTGGAGCGCCTGCTGGAATTTCATGCGCTGGCCGGCGGCAGCGCAATCCTATTGTCGGCCACGCTTCCCGTCCACATGAAAAAGTCGCTGTTGTCTGCCTTTGCCAGGGGTCGCAGCTACCGGTTATCCGCCCGGCCCGATGAGCCTGCCTATCCGTTGGTGACAACGTGGAAGTCCGCCACACCGAGCACCATCGAGCAGACCGCCATCGAAACCCGCGACGCGGTACGACGCACGCTGATCAGCCGCTATTGCGACGACGAAGCCGAAGCTGTCGCCGCAATTTCAGCGGCGCTGTCTCGCGGGGAGTGCGCTTGCTGGATAAGAAACACCGTCGCAGACGCTCTGGCCGGGCACACGTATTTCCGGGGCAAGGTGGCACCTGACAAACTCATCCTGTTCCACGCGCGGTTTGCTCTGAGTGACCGGCTTGCAATCGAGAGACGGGTACTCGATCATTTCGGCCCCACCAGCACGCCAGATTTGCGCGCCGGCCGATTGGTCATTGCAACGCAAGTTGCCGAGCAGAGCCTCGATGCCGACTGGGATTTCCTGGTTACCGACCTTGCCCCGATCGACCGAGTTGTTCAACGTGCGGGGCGCCTGCGCCGCCACGCGCGCGATCAGCAAGGTTTGCGGCTCCTCGATCCCGCCGCCAAAGACCAGCGCGGCCAGCCTTGCCTGTGGGTGCTGGGGCCGGCATGGTCCGACGCGCCCGAGCCAGGCTGGTTCAAGACTGCATTCCCGAAGGCTGCTTTCGTCTACCCGGACCATTCGCAACTCTGGCGCACTGGGCAACTGCTGCGCGACGGACAGTTCACGATGCCCGACGACGCACGGCGCCTGATTGAAACAGTGTTTGCAGAAGACGCTGAAGTACCGGCCGGCCTTCAAGTAAGCGCCAATACAGCAGAGGGGCGGGGGTACGGGGAGGCCAGCCTTGCGCAGCAGCACGCTCTCAAGCTGCTTGACGGCTACACCCGTGGCGGCATCGATTGGTGGAACGAAGCCAAGACCGCTACCCGCTTGGGCGAGGAAAGCACTGCGGTGTTGCTGGCGCGGTGGGACGGCGATCATCTGCGGCCCTGGGCAGACCACGCCGTAGCTCGTCACGCTTGGGCGTACAGCACCGTGCGCGTGGCGACTCGATTGATTGCCAAGACTGCAGAACCCAGTTCACCTGGACGGCAAGCAACTTTGCAGCGCACGTTGGAAAGCCTACCCGACAAAGGTAAGTGGTCCGTGCTGCTTCCCATGGAGTACACCCACGATGGCTATGTCGGTACCGCGTTGAGCGCCCCGCGCGGAAAGCAAGCCGAGCGTTCCCAAGCATGGCTTTACGACGAGCGAACAGGCTTGAGGGCGCAAGTGGCGACACAACTTTTGGTGACTGAGGAAAACGCATGAACCTCCTGCAAGAACCTTGGATGCCAGTGCGCCTGCGTGACGGGACGCGCGAATGGATTTCTCCATGTCGGTTGTCCGACACGGAGATCGTCGCGTTCGATGCTGATCGACCGGACTTCAACGGCGCCTTGGCGCAGTTCGCCATTGGCTTGCTGCAGACCACTTCGCCCGCCAACAGTGCAAGTGAATGGCGGCAGTGGTTCAAGACGCCGCCGGATCAGCCGACGCTCCGTGAATGGTTCGCTGCCATTGAAGAGGCATTCATCTTTGACGGTGACGGCGCGCGCTTCATGCAAGACAGGAACTTGCAGACTGAGGAGTTCGTGGCGATCAGCACCTTGCTGATCGAAGCGCCCGGCGAGAACGCCGTCAAGAACAACACCGACCTCTTCATCAAGCGGGCCCATGTGCGGGCGCTCTGCCCGCGCTGTGCTGCAACTGCCCTGCTGGCGCTGCAGATCAACGCACCATCCGGCGGTGCCGGTCACCGAACCGGCCTGCGCGGCGGCGGACCATTGACGACGTTGATCACTTCCGCGGCCGACCAAGGCAACGGGCTGTGGCACGACATTTGGCTGAACGTACGTGAGCGAGACAGCTTTCTTGCTCAGTGCGGAGACGCCACGAAAGCAGAACTGCATCTGCGTTTTCCATGGCTCGCCGACATCACCGGCATTCAAGCAGCTGATGGTGAGACTGCCCCTGCTCAGGTTCACCCGGACCACGCGTTCTGGGCCATGCCTCGCCGCATCAGACTCGACTTCGAGCAACTGTCCGCGGGCACCTGCGATATCTGTGCAATGCCCTCTGAGCGCCGGTTGCAACGCTACGCCACTCGCAACTACGGGTTGAATTACAAGGGCGCCTGGGAACACCCGCTCTCTCCTTACTACGAAACCACGGGAGGTTGGCTGCCACTGCATCCGCAACCTGGCGGGTTGGGTTATCGCCAGTGGCTGGGCTGGCTTGCTGGAGCCGGCGCGGACCCCCAACGTCCTCGCAAGCCGGCCCGGGTTGTTGAACATGCGCTTCAGGAACGGGGCCGACAGCTCGGCACCAACCTGCGCTTGTGGGCGTTTGGCTACGACATGGACAACATGAAGGCGCGTTGCTGGTACGAAGCCACTGTCCCGCTGTACGGCTTAGGCATGTGCTCCAAGGATGCTCAGCGCGAGGTCGAGGTGGAGGTGGGCCAGCACCTCGCCGCCGCCGAAATGGCAGCGTTCTTTTTGCGCAGCGGTGTGAAGGAAGCTTGGTTCGGTGCCGATGCGCGTGGCGACTTCAGCCACATCGATGCCAGCTTCTGGAGCAGCACCGAACCGGCGTTTTATCGGCAGCTCGAAGCACGAATTGCCGCGGCGCGCGACGAGCAGGCATTCGACCGCGTCGCTGCGTCGGAGCGTTGGCTTGGCACGCTGCAGCGCAACGTGCTCCGGCTTTTCGACGAGATCTTCGTAGGCGCCGGCGCAGTCGAGCGCCAACATCCGCGCCGCGCCGCAGAAGCACGCAGAAAGCTGAGAGCAGGCCTATACGGCAAGAAGCTCCGCGAGAGCCTGGGCTTGCCCGTCGCAGAACCCGCCCCTGGCAAGAAAGCCAAACGAACCAGCAAGAAGCCACCCCCGCCTTCCCCCAACGATGCGGGAGATCAAGCCAACCGGAGGACAACATGAAGCCGCTGAGCGACCAATACGAACCAGGCAAGACACTGCTCGACTGGTGGAAAGGTCTTGATGACAACCGCGCGGCGCGAGCCGTACTGCGCCGCACCGGCAATGTCACCGCGGTGACGCTCACGCCGCACTATCAGATGCTCTACAAGCGTTTGTGCGCTGCAGGCTGGAACGACGAGGGCCGGACGCACAGGCGTGATGCGCTGGCCGCGGCCGTCGGGCTGCTGGCCCATGTGGAGCAAGACGATGACCGGAAACTGGTGGTCACCATGAGCAAGCCACCCGAGGGCAGCGACCGCGCACCGGTCAGCCCCCTGCGCTTCATGCGGCTGCTCGAATCCCCCGATCTGGAAGCGCTCTTCACGGGGCTGCGCCGTGTGCTGCCCCTGATGGGCCATCGCGCCAATGTTCTCGCGCTGAGCAACGATGTCATCCGCTGGGGCGATGTCGTCAAGAAGCAGTGGGCCTACGACTACGTTTGGCCCGACGCCAAAGCCCAGAGCTGAAACCCGCAGCCAACGATTCACAGGAAGGAACGCGCAATGTCCCGATTCGTACAACTTCACCTCTTGACCAACTACCCGCCGTCCAATCTCAACCGCGATGACACCGGCCGGCCGAAGACGGCGCTGATGGGCGGCGACCTCCGACTGCGCGTCTCCTCGCAAAGTCAAAAGCGCGCATGGAGAACGTCTGACGAATTTCGTCGCGCGCTGGGTACAGGCGAGACTTCGTCGACACAGACCGTCGTTGAATGGGACGAGCACCTGAATCCTAATCTCGGCACTCGCACGAAGGAAGTTGGCATGCGCATACGCGATGCGTTCGTGAAAGCTGGAATCTCAGAGAAGCCAGCCAAGGAGTGGGCCCGTGCGTTGCTCGTGCCGTTTGGTGAACTGGACAAGGCGACGGAGAAGGAACCCCACAAGGACCTCGAACTCAAGCAACTGGTTCATTTCAGCCCCGAGGAAAGGCTGGCCATAGATGAGCTCGTCGCTCGATGCATCGATCGCAAGGACGGGCCCGCAGAAAAGGATCTTGAACTTTTGCGCCATCCAGCGGAGGCAGTTGACGTCGCTATGTTTGGCCGCATGCTGGCAAAAACACCGGCGTTCAACGTCGAGGCGGCGGTGCAAGTAGCGCACGCTGTCACCGTGCACAAGGCAGCCGTTGAAGACGACTATTTCAGCGCGGTTGATGACCTCAACAAGGGCCTGATTGACCAGGGCGCAGCACACATTGGCGAGAGAAGCTACGGCGCCGGATTGTTCTACCTTTACGTGTGCATCGACCGCGAGCTTCTGAAGGAGAACCTGGGCGGCGATGCTGCACTGACCGCGAAGGCGCTCGAAGCCCTGATTCACGCCGTCACCAAGGTTTCACCGACCGGCATGCAGAACAGCCACGCATCGCGCGCCTACGCGAGCTATGTCCTGGCAGAGAAGGGCAATCAACAGCCTCGCTCGCTGGTGCAGGCTTTCCTCAAGCCGATCAAACCGTTTGAGGACCAGGGCATGCTGGATGCCTCGGTAGCCGCCCTGTCAAAACGGTGCGACAACTTCGATAAGGTCTACGGCAAGTGCGCCGACCATCGCTACGCCATCAACGTCGAGACCGCGGAAGGGTCGCTGGACGAGTTGGCCGAGTTCGCGAAGGCCTGAGCCATGGAGTACCTGGTGTTCCAGCTGCTGGCGCCGTTGGCCTCGTGGGGCGAAGTGGCGGTAGGTGAATTTCGCGGCAGCCATGACTACCCGGGAGAGTCTGCGCTGCTGGGTCTGCTGGGCGCCGCGCTCGGGATTCGTCGTGACGACGAGCCCGCCCATGCTGCGCTGCGCGATTCGTTCGGGTTCGCCGTGGGTGTGTTGTCACCCGGGTGCATGCTGCGGGACTATCACACCGCGCAAGTGCCGGGCCGGGTGGCTTTGAAGGGCCGGCCGCACGCCACGCGGCGCGACGAACTGGCCATGCCCAAGCGTGATCTCAACACCATCCTGTCGACCCGCGACTACCGCCAGGACGCTGCGTGTCTGGTGGCTATTCAGCTCAAAGTGGCAGGCAAGCCGCCGCACACTCTGCATGAACTGGCGTGCGCGCTGCGTACACCTCGCTTCGTGCTGTACCTCGGCCGCAAAGCTTGCCCTCCGGCTGCGCCGCTGGCGCCAGAGGTGCTCGACGCCGACTCGGCGCTCGTAGCGCTGCAAGCCTATCGGCGCGCTTCCACAGTGCGCCTGGAAGCACTTGCATTGGGTGGGCGCCCACCCCTGGAACCACTGGCGGACATCGTTCGCCTGGTGTGGGGTGACGGTGTGCACGCGGGCGCAGCGCCTGATCTGAGCGTCGCGCGAACAGACCGCGTCATCCGCCGCAAAAGTTGGCAGTTCGGCGATCGGACCGAACACAGCAAGTTGCTGGAAGAACCCAGTTGACAGGAAGGAACTGAACATGTTCTTCAGCCTCGTAACGCCCGACCCCGCACATCTGCGCGACGCAGCACACCAGTGGGCCTATGGCGCGGGCAGTGCACACGCGGACCCCTATGCCGACCACCAATGGATGTGGACCATGTTTCCGGCCACACCCGGAACGCCAAGAGACTTTCTTTTCCGGCGAGATGATCGCGATGGCTTGCCCAGGTACCACGTTGTTTCGGCACGTGCGCCGCAGGTCCGCGATACCGCTTGGTGTGTCCAGACACGGTCCTACGCCCCGCAACTGCGAACCGGCATGCGTCTGCGCTTTGACCTTCGCGCCAATCCTGTCGTGGCGGGCCACAACGAGCATGGCGCCCACGTACGCCACGACGTGGTCATGCAGGCGAAAACGAAGCTCGTGCATGAGCGCGGCTTGACTCAATGGAAGGAATGGCAGGACGACGACAAGCCACAGATTCAGGAGTTGGTCTTCAGCACGTGCACAGGCTGGTTGAAACGACAAGCGGCGCGCCATGGATTCGACTTTGCGGAGGACGCGCTGAACGTGGATGCCTACACCCGCCATCGCGGCAAGAAGGGCGATGTCCAGTTCACGACCGTCGATTTCAGCGGCGAGTTGTTCGTGAGGGATACAGGAGCCTTGACCGAGGCGCTCGTCCGCGGCATCGGCCGTGCCAAGGCCTTCGGCTGCGGCTTGCTGCTCGTGCGACGGGTGGGATAAGCTCAAGGCCGTTTCAACCCCAGACTTCCGAGGCATCATGCGCACCCTCACCGCCGACGAACTGAACCAACGGCCGCAGCAGCTGATGGACGAAGCCGAACACGGGGAACCATCGATGGTCACGCGTGACGGCAAGCCGGTGCTATTGGCCGTGCCCCTGGGCAAGGGCCTCGAATCTCGCTCGGTTCGCGTTGAAGTCGCGGCCCGTTTATTCGATCAAGAACAAATCAGTCTCGGCCTGGCAGCTCGGATCGCCGGTTTGTCGTACAGCGAGATGATCGACGAGTTGGGGCAGCGGGAGATTTCGGTCATTCGCCTGGAACCCGGCGAGCTGGAGCGCGAGCTTGCAGCCTTCGGCGACTAGGGTCGTCGTAGCAGACTCCGGCCCCCTCATTGCGCTGGGGCGGCTCGATCTGTTGCCGCTGCTGGGCCAATTGTTCGAGCAGGTGCAGGTGCCGCGAGCCGTCTTCGACGAGTGTATGGCACGCCCCGAACTTGCCGACGCGCAGCGCATCGGGGCGGCCGTCACCAGCGGGGCGCTCGTGCTTTGCGATGCCCAGCCCTATGCCGCGGCCGGGCTCGATGCAGGTGAAAGCGCAGCGATCGGCCGCGCCATCGAGATCCATGCGGGTCTGTTGGCCGACGACATGGCAGCGCGCCACTGCGCGCATGCGCTCGGCCTCATCGTCATCGGCACGCTTGGCGTGTTGGTGCTGGCAAAACGCAAAGGCCTGGTGCCGATGGTGCGCGTGCTGATCGAACGGCTCCAGGCTTCCGGCCATCGACTGAGTACCACGGTGGTGGCCGACGCACTGGCAGCGGCCGGCGAAATGCCCTGATACACCGTGCCAGGGCTCCTGCCACCCCTCAAGCCGATTCCCATCAAGGAAAGGCTTTCGGTCGTATTCGTTGAAAAGGGCGAGATCGATGTCGTTGACGGCGCATTCGTGGTTGTCGACAACCAGGGCCTGCGCGTGCGTGCGGTACTGACGCACATACCGGTGGGTGGCATCGCCTGCATCATGCTGGAGCCCGGCACCCGCGTGTCGCACCGCGCGGCGGCGCTGGCGGCGCGTGTGGGCACGCTGTTGGTATGGGTGGGCGAAGCGGGGGTGCGCTTGTATTCGTCGGGCCAGCCCGGCGGTGCGCGGGCCGATCGGCTGCTGTACCAGGCACGCCTTGCACTGGATGATGATCTGCGGTTGAAGGTGGTGCGGAAGATGTATGCGATGCGCTTTGGCGAGGAGCCACCGCAACGGCGCAGCGTCGATCAGTTGCGCGGCATAGAAGGCGCGCGGGTGCGCCACACCTATAAACTGTTGGCGCAAAAATTCGGCGTCAAATGGTCCGGGCGGGAATACGACCCGTCGAAGTGGGATGTGTCCGATCTGCCGAACCGTTGCCTGTCTTCGGCCACGTCATGCCTGTATGGCGTGACCGAAGCGGCGGTGCTGGCGGCGGGGTACGCACCCGCGGTGGGGTTCATCCACACCGGCAAGCCGCTGTCGTTTGTGTATGACGTGGCCGATGTCTACAAATTCGAGACCGTGGTACCTGCGGCCTTCAAGATCGCAGCGTCGGAGCCGGCCAACTCGGAGCGGGCGGTTCGCCTGGCCTGCCGCGACATCTTTCGCCAGACCAGGCTGTTGGACCGCATCATTCCCGACATCGAAGAAATGCTTGCCGCCGGCGAAATCCCCCGACCCGAGGCGCCGGAGGATTCGGTGGGTCCCGCATTGCCCAACCCGGAAAACCTGGGCGATGCTGGTCATCGTTCTTGAAAACGCGCCGCCCCGTCTGCGTGGCCGGCTGGCGGTGTGGTTGCTGGAAATTCGGGCGGGTGTATACGTGGGCAACTACTCGCGCCGATTGCGCGAACACATCTGGTCGCAAGTGGAAGAAGGGATTGAAGAAGGCAACGCCGTGATTGCGTGGCGTACCACCAACGAAGCCGGCTTCGAGTTCAAGACCCTTGGCGCCAACCGGCGATTACCAGCGGACTTTGACGGCGTTCAATTGGTGAGCTTTCACCCCGAAAGCGGGCTCCCCGCTCCTTAAAAATTCGGTACGCTTTTCTCCCCGAAAAGTTGGTGAAAAATGCGGGGGGCGAAAAGCTATTTGCAATCAAAGAGAGTACGGAAGAGCGTTCCCCACGTGCGTGGGGATGAACCGTCGGCGAGTCTTTTTTCATGCCAGGGAAGCGCGCGTTCCCCACGTGCGTGGGGATGAACCGGCAACGAGAATCCAACGGGCGTTCCAACGAAAGCGTTCCCCACGTGCGTGGGGATGAACCGGATTGAGAAACGCTATGCCGATACGACCTGAGGCGTTCCCCACGTGCGTGGGGATGAACCGGTTCCCGGGCAAACGGAGTTCACGGCGCGCTCGCGTTCCCCACGTGCGTGGGGATGAACCGTCTGACGAGACTCCGAAATGGCCGCAACAGTTGCGTTCCCCACGTGCGTGGGGATGAACCGTGTTTTTGATGGGAGATGAAAATAATGGCAAAGCGTTCCCCACGTGCGTGGGGATGAACCGTCATGATTCTGCGGCAACACGTTCCGCCGCACGCGTTCCCCACGTGCGGTGGGATGAACCGCAGAGGGCCACGCCGT
>JBBQHP010000018.1:0-76959 GCA_038324085.1 Burkholderiales bacterium
CGGCGTCTTCACTTCGCTGCCTGACCTGAAAAGAAAGCTCATGCGATACATCCGAAAGTACAACGAACAGCCAAAGCCCGTGAAGTGGAAGTACTTCGATCCCACACGGCGCATTACTCCCGGTTCAATCGTTACAGCCCACTAGCTGCGATCCGGACCGGGTCCGCATGGCGCCTGGCCGACCGCGACATGAACGTCTGGTGTGACCGCGGCGAGAATCCGATGCCAGCAGAGCCCCACGCAACGAAACGAGGAGAGATGGAATGGACGTACGCGCAGCAGTCGCGCACAAGGCCGGCGCCCCCCTGACGCTCGAGACGGTACAGCTCGACGGGCCTCGGGCCGGCGAGGTCCTGGTGGAGATCAAGGCAACCGGCATCTGCCATACCGACGAATTCACGCTCTCGGGCGCCGATCCGGAGGGCTTGTTTCCGGCGATCCTGGGACATGAGGGTGCCGGCGTCGTCGTCGACGTGGGACCGAACGTCAAGAGCCTGAAGCGGGGCGACCACGTCATCCCGCTCTACGTGCCGGAATGCCGCGAGTGCGAATACTGCGTTTCGCACAAGACCAACCTGTGCCAGTCGATCCGCGTGACCCAGGGCCAGGGCCTGATGCCGGACGGCACGAGCCGTTTTTCCCTGGGCGGCAGGAAGCTGCATCACTACATGGGCACTTCGACGTTCGCCAACTACACCGTGGTGCCCGAGATCTCGCTCGCGAAGATTCGCGAGGACGCACCGTTCGAGAAGGTCTGCTACATCGGCTGCGGCGTGACCACCGGCATCGGGGCGGTCATCAACACCGCGAAAGTCCAGCCGGGCGACAACGTGGTCGTATTCGGCCTGGGCGGGATCGGGCTCAACGTCGTGCAGGGCGCACGTCTGGCGGGCGCAGGCATGATCGTCGGGGTCGACCTCAATCCCAAGCGGGTAGCGCTCGCGCAGAAATTCGGCATGACGCATTTCGTGAACCCCTCCGAGATGGCGGACAACGAACTGGTGCCCCATCTGGTGACCCTCACCAAGGGCGGTGCCGACTACAGCTTCGAATGCATCGGCAACGTGAAGGTCATGCGCCAGGCGCTCGAGTGCTGCCACAAGGGCTGGGGCGTGTCGGTGATCATCGGCGTCGCCCCGGCGGGAGCGGAGATCACCACCCGCCCGTTCCAGCTGGTGACCGGCCGTGTCTGGAAAGGCACGGCGTTCGGCGGCGCGCGCGGTCGCACCGACGTCCCGAAGATCGTCGACTGGTACATGGATGGCAAGATCAACATCGACGACCTGATCACGCACGTGCTGCCGTTCGAGGACATCAACAAGGGCTTCGACCTGATGCACGCCGGCGAGTCGATCCGCAGCGTCGTGGTGTACTGATGGCGCTGCGGATCATCAGCGAGCACAAGTGCTTCGATGGCGTGCAGGGCTTCTACGCCCATGCGTCGAAGGAGATCGGACTCGACATGCGCTTTTCGGTGTACCAGCCGCCGCAGGCGCGTGCCGGCAGGGTGCCGATGCTCTGCTACCTGGCGGGGCTCACCTGCACCGAAGAGACGTTCGTCATCAAGGCGGGCGCCCAGCGCCTGGCCGCGGAACTCGGCCTCATGCTGATCGCGCCCGATACGAGCCCGCGCGGTGCCGACATTCCCGGCGAAGCGGATGCCTGGGATTTCGGTCTCGGCGCCGGTTTCTACGTCGACGCGACTGTCGATCCCTGGTCCCGCCACTACCGGATGTACAGCTACGTGACGCGCGAACTGCCCGCGCTCATCGCTGCGCAGTTCTCCGCGCGCGCCGATCGGCAAGGCATCTTCGGCCATTCCATGGGCGGCCATGGCGCGCTCGTCTGCGCATTGCGCAACCCGGGCCAGTATCGATCCGTATCTGCTCTCGCCCCGATCTGCGCGCCGATGCAATGTCCGTGGGGCACGAAGGCATTCACCGGCTACCTCGGGGCGGATCCGGCGGCATGGCGCGCCTATGACGCGAGCGAGCTGGTGCGCGAGCAGGCGTTCCCCGGCACGATCCTCATCGACCAGGGCCTGGCCGACAAATTCCTGGTCGAACAGCTCAAGCCGGAAGCGTTCGAGGCCGCGAGTCGATCGTCCGGTCAGAGCCTCACGTTGCGGCGGCATGGCGGCTACGATCACGGCTATTTCTTCATCGCCACGTTCATGGAAGATCACCTGCGGCACCACGCGGCGGCCCTCGCCGCGCCGGTCCCGGGCGCAGCCGGTTCCTGAGCCCGCCCGACAGGCCGTCCGGGCGCCGCCCATCGTCCATCCTGATCCTCGAAGGAGTTCCCCATGCAGAAGCTGCTGATCTACCAATCGCTCTGGGCCATGGAACGCCGCCGCCCCGACGGTCTCGAATGGTCGCTCGACGAGAAGCTCGAGATGATCCGCGCCGCGGGCTTCGACGGTTGCGGCGTGCGCTTCTTCGATTATCGGTACGCGAAGGAAGTCACCACCTTCCTGCGTGCGCACGGCATGACCTGGCAGGCGCAGTGCTACCCGAAGACGGTCGACGACCTGAAGCCGATTCTCGAACACGTGCGCGAACTGGGCGCGGATCACATCAACCTGCAGCCCGACGTGCGCCCCTATCGCGTCGAGCAATGCATTCCCTACATCGAGGGCTGGCGCAGGTTGGCGCACGACGCGAAGATCCCGGTGCACATCGAGACGCATCGCGATCGCATGACGACCGACCTGTTCTTCACGTTGCACCTGCTCGACTGCTTCCCGGACCTGCGCCTGACCGGCGATCTCTCGCACTATGTGGTCGGGCGCGAATTCGCCTGGCCCGTCTCGGACGAGAACCACGCACTGATGCATCGTATCCTCGACAACTGCTGGGGCTTCCACGGTCGCGTGGCGAGCCGTGAGCAGGTACAGATCCAGATCAGTTTTGCCCACCACAAGGACTGGGTCGACCTGTTCATGGGGTGGTGGGAATACGGATTGCGCAGCTGGCGTCGGCGCGCGTCACAGGATGCAACGTTCACGTTCCTGTGCGAACTCGGACCCAGGGAGTACGCGATCACGGGCGCCGACGGCTACGAGCTGTCCGACCGTTTCCAGGAGGCGCAGATGATGAAGGACATGATCCGCGCGCTCTGGGCACGGCTCGAGGCCGAGGATGCAGCGCGTCCCCAGCCCGCGCGGGCTGCCTGATCAGTCGAGAAAGGTCGCGTCGATCTGCAGCGCCGGCAGGCGGACGCGGTACACGTCGATCACCTCACGCGCGAGCTTGCCGGCGTCACCGTCGAGCGACCGGGCGTCGGGCAGGGCGGCGCGCAGTTCCGCAGCGCCGTCCTGCCATCGGTTCAAGGCGCCGTAGCTCTTGGCGAGGTGTACCCGTCGCAACGCCACCTCGGTCGCGCCGAGGTTCGCGGCGCGCGCCATGACCAGCGATTCGTTCAGCGGTGCCAACGAGTCCCGGAAGCGCAGTTCGCGCTGCAGGAATGCACCCAGCCCGAGCAGGGCCTCGGACTGCCTGGCCGGACCGAGCGCGCCGGCACGCTCGACGGCTGAGCGATGGTAGCCCTCGGCGTCGACGCCGCGTTGCTCGCGCTCGCTGGCCCCGGCCGCCACCTGGTACCGGGCGACCGGATCCGGCTTCGATGCGCAGCCTGCGATGGTTGCGGCCAGCAGGGCCGTCAGAAGTCTTTCGACATGAGTTCGCATGCACGCGATGGTAGCGGCTCGCGCGCGCTCGTGGGTGCCGATTCGGCGACGGGCCAACGGCCCGGGCGGCAGCGGCGCCGTGTTATCTTCATGGTGAGCACCGTCAGGAGATAGGCTTCCATGCGCCTCGAACGAATCCGCATCGAATTCGATGCCGAGCAGGATCGCCTGCTCATGCGCATCCTGATCGATGGCGGTTCGGAGGTGCTGCTCTGGATCACGCGCCGCTGCGTCAAGCGCTTCTGGCACGCGCTGCTCAAGATGGCGGAGTGGAAGCCCGAGATCCGCCTCCAGGCGAGCGAAGAGGCGCGCGCCGCCGTGCTGCATTTCGAGCACGAGAAGGCGTTGCAGGAAGTGAAGTTCTCGAAGCCCGGCGAAACCGAACCGCCGCGCAGCGAGCCGCGCATCCAGCCGCTCGGGCCTTCGCCGCTGCTCATCACCCGCATCCAGGCGCGGCGCATGCCGGATGGTCGGACGCAGGTCGCGATGCTGCCCACGGAAGGGCAGGGGGCGCATCTCTCGCTCAGCGACAATCTGCTCCACGGCTTGATGCGACTGGTGCAGCAGGCCGTCGCCAAGGCGGAATGGGAACTCGAGCTGCAACTGCCGAAGGCGGGAATGACGGTGGAGACGGAAGGCGGGGAGCGGACGCTCAACTGAGTCACGGTTCCCGCGGGTTATCGGCCAGCGGCCGTGATGCGCGCGAGATCCGTTGCGCCTCGCATACGGGAGCGGCCCGCGTCACCCGCCCGGAGGACGGTGGCAGCTCGATGGTCAGAACACCTCGGTAGCGCTCAGCCGATTGCTCTTGACCGCGGCTGCCATCGCCGCATGGTCGCGGTCCGTCTGGTCCGCATAGGCGTGCGCGAACGACGCCATTGCCTCGTCCAGTTCATCGCTCTTGCCGCAGTAGCCGGCACTTGGCCTGCAGGAACAGCGGGTCGTCATCGTGCGCGCCCTCCATGTCGATGCTCGACGCACCGGGGTCTGCCTCGGCATCACCCGCTTCGACAGTCCAGTGGCGCTCGGCGAGGTGTAACTCAACTGCTATGCGTTCCCTTCGTCAAAGACCCCGCTGAGGACGTCATCCACCCATTCGATCCAGTGCCGCACCGGCGTCGCCGTGCCGGACTGGATGTGCGTGAGGCAACCGATGTTGGCGGTGGCGACGGCGCTGGGCGCGCCGCTTTCGAGCGCCTTCACCTTGTTCGCAAGCAACTGCTGCGACAACTCGGGTTGCAGCAGCGAATAGGTTCCGGCCGAGCCGCAACAGAGATGGCCGTCCGGCACGTACGTGAGCTCGAAGCCTGCCGCGGTGAGCAGCATCTCGGCCGGGCCGCGCACCTGTTGCGCGTGCTGGAGCGAGCACGGCGAATGGAACGCGATCTTCCGGCGCACGCCGTGCTTCGCCGCGGCTTCCAGCAGCGGCACGAGTCGCTCCGCCTCGGCCGCCAGCAACTCGGAGAGGTCCTTCGTTGCGGCCGAGACGCGTGCCGCCTGCGCAGCATGGGTAGCGTCCTGCGCCAGGAAGTGGCCGTACTCTTTCACGGTCGTGCCGCAACCGCTGGCGGTGATCGCGACGCACTCGGCGCCGCCATCGAGCATCGGCAGCCACGCATCGACATTGCGGCGCATGGCCTCGCGGCCTTCGTCCTGGTAGTTGAGGTGGAAATCGACGGCACCACAGCAGCCCGCACGCGGCGCGGTCACCAGCGAGATGCCGATGCGATCCAGCACTCGCGCCGCAGCGGCGTTGATGTTG
Organism: Burkholderiales bacterium; assembly: GCA_038324085.1. Taxonomy (GTDB): domain Bacteria; phylum Pseudomonadota; class Gammaproteobacteria; order Burkholderiales. The sequence goes on from JBBQHP010000018.1 coordinate 5,451, forward strand.
GGGGCGAGGGCTGGCTGAACGCAGCCGTCGAGCACGATCCAGCGCCGCGCATGCCGCGGAGCAGGCCAGTGCGACGCGGGCTGCGATGTCGGGATCTTCTTCCGCAGGCCGGCCGGGAGCAAGGCGCCGACGGCCCGCCCCAGCGCGAGCGCTGGTCGGAACAGTGAAGGATTCGGCAGCATCGTCGACAGCGCCCTGCGCTTGAGAGCGTCCATCGTGCCGCGGCCGACCTGGTCGTCGACGACCTTGCGACCGATGTCGACCAGCTTGCCGTATTCGACACCGGACGGACACGTGGTCTCGCACGAGCGACAGGTGAGGCAGCGATCGAGATGCAGCTGCGTCTTCGCGGTCGCCCGGGCGCCTTCGAGCACTTCCTTGATGAGGTAGATGCGACCGCGGGGCCCGTCGAGTTCGTCGCCGAGCAGTTGATAGGTCGGGCAGGTGGCGGTGCAGAAGCCACAGTGCACGCAGCGGCGCAGGATCGCCTCGGCCTCCCTGCCTTCGACCGTGTCCTTGATGAAATCCGCGAGATGGGTTTCCATCGTCAGACTCGCACCGCGTGAAGGGGCGCGGTGCGCTGGGCCGGTCGGTCGATCGGCCGGGCGTACGGTTCGGGTCGAAAATGCAAGGGCGCGGCAGATGTGATCATCAGAATTCCGGATGCATACGATGCCGCCCGAACACGCTGTTCGGATCCAGCGAGCGCTTGATGCGTTTGTGCAGGGCGAGCACCGGCGCGGCCAGACGCATGATCCCGGCAGCCTTGGCGCCGCCACGGAACAACGTCGCGTGCCCGCCCCAGGCGTGAGCCGCGGCGTGAGCCGCGTCGTGTTCGACGTCCGCTGCGATCCAGCGCAGGCTGCCGTTCCATTCGATCAATTGCGCGCCGAGACCGAGGGGCGGCGCGCTGGAGCGGATCGACATGCGCCACAGCGGGGTTGCCGCGGCGAAGAACGGATGCGTCTGGTTGCGTATCGACGACCAGAACGCTTCGGCATCGGCCGGCAGCTCGCCACCGAGCTTCGCCACGGCAGCCTCCACGGCCGCCCGGGCCCCGGACAGGCGCACCCACAGCGTTCCTTCGTGAAAGCAGGTCCCCGACAGCGGAAGCGGTTGTCCGGCCCAATGGTTCAGGGCCGCGATCGCAGCTGACTCATCCATCTCGAAGCGGAGCGTTGCGTCGGCGACGGGGCGCGGCAGCACCTTGACCGATGCCTCGGTGATCAGCGCGAGCGTGCCGAACGAACCGGTGACGAAACGCGAGAGATCGTAGCCTGCGACGTTCTTCATGACCTGGCCGCCGAAGGAGAGATCGCGCCCGGAACTGTCGAGCACGCGGACGCCCAGCACGAAGTCGCGCGCCGAACCGGCGGCGGCCCGGCGCGGTCCGGAGAAGCCGCTCGCCACCGCGCCGCCAATGGTGGAGTCTGGTCCCAGATGCGGCGGATCGAAGGCCAGCATCTGGCCGCGCTCGGCGAGTACCCGCTCGACTTCCGTGAGCGGCGTACCGGCGCGCACGGTGATCACGAGCTCGGAAGGTTCGTAGTCCACCACGCCGGCATAGCCGCGCGTATCGAGCACCGTGCCTTCGAGCGCGACGCCATAGAAATCCTTGGTGCCGCCGCCGCGCATGCGAACGCTGCCGCCTTCCGTGGCAGCCTGGCGGATGGTTTCGGCGAACTGTTCGATCATGTGGATACGCAGTTGAAGCGGGTCAGGCGCCGGCCACGCCGCGATAGGGAAGTGGCGCGAACGATTGCTAGAACCGCGGGAGCTCGGGGAATTTCTCCTGGCCCCGATGCACGTGCATCGCCCCCATCTCGGCGCAGCGCTGGAGCGTGGGTACTGCCTTGCCGGGATTGAGCAGACGCAACGGATCGAATGCGGCCTTGACGGCGTGGAACAGCTCGAGCTCGTCCGAACCGAACTGCACGCACATCTGATCGATCTTCTCGACGCCGACGCCATGTTCGCCGGTGATCGTGCCACCGGCCTCCACGCAGAGTTCGAGGATCTTTGCGCCGAATCGTGTCGCCGTGTCCTGCTGGCCGGGGATGTTGGCGTCGAACATGATGAGCGGATGCAGATTGCCATCGCCGGCATGGAACACGTTCGGGCATTGCAGGCCGAACTCCAGCGACAGCGCCTCGATGCCGCGCAGGACCCGACCCAGCTGCCGCTTGGGGATCGTGCCGTCCATGCAGAAGTAGTCGGGCATCAGCCGCCCCACCGCGGGGAACGCGGCCTTGCGCCCGGACCAGAAACGCAGGCGTTCGGCTTCGTCGCGCGACAGCCGCAGGTCGGTGGCGCCGCTCGCGCGCATCACCGCACTCATGTGCTCGATCTCCTCGGCGACTTCTTCCGGCGTGCCATCCGATTCGCACAGAAGGATGGCTTCGGCATCGAGCGGATAGCCCGCGTGCACGAATTGTTCGACCGCACCGGTGGCGAGCTTGTCCATCATTTCCAGCCCCGCCGGGATGATGCCCGCGGCGATGATGTTCGCCACGGCCTCGCCGGCCTTCTCGAGCGAATCGAAGGCAGCCAGCACGACCCGGGCGAGCTGGGGTTTCGGCAGCAGCTTGACCGTGATCTCGGTGACGATGCCGAGCAGGCCCTCGGAGCCGATGGCGAGCGCCATCAGGTCGAAGCCGGCCGAGTCGAGCCCTTCGCCGCCCAGTTCCAGCACTTCGCCTGCGATGGTGACGAAGCGCAGCTTCAGTACGTTGTGCACGGTCAAGCCGTACTTGAGGCAGTGCACGCCGCCCGAATTCTCGGCGATGTTGCCGCCGATGGAGCAGGCGATCTGACTCGACGGGTCCGGTGCGTAGTACAGGCCGAGTGCGGCAACTGCCTCGGAGATGGCGAGGTTGCGTACGCCCGGCTGCACGACTGCGGTGCGCGCAACGGGGTCCACCGCCAGGATCGATTTCATCTTGGACAGGCCCAGCGTCACGCCACGCGGATGCGGCAGCGCGCCGCCCGACAAGCCTGTGCCCGCGCCGCGGGCAACCACCGGGACACGGCATTCGTTGCAGGTGCGCAGGACGTGCCGGACCTGTGCCTCGTTCTCCGGCAACGCGACCGCGTAGGGGATCTCGCGATAGGCCGAGAGTCCGTCGCATTCGTACGGCTTCAGCTCCTCCGGCGCATGCAGGACGCAATGGCGCGGCAGGCCGGCGAGCAAGCGCCGGATCAGCTCGTCACGGTCGACCAGCGCATCGGGTGTCGGGTCCAGCAGTTCGGGTTTGCCCATGGTCGGATAGGCCCTAGTTCGTCACGACGATCGCACGGAAGTCGTTTACGTTGGTGAGCGTCGGCCCGGTGATCACCTGATCGCCGAGCGCCTCGAAGAACCCGTGCCCGTCATTATCGGCAAGGGCTGCTTTTGCGTCCACACCGAGGGCCGCCGCGCGCGCGAGCGTATCGGGCGTGATGATCGCGCCTGCGATCTCCTCGGCGCCGTCGATGCCGTCGGTGTCGCCGGCCAGTGCATGGATCCGACCGGTACCTTCCAGCGCGACCGCGAGCGCGAGCAGGAACTCGACGTTGCGACCACCGCGGCCGTGGCCGCGCACCGAGACGGTGGTCTCGCCCCCCGAGAGCAGAACGCAGGGTGCCTCGACCGGCTGACCGTGACGGATGACTTGCCGCGCGATGCCGGCGTGCACCATGGCGACGTCGCGGGATTCGCCCTCGATCGCGTCGCCGAGGATGAGCGGCGTGAAGCCGGCTGCGCGCGCCACGGCGGCGGCTGCCTCGAGGGCCATCTGCGGTGCCGCGATCATGTACGTCTCGCAGCGGGCCAGGCGGGGGTCTCCGGGTTTGGGCGTTTCGTCGTGGCCCGCGCGCAGGTGCGCCAGCACGCTGGCCGGTTCGACGATGCGGTACTTCTGCAGCACGGCCAGGGCATCGGCATAGGTGGTCGGGTCCGGGACCGTGGGGCCGGAGGCGATCACCGCGGGATCGTCACCCGGCACGTCCGAGATCGTCAGTGTCACGACTCTTGCCGGCGCGGCTGCCGCGGCCAGCCTTCCGCCCTTGATCGCCGAGAGATGTTTGCGCACGCAGTTCATCTCGGCAATGTTGGCCCCGCACTTGAGCAGCGCTCGGTTCACGGCCTGCTTGTCCTCGAGCGTGAGGCCCGCTGCGGGCAGCGTGAGCAGGGCGGAGCCGCCGCCGGAGATGAGGCAGAGCGCCAGATCGTCGGGCGTCAGCCCGCGCACCTTTGCCAGGATGCGCTCCGCCGCCGCGAGTCCCGCCCGATCCGGAACGGGGTGTGCAGCCTCGACCACTTCGATGCGCTTCGTGGCCACGTGATGGCCGTAGCGGGTCACCACGAGACCGTCGACCTCGCCCGGCCAGTGCTCTTCCAGGGCCTTCGCCATGGCGGCCGCGGCCTTGCCCGCGCCAACCACCACGGTGCGCCCCTTAGGTGGAAGCGGCAGGTGCGGCGGCAGGGACTTCTCCGGCAGCGCAGAGGCGACGGCGGCGTCGAACATCTGGCGCAACAGCACGCGGGGATCGGATGTCATGGCAGGGGGCAATGGAAGGGCGATCAGGCGGGGTAGTGTAACCGCCGCCCGGCCGGTGCCCGCTACGCCATGCGAAGCGACTGGTCGGGGCCGGGTCGGACCCGGCACGCCAGGGCGCCAATTGCCGGTAAAGTGTGCCGAGTGACGGACGTAAAGTGTGGAGTGACTGATTCGTTGCGATTACCCGGCTGTTGGACAAGCGTTCCCGATGCGGGCCAGACCAGTCGATGTCCGACGGGACCGGCAGCCGAAAGATCGAATCGCAGCATGCCGGGGTACGCAACGTGATCCGCTTGCCGGACAGGTTCGCATTCCTGAGAGGGAACTGCACCCGCATCCTGCTCTGGCCCGCGGCGTGCGGTGTGGCCGCTGCGCTGCTTTGGGGTTTCGCACTGGCGCGAATCGAAGCCGATCGCGGCGCGATCGAGCAGGCCGCTCTCGAGACAGCATCGAATCTGGCGCGCGCCTATGCGGAGCACCTGAAGCGTTCGATCGCACAGATCGATCAGGTCACGACCCTGGTCAAGTACGAATGGGAGCAGGGTCAGGGCCATCTCAAGCTCGAGAATCTCGAGGCGAGCGGGCTGTTTCCGGAATCGGACCTGTTGTTCGTGCTCATTGCCGGCCGCGACGGCCGTATCCGGACCGCGACCGGCCCGGTCCGCATCGACGCTTCCCTGAGTGATCGGCCGGCCTTCGCGTTTCACAAGGTCAATGATTCGACCTCGCTGCGCATCGGCCAGCCGATTCACGGGCGCTTTGCCGACCGGACGGTGATCCATTTCAGCCGGCGCCTGGACGGGGTCGACCACAGCTTCGGCGGCGTCGTGGTGGTGTCGGTCGATCCCAGTCACTTCACGGCGTTCTACGACGCCACCGGAGTCGGGCAGGCGGGGCTGCTCGGCATGGTCGGCACCGACAGCGTGCCGCGTGCCATCCGCAATGGCGGGGAGGGTAGCCGCGCCGAGCCGGCGGCGCTGTGGGGTGCCGAGTTCCTGCGTGAAACCGACCAGGGCACGCGATACATGGACGGTACGGCCGAATTCATCGACGGTCGGTCGCGTTTCGTCGCCTGGCGCGCCGTGTCGTCGCACCCGTTGATCGCGGTGGTGGGCCTGGACGGGGACGAGGTGATGGCGCCGTTCCTGCAGCATCGTGCCACCACCATCAAGGCGCTCCTGCTGGGGACGCTCGGCCTCGCTTGCTTTGCCGCCTTGTCCATGGGGCTCACCGCGCGGCTCGCCTGGCGCAAGTACCAGGAAGAACAGGTGCGCGATGCCTACCGCATGGCAACCGAAGGCGGGTCCGAAGGTTTCTACATGCTGCGGGTGCTGCGCGATCGGCGGAATCAGGTCATCGATTTCGAGGTCGCCGATTGCAACCAGCGTGGCGCCGGCCTGTCCGGTCTCACGCGCACCGAACTCGTCGGCAAGCGTTTTTCGGGACTGTACCGCGAGCCCTACCTGGCGGAAGTGATGCAGACGTTCCGCGACGCTCTCGAATCCGGCCTGCACGAGGACGATTTCGAGGTTCCCGACGGCAGTCCGCTCGAGGCGAACTGGGTGCATCGCAAGATCGTGCGCTCCGGCAGCGGACTGGCCCTGACGTTGCGCGATATCAGCGAGACCAAGGCCCAGGAACGGGCGTTGTCGCGGCTGGCGAACGAGGATCCGGTCACGCGCCTCGCGAACCGCAACTGGTTGATGGAGTTCCTGCCCGGGGCCATCGAGCGCGCCAGGCACCAGGGTGAGTTTCTGGGCCTCCTGTTCATCGACCTGGACGATTTCAAGAACGTCAACGACACGCTCGGCCACGCGGCCGGCGATGAGGTGCTACAGGCCGTGGCCAGGCGGCTGCACTCGCTGGTGAGGCCCTCGGACCACGTGGTGCGCATCGGTGGCGACGAGTTCACGATCATCCTGGAACCGCTCGCCGATGCCGCCCAAGCTTCGCGGGTTGCCGACCGTATTTCGGAATCGATCGCCCAGCCGTTCGAGATCGCGCGGGGCTGCAGCACCTTGAGCGCATCGATCGGCATCAGCCTCTATCCCCGTGACGGCGCGGACATCGAAACCTTGCTGAAGAGTTCGGACATCGCGATGTACCACGCCAAGGCGGAAGGCAAAGGGCAGCATCGCTTCTACGAACCGGGGCTGCTCGAACGCCTTACCCAGAGGCTCGATGCCGAGCAGGCGCTGGTGCGCGCACTGAAGGAGGATCAGTTCATCGTCCACTACCAGCCCCGCGTGGATGCCGCCAGCCGCCGGTTGACCGCCCTGGAGGCGCTGGTGCGCTGGCAGCATCCCGAGCGCGGACTGGTGGCGCCCGGGGAATTCGTGCCGCTGGCCGAGGAGACGGGGCTGGTCGTGCCGCTGGGCGAGGCCGTGATCAACAAGGTGTGCGCGCAGGTCGCCGCGTGGCGTGCGGCCGGGTTGCCGGTGGTGCCGGTGTCGATCAACGTATCGTCGCGGCAATTCGCGGCGGGCAGCGTCGCGGCAGTGATCGACGCTTCGCTCACGCTGCACCAACTTCCGTCAGCCCTGATCGAGGTCGAGATCACCGAGTCCAGCATGATGGGCGAGCAGACCGAAGTGGCCGCGAATCTGGCTGCCCTGCGCGCGCGCGGCATACGCCTGCTCGTCGACGATTTCGGCACGGGCTATTCGTCGCTCTCGCAACTCCAGCGACTCGACGTGGACGGACTCAAGATCGATCGCTCGTTCGTGGTCGAGATCGGTGTCACGCGCGAGAGCGAAGTGTTCGTGAGCGCCATCGTGTCGATGGCGCACGCGCTGGGCATGGTCGTCACCGCGGAGGGCGTCGAGACCGAAACGCAGATGCGGATTCTGGAGGCGCTCGGCTGCAACGAGGTGCAAGGCTTCCTGATCGCGCGACCAGCGCCGGCCGAACGGATCGTCGAGTTGCTGCGCACGCCGGCGGGCGCCAGCGAGTTCGCGACACCCTGGGATGCTACCGGCTGACAGGCATCCGGCCCGCAGTTCGGATCAGACGCGAAAAAAAAGCCCGTTCCAGAAGGAACGGGCTTCGTGATTCACCGCCTTGCCGCCGGAATCGCTCCTGGCGGCGAAGCGATCACGCTTTCAGCGAATCGCCCAACGGCAGGCTGCGGATGCGCTTGCCGGTCGCGGCGTAGATCGCGTTGAAGAAGGCCGGTGCAAACGGCGGCAAGCCGGGTTCGCCGACACCGCTCGCAGGCACGTCGATACCATGCGGCATGATGTGCGTGTGCACCTCCATTGCCCCCTGGCCGATGCGCAGCACCTTGTAGTCGTTGAAGTTGCCTTGTTCGACCCGGCCGTTCTTGAAGGTGATGTTGGTGAGCTTGGCGATCGTAAGACCCATCACCGAAGCGCCTTCCACCTGCGAACGCACGCGCTCGGGGTTCACGCAGAAGCCGCAATCCATCGCGACATCGACGCGCGGCACCGAGACCGAGCCATCCTTTTCGACCTTCACCTGGACGATCGTGGCGACGTAGGTCAGGAAGCTGCGATGCGCGGCGATGCCAACGCCGGTGCCTTCGGGAAGCTTCTTGCCCCAGCCGGCTTCCTTGGCGACGCGCTCGATCACACCGCGCAGCCTGCCGGTGTCGATCGGGTAGGTCTCCCAGGGATCGCCGTAGTTCCACAGATCGCTCGATACCGTCTTGCGCGGATCGACGATGCGCGCCGGCCCGATCATCTCGAGCAGGAAGTCCTTCGGGTCGCGCCCCAGTTCGGCCGCCAGCTCGCCCACCATCGATTGCATGGCGAAGGCGTGCGGGATGTTGTTGACCGAACGGAACCAGCCGATCCGTGTCTTCGCCACCGCCGTTCCGGTTTCGAGCCGGAGGTTGGGGACGTCGAAGGGCGTATCGATCAATCCCAGGCCCAGTTCCAGGGCGCTCTCGCGCTTCGGATCGGGCATGAAGTTGGACATCAGCGACGGCGATACGCTGCGATGGCGCCACGCCACCACCTTGTTGTCCTTGTCGAGCCCGGCAGTCACGTGCTGGTACGACACGGAATGGTAGAAGCCGTGGCGGACGTCGTCCTCACGGGTCCAGACCACCTTGACCGGCGCTCCACCCATTTCCTTCGAGAGCAGGGCCGCTTCCAGCGCGAAGTCGCACTTCGACTTGCGGCCGAAACCGCCGCCGAGCAGGGTCACGTTGACGGTGACGTCTTCCGGCTTCATCCCCAGCGTGTTGGCGACGTCGCCACGGGTTCCCCCGGGGCTCTGCACGCAGGCCCAGACCTCGGCCTTGCCGTTGGCGATGCGCACCGTTGCCGCCGGCGGCTCCATCGTCGCATGATGGCCATGCGGAATGTAGTACTCGTGCTCGATCACCTTCGCGGCGCCGGCGAGCGCAGCGTCGATGTCGCCTTCGTTGCGCTCGACCTTGCCGGGCTTGTGAGCCGTGGCCGCCATTTCCGCCTTGAACTTGTCGGAGTCGTAGTCGGCGTTCGGGCCGTCGTCCCACTGGACGTTCAACGCTTCGCGACCACGGATGGCCGCCCACGTGTTGTTGGCGATGACCGCCACGCCACCGAGCGGCGCGAATTTCGCGGGCATCGGCGTCGGCGCGATGGCCACCACCTTGATGACGCCCGGCACCTTCATCGCGGCAGCGGTATCGAACTTCACGGCCTTGCCGAGCACCACCGGAGGACGCGCGACCACGGCGTACTTCAAGCCGTCGATGTGGATGTCCTGGGCGTACATGGCCTTGCCCATCGTGATGTCGCGCAGGTCGGTGATCTGCACCTGGCCCTTGCCGATGTAGCGGAACTGCGAAGGATCCTTCAGCGTGATGTCGCTCGCCTTCGGCGTCGGCAGCGCAGAGGCCGCGGCGGCCAGTTCACCGTAGCCCAGCGACTTGCCGGACGGAATGTGAACGACCTTGTGATTCTCGGCACGCACGTCGGTGTCGGGGCACGACCAGGTCAGCGCGGCCGCCTGCTCGAGCATGCGACGCGTCGCGGCGCCGCAAGCACGCATCGGCTGGATGAAGTGGCGGATGCTGCGCGAACCGTCCGTATCCTGGTTGCCGTATTTCTCTTCGTTGCCCGGGGCCTGGATGATCTTGACCTTGGACCAGTCGGCATCCATCTCGTCGGCGACGATCATCGGCAGGCTGGTGCGCGAGCCGGTACCCATCTCCGAGCGGTGCGTGACGATGGTCACGGTGCCATCGGGTGCGATGGCGACGAAGACGTGCGGATCCCAGACCACGCCGCCGGGCATGCCGCCCGCGCCGGTGTTGTACTGGTTCTCGTCGGCGAAGGCCGAGCGCGGGAACACCTGCGCTGCAACGACCAGACCGCCGGCAGAGACGATGCCTTTCAGCAGATTACGACGGCTGACGTTTTCGAGGCGCAGGCGTTTGTCGAAGTTCTTGGTGTTCATGTCAGGCCTCCTTCGCGGCGGCCTTGATGGCCGAGAAGATCCGCTGGTAGCACCCGCAACGGCAGATGTTGCCCGACATCGCTGCCAGGATCTGTTCGTCGTCGGGCTTCTTGTTTTCCAGCAGCAGCGCCGCACCCTGCATGATCTGGCCGGGTTGGCAGTAGCCGCACTGCGGCACGTTTTCCGCGCGCCAGGCCTTCTGGACCGGATGATTGCCGTCGGGCGAGAGGCCTTCGATCGTCGTGACTGACTTGCCCTCAACCTCGTTCATTCCGGTAGCACAGGAACGCACGGCCTTGCCGTCCACGTGCACGGTGCACGCGCCGCACAGTCCCACGCCACAACCGAATTTGGTACCGGTCAGGCCCAGCTCGTCGCGCAGGTACCACATCAAAGGCATCTGCGGATCGCCGTCGTAGGACCGGTTTTCCTTGTTGACCTTAACTTGCATTTCGCCTTCCTCCTATCGTTATTGGAGCTTCGTTGCTGACTGTCCTGGCCTGCCGCGGGTAGAGCATCGGTGGCGCCCCCGAACAGAAGCGCTTCGACAATAGCATGGGAAGGCGCTTCGTTGAGTGTCGGATTCACCGCATTACGCAGGTATTCGCACTCGCGAGTGGTCTATGTCCCGGGCGCGCCGGCCTCGCTTTGCGGTGCGGCGCGTGCCGCGAAAAAGATGCCGCAGAGCAACATCGCGAAGCCCGCGGACTGAGCGACGGTGAAGGCTTCCCGGAACAGAATCCAGGCGAGTGCCGCGGCGCCGACGGGCTCGCCGAGAATCGCCAGCGCGACGATGGTGGCGGGGATCCGCCGCACTGCCCAGTTGACCACGGTGTGCCCGATCAGTTGCGGTCCGATTGCGAGCGCGAGGATCAGGGCCAGCGCGGTCCCGGACAGCCCGGTCGAGATCGTCCCTGCGGAGCCCGCGGCCACCAGCAACAGCGTTGCTGCAATGCCGTATACGATCCAGACGTACGCGAGCAGGGACAGCCGATGCCGCAGTCCCCGGCCGATCAGGAGATAGGCCGACGCGGCCAGGGCTCCGATCAATGCCAGCCCGTTGCCGAGCAGGGGATGCGGCGCGGGGCCGCCCGATCCGGTTTCGCTGGCGAAGATCAGCGCGCTCCCGGCGAGTCCCAGGCCGATGCCGAAGACGGCCGACGCCGGGACCCGCTCGCGCAGGAAAACGGCCGATGCGATGCCTACCCAGACCGGATTGGTCGTGACCAGGGCCGCGCTGCTGGCGACCGAGGTGTACTCGAGCGACGTGATCCACGCCGCGAAGTGCACCGCGAGCGCGGCACCCGAGCCGAAGGCGAGCAGGAGCTCGCGCCGGGACAGCCGGGGCAGTTCGCGCCGCAGACTCGGCAGCGCCACAGGCGTCAGCAGCAGGACCGCGAAACCCAGGCGGAGTGCGGCGATCGTGATCGACGGCACGCCCTCGGCCTGCGCGTAGCGGATCAGGATCGAGGCCGTCGAGACCACGGCGACGGCGCAGGCGAGGACCGCGTAGATCACGGCAATGCGCCGACGGGCGGTTCGCAACGAGCGACGGGTGACCGGTCCGGGCGCGCCGGGGCCGCACGATTCCGCGACTCTGCCCGGGCGCGAGGCACGAGCTACCAGTCAGACGTCACGACTCACGCGCCGTGGTCGACGTAGTCACAGGTAGGGCTTCAACCAGGTGAGACCGGCCACCGTGTCGCCGGCCGGTCGGTATTCGCAACCGATCCAGCCCTGGTAGCCGATGCGATCGGCGTGGCCGAACAGGAACGGATAGTTGATCTCGCCCGTACCGGGTTCGTGGCGTCCCGGGGTGTCGGCGAGCTGCATGTGGCCGATGCGCGGCAGCAGGCGCTCCATGGTCGGGGCGAGGTCGCCTTCCACGATCTGCATGTGATAGATGTCGTACTGGAGCAGCAGATTGCCCGCCCCCACGGCGTCGATGATCTCGATCGCCTGCTGCGATGTGTTCAGGTAGTAGCCGGGGATGTCGCGCGGATTGATCGGCTCGATCAGCAGCTTGAGCCCGGCCTTCGCCGTCTCCGCCGCGGCGTACGACACGTTGGCGATGTAGGTGTCGCGCAGGGCTGCCGGCGTGACGCCCGCCGGGACCAGCCCGGCCATGCAGTGCAATTGCGGACAGCCCAGATGGGTGCAGTAGTCGATCGCCTTGGCCACGCCGGCACGGAACTCGGCCTCCCGACCCGGCAGTATGGCCATGCCGCGTTCTCCCTTTGCCCAGTCGCCCGGCGGCATGTTATGCAGGATCAGCTCGAGGCCGTTGCGATCGAGCGCGTCCTTCACCTGCTCCTTGGTGAAGTCGTAGGGGAAGAGGAATTCGACGGCCTTGAAACCCGCCTTCGCGGCCACGCCGAAGCGCTCGAGGAACGGCACTTCGTTGAACATCATCGACAGGTTCGCGTTGAAGCGGGGCATGGCGGCACTCCGGTCACTCAGGGGGAAGCCGCCGATTATACGAAGCGCGGGCGCGCGTTACCGCCTGGCGAGTTCCGGCGCCTGGACCCCGCCCGTTTCCGGCGGCGCTGGGGGCGGGCCCCCAGCGCCGCGCGACCGGCGACCCGCTAAGCCTCGACGACGGTGGTCGGCGCTTCCGCGATGCTGGCCGTCACCGGCTCGAATTCGTTGATGTTGTCGATCTCGGCGCCCATGGCGATGTTGGTCACGCGCTCCAGCATCACTTCCACCACCACCGGCACGCGATGCTTGCGCATGAGTGCGCGCGCCTCCGCGAAGGCGTCCTGGATCTTCGAGGGCTCGGTGACGCGCACCGCCTTGCAGCCCAGCCCGAGCGCCACGGCGACGTGGTCCACACCCGCGCCCTGCAGTTCCGGCGCATTGATGTTGTCGAACGACAGTTGGACGTTGTAGTCCATGTCGAACGCACGTTGCGCCTGCCGGATCAGCCCGAGATAGGCGTTGTTCACGACGACGTGCAGGTAGGGCAGGTTGAACTGGGCGCCTACGGCGAGTTCCTCGATCAGGAACTGGAAGTCGTAGTCGCCGGAGATGGCGACCACTTCGCGGGCCGGATTGGCGACCACCGCGCCGAGCGCGGCGGGAATGGTCCAGCCGAGCGGCCCGGCCTGTCCGGCATTGAGCCAGTTGCGCGGCTGGTACACGTGCAGGAACTGGGCTGCGGCGATCTGCGACAGGCCGATGGTCGTGACGTAGCAGGTGTCGCGGCCGAATGCCCGATTCATCTCCTCGTAGACCCTTTGCGGCTTGATCGGCACCTGGTCGAAATGGGTGCGTCGCAGCAGGGAACGCTTGCGCTCGGCGCACTCCGCGGCCCACGCGCTCCGATCCTTCAGCTTGCCCGCGGCGCGCCACTCCAGCGCGAGCTCGACGAACAGTTCGAGCGCTGCCTTTGCATCCGACGCGATGCCGTAGTCCGGCATGAACACGCGGCCGATCTGCGTGGGCTCGATGTCGACGTGCACGAATTTGCGGCCCTTCGTGTAGACCTCGGTGGAGCCGGTGTGGCGGTTCGCCCAGCGGTTGCCGATGCCGACCACGAAATCCGAGGCGAGCAGGGTGGCGTTGCCGTAGCGGTGGCTGGTCTGCAGCCCCGCCATGCCCGCCATCAGCGGGTGGTCGTCCGGAATCGCGCCCCAGCCCATCAAGGTGGGAATGACCGGGACGCCGGTGATCTCGGCGAACCGGACCAGCAGCGCCGACGCGTCGGCATTGATGATTCCGCCGCCGGCCACGATCAGCGGCCGCTCGGACTCGTCCAGCATCGCCAGCGCCTTCCCGATCTGCGCGCGGCTCGCGCGCGGCTGGTACACCGGCAGCGGCTCGTAGGTGTCGATGTCGAACTCGATCTCCGCCATCTGCACGTCGACCGGCAGATCGATCAGCACGGGGCCCGGCCGGCCCGAACGCATGACGTGGAATGCCTGCTGGAACACCCGCGGCACCAGCGCCGGCTCGCGCACCGTCACGGCCCACTTGGTCACGGTCTTGGCGATGGACTCGATGTCCACGGCCTGGAAATCTTCCTTGTACATCCGTGCCCGCGGAGCCTGCCCGGTGATGCACAGGATCGGGATCGAATCGGCCGAAGCGGAGTAGAGCCCCGTGATCATGTCGGTGCCGGCAGGACCGGAAGTACCGATGCACACGCCGATGTTGCCGTGCTGGGCGCGGGTGTAACCCTCGGCCATGTGCGAGGCGCCTTCCACGTGCCGGGCAAGGATGTGCGTGATGCTCTGGCGCTTGCGCAGCGCCGCGTAAAGCGGGTTGATCGCTGCGCCCGGAACGCCGAAGGCCGTCGTCACGCCTTCCTTTTCCATCACGGCCACTGCCGCCATCGCCGCCGTCATCCGCATCGCTGTTCTCCTCGGTATGTTGTGCGTGAAGCGCTTGCGCGCATGCCAGAATGGTGCTGGCGCAGCGGCGGGCGTGGACGCGTGGCGGTCCATAGCACCTATTCGGCCGCCGTATGGATCGGGCAAGGGAGACCATGGACAGACTCGACGGATACCAGCTGTTCGTGCGGGTGGTGGAGACGGGCAGCTTCTCCGGCGCGGCGCGCGACCTCGGCGTGACGCAACCCACCGTGACCCGGCACGTCGCAGCGCTCGAACAGCGGCTCGGCGTGCGGCTGGTCAATCGCAACACCCGCCGGCTGAGTCTCACCGAGGCCGGCCGCGTCTATTACGATCGCAGCAAGGCGCTGCTCGATCTGGTCGCGGAGACCGAGAATCTCGCGCTCGACCAGCGCACCGCCCTGCGCGGGAAGCTGCGCATCGCGACCTCGGTCGCGTTCGGCCGCCGCGTGGTGACGCCCCTGATCCTGGCGTTCATGCGCGACCACCCCGACATCGAGATCGATCTGCGCTGCGACGATGCCTACATCGACCTGGTGGCCCAGGGCATCGACGTATCGATACGGCTCGGGCGCCTGGCCGATTCGTCCCTGGCGGCCCGCACGCTGGGGTTCAACCCCTGGGCCATGGTGGCTGCGCCCCGATATCTGGCGCGCCGAGGGGCTCCGACCGCGCCCAAGGATCTCGAGCGGCACGACGTGCTGGTCTACAGCAGCGTCCATGGCGACGACCACCTGCATTTCCAGCACCCGCAGCAGGGACGCGTCTCGGTGCGCGTGCGCGGGCCGTTCCGGTCGAACAACCTGTCCTCGCTGATCGCCGCCGCGCGCGAGGGCATGGGCGTCGCGGCACTGCCGTTGTACGTGGCGGGGGCTTCGCTGGGCCAGCGCCGGGTCGAGATGGTCCTGGAAGGCTATTCACTGCCGGGGCAGG
The DNA here is from genome assembly GCA_038324085.1 of Burkholderiales bacterium. Lineage (GTDB taxonomy): Bacteria > Pseudomonadota > Gammaproteobacteria > Burkholderiales. The sequence goes on from JBBQHP010000018.1 coordinate 20,686, forward strand.
AGATCCACGCCGTGTTTCCCTCGCCGAAGCTGCTGCCGACGCGGGTCAGCGTGTTCGTGGACCATCTGAAGGCGCACTTCGCCCGGAACGATTGGTACACGCAGGAGGCCGATCGCGCCGACGCGCAGAAGCCGGAGCGCGTCGCCGCCAGGCGCTGATTGCCGCCGCCGGCATCGTGTAGGCTTCGGGCTGTTGCTTCCCCCGAATCACGCTCCGCCATGCGCTTCACCGGTACCGAGTCCTACATCGCCACCGAAGACCTGATGATGGCAGTCAACGCCGCCATCACCCTCGAACGCCCGCTGCTGATCAAGGGCGAGCCCGGGACCGGCAAGACCATGCTGGCGATCGAGGTTGCCAAGGCGCTGGAGCGTCCGCTGCTGCAGTGGCACGTCAAGTCCACGTCCAAGGCGCAGCAGGGTCTGTACGAATACGACGCGGTCTCGCGCCTGCGCGATTCGCAGCTCGGCGAAGCGCGGGTCCACGACATCGCCAACTACATCAAGCGCGGCCCGCTGTGGGACGCCTTCGACGCGGACGAGCCCACGGTCCTGCTGATCGACGAGGTCGACAAGGCCGATATCGAGTTTCCCAACGACCTGCTGCGCGAGCTCGACCGCATGGAGTTCTACGTCTACGAGACGCAGCAGCTGGTCAAGGCGCGGCATCGGCCGGCCATCATCATCACCAGCAACAACGAGAAGGAACTGCCGGACGCTTTCCTGCGTCGCTGCTTCTTCCACTACATCAAGTTTCCCGAGCGCGAAACGATGGAGCGGATCGTCGACGTGCACTACCCGGGCATCAAGAAGGCGCTGCTCGCGCAGGCGCTCACCGCTTTCTTCGACATCCGCGAAGTGCCGGGTCTCAAGAAGAAGCCCTCCACTTCCGAGTTGCTCGACTGGTTGAAGCTGCTCGTTGCCGAGGACATTCCGCCCGAGGCGCTGCATAGCCAGGACAGCGGCAAGATCATTCCGCCGATGCATGGCGCGCTGCTGAAGAACGAGCAGGACGTCCATCTGTTCGAGCGACTGGTGTTCATGGCGCGGCGGAGTCGATGAGCGTCGTCTCCGGAGCGGTCCCCCGTCCCGGCCTTCCCCCGCGGCCGCGGGGGAAGGGGTGTATTGCGTTCCCGCCCTCGGCGCAGCCGGGGGCGGGCTAGGGTGGGGGCGGGCGAACCCGATGCTCACCGACTTTTTCCTCCGGCTCAGATCGGGCGGCGTGCCGGTCTCCGTCAAGGAGTACCTGATGCTGATCGAGGCCCTGGCCAAGGGCGTGGCCGACTACCGCGTCGAGGGCTTCTACTATCTGTCGCGCGCGGCGCTGGTCAAGGACGAGTCCAACTACGACAAGTTCGACCGTGTCTTCGCGGCGTACTTCAAGGGCATCGCCGACCTGCCCGAAGGCATGCTCGCGAGCATTCCCGAGGAATGGCTGAAAAAACAGGCCGAGCTGATGCTCTCCGACGAGGACAAGGCGGCCATCGAGGCCATGGGCGGATGGGACAAGCTGATGGAAGCGCTACGCCAGCGGCTCGAGGAACAGAAGGGTCGCCACCAGGGCGGTTCGAAATGGATCGGCACCGCCGGCACGTCGCCCTACGGGGCTTACGGCTACAACTCCGAAGGGGTGCGCATCGGCCAGGAAGGCTCCCGCAACCGCAAGGCCGTGAAGGTGTGGGACCAGCGCGAATACCGCAATCTCGACGATTCGGTCGAGCTCGGCACGCGCAACATCAAGGTCGCGCTCAAGCGCCTGCGCAAGTTCGCGCGCGAGGGCGCCGCCGACGAACTCGATCTCGACGACACCATCCGTTCGACCGCGCGCAATGCCGGCTGGCTCGACCTGAAGATGGTGCCCGAGCGGCACAACTCGGTGAAGGTGCTGCTGTTCCTCGACATCGGCGGCTCGATGGACGACCACGTGAGGATCTGCGAGGAACTGTTCTCGGCGACGCGCACCGAGTTCAAGCACCTGGAGTATTTCTATTTCCATAATTTCATCTACGAAAGCGTGTGGCGCGACAACCGTCGCCGCAACAGCGAACGCTATCCGCTGTGGAACGTGCTCCACACCTTCGCGCACGACTACAAGGTCATCTTCGTCGGCGACGCCACCATGAGCCCGTACGAAGTGGCCTATCCCGGCGGTTCGGTGGAGCATCACAACGAGGAATCCGGGGCGGCCTGGATGCAGCGCGTGCTCGACGTCTATCCCAGGACCATCTGGCTCAACCCGCAGCCCGAGGACCGCTGGAACTATTACGACTCGATCGGGATGGTCCAGCAACTGATGGGCGAGCGCATGTATCCGCTCACGATCCAGGGGCTCGACCGGGGGATGAAGGAGCTCACGCGATGAGCGCGCGCCTCGATCAGCTCGACGCGGCGGAACTCGCACGGCAGCTCGCGCGCCGCGACATCACCGCGGAATCGGTGCTGCGCGCGTTCCTCCAGTGCGTCGACGAGCGCGAACCCGTCGTGCGAGCGTGGACGCATCTCGATCGCGATGCGGCATTGGCGACGGCGCTGGAGCTAGACCGCGGCGCGATCCGCGGTCCGCTGCACGGCTTTCCGGTCGGCGTGAAGGACGTGTACGACACGTTCGACATGCCCACCGCCTACGGCTCGCCGATCCACGAAGGTCATCGGCCGAGAACGGATGCGGCGAGCGTCGCGCTGTCGCGACGGGCCGGCGCGATCATTCTGGGCAAGACCGTCACGACCGAGTTCGCGACCTTCCCGCCCGGGCCGACGACCAATCCGCGCAACGCGATGCATACGCCCGGCGGCTCGTCGAGCGGCTCGGCTGCCGCCGTCGGGGCCGGCATGGTGCCGGTGGCTTTCGGTACCCAGACCACCGGCTCGATCATCCGACCCGCGGCCTTCTGCGGCACCGTCGGCTACAAGCCGACATTCGGCACGCTCTCGCCCATCGGCGTGAAAGCGATCACGTGGTCCTTCGATACGGTCGGCGTATTGGCGCGCAGCGTCGGCGACGCGGCTTTTTTCGTGGGTACACTGGCCGCCCGCGAAACGTTGCGCGTGGAAGCGCTGCCGCCCGCACCGCGCATCGGCATCTGTCTCACCGCCCAGTGGCCGTTGGCGCTGCCCGAGACGCAGGCGTTGTTCGAACAACTGCCGGCGCGCCTTGCGGCGGGCGGCGCCACGATCGTGCGGGTCGAACTGCCGCGGGCCTTCGACGGCATCAACGACGCGCAGGACACCATCTGGGAATACGAGATGGCGCGCTGCCTGGCGGATGAGCATCGGCGCTTCCCGGAGCGCATTCGCGAACGCCTGCGACGGCAGCTCGATGCCGGACTCGCGATGGCGCCCGAGCGCTACGACGCGGCCATGCGGCTCGCGCGCGACTGCCGGCTCCAGGTGGACGCTGCGATGGGCGATTGCGACGTGCTCGTGGTCCCGTCGGCACCGGGCGAGGCGCCCCGCGGCATCGAAGCCACCGGCGACCCCGTGTTCAATCGCACCTGGAGCCTGCTGCGCACGCCCGCGATCCACGTGCCGACCGGACTTGGGCCCAACGGATTGCCGCTCGGCGTGCAGGTCGTGGGCCGCATCGGCGACGATGCGCGCGCGCTCGCGTGCGCAGCGTGGGTCGAGCGCGCGCTGGGCTGACGACGCCAGCGAAGTTCGCGCGCGTGCTGTTGCCGAGGTAGCGCGACGCTGGCCCGTGTGTCCCGGGCGGCGTACTGGAGTCGGGCGCGGCATGCTATCCGTGCCGTGCGGCGAGGCCCGGAGCCTTCCATCGGCGTCGGCCGCGCGCGGAAACCTGTGGGAACGCGCGGGGAATCCATCGTCCATCCATCCACCACCACAGGAGGTCGGACGATCATGGCCAAGCAGAATCCCGCGCGCCGCGTCGCGCTCGCGGTCAACGCACCGCTCCAATCATCCGCGGCGGACGAATCGCGTCCCGCCACGACCGCTTACGTATTCTCCGCGGGCGGGACGCTCCTCGCTCGTTCGAATCTGGATGCAAAGGGCCAGGCCAGCCTCGAGTTGAGCCTCGGCAAGGCCGCCACCGGCGTGCGCGTGCTCGCGGGACCGGCGATCGACGACGAAGCGCCGCAGCTCGACGATCTGCTGCGCCGCGGCGCACAGGAGCAGCATGTGCGCGTCGAAGCCGAGGTCGCCCGGCTGAAAGTCGATGTCGCGCTCGCGCCCGACGTGTGGCGCACCTGGGTGCTGAACCGCTGCCTGGTGAAAGGCACGCTGCAGAAGCGCGTGCTGCGCGACGGCATCACGATCGACATGCCGGTCTGTCGCGCCACGGTCGAGATCTACGAAGTGGATCCGATCTGGATCATCGTGCCCAAGATCCCCAAGGACCTGCTCGATCGGCTGCGCGACGTGATCGTGCGGCCGATCCCGCTGCCCGATCCGCCGCCGGAGTTGTTTCCGGGGCCGTTCCCCTTGCCCGGGCCGGGTCCCGATCCGGCGCCGTTCGCGCTGGCGCTGCGCGCCGGTGCGGGGCCGGCGGCAGCGGGAAGCCACCTGGCGGATGCGCACGCGATCGCATCGTTGCAGGAAGTCGCCGGCAATTCGGGCCTGCGATACCTGGCACTGAACGGCAGCGATCTCGCGTTTCGCCATGCGCTGATCGACAACGCCGTGCTGGTCCGGCCGCTGCTGTGCTGGCTGCACCCGCAGCTGGTGACGATGCAGCGCGTCGGCACCGCCTACACCGATGACTGCGGGCACTTCCGCACGACGATCTTCAAGAGCATCTTCAATCCCGACCAGCCGGATCTGTATTTCCGGGCCACCCAACGCCTGTTCGGGTTCTTCGACGTCACCATCTACGCGCCGACGCCGATCGCGTGTCACACGTGGTGGAACTACGTGTGCGGCACCCAGGTGAGCCTGCATACCAGCCACCCACTGGCGATCACGTGCGCGCCGTGTCCACCGATCATCGCGGGCGACAACTGGGTGCTGTTCATGGCGGTCGGCAATTTCCCCTTGAGCCGCATCCACGGCACCGGCCAGGCGTTGGGCGCGCCCACGGCCGCAAACATCGGCCTCACCGACGGTGATGCCCCGTGGGGCGGCACCCTGCGGCCGCGTCTGGAATTCGACAGCGCTTTGCGCGACACGCTGGGGGTGCAGTACTACCGCCTGTCATGGAAGCGCGACGGTGAATCCGCTCTGGCTTACAAGCCGTTGAACGCGGCGATCGGCCGCCACTACGCGCACATGGTGGGCACCGATCTGATGCTCGACGCTTTTCCGCTCGGTCCGCACACCATCGGCAGCGAAGGCAATCTGTTCGAGATTCCGCCCGCGGTGCCGCCGCTGGGTCAGTGGAGCCTCCCGGACGTGGTGGAAGACACGGCCAGCGGCAAGTTCAATACCGTTGCGGCCGACGGCAGCACGCTGATGGACGGCCTGGTGCAGATGCGCGTCGAATTGTTCGACAGTACCGGTGCACCGGTGAACATCGCGGCGCTGGGCATCCGCTATTTCGTGCCGACCTCGACCGACCTGAGCGGCACGGTGCACACGGTGGACGCGGCCACTCTCGGGCTGGTCGCGGGGAACACGATGGTGATCACGCTGCACGTCAACAACGAGCCGTGCAGCGCGGCGATCGCGCCGCCGGCCATCGGCGGCGGCGTGGCCGATCCGTGCTGCGGCGTGCTGCACTACTCGCCCACGGACACCGTCAGCATGGCGTGGACCGCGAGCCAGCCGCATGGTTTCGCGACCTACAGCTTCGGCGTGGTGCGCGGAGTCAGCGGTGTCTTCAGCGCGGGCGGGGCGGTGGGTGGCGGCTCGTTCAGCACCACGCGCACCGTTGGTCAACTGCTCAACGACAACCTGCCGCCGGGTTGCGTCCCCGGCGGTTGTGCTGTGGCCGGATTCAGCGAGAACCTGTACGTGGCCGCCCGTGCGACCGACGGCTGGTCGCGCCAGTCGCAATACGACGCGAGCGCAGTGCGGGCTTTCGTGCTGGCGCCGAACTGACCGGCCCCGACGGGGATCGCCGGTTGCGGCGGGCCGGGTGCGAATTCCGGCCCGCAGGCGGGTCGAGCCGCGTCAATGCTCCCGCCCCGCTTCCTGCAACGTCTTCTGCACCGGCAACAACAGGTACTCCATGACGCTCCGCGTGCCGAGACGGATCTCCGCGCTCACCTGCATCCCGGAGGCGAGTTCGAAGCGCTCCCCGTCGCGCATCAGGTGCGTCGCATCGAGCGCAACGAGCGCCCGGTAGCCTGAACTGCCGCTGCCCGGCTCCCGATGCCCCGCGGCGTCGCTGCCGCTCTGGCCCTCCGATGCATCCGGGCTGAGATGCCGGACGTGTCCGCTCACCATGCCGTAGCGCTGGAACGGGTAGGCGGCGACCTTGAGCTGCACCGGCAGCCGCTCGCGCACGAAACCCGCATCGACCTGCTCGACCCAGACTTCCGCTTGCACGCCTTCGCCGCGCGGCACCACGGTCATCAGCACGGTCCCCGGCTGGACCACCGTGCCGACGGTGTGCGTCCCGAGGTCCTTGATGATGCCCGCGACCGGCGCGCGCAGTTCCAGTTGACCGCGCCGGACGGACTGACGGGCCGAGTCCTGGGTCAGCCGCGCCAGCTCTGCCTGCGCCTCGACCCGCTCGTCCTGCAGTTCGCGTCGATACGTCGAGCGCAGCTGGGCGATCCGACTCGTGGCCTGTGCGATGACGGCGCGCAGGCTCTCGACATGGGCCGCCTGCGCGTTGAGCTCCTGATCGGCTTCGAGCCACTGGCGTTTGCGCTCGAGCGCGAGAAGCCTGCCGGCGAAGCCTTCTTTCGCGAGCAGCTCCCAGCCGTCGGCCTGTTCGCGGTAGATCGGCAGCGCCTTGGCGAGCTTCGACTCGATCGCGCGCGCGGACTGCAGTTCGCTGCGCGCTTTGTCGAGCGCCGCCGTTTCCGCCGCGACCGCGTCGAGATGCGCGGCGCGATGCGCGCGATACTGCGCATCGGCCTGCGCCAGCAGCACGGGCGGGTCGTCGGTGCGGGCCGGCATCGCGGCGCCGGCCAGCTCGGCATCGATGCGGCGCAATTGCAATCGACGCGTGGCGAGCTGATCGTGCAGCGTCGCCGTATCGGCATCGGACAGGCGTGCGTCCATCCGCACGAGAACCTGGCCGGCGTCGACCGGGTCGCCTTCGCGCACGAGCAGCTCGCGTACCACGCCCGATTCCGCCGGCTGCACGATCTTGAGGAAGCTCTGCGGAACCACTCTTCCGTGGGCGATGGCGATGACATCGAGCCTGCCGACGCAGGCGCCGATGAGCGCGCAGGACACGAGCGCTGCAATCGTCCACAGCAACGCGCGCGGCAACGGCGAGGGCGCCTGTCCATCCAGCCTCAGGATTGCCGGCGAGAAGGCGCGCGCGGCCTGCCGGCGCTGTCCTGTGGCGGGCTTGCCGGCTTGCGCGCGATCAACCATGGCGAGCCCCATCGTCCGGGGCTGGCGGTGGGCTCAGGTTCACGCATCGAGCCGGCTTCAGATCTTCCGGCAGCTCGTGCGTGATGAACAGCACGGTGACGCGGCCCTGCAGCTTCGTGAGCGTACCGGCGATCTGGCGAGCTGTCGCAGCGTCGAGACTGCTGGTGGCTTCGTCGAACAGCAGCACCTTTGGCCGGCGCAGCAGCGCCCGCGCGATCGCGATGCGTTGCTTCTGTCCGCCCGAGAGGCCGGTGCCGTTCTCGCCGACGCAAGTCCGGTAGCCCTCCGGCAGCGACTCGATGAAATCATGGATGTCCGCCAGCCGACAGGCTTCGACGATGTCGTCGAAGCTCGCCTGCGGATCGGCGAGGCTCAGGTTGTCGTACACCGTGGCGGCGAACAGCCTCGTCTCCTGCGGCACCACGCCGAAACCCGCGCGCAGTTCGTTCACCGGGAGGTGGCGCGTGTCATGGCCGTCGATGCGAATGCTGCCCTCGCACGGCTGATGGAACCCGAGCAGCAGCCGCGCCAGGGTGCTCTTGCCGGAGCCCGAGGCACCCAGCACTGCGACGAATTCGCCGGGGGCTGCCTCGAGATCGAGATTGCGCAGCAGCCACGGGTGCCCGGGCGAATGGCGGAACGACAGCGCGCGGATCTCGATGCGCCCGTCGTTGCGCTGCTCGCGCGCAGGCGTCAGCGACCAGGGTTCCTGCGGGACGTTCATCACATCGCCCAGGCGCTTCACCGCGATGGCCGCCTGCTGGAAATCCTGCCACAGCCCGGCGAAACGCAGGACTGGCTGCGACAGCCGGCTCGCGAACATCTGGAACGCAACCAGCATGCCGATCGTCATCCCGGTGTCGGTCATCACGAACCAGGCGCCTACGCCCAGGATCGCGAGCGTCGAGAAGTTCTCGAGGCCGGTGGCGACCACGTTGTAGGTATTGGCGAGGGATCGGGTGCGGAAGCCGGCGTGGAGATAGTCCGCCAGGTAGTCGCCGTAGCGGCGATCGAGGTGAGGTTCGAGCTGGAGCGACTTGACCGTCTCCATGGCGCCGACGTATTCGGTCACGAATGCCTGGTTGCGCGCACCCAGCAGAAACTGGTCGTTCAATCGCGACCGCAGCAGCGGTGTGACCAGCACGCTCGCCAGCAGGATCAATCCGAGGATCGCGAGCGCGATGAGCGTGAGCGGCCACGAATACCAGAACATGAGACCGAGGCTCAACAGCAGGAACGGCAGGTCGAGCACCAGCCCGATCGCGGCACCCGTGACGAATTCTCTGATGGTTTCCACGCAGTGCAGTCGCGCGACCAGAACGCCGGTGGATCGATGCTCGAAAAAGCCCATCGGCACGCGCAGCAGATGGGAGAACACTTCGGATCCGAGCACCGCGTCGACCCGATTGCCCGTGTGGATGAGAAAGTCAACTAATGCGTTAACCCCATGATTAAAAATATGTATGACGGTGCAGCAGCGAATGACATACACATGCACTGACAATTTGCTCTACGCTGTCTGTCCGAAGTAGTCCACGACCATCAGCGATCCCGGCGACCGGGCGATGACAAAAGAGGTGGGCGGAAATGAAAACAGCCTGGCGGCTGGCGATCGTGACGGGCCTCGCGCTTTCGACCCCTGGCACGGCGCCTGCGGCACTTTTCGACAGGGGAGGAGGGCTGATCTACGACAGCGTCCTCGATCTCACATGGTTGCAGGACGCCAACCTTGCAGCCTCTCAGACGTTCGGCGTAGGGAGCATTCGTCCCAACGGCATCATGACGTGGGACACCGCGAACGCTTGGATTTCGGCCATGAATCAGTCGGCGTATGCCGGCTATCGCGACTGGCGCCTACCGACGCTCTCGCCCGTGAACGGGGTTCTGTTCAACGTCTCGCTTACAACGGACGGATCCTCCGACCAAGGTCCGAATGTGGCATTGGTGAATCCGACTGCGAGTGAGATGGCGCACCTCTACTACGTTGACTTGGGGAACGAGAGCAGTTGCGGCCCATTGACCGGGGGGAGCATGACGTGCCCGGGGACCAACATCAGCGCCGGCCCGTTCAAGAATATTGGAGCTGGCCCGTATTGGCTCGCGCGCGAGTACGAACCGAACCAAGAATTCGATGTGTGGTACTTCAACTTCGGCAGCGGGTCAGGATTTCAGAGTATTCAATCGAAATATAACCAGTTATTCGTGTGGGCCGTTCGAGATGGCGATGTCGCCGTCGTTCCCGAAGCTTCAACCCTTGTCTTGATGCTCTTGGGCCTCGGGGCGCTCAGCTCTGCCACTTGGCGCCGGTCCGATTCCTCGATCCGCCGAAGACCAACGACAACCAACGTTCGCGAATGATCGCGTCGTCGACGGACCCGCCTGGGCGTCTAACGCCGTCGCCACTCCCATGGCGCTATAGGCGAGTCGTCTGCCCACAGTCCTAGCGCCGCTTCCCGTGCGCGTTGCTCCGCCGCAGCGTATTCCAGCCGATCACCCGCGCTCTGCTCGTTCGCATACTTCCGATACCACCATGCGAGCCCCATGCGCGCGAGCTCGAGATTCACGTCGCGGCCTTCGTGTTCGATTTTGGCCACGAGCCGTCCGTAGCGATCGAGCTTGTCGCCGTCTACGGTGACATCGCGTCTGAACACGAGATCGGACAGCGCCTGTTTCGCGGCCTTGCCGAACGGCTGTCCCTTTTCCGGTGCGTCGATCGCTGCTAGCCGCACCTTCATACGCTTCTTCTCGGGCGTCAGTACCGTGACTGTATCGCCGTCGGTCACCCCGACGACGAGGGCTTGTATCCTTTCCGCTCTGGCGATCGAGACAGCCAGGCACAAGACGACCAGCGATAGAACGCGAAGAGGCCTATGAAGGCGCGTCATTTTCTGAAGCTTCCCTTCTCGCACCAGAACTTGACCTTGACTCCTGGTTGAGCCTGAAAGAGGTCTCGCGCAATATCGCAATTGCCCCGGTTGTAGGCCTCTCCATCCGCCGCATCGAACGTCGCTACGTGAATTCTCATGTTCTCATCTGTCACGCTATTCCGATAGAGGGAAAATCTCGCGCCTTCAGGGGCTCTGCGCTCGCCGCAGCCAACAAGTATGAATGCGAGGAGCAACAGGACGGTCACGTTGACGAACATGTCTTGCGTTCGGGATAGGTGGAGCACAATTCACTTCGAATGGGGAAGTCGACGCCCCGCAGCGGGGCTTATCGGTACTGAGAGTCAGCCTTTTTCGGCGTATTTTCGACAGTCCTATCGCGCGATGGTGATCTCATGAAGTCTGTGTGGCCGACCTTTCTGGTGCTCCTCTTCGCGTTCTGGATCGGGAACGGGCAAACATCCTTTGCCGCCACCGATCTCGAGCGCATTTTAGAGGCCGCAAGAGCACAAGCGGATGGCCAAGGCACCCTTAAGTTCACCCGCATTACTAACGGTGGCCGCTTCACCGGATGCGAGTTGCAGTTCTCTGGCGCAACGCGTGATTGGAGAAGCAAAGGCGGCGAACTCGTCAAGTTCATGGGATCGATCAGCAGCTTTTACGACCGCGGAAAGAATTTTGCCGTTTTCATCAAGCTCCGTGGTGAAGATTTTGAGTTCGACAGCAACGGCAGGCTGAGCGCCAAGCCTTTTGTTCCGCAGCAGCTGACGCTTCAAGCCGGAAAATCGAACTACGGCCCCGGCCCCGGTGTTCAGCGACTGCAGTGCGAGAATGGTTATCCATGTTGGATCTTCTCGCCACCTGGGTCGCAGTTTGCCTTGGGTTACGTCGAGAGTCTCATGACTGATTCGCTGGAATTTCGAATTGCGAGGACTGCCTCTTCGATTGATCTTGTGCTTAACTTGGCCGAGCTAAAAACCAAGGAAGAGAACTACCCTGAATACCTACGGTTTGCGGGGTGCTACGAGGAACTCGTGCGCCACCTTTCTCTACAAGACTAGGCTTGTTCGTGCGATGCGCAGCGACGGATCGCGCGCCTGTTCAATCAGCCGCCGCGTCGCCGGCTTAACGGCTGGATCGCGCATTGCCTCGTCGAACACGGGCCTGCGGCACGTTGGCAAGGGCTTGGTAGCGACTCGCGGCACGCTCAGGAATCTGCGCTTGCGTGATGGCCTCTCGGTATGCCGAATCACCGGCCACGCTGGCCAATGATCGAGCTTCTTGTGGCGTTATTCGCGCCAGATCCTTGAGCAGTTCGCCTGTCCTGCGCTCTGCCCTCAAGCGCACTTCGCACGCCCGCCGTTCTGCCTCCGTGTTTGCGCTCTGCATCCTGCATCGGTGTTACGCACCTGTCGCGCGTGCAACTCCAACGCTGGAATTCCGCTCCTCCCGCGCAACAAATAAGTCGCCACCCTGATGCAAGCTCGCTACCGCGCGCGCCAGCAGCGCTTCCTCGGTTTCGCTCGGCTGTCGCGCGATCCTCGTTCCATTCACGATGTACGCCGACAACGGCGCATCGGCAAAACATCTGAGCGAGACGATCAGGGACGAGATCCCGACCCCGGCGCTGCGCTCCAACGCCTCGAGTCTGCTCGCGATTCCGCGTTTCATGCATTCGTCTCGTTCGGTCGGTACTTCTGCTCCAACTCCTCATGTGAGACTTCGCTCCATCGCTGGGGCAGATACTCCGATTCCACCGGAATTATAATGAGGTGAGGGCCCAGTTTTTCATCCGGTCTCGTTGGCACATGCCGACCATCGGGCAGTTGGAATGCCACGTAGCTCTTCGCTTCGAAGCCGGCCTTTAAATCCGCGACGCGTCGTTCCAAGGCAATCATGGTTTGTCCTTCTCTTCCAGCGAGGCAATCCGCCGCTCCAGCTCGTCGACCTCAATGATCCTCGCCTGACTGGCGATCACCTGTATGACGGTGGCGGCCTGGCTCGGGGTCAAGCTCCCCTCCGATAGCGCCGAGAGAACGACGCGGCCTTGATCGGCGAGCTCGCCGCCAAGCGATCGGATCGATATCGGCGCATCAATGTTGGCCAGCCGCGGATGGGCATAGGGCGCGCATGCCTTCGCAGCGTCCAAGCGCAATCCATCCATCTGCACCTGGGTCTGCGCATCGGCACCCGCCGGGTAGGGCTTGCGCATAAGGTCGAGCATGAACTCGAGCGGCGAGACTCCGTCGCTCAACGCGCGCTCGACGAGCTCCTGTCTTGCGAGGGTCGTACGGTTCGGTGTACCGCGTTGGCGGCCACCGCGGCGTTCACCCGGTTCTGATCCGCGCGGCATCGCTCTGTCCCGTGGCTTCGTTCAAGAACTTGATCTCGTCCTCCAGCGTCTCTCGGATCACGCCGAGCCGGTGTTCCACCTTCAGCGGCCTTCCCCGGCCATTACTATCGATTGCTTCTGTTTGTGAAGGGGATGGGCCCAGTTTGGGGCCCGAGAGCCGGTTCCCGGAGGATCTCAACGGAGCCCCCGCGTGCTTCGCGAATTCGCCTTGTTCCATCGGCTGTTGGCGGAATAGCCGGCGGATGCAGGTCAGCGTCGGCTGGACAGCCAGAACCGGCGCGGGGAGCGAAGGACGCCGCGTCCTCATGGGGTGCTCTCTTGTTGCTCCAGCGCCTCCAGCTGGGGCAGGCGACTTCGGGCCGATGCCGCAGCGGCTCATTCGCCATCCCGCGCGGCGAGGTAGTTCTCGCGCGCGTCGTTGTCGTGATAGCGGCCCGTCACGAGGTCAAAGCGCAGCTCCGCAACGCCGATCCTGCCAAGGTGTCGCCACCGCATTTTCTGCACGTGGATCTGCGTCTGCAGGGCCGCGGAACTGTCCTGGTCCACACCGGTATCGCGCCACACGCAAATGCACGCGTCGGGCTTGTTGAACCAGTTAGCACTCCCCGAGATGTCGTACGGCGTAGGAATAGGGCGCTTGCCTGACTGGCGCTCCTTCGCGAGCATATGCGGATGGGCGACGATCCACATGTGCGCTCGGGTTGCGCGGGTCATCGAGACGACGTCGGAGAGCGCCTCCGAGATGTAGTCCGTCTCCGTCTGACCCGCTAAGCGCCGGTGCTCCAGGCGGTTCCAGGGGTCGAACACGATGCCGGGTTGTCGTCCGCCGTTGTCGCATTCCCTGGCGAATGCTCGCGCCGTGTCCATCAGGTTAGAGAACCGATCGTTCGCCTCGAACAACGCGAACTCGAAGCGCTCGTCCAGATCCTTCGAGTTTGTCGCGACCTCCATCCATGTCATCCGGTACCCGCGACCATCGCGGAATCGCCTTCCGGTGACGCGCTCCAGGATCTCGACCTTGTGCATCTCGAGCGGTTCCTGCTCCGGCGAACAGACGAGGAATCGCCAGGGACGACCCTCGCACGGTCGGGTCAGGAGGTTCACGAGCAGTGAATCGAGCCACGCCGATTTGCCATGATTCGGAATGCCGGTCACTACCGTAGCGGCGGAAGGCGCGACGGTGTAGAGACCGTCCAGGCTCGCCCAACCGGTCGAGGTGCCCCGCCGCATGCCCTTGAGGTAGAGCGCTTCCATGCGGTCCATGTCCTCGCCGAATCCGGTGCGTTTCATAGGGCGACCTGCAAACGCTGGGGTATCGACGCAGCGGAAGTCTCGTCCTCCCAGCGTCGACCGTTCAGCCAGGACGACGGATGCGGAATGTACTTGCCACCGTCGCGCTGCCAGTCCTCGCTCGCGCGCTGGCGCTCGAGCGCCCCGAGCATGTCCCCAAGGAGCGCAGGCGATGGTTTCAGCTTCGCCCAAGCTTTCGATGCATCCGCCTTCGCTACCCTTCGCGGATATGCAGACCAGAACGCTTGAAATCCTGTCGACACCACCGCGGAAGGTTCAATTGGGTAGTTAAGAACAAGTTCGGGTGCAGAATCTGCGGGGGTTAGGTGCAGAATCTGCGGGGGTGGGGGTGCAGAATTTGCGGGGGTAGGGGTGCAGATACTGCGGGGGTGGGGGTGCGAAGATTGCGGGGGTTTCCACGTTCTCGGATCTGTCACCGCATAGACCGTACTAGTCCCCTTCCGAAATTCGCGAGTCATGTAACCCCAGGCTTCGAGGCGTCCAAGCGCGACCTGAACGGTGCGTTCCGATGCCCCCGTTTTCCTCGTCAGGGTGGCCACAGACGGAAACGGATTGCGCGGCGATTTGTCGCTGATGAAGTCTACGACGGCCAGGAGCACCATGCGTTCAGTCACCGGCAAAGCACTGGCGAATACTGCTTTCATCAGCTTCAAGCCCATGGTTCACCGGCGCATGCACTTGCTGCGCGCAGACTGATCGTCGAATTCAGCCCTTTCAATCTTCATGAGCAAAAGCCCGACATCGGGGCACGAAAGCGGGCGGAACGGCAGCTGCGCCTCGCAGATTATCGCGTTGATGACCCAGCTTGCAGCGCTAAGTCGCTCGATCTGCTCCCGAATTGCAACGAAGGATTCGATCTGATCGCGCCGTAAACGGGTAGCCATCAGGACTCCCGGGCGGCGGCGGAGAATTGCACCGGCCCCCCCGGGGGGCCAGCTATGGCGCCCAAGTCGCCTGCATCTCCCTGAGCCGAGATTGCAGCTCGCGCAGAATCCTGTGCCTGTTGCGCTGCAAGTCGGGCGGCCCACGCGCCTGGCTGTTCGTGGACCATTTCCGTAACCCCAACGAGGATCGTCAGCGGCCGGTGGGTCGAGGGCAACGCGTAATAGCGAGTTTTTTTTACCCCGGCGAGCAACATCCAGGCGGTCTTTGTGAAGACGGCCGGGGCAGGATTTTCCGAGTCCCGGCTGGGTTTCGGGGGCACACCCTTTGCGGAATTTTCCAAGTCACGTCTCCTTGAACTAGGACGAGACCATGCGCCGCACTCAGATGGTCACGCCCGCACTAGTTCCGATGAATGCGGCTGCGGATTCATCGTGGCAGACCAGTTCCAACATGTCAGGGAAACAAAACGGGTTATTTCCTCCCCGCATCATCGATGGCATCTCGAGCGGCTGAAAATATGCTGTCCGCATCAATTGCGATGTAGTGCTTCTTCAGCGTTTCTTCCGTGAGTTGAAGTCCCAAGTATTCGATCACTTGGCCGGCTGCCGTTTCAATTGATATGGGCTTGTTTTGGGACTTCGCTTTCTCCCGAAGGTGCCACATCGCATACGCAAACTCCGACCGGCGCTCGTACTCAAGCTTTTGGGTCAGGCGGTGCCCGCTCCGCTGCTTGCGCCTCAAGCGGAATGCGTCATCTAGCGAAATCCGACCGGCGCTTTCAAGATAGCGCTGCAGGCTAGCGCCGATGGAGGAAAGTGTTGCCGCCGGTGGTGTTATGCCTTTGCTTACACATGCTACATAGGTGCGAATGGCATCGATTGAATCGGCAAGAGGATAGTGTGAGGAAATCAGAATCTGGATCTTGCGTTCCTCACTGTCCGTATTCCAACCGGGCCTCATTTCGAGCCATGCTTGCTCAAGCAATAGCCGATCGAGCGCTTTCGACGAAACACCGTCGTCGTTCGACTGGTCTGTCATTGCACCCCCCTTCCGCGCGTTCCCTTGAGACGGAACCGCGCCCACCGAGCAAGGGGACTCAGTGTTCGCCCTGGCGGATCAGGCCGGGGCTAGGGCGCGGTGTGCGAAGCGTACCGCGAAAGCTAAAAGCATGGACAACCTGGGCGCGACGGCGATGAAGTCTCCCTACTAAATCCGGCGGACACAGCCGGTCTTCACGCTCTCCCCGGAGCTGCTGGGGTTGGAGAAAACCTATGCGGCACGCACCTCCACGAGTCGCGGCCGTTGCAGCATTTCCAAATGCCTCGCCCAGAGTTCGAGGGCGGCCTTCCGTTCTTCCCAAAAGTCGCCGCGATCGTAGATCTCGATTAGTCCGCCGAGGCTATGGTTCAAGCACTTTTCGGCGACGATGACGTCGACGCCCAGTTTCCGGAGATGGGCGCGAGCCGTGCTACGCAAGTCGTGGACATTGAACCGGCGAGTATTGGCTTCAAGTCGCTGCAGCGCTGTATTGAGGCGGGCACGTGAAGCGTGCTTTCGGGGCGCCGTGGATGGGATGAGCCAAGGTGTGCCCATCATCTTCGCCATGTCGATCAGTTCCCGGAACCACGCCACCACCATGGGCGCGAGCGGGATGACGAGGCCTTCGCGGGTCTTCGCGTGCTCATCGGGGATCGTCCAGCGGCCACCCATCAGGTCCACATGTTCGACGCGCGCCTTGGTCAGTTCGCTCTTGCGAGTACATGTGGCTAACAAGATGCGCAGCGCCAGGGCATTGACCTTGCCGAGCTGTGGCAGGGCGGCTAAGACCTCCCGAAGTTCCTCGTCATCCAAGGACACGCGCTTGCGCGGCGGCGGTCGCTTGCCCAGTACTGCGCGCGACGACAGGCCGAGCATGGGATTTTCGCGGAGCACTCCGCGGGCGATGCCGTGTTTGAGGACCACGGAGAGCACGCTAAACACCCGCGCTGCCGTTGTGTACGAATGGGGCACTATCCCCTCCAACAGACCGGCGATCTCCTCGCGGGTGATCTCGTCGAGTGGCTTCCGGCCGACTTTGGGGCGCACGTGTAACCGTAGGAGGCGCGTGTAGTCCTCAAGGGTGACATTGGCCAACGCCGATCCTTCCTTGGCGAGGTAGGTGTCGGCCAAGTCGTTGAACGTCTTGCGGCCCCGCACGGCGGCGTCCTTGACCTGCCTGACGAGTAGAGGGTCTTCGCCCTTGGATAGCTCGACGCGACGTTCCCGGGCCGTGTTGCGGGCCATGGCTAGCGACATCCCCGGGTAACAGCCCAGTGTCATCGTCTTTGGCTTGCCGCCATAGCGGTACCGCAGCGCCCACGTGGCCCGGCCCGTAGGCGAGATGCAGAACGTCAGCCCATCGCCGTCTGCCTTCCCTGCGAGTGCATTCCCTTCGCGGACCCAGGTCCGCAGAGTGGCGTCGTTGAGTCGTCCCATTGAATCCTCCATGTGTATGTGAAAAGTCGATGCAGGTCGA
This sequence comes from Burkholderiales bacterium, assembly GCA_038324085.1. Taxonomy (GTDB): domain Bacteria; phylum Pseudomonadota; class Gammaproteobacteria; order Burkholderiales. Next base: position 38,080 of record JBBQHP010000018.1, read on the forward strand.
CCGTACTCACGCACTCACATACACACAAATCGGAGAACTCTGGCGGACGAAGCCGAACAAGGCCGAACTGATTCAGGCAGAACAACTGCCCTGCATTCCGCGAGTTACCGACCAGCGCGCGAACGAGTGCGTACTTAGACGGGCGATTGCGGACAAGTGTTGCCGTTCTGGATGACGAGATACTGGCGGATCCATGACATCGCGTTCGAGAACAGCGTGATGGCCGCGAGCGCGGTGGCGATCACGAGCAGGGTGCTGAGCGTGCGGTGCACGACGACCTTGTCGATGATGGTCTGGGTGAACAGCGGTGCGGCGAGTCCGAGCAGCTGGATCAGCAGCGACGCCAGCAGGACGTCGCGCCAGACCGGACGGTGGCGCAGCAGCTCGGCCGCGAACCAGGCGAATCCGAACGATGCGCAGTGCGGCTGGCCTGCGGCCGGGCGTTGCGCACCGGTAGTGTCGGCGAGAGGCACGGGGCCCTTGCGGGTGACATGCCACAACGCGGGGTGGAGCGCAGCTTCCATCGTTTCGCGGGAGGACATCTCGCCCACCGGGCTGCCGGCGCGGAAGAACAGGACGCGGTCGCCGTCGGCGCGAACGATGAACACCGGAACGGATGCCGGCCCTTGCGCACCGGGCGGCGCGCGGAGGAAGCCGATGGCGGGCAGGGCCGTCGAATCGAGACCGCGCTCCCGGCGCGAACGCCGCTCGAGATCGAATCCGAGTGCGGCGGCTGCCGAGCGCAGGCCGTCGATCGAATGGGGGGGCGGAAACTGTCGCGCCACCAGGGTCGCGTCGTGCGGCACGCGGTGATACTGGCAAAGGCTGCCCAACAGCCACGCGAAGTCCCCGGCTTCCAGCCCGATCGACTGGTTGCCGTCGTCGGCCGGCGCCGACGCCAATGCACCATGCAGCTTCATGCCACGCATCCCGGAACCGCTCCGGGCCGTGGAGGGACGCGCCACCGACTCGCGCCGGACGATGCACCTCGGCAGATCGGGTTGCCGATGACCAGGCCGCGGGCCTGGCGTGCCTTGCCGGGTGCAACGCGGCATGCCGGACGCTTGGGCCTGGCGGGCAGCGCTGACGGTCGGTCTACCGTTTCACGGCTTTCGTGCGCGCCTCCCCGACCAGATCGGTTCTCCAGTCGTCCCTTGCGATTGGTCGGTGTTGTCTCCGCGGCCCCCACCGGCGCTGGCCGGGAGGTCGGGATCGTTCGATCGACGATTGGGGGAACCTTACCGACCGCACTCCGACGCTGTCAACGGTCAGCCCTATTCCGTCGGAATGAGGCGCTTTCACGCTGCCGTCACACCGCGCCCTTAGCCTTGGCCGCATCCGACGAGGACTTGTCCCATGAACCGAGAGATTCACCGTTTTTCCATCCTGACCTGTCCCGAATGCGCTCACGCCCAGGCCGAGCGCGTGCCGGCCGGCGAAGGCAGCGTGCTCTACCAGTGCAGCGCCTGCCGTGTGCTGCTGCGGCCGAAGCAGGGCGATTGCTGCGTGCTTTGCTCGTATGGCGACGTGCCCTGCGGCGCGTTCGCGCTCGTGTCGGAAGAATTGCCCGCCTGAAGAGCGGCCCGGGCGATCCGGCCGCCGCGCGCCGGTATGCCGCCCGGGTGGAGCGGGAGGGCGGCTACTTCGACAGGCACTCGCTCATGAATTTCTTGCGGTCGTCGCCCTTCAACGCCTTTGCGGAGGCGTCGGCATTGCAGGTCTTCATCTTGTCCTGCTGGGTGGCCGGCGGCGCGGCGGCCTCGGCGGATGCGCCCGACAGGCATTCGCTCATGAACTTCTTGCGCGTGTCGCCGGACAGCGCCTTGGTCTTGGCCTCGGAATTGCAGGATTTCATCCGTTCCTGGGACGACGACAACGCCTTCTTCCCGGGCTCGGGCCTGGCGGCCGACAGGCACTCGCTCATGAACTGTTTACGCTCGTCGCCCTTTAGCGCCTTCTGGGCGGCCTCGGCGTTGCAGGTCTTCATTTTCTCCTGCTGCGTGGCCGCGATAACGGGGCCGGCGCCCAGCAGGGTCACGATCAGGGCGATGGCGAATGTCTTCATGGTGTGGCTCTCCGATGGTCGGTCACTGCAGAGGGGGTCTCGAAATGCGCGCTGATCGTAACCGACGGAGCTTACACGGCGCTGACTGCCGGCCTGCCGCCGCCGTCGCCAGGACCGGAACTTTATGGCGGCCCCGGGTCTCACAGCCTCCGGTGGCAGGCGAGGGGCGTTCTCATCCAACGAACAGGAGCGTCATGAACAAGATCGCAGGAACACTCATGGGGGCCGTCTTCCTCGGCATGTTGCCCGGCGTGGTCGGTGCAGCGTGCCCCGCGCTGCTCAACCAGCAGATGACCACGCTCGAGGGCAAGCCGCTCGACCTGTGCCAGTTCGAAGGCAAGGCGATCCTGGTCGTCAACACCGCCAGCAAATGTGGGTACACGCCCCAGTTCGACCAGCTCGAAGGGATGTACAAGCAATACAAGGCACGCGGGCTGGTGGTGCTCGGGTTTCCGTCGAACGATTTCCGGCAGGAACTCGCGAGCAACAAGGAAGTGGGCGACTTCTGCCGCATGACCTACGGCGTCCGCTTTCCGATGGCGGAAAAATCGTCGGTGATCGGCGACGCCGCGAATCCGTTCTTCAAACGCCTGGCCGAAGCCACGATGGATCCGCCGACGTGGAACTTCCACAAGTATCTGATCGCGCCCGACGGCAAGACCGTGTTCAGTTTTCCGTCCGGCATGGCACCGGATTCCGCCCCGGTGATGACGAAGCTGCAAACGATGTTGAAGCCGTAGCGGCGCGTCGCTGCCGACTCGTCCTCGCCGCAGCGCTGTTCACGCCAGTCGGGTTTCGGTAACCTCGGGGCCGGGAGACTTTCCGAAGCCAACGACAACTCTCGATAGGCGGACATGGCACTGTTGGATCGCGTATTCGCGCGTCGTGCCGCAGCGCCTGCGGCCGGCGCATCGGCGGCATCGGCGAAAGCGCGGCCCAGGCGCGAGCTGTGGAAGAAGATCGCCCTTGGCGTGGGCGTCTTTTTCGTCGTGCTGATCCTGTTCGGATTCTTCGCGGCGCCCCCGATCATCAAGTCGATCCTGGTCAACAAGGTCTCCGAGCAGCTCGGTCGCCAGGTGAGCGTCGGTGCGATCCACGTGAACCCGTTCCTGCTCACCGTCGAGATCGAGGCTTTCCTCATCAAGGAGAAGGGCAGCAGCGAACGCTTCGTCGCGTTCGACAAGCTGCGCCTCGATGCCCAGGTCGAATCGGTCTACCGGCGGGCGCCCGTGCTGCGCGAGATCAAGCTGGACAATCCCTACGTGCACATCGTGCGTATCCAGGGACAGCGCTACAACTTCTCCGATCTGATCGACAAATTCGCCGCGTCCGCGGCGAGGCGGAAACCCGGGACGAAGCCGGAGGAGCCCGCGCTGTTCTCGCTGAACAACATCCAGCTGACGGGCGGCAGCGTCGATTTCGACGATCGGCCGGAGAACACGAAGCACCGTGTGCGCGAGTTGAAACTCGCGATCCCGTTCCTCTCGAATCTGCCGTACTACGAAGACATCTTCGTGCGGCCGGCCTTCGCGGCCAAGGTCAACGGCACGCCGGTTGCGCTGAATGCCCGCACCAAGCCGTTCGATGCTTCGCGCGAGACTTCGGTGGATCTCAAGCTCACTGACCTGAACCTGCCGTTCTATCTCGAGTACGTCCCGTTCGAGCTGCACTACAAACCGTTATCGGCCCTGCTGGACGCCAATCTCGGCCTCACCTTCGCGCAGCCTGTGGGCCGCAAGCCGACGCTATCCGTGGCCGGCACCGTAGCGCTCAGGGATCTGAAGATTCAGGAACTGTCGGGCAGCCCGCTGGTTGCCTTCGATCGCCTCGACTGTGCCATCGAACGGATCGATGTATTCGCGCGGAAGGCGGCGATCCGCCAGATCAAGCTGTCGGGTCTCGACCTGACCGTGCATCGCGCCGCGGACGGCGAGCTCAATGTCATGTCCTTGCTGGCGGTCTCCAAGGGCGGCGAGGCGCTGACGAAGGTGCGAGACGAGACCAAGGAGGGCCAGGTGAACGATGCGGCGCCCCCGGGGCAGGCGGCGCCGCCGCCATCGTCCGCGCCGCCGGAGATCTCGGTCGCTGAGATCCTGGTGCCCGATGCGCGGATTGCCTGGGTCGACGACGTACCCGAAGCATCGTTCCGCACGACGTTGGCCCCGCTCAAGGCGACGATCCGGAACTTCGATACCGCGCCGGACGCGCTGACCGAGGCTGAGCTCGATGCCACGACCGATGCCGGCGAGACGATCGGTGCGAAGCTTGCATATGCCTTCATCGCGCGTACGACCGAGGGTTCGGTCACGCTCGGAAATGTTCCGCTCAAGCGCTACGCGCCGTATTACCGCGACAGCATCCTGTTCGACCTCGAGGACGGCACGCTGGACGCCACCGCGAAGGTCGCGATCGCGATCGATTCCGACGGCGTGAAAGTGTCGGCAAGCGAGATTGAATCGCAGCTGAAGAGTCTGCGATTGCGCAAGCGCGGCGATGCGGAGGCTTTCCTGCGCATGGCACAGATGCAGGTGCACGGCGGGAGCCTCGATCTCGCCAGGCACGAAGTCACGCTCGCCGAGGTCACAAGCCGCAAGGCGAGCGTCGCGGTGACGCGCGCGGCTGACGGCAAGATCAACCTGGCCGATCTGACGCCGCCGCCCAAGGTCGGCGTGGCGGTGGTGCCGCCCGCGCCGGGCTCTCCGGGCACCGAGGCGGGCGCGGACACGCCCTGGCTCGTAACACTCAAGCGTCTGACGCTCGACGACTACGGCGTTCGGTTCGACGACCGCCTGCTGGCCCAGGCGGTGGTGACGGTGATCGACCCGATCCGGCTCGTGGTCGACGATTTCCAGCTCGGGGGCAAGCCGCACGCCGCCAAGGTCGACCTCAAGCTCGCCATCAACAAGGGCGGCGAATTGAAGGCGAAGGGGCTGGTTACGCCGCAACCGGTCGAGGCCGACATGAACGTCGCCTTGAACCACCTCGCGATCGGGCCGTTCCAGCCGTACTTCGCCGACAAGGTGAATATCACTTTGGCGAGCGGGGAGGTCGCGGCGGTCGGGACGGTGAGGTTCTCCCTGCCGCCACGGGGCAAACCCTTGTTCGAGTACGACGGCACCGCCGCGATCAACCGGCTCGCGACCCTGGACAAACAGAACGCCGAGGATTTCCTCAAGTGGGAATCGCTGTTCTTCGACGGGGTACGCCTGAAGAGCGAGCCGCTGTTCATCGACGTGAAGAAAGTCGCGTTGACAGACTTCTATTCGCGCATGGTGGTGAACGAGGATGGCAGTTTGAACCTGCAGGGGATCATGGCCAATGAGCCGGCCGCGGCGGTGGACGCGGCAGAGGCGGCGAGCGCCGAAAGCGACAAGAAACCGTCTTCGGAACCGAAACGGGCCGGGGCGCGCAAGCCGACGGCCAAGGGTGCGCCGGCCCCGTCGGCGGGATCGAATTCCGCGACGGGCGCCGACGCCGTCACCAAACTGGTCAAGATCGATCAGGTCACCTTGCAGGGCGGCACGATCAATTTCTCCGATCGCAGCATCAAGCCGAACGTAAGCGCCACCATGACGGAGGTCGGCGGTCGAGTCACCGGGCTGATGTCCGACCCGACCACGCGTGCCGACGTGGATCTGCGCGGCAAGCTCTCGAACCAGGCGCCGCTCACCATCACCGGGAAGATCAATCCGCTCGCCGGCGACCTGTTCGCCGACATCAAGGTGAGCTTCATCGACATCGAGCTGCCACCGTTCACGCCCTACTCGGGAAAGTACACGGGGTACACGATCGAGAAAGGCAAGCTCACGCTCGATCTCACCTACCTGATCGACAAACGCAAGCTCAAGGCCGAGAACAAGATCTTCATCGATCAGCTCACGTTCGGCGACAAGGTGGAAAGCGCCGACGCGACCAAGCTTCCGGTGCAGCTCGCCATCGCGCTGCTGAAGGATCGCGACGGGCGCATCAACCTCGACGTACCGATCGAAGGCTCGCTCGACGACCCCAAGTTCCGGCTCGGCAAGGTCATCTGGCAGGTGATCGTCAACCTGGTCACCAAGGCGGTGACCGCACCGTTCGCATTGATCGGATCGCTGTTGGGCGGGGGCGGCGGCGAACAGCTCTCCTACGTCGAATTTGCGCCGGGGACGGCGCTACTCGACGCGGAAGGCCGGAAGAAGCTCGATCAGTTGGTCAAGGCATTGCGTGATCGGCCGCAACTCAAGCTCGAGGTAACCGGTCACGTGGACGTCGAGAAGGACCGCGAAGCCCTGCGTCAAGGCGCGTTCGAGCGCAAGCTGAAGGCGCAGAAGTGGAAGGATCTCGCGAAGACCAATCAGGCGCCGCCGTCCATCGACGACGTCACCGTCGCGCCGGGGGCCGAGTACGAGAAATATCTTGAACTCGCCTACCGTGCGGAGAAATTTCCCAAGCCGCGCAACTTCATCGGCCTGCTGAAGGACCTCCCGGTGCCGGAGATGGAAAAGCTGATGCAGACCCACATCGTCGCCACGGATGATGACCTGCGCAACCTGGCAGTGCAGCGGGAGCAGGCGGTGAAGGACGCCTTCCTGAAAGCGGGCGATATCGGTGCGGACCGGGTGTTCCTGGTGGAACCCAGGACGCTCGCACCGGCGGCGAAGGAAAAATTGAAGGCAAGCCGAGTGGATTTCGTGCTGCGCTGAGGCAACTTCGGGCGAGTCGATCGTCTTGCCGGACGGCACCGATCGCCTCCTGACGCCGCCAACGCCGCTGTTGCGACAACGTCGGCCCGGGGGCTGCCGGTTCTCGCCGGCGTCCTCAAGCTCCTGGCCGGGCCGCCGTAAACGGAGCGATGCTCCACCCGGTGCGATGGTCGCCCATACCAACAACCAGAATGCGTCTGCCGTTCGCCTCCCTGCGCATCGAACTGTCCAGCCTTGGCGTGCGGGTGATCGGGTCGATACTGCTCGCCAGCACGGCCCTGGCGACAGTGGTTGCAGCGATCCAGTTCGCCGCGGATTACCGGCGCGAGATCGCGGCGCTCGAAACCGGGATCGCCCGTACCCAGGCGACGAGCCTCCCTGCCATCGCAATCAGCGTGCATGACCACGACGAGGCCCGGCTTCGCGCCCAACTGCGCGGCCTCATGCAGCTGCCGGACATTGCGGGTGCCACCGTCGATACCGCTGGCGGACGTCACTACGGGGAAGCACGGTCTGCCGAGCCGCAACGTCTGCTGCGGCGCACATTCGATCTGACGCTGCCGGATACCGCCGAAAACGTCGGCCGGTTCACGCTCGACGTGAGCCTCGCCGCCGTCCAGCATCGGGTTGTGGCGAAAGGTCTGTTGATCCTGATGAGCGAGATCGTCGAGATTTCCATCATCTGCCTGCTGATCCTGTACATCGTGCATCGCGGGATCACCCGGCACCTCGCGCGCATTTCCACCTACCTGCAGGGCTTGACGATCGACCGGTTGCACATTCCGCTCACGTTGCTGCGCCATCGCGGGGCGAAACGCGACGATCTGGATCTCGTGACCGACGCCATCAACGACATGCGCGAGTCGCTGCTCGACGGCACCGAGGAGCGCCGTCGCACCGAAGCGGCATTGCATGCCGAGAAGGAGCGGCTCCAGGTAACCCTGCATTCGATCGGCGATGCGGTCATCTCGGCCGACGCCCGGAGCACGGTGACCTACCTCAATCCGGTGGCGGAACAACTGACCGGATGGTCGTGCGCGCAGGCAACGGGGGGGGCATTGGCGACGGTGTTCCAGGTTCTGAACGAGATCACCCGTGCGCCGGTGCCCGATCCCGTTGCCGCTGTAGTGCGCCACGGCCGTTCGATCGGACTCGCGCTCAGGACCGTCCTGATCGGCCGCGACGGCCGCGAATACGCGATCGAGGAGTCGGCCGCCCCCATCTGCAATCCCGATGGCGAGATCACCGGCGTCGTGATCGTGTTCCGCGACGTCACCGAGGCCCGCGCGATGCAGACCCGGTTGCTGTACCAGGCGACCCACGACACCCTGACCGGCCTGCCGAACCGCACGCTGCTCGAGGAGCAACTCGATCATGCCATTACGCTGGCCGCGCGCAAGCATTGGCGCGTGGCACTCCTGTTCATCGATCTCGACCGTTTCAAGAACGTCAACGATTCGCTCGGTCATGCGGCCGGCGACCAACTGTTGAAGCAGGTCGCGGCGCGCCTGCTCGGCTGCATCCGTGAGACCGACATCGTCAGCCGGCAGGGCGGGGACGAATTCGTGATCATGCTGCCCGATGCCACCAGCGACGAGACGATCGTCCATTTCGCCGATCGCACCATCGCCGCCATGGTCGAGCCGTTCCTGATCGACGGCTACGAGCTTTCGGTCACCCCGTCGATCGGCATCGCGGTCTATCCCCGCGACGGGGAGGACATCGACACCCTGGTGCGCAGCGCCGATGCCGCAATGTACGCAGCCAAGGACGCGGGCCGCAACAACTACCGCTTCTTCTCGCGCGAGATGCAGCAGCGCGCCATGGCCCGCCTGTCGCTGGAAGCGAGCCTGCGCCAGGCGCTGGCGCGCGAGGAATTCGTCCTGCACTACCAGCCGCAGGTGGAGATCGAGACGCGAGCGATCGTGGGCGTCGAGGCGCTGGTGCGATGGCGCCGACCGGACGGCACGTTGATTCCACCGGCCCAGTTCATCCCGGTCGCCGAGGAATCGGGCCTGATCCTCGCGCTCGGCGAATGGGTGTTACGGGCAGCGACGCGCGAGGCGCGCGCGTGGCTCGACCTGGGACACGGCCCGCTGTCGATAGCCGTCAACCTCTCGGCAGCCCAGTTCCGCCAATCCCGCCTGTTGGGCGAGATTCGCCGCGCCCTCGACGATAGCGGGCTGCCGCCGGAGGCGCTCGAACTCGAACTCACCGAAAGTCTCGTGATGGCGGATGTCGAGGACACCATACGGCGTTTGCGCAGCATCAAGGAGATGGGCATCCGGCTCGCTCTGGACGACTTCGGCACCGGCTATTCGTCGCTTGGCTACCTCCGGCGCTTTCCCCTCGACGCGCTCAAGATCGACCGGACCTTCGTGGCCGATGTGCACAGCGATCCGGGCGCGGCCGCCATTGCGCTCACCATCATCAATCTCGGCCGCAGCCTCGATCTCGACGTCGTGGCCGAAGGCGTCGAATTGGAGCAACAGCTCGATTTTCTCCGCCGGCATGGCTGCGCCCAGATGCAGGGTTACTTGTTCAGCCCGCCGGTTCCGGCGGAATCTTTGGTGCCGCTGCTGGCGCGGCATCCGCGTCGCAGCCCGCCGCGGCTCGCCGCCGGCTAGATCGACGACGAGCGTTGACTTGCTCCCGACGCTGTGTTCGGATCGGGTCCTGATCGAATTCGGTCGCTGCCGTTCGCACCGGCGCCGTGAATGCCGGTCGCTATAATGCCGCCAACCCTGCGGCGCCGGCGACGGCTGTCCCGGATTCGTGCCGTGGTGACCGTCCATCATCCGCCCGATGCACCGGGCCAACCGTTAACAGGGAGGCAGTCATGACCAAGCAGGAACTGAAAGAGCAGAACGAGGCTCTGCGCAACCTCCTCATGGAGATTCGCGACATGATCGACTCCGAGCTGGAGGCGATGGACGACCTCGAGGAAGAGGACGAGGAAGAAGAGGCAGGCGACTGAGCGCGCGCCGCACCGGTCGCAACGCCACTCCGCGGAGTGGCGTTTTCGTTTCCGGAATCTGCTCAGCGCGGCGCAGTGCGGCCCGCGTCCGCGCGCACCTGCGCGGCGGCTTCGAGGATCTTCGCGGCGGAGGCCTTGAGCGGCGCCCACCCGTACCAGTGCGAATAGTCGGGATTGAAGTGGAACGCGCCCTGAAAGGCGCGCATCCGGTATTCCATGAACATCAGGTACAGCTCGCGCTCGATTTCGCTGCCGGCTTCGTAGAACTGGAGAATGTCTGGGGCGCCCGGTCGCTGGTCCGGCCGGTGCAGCAGGCCATCACGGTACAGTGCCTGGATCGCACGGATCGTTTCGGCCATGACGTGGTCACTGTCGCGCACGACTTCGTCCGCCGCCGCGAGTTGCCGCCGGGCGAAGGCGCTGCCGTGGCATTTCGCGCACACGTCGAGCATGCGGCCACGCGCATCGTCGAAGGCCTGACGTTCGAACAGGGCCATGCGGGCGGTCTTGATCGCGGCGAGTCGCGGTGTCGCCTGGCCGTTCGCGTCCAGCACGCCCAGCGCCTGGAGGATGGTGGTGCGGTCGTCGAGCCAGGCCGGATCGGCCTCCGGCAGGCGCAACGCGAGAAAGCCCCAGGCGGTGCCGACGTCGTGGTGACCGTTGTCCATGTGGCAGGTCTGGCAGGTCGGGCCCCGGCGCGATTCTCGCCCTTCGATCTGCCAGATCGTGCCGTGCTTGGACGTGGACCACATTTCCCACTGGGGATGATCGAATCCCATGTGACAGGTCTGGCAGGCGCGCGGATCGCGGGCCTCGACCTTGCTGAACGTGTGGCGCGTGTGACAAGCATCGCATTGCGCGTTCCCGTAACGGTGCGCCGCGGCCTCCGCAGGCGGCTTGGCCCCGATCTTGTGGCAGCCCGAACAGCCCTTGCCGCCCACACCCCCACCATCGACTGTGGTTGGTGCGCCCACATCGGCATGGCGCTCGCCGCGGCCCAGGCGAGGTCCTGCTTGCCGGCCGCGAACTCGCGCACCTGTTTCGGGTGACAGCGCGCGCACGTCTGCGGCGTCGGCATTTGCGCGCGGGCGACATCAGTGGCGCTCTGATGATCGAAGCCGTGGCAACTGCCGCAATCGATCCCGGCCTTGCCCATGCGACCGGCGAGATGCTGGTCGACGATCCCCGGCGTGGCCGTGCGATGGCATTCCACGCACGTTTCCGCGGTCACCGCGCCGGCGCCTCCCCAACCCGTTGCAACCAAGAACCCCAACAGCATCCGCCGCATCGCGCTCCCGATCATCCGAATGCGCCGTCCCGGAGCTCGCGCGCCGCCGCCGATTCCGATCCCGGTCATGCGAAGGCGGCTGGCTCAGGCATCCTTCGGACTGTAGAGCTCCAGGCAGTTGCCTTCCGGATCGAAAGTCTTGAAGGCCGCAAATTCCTGGCCGACATTGACTTCCACGCCGAAGCGCTCCGCCCACTGCGCCAGCACCGCGCGACTGGGGACGCGCAACCCGAAATGCAGTTCGGGCGAGCGATTGACGGGTTCACCGGCCTCGAATGCGATGAGCACGCCGGGTCCGCGCACTTTGTGATCCTCGGCGCGCAGGCCGAAGGTGTCGGCATACCAGCGTGCGAGCCCGATGGGGTCGCGGGCGGGTACGTTGAGGTGATCGAGCTGGAATGCGGTTTCTGCCATGGCATGACTCCGGTGAGTGGAGTGGCGATGGTAATACGGGCGGATGCGCTTTCCCTGGCCGGCCCTCAACTGCCGAAATTGAACTCCCTCGGCACCAGGAAGCGCTGCGCGAATTCCACCGCAGGGACCGGTTTCGAGAACAGGAAGCCCTGGTACTCGTCGCAGCCGAGGCGCTTCAACGCCGACAGCTGTGCCAGGTTCTCGACGCCCTCCGCGGTCACGCGCAGCTTCAGGCTGTGGCCCATGGCGATGATCGTGTTGACGATGACCTCGCTGTCCTTGTCGGATTCGAGGTCACGGACGAAGGAGCGGTCGATCTTGAGCGTGTCGATCGGCAACTGCTTGAGATAGGAGAGGGAGGAATAGCCGGTACCGAAATCGTCGACCGCGATGCGCGTGCCGAGCTTGCCCAGGCGCTTGAGAACCGCGATGTTCTCTTCGGCGTTGTGCAGCAGCACGCTTTCGGTCATCTCCAGCTCGAGATGGGTAGGGTCGAGTCCGGTGCTGGCGAGGATGCGGCCGATCGCCTTGGAGAACTCGCGCGGCTGGTCGAACTGGCGCGCGGAGATGTTGACGCCGACGCGCAGCGACGGATAGCCGGCGTTCTGCCACTTGCGATTCTGCGTGCAGGCTGCACGCAGCACCCACTGTCCGATCGACTCGATCAGGCCGGTCTCCTCGGTCACGTCGATGAACATGGACGGTGGCACCAGGCCCTTCTCGGGATGACGCCAGCGCAGCAATGCCTCGGAGCCGGCAATGCGTCCCGTGGCGATGTCGATCTGCGGCTGGTAATACAGCTCGAACTCCTCGCGATCCAGCGCGAGGCGCAGCGCCATCTCGAGGCTGTGGCGCTCGACCGCGCGGATGTTCATCTCGCGCGAGAAGAACTGAAAATTGCGGCGCCCCTTCTCCTTGGCGTGATACATCGCGGTGTCGGCGTTCTTCATGAGCGCGGCCGGGTCGTCGGCGTCCGCCGGGAAGATGCTGATGCCGATCGAGCAGGAAGTCGTCAGGATGTGCCCGCTGATCTCGACCGGTCGCGCCAGCGCCTGGATGATCTTCTGTGCCACCTGGGCGGCGTCCTCGGCGTGTTGCAGGCCCTCCAGGGTCACGACGAATTCGTCGCCGCCCAGCCGCGACAGCGTGTCGCCCTTGCGAATGCACGCGCCCATCCGGACGGCGACTTCCTGCAGCAGCAGATCGCCCACATGGTGACCCAGCGAATCATTGATGTTCTTGAACCGGTCCAGGTCGATGAACATCAGTGCCAGCGCCTCGCGCTTGCGTCGCGCATTCACCAGTCCCTGTTCGAGGCGATCATTGAACAGCAGCCGGTTCGGCAGGTCGGTGAGCGGGTCGCGCGTCGCGAGGTAGCTGATGCGCTCCTCCGCCTTGCGGCGGTCGGTGATGTTGCGACAGGTGCCGCGGAAGCCGGCGAATACACCCTGTGCGTCGTTCAGCGCGACCGCATTGACCTGCACCCACAGGCTCTCGCCGGAGCGGGTCACGAAGCGATGCTCGAGATCGCGGAACGCGCCGTCGGATTCGCGGTTGTCGCGCACCCAGGCGATCACGCGCTCATATTCGCCGGGCGGCATGAAATCGGCGCCGGTGTGGCCGACCAGTTCCGCATCCTCGTAGCCGATCACGCTGTGCACGCGGCTCGAGATGAAGGTGAAGACGCCGGTCGCATCGGTCTCCCAGACGTATTCGCCGGCCGCTTCGGCAAAATCGCGGAAGCGCCGCTCGCTGAGGCGCAACTGGTTCTCGATCGCCTTCAGATGCGAGATGTCGATGAACGAAGACACCACCACCCGGGTCCCGTCGGTGCGCGTGAGTCCGGTCTTGCGGACGAGGTTCCACTTGAGTGAGCCCCCGACCACGAGACTGTTCTCGTACTCGATGGTCTGTTCGCTGTGCAGCGCCCTGAGGTCCGAGTCGCGGACGCCTCCATGCTGCGGATCCCCCAACACGACCCGGTCGGTTCGACCGATGAGCTCCTCTCGCGGCTGCTCTGCCCACGCGCAGAAGGCGTCGTTCACGATCAGGAAACGGTGCTCGGTATCCTTCACGCTGATCGGCGTCGGCACCGTGTTGATCACGGCTTCCAGGTAGCGGTGGCTCTCGATCACCTCGCGTTCGGCCATCTTCAGCTTGGTGATGTCGCGACCGATACCGCGATAGCCGAGGAAGCGCCCGTCGACATCGAACATCGGTTCGCCGCTCACGAGAATGCTGCGCCCGCCGTTCTTGCCGGTGACGACGAGATCCCGGAACGGAAGCCGCGCTTCCAGGATTCGTTGATGTTCCGCGCGCGCCGTTTCGGATTCCCAGATGAGATCGAGTTCCAGGCGGGTCCGGCCGGCCAGCTGCTCGGGCGGAATCATGGTCTTGTCGCTCGCGTCTTCCGAGACGTAGCTGAAGCGCAGGTGTTCGTCCTGCTCCCAGTACCAGTCGGCGGAGAGCTGGGCCAGGCTGCGGAAGCGCTGCTCGCTCCGCTTGAGGGCCTCTTCGGCCGCACGGCGGGCGGTGATGTCGATCAGCAGCAGCAGCACCACCCGGTTGCCGTCAGGACGTGCAAGCGATGTCTTGCGCGTCCACATCCAGCTCTCGCGCGACCCGATGCGATAGAGCTGTTCGTACTCGACCGTTTCACCGCGCAGCGCGCGCTTGTCGGTATCCTTGAAGAAGCCGGCCTGCTCGGGTGAGAACACATCGTCGTCGGTGGTCCCGACCACCTCTTCGACCGGGCGGTCGAAGAAACGGCAGAAAGCCGCGTTGGCGGCGAGATACCGATGTTCCGAATCCTTCACCAGCACCGGGCTGGGAATCGCGTCGACGATCGCATCGAGGTAACGTCGCGCATGTTCGATCTGCGTTTCGGCGAGCTTCTGCAGCGTGACGTCGCGGGTGACTCCCCGGTAGCCCAGGAAGGATCCGTCGTCCGCGAAGAACGGTTCTCCGCTGACGCTGTGGACCTGCGTCTGTCCCGCCGGATCGGGGCGGCGTATGACCACATCGCGAAACGCTTCGCGGCGCCCGACCGCATCGTCGTGCCGCCGCAGTTCGGTCGGCTCGACTTCGCACTCCAGCTCCCAGCGGCGCCGATCCAGGACGTCTTCCGCCCGGATGCGCTGCTCGTCGATGGCGCGCCCGGCCACCCGCGTGAACCGCAGTTCCGGATCCTGTTCCCAGTACCAGTCGGCCGACAGGGACGTGAGGGCTTCGAAGCGCTGCAGGCTGTCCCGGAGGCGCGCTGCACTGTTGCGCCGCTCCAGCGCCAGACCGTGCAACACGAACGTCATCACGGCAGCGGTGGCGACGTACAGGTAGGTCGAGACCTGGTTCGAGAAGCCGCTGGAGGCCGCGAACGGTCCGGTGCCGTGCGCGAGTCCCCAGCTGGCGAAACCGAGAAGCAGCAACAAGCAGGCGGAGACCGTTCGCAAGCCGCCCGAGAGGGCGATCCAGACCAGCAGCGGCAGGGTGAGATAGGCGACCGGCTGTTCGAATATTGTGCCCAGCCATCCGGAGAACGTCCCCCAGGCGACAGCCACCTCGGCGGCGAGCAACAGCGATGCCCCGAGCACCACGCGCAGGGGCAGCGCGCCGGGCAGCCGGTGCCACGCGAGCACGAAGGGCGTGAAGACGAGGATGCCGAGCGCATCGCCGAGCCACCACGCGAGCATGCTGCCGGGCAATTGCGCCGGTGCGATCAGGCCCCCCAGCATCAGGAAGACCGGTGCCGTCATGCCGGCCGCGAGTGCGGCCGCCATCGACGCCGGCAGCGCGAGGGCCAGGGCTTCGCTGACGCGTGACAACTCCAGCGTGATGCCGGCCCGGCGCAGCACCATTGCGCCGAACCAGGCTTCGACCACGCTCGCGATCGAGATGCCGAAGCCCGCCGGAAGTCCATAGCCGCGCGTGATATTCCACACGAGCGCGCCGAGCAGGAGCCCGGGCAGGGTGCCGTTCCCGAGCAGGAAGGTCAGCGCGACGGCGATGCCCGAGGCGGGCCAGACGAAGCTGCCGTACTCGCCCGGAAGCAAGAAGAGCGCGCCGGCCCTGGCGCTGAGCAGATAGACGATCGCCGTCGCGACATTGAGCATCAGGTAACGGGCTCTGCCCTGGTCGGGCGGGGCAAAGCTGCGCAGGAAACTGCGCATTGGATCGCCGGGATCGTGCCGTTCGTTCATGGCCCGGTCACGGGCTTGCGACGGTCACCCACCACCGGCGGAGCCACTTTGAGCACCTCTTCCACGGTGGTGATGCCCTGCGCCACCTTGAGTGCGCCGCCGATGCGCAACGACTTCATGCCGTCGCGATATGCCTGTTCGCGCAGCAGCGCGACATCCGCGGCCGGCCCGATCAACTGCCGTTGCGCGGCAGTCAGCACCATGATCTCGTAGATGCCGACTCGGCCGGTGTAGCCGGTCATGCGGCAATCCAGGCAGCCCTTCGCGTAGTAGACCTGCGCCGGCCGCTCTGCGTTCCAGGGACTGATCAGCAGGCGCCAGGTCTCTTCTTCGAGCGACCCCGGTTCGCGACAGTGCGGGCAGAGCGTGCGCACCAGCCGCTGCGCCATCACCCCGAGGATGGTCGAATGCAGCAGGTACGACGGGACGCCGATGTCCTGCAACCGCGTCATGGCCGAAGGCGCATCGTTCGTGTGCAGCGTGGACAGCACCAGGTGACCGGTGAGCGCCGCCTGGATCGCCATCTCGGCCGTTTCGAGGTCGCGGATCTCGCCCACCATGATGATGTCCGGGTCCTGCCGCATGAGAGTGCGCACGCCGGCGGCGAAGTCGAGGCCGATTCCGTGGTGGACCTGCATCTGGTTGAATGCGGGCTCCACCATCTCGATCGGGTCTTCCACCGTGCACACGTTCACGTCCGCGGTGGCGAGCTGCTTCAAGGTCGAATACAGCGTCGTCGTCTTGCCCGATCCGGTCGGCCCGGTGACGAGGATGATCCCGTGCGGCTGGGCGATCATGCTGGTCCATTTGGCGCGATCGTCGTCCGAGAAGCCGAGTTCCTTGAAATCCTTGACGATGACATCGGGATTGAAGATGCGCATCACCAGCTTCTCGCCGAACGCGGTGGGCATGGTGGACAGGCGCAGTTCCACCTCGGTGCCGTCCGGGGTCACGGTCTTGATCCGGCCGTCCTGGGGGCGGCGCTTCTCGACCACGTCCATGCGGCCGAGGATCTTGATGCGGCTCGTCATGGCAGCCATGACCGGCGTCGGGATCTGATACACCTGATGCAGCACGCCGTCGATGCGGAAGCGCACATTGCCGGCATCCCGACGCGGTTCCATGTGGATGTCGCTCGCCCGCTGTTCGAAAGCGTACTGGAAGATCCAGTCGACGATGTGGACGATGTGGCGATCGTTCGCGTCGAGGTTGGCGCGCTGGCCGAGCTGCACCAGCTGCTCGAAATTGGCGATGTCGCTGATCTCGCCTTTCTTCTGCGCCGAGGCACCCTGGACGGAGCGCGCGAGGTTGTAGAACTCGACCAGGAAAGTGGCGATGTCTACCGGATTCGCCACCACGCGCCGGATCTCGAGCCGCAGCGCCCGCGACAATTCCTGCTCCCATTCACGGATGAACGGCTCGCAGGTGGCGATCAGGCATTCCTTGGTCGTGACCTCGATCGGCAGGATCTTGAACCGCGTCGCGTACGCGTTCGACATCACCTTGGTCACGCCGGCGAAATCGATCTTGAACGGGTCGATGTGCCGGTAGGGCAGTCCGACCTTGCCCGCGAGCCATTCGGTCAGGGCCTCGATGTGGAGCAACTTCTTCGGGTTGCGCGGGTCTTTCCACTTCTGGTCGGCGATGATGACCAGCGGATGGATCTCGGTGCGCCGGCTGCCCTGGCGGATGACCAGTTCGCGCGCAGGTTCGGGCGCGACCAGCCCGTCGGCGACGAGATCGTCGAGTACGTCCTGAAGGACCAGGCGCCGTTCGGCTCGGGACGCGGCCGTAGCCGCGGGGGCGGACATGAGATTCTGACGATGTAAGTAGCTGACGACTATAGCAGACGACAAGCCGGCGCCCGCGAATTCGGGTCGCATCCGCCAAATAACGGGCGGAACCTCGCCAAAGTTGAACAGCGCTGGCGAGCAGGTGCGCTCGGGCATAATCCAGGCGCAGTGCCAAGGCGGGGTGGCCGGCACTTGATCCACCTATTCGGCATTCGATTCTGGCAACCACAGACCTTTCGAGATTGAAGCTCGCCCGCGGCGCGGACGGCATGCTGGCGAACGATCGCCGCGGTGTATGGCGCCGCCGGCTCGTTCGCGCGGCTGGCGCGGTGATCGTGATCGCGCTCGTCGGCTATGGCGTGGTGCGCTACCGGTCGGCGCCGGTTCCCGTGGAACTCGCGAGCGTGACCAAGGCCTATCCGTATCAGAACCAGACGGTGCTGACCGCGACGGGCTATGTCGTCGCGCAACGCAAGGCCGCGGTTGCGACCAAGGCGACCGGACGCCTCGAGTGGCTGGGAGTGGCCGAGGGCAGTCGGGTGAAACAGGGTGAAGTCATCGCCCGGCTGGAGAATCACGACATGGCTGCGGCCCGCGGCCAGGCTCGCGCCAGCCTCGAAGTCGCGCGAGCCAATCTCGAGCAGGGCCGGGTCGAACTGGCCGACGCCGGGCGCGCGTTCGTGCGCTCGCAGGAATTGCTCGCGCGCAAGTTCGTGTCCGATGCGGCGAACGACATCGCCCGGGCCCGGGTCGACAAGGCGCGCGCCGCGGTCCATTCGCTCGAGGCCTCGGTGGCGGTCGCGCAGGCGAATGTGCAGGCCGCCGACGTGAACGTCGATCAGACGCTGATCCGGGCACCCTTCGATGGCGTCGTGCTGACCAAGGCCGCCAACGTGGGTGACGTGGTCACGCCGTTCTCGTCTGCGATCGATGCCAAGGGCGCCGTGGTCACCATGGCCGACATGGCTACGCTCGAGGTCGAAGCCGACGTGTCCGAATCGAACCTGGCCAAGGTAAGCATCGATCAACCGGTCGAGATCCAGCTCGACGCGTTGCCCGACAAACGCTTTCGCGGTGTGGTCTCGCGCATGGTGCCGACGGTCGACCGGTCCAAGGCGACGGTGATGACCAAGGTCCGTTTTCTCGACCTGGATCCGCGCGTGCTGCCGGAGATGAGTGCCAAGGTCACTTTCCTCTCCGCACCGGTGAGCGACGACGAACGCGTGGCACGCACCGCCGTGAGCGCCACGGCGCTCGCCACCCGCGATGGGCGGCAGGTGGCATTCGTGGTCGTCGACGGCGTCGCGCGCGCAACGCCGGTGGTGAGCGGCGCGAAGATCGGTGACCTGATCGAGGTGAAGAGCGGTCTCGAACCCGAAGACAAGGTCGTGCTCCGCCCGCCCGCAAACCTCGCTTCCGGTGCCCACGTGAAGCCGGCCGCCAAGTGAATCTGGCCGACGGCGCGCGTCCGGTCGTCTCGATCCGCGACCTGACCAAGTCCTACCGGCGCGGCGGCCAGGTGGTACCGGTCCTGAGCGGGCTCGATCTCGATATCGCCGCCGGCGATTTCCTCGCGCTGATGGGTCCGTCCGGTTCCGGCAAGAGCACGCTGCTCAATCTCATCGCGGGCATCGACAAGCCGGACAGTGGCTCGCTCGAGGTCGACGGCGTCGACATCACGCGGCTGGCGGATCACACGCTGGCCGACTGGCGGGCGCGCCACGTCGGTTTCATCTTCCAGTTCTACAACCTGATGCCGGTGCTGACCGCGGCCGAGAACGTCGAGCTGCCCTTGCTGCTGACGCCGCTCACCCGGCGCGAGCGGCGCGAGCGCGCCGAACTGGCGCTGTCCATGGTGTCGCTGTCGGATCGCGCGCGGCACTACCCGTCCGAGCTGTCCGGCGGACAGCAGCAGCGCGTCGCAATCGCGCGCGCCATCATCAGCGATCCGACGCTGCTCGTGGCCGACGAGCCGACCGGCGATCTCGACCGGGTCTCGGCCGAGGAAATCCTCGGGCTCATGGAACAGCTCAATGCCGAGCTCGGCAAGACGATCGTCATGGTCACGCACGACCAGCGCGCAGCGCAGAAGGCGCATTCGATCCTGCACCTCGACAAGGGTGCGATCGTGCAGAGCCCGACCGGGGCCTGACTACCCCGTCCGGGCCTGCCCGTCTCAGGCCGCCTTGGCGTCGGCGATGACGAACATCTTCTTCATCGGCTTGCGGATATCCCACATCGTGGGTGTGCCCTTGGTCCAGGAGCAGATGTCGCCCGGCTTGTAGTGGAACTTCTCGCCCGTGGCCAGCACCTCGATCTCCAGTTCGCCCTCGAGCACCAGGAAGGTCTCGTCGCCCGCATCGGACGAGAAGTAGGTCTTGCCCAGCTTGTCGCAACGCCAGATGCCGACATAGAGGGTGTTGCCGGCCGACCCGGCGGTGCGCGTCAGGACCATCTCGCCGAAGTCCACCATCTGTCCGTCCTTCTCGTACTGGAACGGAATCCAGTCGCCCATCTCGATGTTGCCGCTGAAGAACAGGGGTGCGGTATTCATGTCCATGGCAGTGCCTCCTGGGGTGAGTGCCGGTCCGGCGGACCGGTCAGGGTGATGGGTCGTGGCGAAACGCCGCCGCCATGCGCCGCGGACGCACGACGCGGGCGAGCCGGGCTGTCTCGCCGTCAGCGCGGCCCGCGGCTCCGGTTCATGACGCCACCGGCGTGGCTCGCGCCGCGCGGACCTCCGCTGCGTCCGCACCGATCGGGGCAACGCTCGCCAACGCGACCTCCACCAGCGCATCGGAGTACATGGCGCAGTTCCCCAGCCCGCCATATCGATCCGACGTGACGGCATTGGCGGCGTTGCCGTTGCGGCTGAGGTCGAGCCAGTAGCCGACGTTGGTCAGCACGACGCCAGGCATGATGTCGTCGCTCACCCGTGCCTTGCCCTCGAAGGCACCGCGCGCGTTCCAGACGCGCACGAACGCGCCGCTGCCGATGCCGCGGGCCAATGCGTCATCGGGATGGATCACGATCAGCTGTTCGCCCTGGCGTCGCTGCTGGATCTCGTCATTGCCCAGTTGCGAACTGAGGAATGCATGCGGCTTCGGCGAGACGATGCTCAAGGGATAGCGGGCCGCCAAGGCCGGGTTCGACGCCGGCGATTCGTACGGGGGCAGAAAATCAGGCACCGGATCGACCGTGCCGCCGACCTGGGACCCGGCCAGCATCTGCCGCCATACCGGGTTGACGAAATTGCCGTTCGCCGCGAGCGAGCTGCTGAACTCGCACTTGCCCGAGGGTGTCGGGAAATTACCGTCGGCGTGTGGCGCCCGCCGGTCGGGCGCGTCGATGTTCAGGCGCGCGAAACCCCTGTCGCGCAACGTGTCCAGCGTGATGCCCTGCATCTTCGGGCTGTCCCAGTCGACGAAGTCGAGGATCATCTGTTCGTCCGAGCGCTGCCAGCCCGGATCGGTGAATCCCATCGCGCCGGCGAGACGGCGGAACAGTTCGGTGTTGGGCACCGTTTCGCCGGGTGCCGGAATGGCCGGCTGATTCAGCGTGAAGTACATGTGACCCCAGGAATACATGAGGTCCAGCTGCTCGGCCTGCATCGTCGCCGGCAGGACGATGTCGGCGTAGCGCGCGGTATCGGTGATGACCAGTTCACTGACGACGGTGAACAGATCCTCCCGCATCAGCCCGTCGCGGATCCGGTTCTGGTCGGTCCCCTGCGACAGGGGATTCGAATTGCATACGAACAGCGACCGGATGGGCGGCGACGGATCTTCCGTCAGCCAGCGGCCCAGCTCGATGGCATTGAGCACGCGCGTGCCCGGCTTGATCCAGTCGGGACGGGACATGCGGTCGAGCAACAGGGGGAACTCGTACAACGGCAGATGCAGCAGGCCACCGCCCACGTGGCGCCACGCGCCCACCAGTGCGGGCAGGCAGGTGATGGCGCGGATCGCATCCGGGCCGCCGCGATGGCGCTCGACCGAAATGCCCAGGCGGATGGCCGCCGGCGGGCTCGTCGCAAACTCGCGCGCGAGCTTCCGGATGTCGCCAGCCGCGACCCCGGTGATCCGTTCCACGCGCTCGGGGGAGTAGTCGGCGGCACGCGCCGCGAGCGCTTCGAACCCGACGGTGTGGCGCTCGACGTAGTCCCGATCGACCAGGCCCTCGGCAACGATGACGTTGATCAGGGCCAGCGCGAGCGCGCCGTCCGTTGCCGGGCGGCAGGCTACGTGCCAGTCGGCCTGCTGGGCCGTGCGCGAATTCGCGGGGTCGATCACCACCACCCGCGCCCCCCGCTTCTGCGCTTCGTGCACGAAATGCCACAAGTGCAGGTTGGTGGACACCACGTTCATGCCCCAGATCAGGATGTACTTCGCGTGCACGATGCTTTCGGGATCGAGACCGCTCGCGGGGCCGATCACCATCTCCTGGGCAGTCATCGATCCGGAAGCACAGTAGGTGCGTTCGGCCACGGTCGCGCCGAGGCGGTTGAAGAACGCATCGCCGCAGAGCGTGCCGTGCAGGAGCCCCTCCTGGCCCGCATAGATGTGCGGATATATGGCCTCCGCGCCGTGCGCGTCGATGATCCGGAGCCAGTTCGCGCGGATCGTGCCGAGCGCTTCGTCCCACGAGATGCGCTCGAAACGTCCCGAGCCTTTCGGTCCGGTGCGTTTCAGCGGGTAGAGCACGCGGTCGGGGCTGTAGTGATGCCGGGCGAAATCCTTCAACTTCACGCACAGGCCGCCGCGCGTCATGGGCGAATCGGCGTTGCCCGTCACATCGACGAGCCGGTCGTTCTCGACCGTGTAGATCATCGCGCAGGTATCGGGACAATCCTTGGGGCAGGCCCCGAGTACGGTTCGGCGTTGGCTGGCGCGCGCGTCCATGCGATTCTCCCGGGATAAGTCCGCCTCGATCGTGGCCTGCAAGAGAGCATGGCGCGCGGAACGAAGCCGCAGGGACCGCACATCTGCAAGGTCCGCACCATGCCCACGCTCGCCGGCGCCGCCGCGCAATCGCCTGAGAACGTGCAGGAATTGCGCGGCGATCCGCGCATGCGACGCAGGCGCTTGCACGATTCGGGTGCTCGAGCGCACGACGATGCCCGGACCGAGTGCGGCCGTGCGCGCCCCCGGCGCCTTCGTCGAAGTCCCCGATCGCCCGAGGCAGTCGCGCTATGCTCCGCCGAAGACCCCGTGAAATGCTCCGGCAGCCGGCGCGAACGCTCCGAACGCGGACCGGAGCGCCACGAGCCGGGCCTGCCACCCGTATGGCGAATCGATGCTGCTCAAACTGATCCTCCGCAATGCCTTGCGCCACCGCCTGCGCACGGCGCTCACGATGCTCGGCATCTTCGTCGCGATCCTCGCGTTCGGACTGCTATCGACCGTGATCGACGCGTGGTATTCCGGCGCGAACACCGCCTCGTCGTCGCGGCTCGTGACGAGAAACGCGATTTCCCTGGTGTTTCCGCTGCCGACCACCTATCGCGAGAAGCTGCGCCAGGTCGAGGGCGTCACCGGCGTGGCGGGCGCGAACTGGTTCGGCGGCGTCTACATCAATCCGAAGAACTTCTTTCCGCAATTCGCGGTGGATCCCGTGCCTTATTTCGCGCTGTATCCGGAGTACCGGATACCGGAGGAGCAGTTCCGCGATTTCCTGCTCGATCGCAAGGGCGCGGTGGTCGGTCGCAAGCTCGCCAACAGCTACGGCTGGAAGGTCGGCGACGTCGTGCCGCTGCGCGGCACGATCTACGCGGGCAACTGGGATTTCGTGATCCGGGCGATCTACGACGGGAGCGATGCGAAGGTCGATACGTCGCAGTTCTTCTTCCACTGGGACTACCTGAACGAGACGGTGAAGAAGATGTTCCCGCGCCGCGCCAATACGGTTGGCGTATACGTGCTGGGTGTCGCGGACCCCGATCGCGCGGCGGAGATCTCGCAGTCCATCGATGCCCAGTTCCGCAATTCGCTCGCCGAGACGCTGACCGAGACCGAGAAGGCGTTCCAGCTGAGCTTCGTCGCGATGGTCGAGACGCTGGTTGTGGCCATCCGCGTCGTGTCCTACCTGGTGATCTTCATCATCATGGCGGTCATGGCCAACACCATGGCGATGAGCGCGCGCGAGCGGCTCTCGGAATACGCGACGTTGAAGGCGCTGGGCTTCAAGTCGTGGAGCATCGGCGGGCTCATCGTCGGCGAGTCGCTGGCGATCGCGATCGTCGGCGGGCTGCTGGGCGCGCTCGCGACTTTTCCGGTTGCGGCGCAGTTCGGTGCGCTCGTCGGATCGCTGTTTCCGGTGTTCCAGGTGTCCGGCGACACCGTCGTGAAGCAACTCGTCTGCGCAGTGATCGTGGGTCTGGTGGCGGCGCTGGTCCCGGCAGTGCGATCCGCCCACGTCCAGATCGCCGCCGGGCTGCGGGCGGTGGCGTGACATGCGCATCCCGTTGAGCTACAGCCTGCGCAATCTCTGGGCGCGACGGCTGACGACGGCGTTGACCACGGGCGGACTCGCGCTGGTCGTGTTCGTGTTCGCGACCGTGCTGATGCTCGAACAGGGTTTGCGCTCGACGCTCGTGGCGACCGGCGCGTTCGACAACGTCCTCATCATCCGCCGCTCGGCGACGACCGAGGTCCAGAGCGGCGTGGACCGCGCGCAGGCGGGGGTGGTCGAGAGCCAGCCCGAAGTCGCGCTCGGGTCGGACGGCAAGCCGCTGCTGTCGAAAGAAGTCCTGGTGCTGATCTCGCTGCCGAAACGCGGCAACGGCAGTCCGTCCAACGTCGTGATTCGCGGCGTGGGCGAGCGCGGCCTGCTGCTGCGGCCGCAGATCCACATCATCGCAGGGCGGGACTTCCGCGCCGGGCGTTCCGAGATCGTCGTCGGGCGCAGCATCCGTGAGCGCTTCGAGGGCACCGGCATCGGTCAGAAACTGCGCTTCGGCCTGCGTGACTGGACGATCGTCGGCGTATTCGACGCCGGTGGCAGCGGATTCGATTCCGAGATCTGGGGCGACGCGGACCAGATGATCCAGGCGTTCCGGCGCACGATGTACTCGTCGATCGTGCTGCGCCTCAATGATCCGTCGGCTTTCGAGGCGCTCAAACAGCGCCTGGAGTCGGACCCGCGCCTCACGGTCGAGGCTAAGCGCGAAAAGATCTTCTACGAGGAACAGTCGGAAGTGCTGGCGCGCTTCATCCGCTACCTGGGAATCGCGCTGTCGGTGATCTTCTCCGTCGGCGCGGTGATCGGCGCGATGATCACCATGTACGCATCGGTGGCCGCGCGCACGGCCGAGATCGGCACCTTGCGTGCGCTCGGCTTCCAGCGCGCCAGCATCCTGTCCGCCTTCCTGACCGAGGCGCTGCTGCTCGGCGCGGTCGGTGGTGCAATCGGCACCGCGCTGGCTTCGACGATGCAGTTCTTCACGGTGTCCACGGTCAACTGGCAGTCGTTCTCGGAGCTGGCATTCAGCTTCGATCTGACGCCGGGCATCGTCGCCGCGGCGATGACCTTCGCGCTGGCCATGGGCCTGGTGGGCGGCGTGCTGCCCGCAGCCCAGGCGGCGCGCATGAAGATCGTCGACGCGCTGCGGGCACGATAGGGTCCAATCGGGTACCGCGTCGTTTTCTGAGCTGCCTGCGCGACAGTGAAGGAGATCAAGTGTGTATTCAGACGAAACGGGAGCACTGTGTCCGAACGAAGGCGAACACGGTTCCGATGAAGGTCAATGCAAATCCGAGCGAAGATGAACGAATTGCGGGGCATTCCGGAATGTCGTTCACGATGCTCGGAATCGGTTGACGCAAGGCTGATCGAGGCGGTGCGGCGCGTGGCGATTCGATGATTAGGCTGGCTACGCTGACTCCCTTTTGGTCAAGGAGATCGCTGTGCCGGTCCCAGCGAATTGCCATGCGAGGAATTCGAGCCGTTCGCATTTCTACGAACGCTATCAGGCCTTCGCCGGGACGCTGCGTCGCTCGATACGCCAGACCCATATCGCCGGCGCGAAGCTGTTCGTCGATTGCGCCGGTCAGATGGCGCCGGTGGTCGAAGCCGACGGGCACGCCGAGCGAGTTGCGCACATCTTCGTGGCGGTCCGGGGGCCTCCAATGTCGCCTACGCTGAGGCGATCTGGACGGACATCAAGCTCGACTGGATTGCGGCGCCTGCTCGTCGAGCGTCCGGCACTCACGGCTGTGGCACCCACGCCCTTCGAGTATGCCCAGTTCAAGCGCGCCCGGGTCTCGCGTCTGGACTGCCGCGTCGAGTTCGAGCGGCACTATTGCCTGGTGTCCCACGACCTGGTTGGACAAGAGGTTGAGCTTCGCATCGCTCGCGGCGCTTTCGAGGTGCGGCATCGCCTCAGGCGCGTTGACAGCACGTGCGAAGCAGCGCAAGCTAAGCGGTCGCATTCCAGACTCGCTGCGAGCCGATGAGTCGAGGGCAACAACACTTTCAATTCATGTCAGGAGAGGTAATGTTGAAATTTGTTGTTCGACTTGTGGGCGGTTGCGTGTCGCTGGTATCGCCATGAACATCTCAGCAGGCTCTGCCACTGCGCGATCGCTCCTCGTCGCACTGTTCGCCTTTCCGGCAATGGCTACCGCCAACCTGGTGCAGTATGGCCTGATGACTGCCGATGATGGCCTGGTCACCCTGGATACCGCCACCGGCCTCGAGTGGCTGCGCCTGCCGTTGACCGCCGGCCACTCATTCAACGAAGTGGCCGCCGGCTATGGCGGCTACACGACCCAGTACGGCTTCCATAGCGCATCGCGCGGCACCGTAGCGAGGCTGTTCTCGAATGCCGGCGGAACCACCGGCTTCGGCGGTGCATCGCAGATTCCTGCCGCGTCGGAATTGACTCTTCATCTTGGCTATGCGGAAGGGTTCAGGAACGTCGGCAGCAGCATCACCCACTACTTCACGCAGGGCATGATGGCGCCGGAATCAGACACCCCCGGTGTGCCGGTGGCGATCCTCTACGTGCTCTTCGACAAACAGACTGCCGTCCAGGGCCAGACCGATTGGACGGGCCAGGGCTACGTGGGCCTGGACAGCGCATCCCCAGGGTATGCGTCGTTCCTGGTGCGCTCGGCCACCTCGCCATTAGGGCCGTCGCCGACGCAGCCGCCGGATGTTTTCCCTCCGCCCGAGGGTCCGTTCCCGGAGCCCCCGCCCTTGGCGATTCCCGAACCCGCATCCGCGGCCCTGTGGTTCGTCGGCCTCGCAGCGGTGTTGATGCGACGGTCGCTGCGCGGGCGCGTCGAGCCCGTGCCGCACCTGCGCTCCACTTGAAATCAGCATCCAGATCGGCGGCACGATGTTGTTGAGCACGGCAATCTGTTCAACCGGGGCGGGTCGCGTTTCGCAGCATGGCCAGGCCACACACGAAGCTCGTTGCTGAGCCTTCGACCAGCAACCGCCGTCTTGAAGGTACTTCCGCTCGCTTGAGCGCAAGGCTGGCGCAGAGGGAAAAAGGCGTTCGGGAACGGCTCCCCCCTGATGCGCGCCAAAGACGTGATCCTGGTATTTGTCGGGCCCCGGGAAGGCTGCGGCAATGGATCCGTCCGGCCCTGCCGACTTGACGACGTCCGGCGCGGTCAGGCAGGTGCGAGGGCGGGCTGCCAGCGATGCGGGCGTTACTCGGAGTGAAGCACCCCCAAAGCATGGGGGACGGGTCTTCGCCCTAGCGCGGGGCTCCCGTCATCTTAGCCGGATAAGTTTTCGCCCGAGCATCTCATCGACCAGCACGAACATTAGCGTAAGTGCCCGGAGCTTGATCCTCACACCGGAACCGCGTGAGCCGTGCCGCCGAGGGGTTCGATGGTGCCCATGTGAAACCGGTATTCCCCGGCGCGGCGATCGGCGAAATAGTGGCGCAACGTGTGGCGCACGGTCGCGAAGGCGAGTTGGTCCCACGGAACCTCGGCTTCACCGACGAGGCGCGTTTCGAGCGTCTCCGAGCCCGCGCTGAATTTCGGTTCGAGCAGGCGCGCGCGGAACAGCAGATAGACCTGGTTGATGTGGGGGATGTTGTAGAGGGCATACAGCGCGATGATTTCCGCCTCGGCATTCGCCTCTTCGAGAGTCTCGCGGATCGCCCCTTGAGCGGTGGTCTCGCCGTTCTCCATGTAGCCGGCCGGCACGGTCCACAGCCCGTGGCGGGGCTCGATTCCGCGCTTGCACAGCAGGATGCGGTCGTCCCATTCGGCGATGCAGCCCACGACCATGCGCGGGTTCTCGTAGTGAATGGTGTTGCAGGCGCGGCAGACCGCGCGTTGCCGATTGTCGTCGGCCGGGATTTCGTGCGCGACCTGCGCGCCGCAATTGCTGCAGAAGTTCATCGCGAAGAACTTAGCAGATCGCGCGCAGGGTCGGTAGCCTCGCCTGAGTTGCCGGTCGTCCGGACTAAGGGAGCGGGCCGTTAGAATGCCGCGCATGAGACCGTCGCACATCGCTGCAATCCTCGAGCGCGAGTTCGCTGCTGCCCAGGGCGGCACGCACACGCCGGTCATGCTCTGGGGTCCGCCCGGCGTAGGCAAGAGCGAGATCGTGCGCGATCTCGCCGTCGGCGCGGGCGTCGGCCTGATCGATCTGCGCCTGTCGCAACTCGAACCGACTGACCTGCGCGGCATTCCGTTTCGCGACGGAACGCACGTCCAGTGGTCGATCCCCGCCATGTTGCCGGAAGAGTCGCGCCATGGCGCCCGCGGCGTCCTGTTCCTCGATGAGATCAACGCCGCGCCGCCGACCGTCACCGCGGCCGCGTATCAACTGATCCTCGATCGCCGCCTGGGCGAATACGTGGTGCCCGAAGGCTGGGCGCTGTTCGCGGCCGGCAATCGCCAGGGCGATCGCGGCGTGACCTACGCGATGCCCGCGCCGCTGGCCAACCGGTTCACGCACTACGAAGTCGACCCGCACCTCGACGACTGGATCACCTGGGCGCATGGCCAGGGCGTCGATGCGAGAGTCATCGCGTTTCTACGGTTCCGCCCCGAATTGCTGTTCGACTTCGATCCGGCGCGCATGCCGGTCGCATTTCCGTCGCCGCGCACGTGGGTATACGCCCATCGCGCGCTCCAGAAGTTCGCGGGTGATCCGCCGTTGCTGCTGGAAGGCTTGCAGGCGTGCGTCGGCAAGGCCGCCGGCGCCGAATTGAACGCCTTTCTCGAGCACATGACGCGCATCCCCGACGTGGATGCCATCGTCCGCGGCGAATCCGAGCGCATGCCGGAGACGATCGACCTGCAGTACGGCGTCGCTGCGGCGCTCGTGCGGCGCGCGGTGCGGGCCCATCGCACGCCGGAAGCCAGCGCGATCTACGGCCACATTCTGCGCTACGCGCGGCGCTTTCCGCAGCGCGAGATGGGGGTGATGCTGGTTACCGACATGCAGCGCTGCGTGGGCCGGCCGCTCATCGACATTCCCGAATTCGGCGAATGGGCGGAGAGCATCGGCGAACTGGTGCTGTTCGAACGCAATCTGGTCCAGTGAGGCTGACGCGTTTGACCACCGCCCTCTGCCTGGCCCCTGTCCGCGCTCCCGAGGGGCCGGAGAGCATGTGGCGTACCGCGCCGTGTGACGGCGCTCCGCCGGCCGCGAACCCGGCCGTTGCCGCGAGCATCGGCAGCGGACCATCGGGTCCGATAGCCGCGTGCGCGCGCTGACGAAACTTGCGGCCGCGCGCGCGCGGCTGGTGCTCGACAAGCCGTTCATCGGATCGTTGTCGCTGCATCTGGTGTTCCGGGTCGCTGACCCGGCGATTTGCGAAACCCTCGCGACCGATGCGCGGTACGTGCATTTCAACCCGGAGTTCGTCGATCGCGTCGCGTTCCCGGAACTGCAGTTCTGGCTCGCTCACGAAGCGTTGCATTGCGCCCTGGGCCATTTCGCGCGCCGGTTCCATCGCGTCCGCCGACGCTGGGACGTGGCCTGCGACCACGCGGTGAATCACATGCTGCGCGACGACGGCTTCATCCCACCGCCGGAGGCGTTGCTCGAACCGATGTTCCGCGGCATGTCAGCCGAAGAGATCTATCCGCTGATCCCGGAAGACACGACCGATCGCAGCTTCGATCGGCATGCGTTCGAACGCGGCGACCCCGGCGGCGGATTGGCCGGCTACCTGGGCGACCGGCGGCGGTACGACGAGCGCCGCTTCCCGAGCGTTCCGGCGTCCGACGGCGAGGGCGGCAGCGCGTCAGCTGCGGCAGCCGACGACGGCTGGGACGATGCGGGCTCCGAAGGCCGGCGTCACCGACCTGCCGGCAGCGACCACGCGCCTGTCGAAGAGATGGGCGATCCGCTCGCCCTCGAGCAGCTCTGGAAGAGTCGGCTTGCCGCCGCCGCCCAGGCAGCGCACGAGGCGGGACGGCTGGGCGAGACCTGGCTGCGCCGCCTGGAGCGGCTGATCGAGCCCGTGCTGCCCTGGCGGGCGCTGCTGACACGGTACGTGTATGCCGTGGCGCGAGAGGACTACACATTCCAGCGGCCGCCGCGCCGCGACGGCGCCGCGTTGCTGCCGCGGCTCTCGAAGGGGTCGATCCGGCTGGTCGCCGTGCTCGACACCAGCGGTTCGATCACGGAGCGCGAGCTGGCCGAGTTCGCCGCCGAGCTGGACGCGCTCAAGGCGCAGGTCAATGCCCAGCTCACGGTGCACGCCTGCGATGAGCGGCTCGCCGCGGACGGTCCGTGGTCGTTCGCTCCGTGGCAACCGGTCGAACTGCCCGGGGCGCTCGCCGGTGGCGGTGGGACGCGCTTCACGCCGGTGTTCGAATGGATCGAGCGCGATGCCTTGGCGCCGGATCTGCTGGTCTATTTCACCGACGCGCAAGGCGAGTTTCCCGCGGCGCCGCCGGCGTATCCGGTGCTGTGGCTGGTGAAGGGCCGCGCCGAGGTTCCCTTCGGCGATCGCGTGCAACTGTCCTGACCTGCCGCGCGGGGATCGGGGGGCCTCGGCAGCAGCGTCGTCGCACTGGCGGCGCCGCCGGCATCGTACTGGACCGCTACGATCCGAGCCTCGACACGCCGCCGCACACGCGCATCCTCGCGTCGTCCGGCGGGCACAGCGACAATTACCTGCTTTCGATCGCGGAGGTCCTGTATCCCTATCCCGGCTTCAGCGGGTCGCAGGACTACCGCATTCGCGGCGACATGACCTACTTCTCCGCTCCCAACAACGGTGCCGTATTCTGCGGCGGGTCCATCGCTTTCGGCCAGGCGCTGCCCGCCAACGGTTTCGAGAACAACGTGTCGATCGTGCTCGGCAATGTCGTCGATGCGTTCATCAAGCCGGGCCGGTTGCCGGGGGGGCTCTGGGTGAACCAGGAGAAGCAGTGGCGGTGAAGGTCCCGCGCTCGCACGCCGCGCGGCCGCCACGAGCCTGACGTTGCCGGCAGCGTCGCGTCTGCGGAGCGGCGCGGACATCCCGATGTCCAGCCGTGCATGCCCGATCGGCGCAGAGCGGAGGATTTTTTCTTCGAAGCGCATTGCTTTGGGAAATTTTCCTGATCTCGATCACCAGGGGCGGGACATTCGCAAGCCTTTTCCGCGTCGATTTCCGTACCATGCACTCATGAACGCTCCCGCCCTGCTCGCCGACGTGATGCCCGCCACGGCCCCGGTCGCCCTCCGGAACCTGAACGGTGCGACGGCGCTCATCGAGACGCTGGTCTCCCTCGGCGTGGAGGTAGTCTTCGGCTACCCTGGCGGGGCGGTGCTGCCGATCTACGACGCGCTGCATGGCGAAACGCGCCTGCGCCATGTGCTCGTCCGCCATGAGCAGGCGGCGGTACACGCAGCCGAGGGCTATGCGCGCACGACCGGCAAGCCCGGCGTCGTGCTGGTCACTTCCGGGCCCGGGATGAGCAATACGACCACGGGCCTGCTCGACGCGCTGAGCGATTCCATTCCCGTGGTCTGCATCAGCGGTCAGGTCGCAAAAGCGCTGATCGGCACCGATGCCTTCCAGGAATGCGATGCGCTGGGCATATCGCGCTCGGTCACCAAATGGAACGTGCAGATCCGTGAAGCAAACCAGGTCGGGCCGCTGGTGCGCAAGGCATTCGAAGTCGCGACCCAAGGTCGGCCTGGCCCGGTGCTGGTGGATTTTCCCAAGGACCTGCAGCTTGCGGCGGTGAACGACTTCGCGGCAACCGCGGAGCCTCCGGCGCGACGGGTCACGGAGCGCAAGTCCCTGCCCCGGCAGCGGCTCGCCGAAGCCGCAGCGCTCATCCAGCGCGCTGCGCGACCGGTCTTCTACGGCGGTGGCGGGCTGATCAATTCGGGCCCCGCCGCCTGTGAAGCCTTCACGCGGTTGGTCGAGCGGACCAAGGCGCCCTGCACGCTGACCTTGATGGGTTTGGGTGCGTTTCCGGCGTCGCACCCGCAGTTCCTCGGCATGCTCGGCATGCACGGAACACTCGAAGCGAATCTGGCGATGCATCATGCCGACCTGATCGTGTGCGTCGGCGCGCGCTTCGACGATCGCATCACCGGGCGCCTGGATAAATTCGCGCCGGGTGCGAAGAAGATCCACCTCGACATCGATGCGTCGTCCATCAACAAGGTGGTCAACGTCGATGTGCCGATGGTCGGCGATTGCGGGGAACTGCTCGCAGGTCTGCACGCCGCGCTGGATGCCCTCGACGATCCCGCTCCGGTGCTCGATTTCTGGTGGAACCGGATCGCGCGCTGGCGGGCCGAGGATTCGCTCGGATTCGAGCCGAGCACCGACCGCATCCTGCCGCAGCAACTGATGCGCTCGCTGCAGGAGCAGATCGCAGGCCGCGACGCGATCGTTTCCACCGACGTCGGGCAGCACCAGATGTGGGCTGCGCAACATCTGGCGTTCGAGCGGCCCCATCGCTGGCTCACCTCCGGCGGGGCGGGGACGATGGGCTACGGCCTGCCCGCAGCGATCGGCGCGCAGATCGCGCATCCCGACAAGCTGGTCGTGTGCGTGAGCGGCGACGCCTCGGTGCTCATGAACATCCAGGAACTCTCCACTGCCGTGCAGCATCGCGCGCCGGTCAAGGTCGTGCTCTGCAACAACGGCTACATGGGGATGGTTCGGCAGTGGCAGGAACTCAACCATGGGGGTCGGTTGTCTCATAGCTATACCGAGGCCCTGCCCGATTTCGTCGTCGTGGCGCAGGGGTTCGGCTGGCGTGCCGAAAGAGTCACCGACCCGGCGCAACTGGACGCGGCATTGGCGCGCTGTCTGGCGGCCGACGGGCCGTACTTCCTCGACGTGGCGGTGGCGGCTGTCGAGAATTGTTTTCCGATGATCCCGAGCGGCTGCGGCCACCATGAGGTCATGCTCGATGCGAAGCGGCGGTGGCAGGAACCCGCGACTTGAACTGAGCGGCAACGAACGACGTCGCGCCTACCCGGTGTGACGCCGACGCAGGCGGCGCTACCATACCCACGGTGGCAGCTGTCAAGGACGATCCTACAGGAGAGCACCATGCAAGCCGTCACGCTGGACGACAAATACGTCGCCGACGACAAGCGCATCTATCTGACAGGCATCCAGGCGCTGGTACGCCTTGCCCTCGTGCAACGCCGGCGCGACGTCGCGGCCGGACTCAACACGGCCGGATTCATCTCGGGCTATCGCGGCTCGCCGCTGGGCGGGCTCGACGAGGCGTTATGGAAAGCGAAGCGGCACCTCGAGGCGCACCACGTGCGCTTCCAGCCGGGGGTCAACGAGGAACTGGCGGCGACGGCGGTGTGGGGCTCGCAGCAGGTGGAGCTGATCGGCGATTCGAAATACGACGGCGTGTTCGCGCTTTGGTACGGCAAGGGCCCCGGTGTCGATCGGTGCGGCGACGTCTTCAAGCACATGAACTTCCAGGGCACCGCCAGGCACGGCGGCGTGCTGCTCGTGGCGGGCGATGACCACGGTGCCTATTCGTCCACCTTGCCGCACCAGAGCGATCACCTGTTCTCCGCGTCGATGATTCCGGTGCTCTATCCGTGCAACGTGCAGGAATATCTGGAACTCGGCCTGCACGGCTGGGCCATGTCGCGATTCTCGGGCTGCGCGGTGGGCTTCAAGGCGCTGGCCGACACGGTCGAATCATCGGCCTCGATCGACGCCGACCCGTACCGGCTGCAGACGATCATCCCGACGGATTTCGTGATGCCGGAGGGTGGACTGAACGGCCGCTTGTCGGCCGATCTGCTGGGCATCCAGGCGCGCAAGCAGGAAGCGCTGATGCAGGATTACAAGATCTACGCGGCGCTCGCCTATTGCCGCGCCAACAAGTTGAACCGCACCGTCATCGACAGCCCCAACGCGCGCCTGGGCATCGTCGCATCCGGCAAATCGTACCTCGATGTGCTCGAGGCGCTGGAAGAACTCGGCATCAACGAGCAGCACGCGGCCGAGATCGGGATCCGGCTGTTCAAGGTGTCGATGCCGTGGCCACTCGAACCCGAGGGCATCCGCGAGTTCGCGCGCGGCCTCGACGAGATTCTGGTGGTCGAGGAAAAGCGCCAGATGGTCGAATACCAGTTGAAGGAGCAGCTCTACAACTGGCGCGCCGACGTGCGCCCGCGGGTGATCGGCAAGTTCGACGAGCAGGGCGAGTGGGTCGCACCGCGCGGCGAGTGGCTGCTGCCGGCGACGGCCGATTTCTCGATCGCGCAGATCGCGCGGGTGATCGCAGGGCGCATCGCGCGTTTCCACCAGAGCGATCTGATCCGCGCCCGGCTCTCTTTCCTCGAAGCGAAGGAAGCCGTGCTGCGCAAGACCGTGGCGACACCCGTGCGCCCGGCCTGGTACTGCTCGGGTTGCCCGCACAACACCTCGACCAAGGTACCG
This sequence comes from Burkholderiales bacterium, assembly GCA_038324085.1. Taxonomy (GTDB): domain Bacteria; phylum Pseudomonadota; class Gammaproteobacteria; order Burkholderiales. The sequence continues at coordinate 72,350 of JBBQHP010000018.1, forward strand.
GAAGGCAGCCTCGCGCTGGCGGGCATCGGTTGCCACGTGATGGCGACCGCGATCTACCCCGAGCACAACCGCACCACGACGCAGATGGGCGGCGAAGGCGCGCCCTGGATCGGCCAGGCGCCGTTCTCCACGCGCAATCACGTCTTCTCCAACCTGGGAGACGGCACCTACTTCCACTCGGGACATCTCGCGATCCGCGCCGCGGTGGCGGCCGGGGTGAACATCACCTACAAGATCCTCTACAACGACGCGGTGGCCATGACCGGCGGGCAGCCGGTGGACGGCACGATCACCGTGCCGATGATCGCGGCGCAGATGGCTGCCGAAGGCATCCGGCGCATCGCCCTGGTATCCGAGGAGCCGGCGCGCTTCCAGGACCGGTCCGGATTGCCTGATCTGGCAACGGTGCACGATCGCAGCGAACTGGAGGAAGTACAGAAGGCGTTGCGCGAGCACAAAGGCGTATCGGTCCTGATCTACGACCAGACCTGCGCCGCGGAAAAGCGCAGGCGTCGCAAGAAGGGCGAGATGCCCACGCCGACGCAGCGACTGGTCATCAACGAAGCCGTGTGCGAAGGCTGCGGCGACTGCGGGGTGCAATCCAATTGCACCTCGATCCTGCCGCTAGAGACCGAACTGGGGCGCAAGCGCACGATCGACCAGTCCTCGTGCAATCAGGATTTCTCTTGCGTGAAGGGCTTCTGTCCGAGCTTCGTCACCGTGGACGGCGCGACCGTGCGGAAATCGAAAGCGGCGCGCACGGTCAAGCCGGAGGATTTCGGCGTGCTGCCCGAACCGGCCCTGCCGGTGCTGGCCGGCGATACGTACGACATCCTGATCACCGGCATCGGCGGCACGGGCGTGATCACGATCGGGGCACTGATGGGCATGGCCGGACACCTCGAAGGCAAGGGCGTGTCGGTGCTCGACATGACCGGCATGTCGCAGAAAAATGGCGCGGTCACCTCGCACGTGCGGATCGCACGCGATCCGGACCGCATTCGCGCGCAGCGCATCGCCACCGGCGAAGCCGATCTGATCCTCGGCTGCGACATGCTCACCGCGGGCGCACAGGACGCGATCTCGAAAACGCGGCCGGGCGTGACTGTGGCGCTCATCAATGCCTATCAGCAACCGCCGGGGCAGTTCGCCCAACAGCCGGACTGGGAGTTTCCCGCGGAGCGCATCCGCGCCCTGATCGAGGAGGCGGTCGATGGCCGTGCGACCTTCATCGACGCAACGAAGATCGCCACCGCGTTGCTCGGCGACGCCATCGCGACCAACCTGTTCATGCTCGGCCACGCTTTCCAGCAAGGTCTGATTCCGCTGAGCGAAGCGGCGCTGATGCGCGCCATCGAGCTGAACGGCGTGGCCATCGAGGCCAACCAGCAGGCGTTTCTGTGGGGACGGCGGGCCGCGGCCGATTTCGCGAAGGTCGAACGCATCGCGACGCCCGGCCAGCCGGTCGTCATGAAGATGCCCGAGAGTCTCGACACGATCGTGCGCAAGCGCGTCGGCTGGCTCACGGACTACCAGAGCGCCGCCTACGCGGAGCGCTATTCGTCGTTCGTCGAGAAAGTGAAAGCCGCGGAGGCGAAGGCCGGCGGCAAGGACGTTCTCGCGAAGGCCGTGGCGAGGAACCTCTTCAAACTGATGGCGTACAAGGACGAATACGAAGTGGCGCGCCTGTATACGACGGGCGAGTTCGAAGCGCGCCTCAAGAACACCTTCGAGGGCGAGTTCAGCGTCTCGTTCAACCTGGCGCCGCCGATGTTCTCGAAGCGCGACGCCGACGGTCACCTGATCAAGGCGCGCTACGGTTCGTGGATGTGGCGCGCATTCCGCCTGCTCGCCCGGTTGCGCTTCCTGCGCGGGTCGGCCCTGGACGTGTTCGGCAGAACGGAGGAGCGTCGGATGGAGCGGCAACTGATCGTCGACTACCTCGCATCTTTGGAGCGCGGGCTTGACCGGCTGTCGGACGAGACGCGCGACCGTCTGCTCGAACTGGCCAACCTGCCGGAGCACATCCGCGGCTTCGGACATGTCAAGCAGGCGAGCGTCGAAAAAGCGCGCGCAAGGTGGCGCGCTCTGGACGACGAACTCACCGGCCTAGCCGGCGCCGACAAGAGGACGAAACAAGCCGCATAGGGGGCGCCGTTCCCGGGGCAACGACTGTGTCGCCCGCGCGGGCCGTTCGAACCGACCAAGGGACACGGTCGATCCGAACGTGGGCCCGGCGGCTTCAGCGAGCCCCGGGCCTTGCCTGCGATCAGCCCAGAACCACGGCGGTCACGGCGATCACTGCAATGGAGATCAGCGTGCGGGTCAGGACGCTGCGTGTGACGGCAGCTGCGGTAGGCGATTGCTCCGGCAACGCCTTGGCGCGGATCGAGGGGGAGGGGGAAATGGTTTGAAACATGGTCGAAGCTCCTGAAGAAAGTGGGGATTGTTGCGGGGGTCCCGCGCGGGGCTGGCGTCCTCCCATCCGCCTGCTCGTCGATCCCTCCGTATTGCAGTGCAACATTAGTCTTGACGGACCGTCCCCGGAAGTGCTAACCCCAGCATGATGGGTATTCCAAAAAAACTATAACTTGCGGTCATGGGTGGTAGTCTTTGCGAATGGACTTCATCCAGCGCATGCGCCTGTTCCAGCGAGCCGCCGAGACGCACAGCTTCTCCGCGGTTGCGCGGGAGCTCGACACCACGCAGCCCACGGTGAGCAAACAGATCGCGTTGCTGGAGCGCGAACTCGATGCCAGGCTGTTCGTGCGCACCACTGGCGGCCTGCGCCTGACCGACGCGGGGCAGCAGTTCTACGAGCGCGCCCGGGGCCTCCTGGACGAACTGGCTTCCTTGCGCATGACGCTGGGGCGGGAGCCCGGCCAGCCCACCGGCCGCCTGCGCGTCTCGTGCGCGACTTCCTTCGGACAGTCCTTCATGGCGCCGCTGCTACTCGACCTGGTGGAGCGGCACCCGGCGCTAAGCGTCGAGCTGTTGCTGAGCGATCGCTGGTTCGACGTGCTGGAGGAAGGCATCGACGTGGCGATCCGGATCGGCCCGTTGCCCGACGCTCGCATCGTCGCGCACAAGCTCGGCTCCAGTTCGCAGGTGTGCGTGGCCGCGCCCGGCTATCTGAAGGCGAAAGGCGAACCCAGGCATGCCCGCGAACTCGCTGACCACCGTTGCCTGGTCAATGTGTTCCTGTCGCCGGACGATCGCTGGTCCTTCAGCGGGCCCGACGGGCCGACGGCGGTGCAGGTGCAGGGGAACTTCCGCACCAACAACATCGAAACCATCCGCGCGGCGGTGGTGGCGGGCAACGGCATAGCGGTCGGCGCCGTGTGGCTGTACTACGACGACATCGTGGCCGGCCGCGTGATCCCCATTCTGCGTTCGTTCGTGCCGGCGCCGCTCGACATCCACGCCCTGCACGCACCCGGCGTGCGCCAGCCGGCGAAGGTGACCGAGCTGGTGAAGATCCTCGCGCAGCGTATCCCGCAGATCAAGGAGCTGGGCGCGCCGCCCCATCGCCGGCGACCTTCCTCGAAATGAAGCGGTAGCGGTCGACGGTGCACGAGGATCTCGCGCCGAACTGCCGTCCAGTCCGGATGTTTCTGCTCGAGAAGGGCATCAGGTTACCGGAGCCAACGCACGACCCGCGACATCGCTGTGCACCCTCCAGCCCGCTGCCCGCTGGGCGACGCCGCGAGGTATTGGCTGCGTCTCAGTGGTAGCGCTTGACCATGTCCTCGAGCGGAACGGCCTTGATCTTCGCGGACTGGCCGGCGCAACCGAACGCCTCGAAGCGCGCCTTGACGATTCCGCGGGCGGCCTTCTTGGCCTCGATCAACGCCTTGCGCGGATCGAACTCGCTCGGCTGTTCGGCGAACACCTTGCGCATCGCGCCGGTCATCGCCAGCCGGATGTCGGTGTCGATGTTGATCTTGCGTACGCCGCTCCGGATGCCGCGCTGGATCTCTTCCACCGGAACGCCGTAGGTCTCCTTGATGTCGCCGCCGAACTTGCGGATGATCGCCAGCCATTCCTGCGGCACGCTCGACGAGCCGTGCATCACGAGATGCGTCTTCGGGACGGCCGCGTGGATCTGCTCGATCCGTTCGATCGCGAGGATGTCGCCGGTCGGCTTGCGGGTGAACTTGTAGGCTCCGTGGCTCGTACCGATCGCGATGGCGAGCGCATCGACGCCGGTGCGCGCCACAAAGTCGCGGGCCTGCTCCGGGTCGGTCAGCATCATGTCGTGGGTCAATTTGCCCACTGCGCCCACACCGTCTTCCTCGCCGGCCTCGCCGGTCTCCAAAGAACCCAGGCAGCCGAGTTCGCCCTCCACCGATACGCCCACGGCGTGCGCGAACTCGCATACCTTGCGTGTGACTTCGAGGTTGTATTCGTAGCTGGCGGGCGTCTTCGCGTCCTCCATCAGCGAGCCGTCCATCATCACGCTGGTGAAGCCCGAGCGGATCGACTTCTGGCACACCGCCGGTGACGCGCCGTGGTCCTGATGCAGCACGACCGGAATGTCCGGATGAGCTTCCACCGCCGCGATCACCAGGTGCCGAAGGTAGGGCTCGCCTGCGTACTTGCGGGCTCCG
>JBBQHP010000019.1:0-75121 GCA_038324085.1 Burkholderiales bacterium
GCAAGCAAGTTTGCGTCGCCCTTGCCCTCGCGCAAGGGCGGAATGGTCAGGACGATATCGGCGAGCCGATTGTACAGATCCTAGCGGAAGCGGCCGTTTGCGATCAGCGACTTCAACGCCTGATGCGTTGCACAGACGATGCGAACGTCCACGGCGATCTCTTCGCGACCCCCGATGCGTTCGATCACTCGCTCCTGCAGGAAACGGAGAAGTTTGGCCTGCAATGGCAGGGGAAGATCGCCGATTTCATCCAGGAACAAAGTGCCGCCGCTCGCGACCTCGATCTTGCCCGGCGTCTGCTTCACCGCTCCCGTGAAGGCGCCCTTCTCGTATCCGAACAATTCGCTCTCGAGCAGATTCTCCGGGATCGCGGCGCAATTGATCGCTACGAACTTGCGATCCTTGCGCGGGGAATTGTCGTGCACCGCGCGGGCAAGGAGTTCCTTTCCGGTGCCGGATTCACCGAGGAGCATGACCGTGGCATTGCTCCCGGCCACCTTCTCTACCGTACGGCCGACCTTCATCATTTCGGGATCGCGCGTGAGGATTCCGCTGCTGGGCGCACCCGCCGATTCCTGGAGCTTGCGATGCTCGGCCTGCAATTCGTACAGACGGAATGCGCGCTCGAGGATCAATCCGAGAAGTTCCGGCTGGAACGGCTTCTCGCAGAAATCATAGGCGCCGAGCGATACCGCTCGCAATGCGTTCGAGCGGTCGTGCTGGCCGGTGATGACGATCACTTTCGAATCGGGCGTGAAGGAGAGAATCTCCTGCAGCAGCGCGAAGCCTACGTCGGGATCGTCGGGCTTGGGCGGAAGCCCCAGGTCCATGGTGATGACAGCGGGTTCGAATCTGCGCAGCTGAGCGATCGCCGAGTCGCGATCGTTGGCGGTGAGAACTTCGTAGGCGTCGAACGCCCATCGCATCTGTTTTTGCAGTGCCGGATCGTCCTCGACCACGAGGAGCGGTTTGCGCTTTTCCGTCATGCGGCCCGCCTGCTCGAGGTCGCTTCGTTTTCCAGCCCCGCCAGTGGCAGACGGACGACGAAGGTCGTGCCCGCGCCCGGTTTGCTGGCGACTTCCATGCTGCCTCCGAGTTCGTTCACGTATTCGCGGCTCTCGTAGGCTCCGATGCCCATTCCGGTCGACTTGGTTGAAACGAACGGCTTGAACAGTCCGTCACGGATGAACTCTGGTGACATACCCTTACCCTCGTCTTCGACTTCGATCAATGCCTTGCCCTCGGCATTCCTGACCCGGACGCGCACGGTGCCGGCACCGTCCATGGCGTCGAAGGCATTCTGGATAAGGTGTCCTAGAACGCGCTCGAGACGTTCCTCGTGCGCCAGTACCCGAAGCCCCGGTGTCGCTTCGATCTCGACTCGCTGCGCGCGCGGCGCATGATAGGCTGCCAGCCGGCCCAGCGAAGCCGACACGTCGACTGCTGCCGGATTGGCTACCGGCGCCGTGCCGGAGCGCAGCTGGAGTAGCAGCCGATTCATGCGTTCCACCACGTGCCGTACCGTGTCGAGCATGTCGCGCTGGAACTCCGGATTGCCCGCGTGCCGTTCCGCGTTCTTGAGCATCAGCGACTGCTGCGCGACGAGGTTCTTCAGATCGTGCACCAGAAATGCCGACATGCGGTTGAATGCCTCGAACTGCTGCGCCTGGACCAGCGCTTCCGTCGCCTGGACGTGCCCGAGGAACGCCATGGCCTGGCGCGCGGCGGTCTTCAGCAGGTCGAGTACCTCCCAATTCAGGTCCACCGGAGTGCGGGGCTGGAGCAGAACGGTGAAGCCCGACAGCCCGTCGTGCCCCATCATCGGCACCACCAGCCATGCCTGCGGCAGCGGCACGGCCCAGCTGGGTACCTCGAGCCCCTCGTAGTGATCCACGCGCCTGCGGACGTCGTTCAAGTCGATGACCCAGCCGGTACGCTCGAGGAACGCGGTGAGGGCGCTGCCCGCCGGCTCGATGGCATCGAGCGGTGCGGAATTGAGCCGCCCCACCACACGATATCCGCCGTCGTCTTGCCGCCACCACTGGATACCGCCCGGGCTTTCGACGAGGTCCGCCAATCCCTGGACCACTCGCTCGTAGATCCCCTGCCCCTCGGCGGGCGTGGCGAGAGTCTGCGTGAATCCGAGCCATTCCTGCCGGTAGTCGTAGCGATAGGAAAAGAAATTCTTGTTGATGAATACGCGCAGCCGGGCACGCACGGTACCGGACGTGAACACCACGACGAGCGTGAGCAGCGACGCAAAGAGGAAGGTGACTTGAGCCGTCCGCCCCCATTCGCCACCGAACGTGCGCACGAAGTAGCCGGCACCGGCAACGGTCAGGAGGTAGACGCCCGACAACAGCAGGGCGGTCGACCCGAACACGATTCCGCGGGAGACCGCGACGTCGATTGTCCAGTCCCGATTGCGCGCGGTGGCGACGAGAATGAGCGGCAGCGTCAGTGCGTGCACGAGCCCGCGCGAACCCCACAATTCAGGGTCGATACCCCGCAGCAGCAGGCCGTCGGCGAACATGAACAGGTCGAACGCGAAGGCTGCGGCCAGACCGATGCACAAGGGTTTGATGGCCCAGCGTCTCGATCCGGGAACGGATCGGAACAGTTGTTCGCACAGGACCAGACCGCCAATGGAAGCGACCAGCCAGGCGCTGATTGCAAGCACGGAACGGGGACCATCGTCCTCGGCCGGAATCGCACTGACATTGGCCATGAGTGACGCGATCTCGGCGCCGATCAGCGCGATCACCGCGGCGACGGGTAACCAGCGTCGCAGCACTCTCCCCGATGTCGTCACCCCGCCTGCCGCTGGCATGATGCTCATCAGGAAGAAGATCCAAGCTCCAAAGCGCACTGCATCGGCGATTCCGTGAGCCAGCCACGTGGCATTGAGCGGATTCAGCGCCGCGACCAGGCCGCAGGCTTCCCAAAGCGTCCCGGCCACAATAGCGGCGAGCAGGCGTCGTGCCGCAACGGTCCGGCTGCGACGCAGGAGCAGCTGCGTGGCGAAGGCCGCAAAACCGAGAGCGCCGATGGCGTATCCGGCAGTGGCCAATGCGGCCGCGGGGGAATTCATCCGTTGGTTCGGGAAAGCTTCGGAAACAGGAGGATTGCCAGTTTGCTCGGCGCACCAGCAAATCCGGCGGCCGACCGACGCGAGACGGAACGCAAAAGATACGCCGGGGCAGCCCCGGCGTGGATCGGTTCCGGATTTGCCCGGCTTCGAAGGTCGAAACCGGGCCGCGCGAACCGGCTATCGAGCTCCTTCGCCCATCAGTACCACGCGCACGGTGTGGCAGAGGATGAGGATATCGAGGAACACAGTATGATTCTTGACGTAGTAGAGATCGAACTGAAGCTTGCGCACAGCATCTTCTACAGTGGCGCCGTAGCAGTAGCGAACCTGCGCCCAGCCCGTCAGGCCCGGCTTCACGGTATGCCGAGCGCCGTAGAAGGGCACTTGGTCGCTCAGTTGGTCCACGAAGTAAGGCCGCTCGGGCCGCGGGCCGACGAAGCTCATTTCGCCTGTCAGCACATTGAAGATCTGCGGCAGCTCGTCGATGCGCGTCTTGCGGATGAATCGGCCCACGCGCGTCACACGCGGATCGGCGGTACTGGCCCAACGCGGAACGCCGTCCTTTTCTGCATCCGTCCCCATGCTACGGAACTTGAGCACATTGAAGGGCCTGCCGCCAAGGCCGACTCGCTCCTGGCGGAAGATCACCGGACCGCGCGACTCAAGCAGAATCGCGAGCGCCGTCAATAGCATGACCGGTGCCGCGACAGTCAGCAGGATGGCCGAGGCCACCAGATCGAAGCTGCGCTTGACCAGGCGACGCAGGAGCCCCTGGCGAAATCCATCGCCGTAGATCAGCCAGCTGGCCTTCAATGACGCGACGGGGACCTCGCCCGTGACCCGCTCGAACAGCCCGGGCAGATCGGTCACCCGGACACCGCGTAGGCGGCACGCCAGTAACTCCTTGACCGGCAGGAAACCCCCGCGCTGGTCCTGAACTGCCACCACGATTTCGTGTACACCCAGGTCGGCGATCGCACGATCGAGGCAGGGCTGATTGCGGAGAATCCGGCCCGGATCAACGGTCACGGGGGAGCCGTTGCTGAGCGGATAGAAGCCCGCGATGACCACGCCCGATTTCTTGTGGTCACGGATAGAGCGTTCCACGTCAGCCGCTTCCGGCCCCGTGCCCAGCACGAGAATACGATGCGTAAGCCAACCGAGCTGCACGCTCGCCATCAGGATCATCCGAACCAGCAGCATGCCGGTGGCGCTCATCAACAAGGCGACTGGCAGTGCGCCCTGGTACAGGTGACCTTCCCCCCACATCCCGAAGGCGAGATAGGCGACCGTGCCACCCACCAGAAGGCTCGCGAACACTCGTGCCGCGAAATGTGTCGTCGACCGCATCCGCTCCATGCGATGAACGCCGAACGCGACTACGCTCAACAGTTGGACCACCGCATAGATTCCGGCTGCGACGCCGATCGCCAGATGACTGTCCACAACCGTGGTTCTGATCCCGGTCAAGGTCGCCACGCACGCGAGGAAAAAGATGATGCCGGCAAAGATCAGTTCTAGGACTGCGGCCAGCGGAATTCGCTGATTCAGCAGGAGGACCATGATTCTCACCCCTTCGACGTGTGCGGCGAAACGCCTCTCACGTGTTGATATTGCCCATGCGGCCCCTCGGGAATCCTATCAATGCCGAGACTTGGGCTCGGCTTGACGTCCGAAGGCAGAGAGCTTGAAAACCTTGTAAACCTCTCGAAACCGAAGTTTCGAGGACGAATGCTACAGTGGAAGAAAAGCAAAGTCACCAAAAAAAATTTGCATGTTTTTAATGGGTTAGAAATATTCTATGTCAGGTTCTAAAACGCAAATATGAGGCCAGAATTTGCTTTTCCATGCAATTCAGGCCTCTACACGGAACACCTGAGTCGATGTCGACGAATCTGACAAAAATGGGCAAATCCCGTCGTCGGAAGCTGTCGGAACCCGTCGGCGTCCGGCGCGAGATGAATTCCCATATCCTCTCGCTGGGCGGCAGGTGAGTCGCAATGGAGACCCGGATGGATTCGTGGATGTACGTGGCTCGAAAGGTAACGGGCGCAGCCTTGCTGCCGCCGTCCGGCCCACTGATGCTCCTGATGGCGGGGCTGATCCTGGCGCGCCGGCGTCGAATCCTGGGTTTCGGACTCGCTTGGTCCGCAGCCGCATCGCTATTGTTCCTCTCGGTTCCATGGTTTGCTGCGGTCCTCACCATTCTTGTCGGAGGTGTCTCAAGGCCGATCTCCGGGGCGGATCTACGCACGTCGCAGGCCATCGTCGTGCTGGGCGGTGGCCTGAGATCCGGCGCGATGGAGTTCGGGGACGATGCCCCCAGCACCTTGACCCTCGAGAGGATCCGCTATGCGGCATTCCTTGCGCGTAGAGCGTCAATCCCGTTACTGGTCTCGGGTGGGGCCACCACGGGCGGGCGACCGGAAGCCGATGTGATGGCCGACATGCTCGAGGACGAATATCAGGTCCCTGTTCGCTGGCGCGAATCCCGTTCGAGGAACACACGCGAGAACGCGCTGTTCAGCGCGCAACTACTTAAGTCGGCAGGTATTTCCCGCATTGCAGTGGTGAGCCATGCGGTCGATGCAAGAAGAGCGCAGCGGGAATTCCGCGCAGTGGGGATCACGGCGATAGCCGCACCGACGGTGATTCCGGATCTCGGGCTCGAACTACCGTGGGACCTGGTGCCGAGCATGCGGGCCCTCTACGCGAGCTACCTCGCCTGCTACGAACTGCTCGGAAACATTGCCGCCTGGGTCGTCGGGCGCTGAGGCACTGCCTCAATCTGCGTCTGCCTGCACGCGGGGTGCCTTGAGCTTTTCCCGGACAGTGCGCAACGTTTTTCGCATTGCGTGGTACGCAAGCAGGCGCATCGGCATGCGCAACCAGAGATAACGCAAGTACAAAACGCGCCCCGCGATGCCTCGCGCAATGTTGCCCGGCCGCTCGGGGGAGTGCGGCGGCAACGTGTGCGTCAGCATCGTTCGCATCAGAACCCGGACCGGCGCGACCGGACGCTGGCTGGACCGGGCACCTTCCAGCGCGGATGGGATGGGCGTTGCCAGCCATCTCGTGCAGGTATCAAGCGCATACCATAGCGGTCGTTCGAGGCCGGCTCGCGCCGCTTCAGCGAAGGCCACGGCCCAGAAGTCGGGCGCCGTGCCATGCTCTCGCGCAAGGGCATCGATGTCGACGAGGTCGCGCAGCCTGGAGACGCAATCCGAATCCGCGAACACGTGTGCAGCCGCATGGATCAGCTGATGCGCCGGGTGCAGGGCGGAGAACCGGGAGCCTACGATCGGCGCAGCCATTGCCACGAGGCGCGCTGCGTCGAGATGGAATCGGGCGGTTACCGGAACGATGGTGTGATGAACGTCGAGTTGCATGGGGCGTCCCGGAAAGCGCATGGGTGGCAGTTCATGCGACCATTCCCGGTAGTAACGCTGATCGTACGCGTCGGGAGTCTCGCTCTCCCAGCCCGCCATTGTCAGGAGGTCCTCCACTTCCTGAAGCCGCGCCTTCGGCACCATCAGATCGACGTCCTCGAAGATGCGGCCTCGGCTCGCCTGAAGCCCGAGTAACGAGTATGCGGCGCCTTTCAGAAGCAGCAGCGGCCCGTCGTAGTCCCGCAGCGCAACGTCGACCCCGCGAAGTTCGATACGGGCCATCGCCGCCCGATGCTGCGCGACCCGGAGGTCTGCCTCCAGGAGCCCTGCAGCACGCTGCGGAATAGTGTTGGCCAGACCGGCGTCGGTGAGCCGTACGTGGATCGTCCCGAGCAGTTTCGAAATTCTTGCTGCCCGAACTGCCAACTCCCACTCGACGGGCGACCATGGTCCGCTCTCTTCCGGGCGAGTGAGCAGGACAAGCAGGAGTCGGGCGTGGCGGGCACGCAACGGAATCGGGTCAGCCATGGGCACGCGGCGAGAAGAACCGCCATCCTACGGTACGCGCCTCGCCGTGGGTTAGCCCCGACGTTCGGCGACTGACGCCGTGAGCCTGTCGATGGTCGCGATCGCAGAGTCGAGATCAGAGTAGATCAGCCGGTGACAATCGCATTCGTCGATCAGTCTGCACGCCGCCGCAAAGCCCGCAGGTCCCGCGATCTCGTAGTTGAACGAGTTCACCACGAGCTTCGAGAATGCCTGTGACCGGCCCATCGTTTCAAGTACGGTCTCGACGCCGGCCTGATAGAGCGGAAATACCACGAGACCGGGCAAGGCGGGTTCATGTCGCCTCGTCACGCTGGCGGCGTTCGGCGACAGATGCGCCACGGTTCCCTTGCGCGTCTTCGGGAACGACGGGCCGAGCCGCGCGCGCGGAAATCTTGCCTGGATAACGTCGATCGAAGCGTTTTTCAGCGCGGCACCTTTCAGCATTGGCAGCAGCGCACCATCGTCGAATCGCACGACGCCGAACTCGTCGGAGAGAAGGCGGTAACCGCTCAGCATCAATGCAGCGGTCAGTGTGCTCTTGCCCGAGCCGGGAATCGCCGGCAACACGATGGCGACGCCGAGTTTCTCGACGACCCCCGCGTGCAGCAGGAGGCAGTGATTGAAACGTTCGGCGAGGGTCCAGTTGACACCCCATTCGAACAGGGGCAGGTGCGTATCGGCCGGAAACGGCTCGAACGGCCGATAGCCGTCCACTTCGAAATCCACCTGAGGATGGAAGTATCGTCGAGCACCGCCGACCCTCAGGATGGACGCGCTCACCTCGCAGAAAGCGTCGTGATCCAGGACGGGAAATTCGCCATACACCGTACCGAGCGCCTGAGCCAGTGCGGGGGAATCACTGCGCACGCGAATCGAAGCAGCCCCGATGTCCAGCACGATCCCGGTATCCGCGAGCATTTCGCTCAACTCGCGCTTCGAACATTCTGAAAGGCGCGTCATGCAACCAGGTCGAGCCCGGAAAGTTGAACCAGCGTCGCGTCGACGAACAGCGCGCCTTCCTGAATGGGGAGATCGCTCGCGTCGAGTGCTATGGCGACCAGTTCCGGAATGCTCTTGGGGCCTTCGAGCAGCGCCTCCATCAGCGTGCCAACCAGCAGATCGATGACATGCGTCTCCCACCGGATCGGATTGAATACTGCACACCCGTCCGAGAAGAAATGCAACCGGGTCTCACCCGGTGCCGCAATTGTCCAAGCGCGTTCCATGGACCGGCGGGCGCTAGCCCGCGAGGGCCCGGTCGGGTGCTAACGCGGCCGCAGCGACGTCCAGCAGGAATTCGTGCACTTCTGGGCACCCACCGAGGATTCCCAGTTGTAGGCACATGGAACCCCGGCGGTGTCGATCTTCACCAGACAGTACTTCATCCCGGTACCGCTCGGGATATTCTCGACCACGCCTGGTGCGCCGGGAACGTATGAGCACGCTTTCGGCGTGACGGTGTTCGGCGAGTACTTGTCGAGTTCGTAGTAGCACGAACCGGTGATGTTGCGGATGAACCGGCGCCCGGTGAGTTTCGTCATCTTGTTGTTGACCTTCACGGTCAACTCGCAAGGTTGCGTCTGCCAACGCATCCACTCGTCCGGCGTATCGCACAGGATGTTGGAGGGCGGGGGCTTCAGTGCGTCCTTCTCCATGCAGCGATTGCTCGCAAGAGCAGTGGCGGAGGAAGGTCGTACGGTCAGGATTAACGGCGCCGCGATACCCGCGGTGACGATCTTGCGCCGTGATTTGAGATGCTGGGTCATGGATGCTTTCCGGAGTTCTCCGAGTCAGCCTAATCCTTAGCAAGACGGGTTCCAGCACAGATCCGGTTCGTAAAATGCTGATATGACTAACATACTTGGCGCGGCATCCCGATCTGCTCCAAGCCTTCTGTAAGAATATTCGACGTCCAGCGACCGCTTCGGCCTCGATTCTGCCGGCGGCCGGGCGCTCCGGGTCATATCGAGATTCTCTGCTGACTCCCGAGATCCCTTCGCAGCACCAGAGCGAGCCATAGCACGATAACGAGCCAGAACGACAGTCGGGGGACATCGATCAGGCTGTCGAACAATCCTACCGTCAGGAACGCCAGCAGGCTCGCGAGTAGCACGGCCGCGGCCGGACCTTTCGAGCGCATGCGGCGGCTCACCCTGCCAAGTCCGAGGATGATGACCGAACCCAGCGCCACGAGACCGAGCATGCCGCCTTCCACGTAGGCATGCAGAGCCATGTTCTTGGCGTGCCAGGGCAGGTGCTGTTTGTCGGACGTGAAGAACCATAGTGCCGGGCCCCAATCGAAAGTCCCGTTGCGAACGATGGCTCGAGCCTGTCCGTCCGCGACCTCCAGGTCGTCGACGTCCACCGGCGCATCGCCATCCAGATCGAGCGACAGGGAAGCAAGGCGCGGGGCGTACCAGGCGCCCGGGTCGAGGGCCCCGCGCTCGGTTGCCCCGCTGAACGATTGCCACCTGTCGCCTCCCTTGATGCCGAAGGTGCGGATCACGCAGTCGTGCGTGTAGAGCAGATGCTTGCGACAGACCTCGAAGCGAAGCACGGAATCTGCAGGGGCACGCGCCCGAAATCGATAGAGAAAGGGCCCGCGCATATCGAGCGGGACGGCTTGGGTGACGCGAAACAATTCCCCGAACCCGCGCATGTATTTCGGCGGGCCCAGGCGCAGGAAGGTATTGCCCGGCTCTTCGATTATTCGCCATGTCCCGGGAATCTGCCCCTTCGGCACCTTCCAGAAATAGGCCTCCGAATACCGTCCGGCGCCTATTCCCAGTAACCGCTCCGTATCCGTGTCGACCAGGGACATGCTGTTGCGCCAGTGCTGGAGGCGACCCGCCAGGTCCGCGCCGGTGGTGGCCGCCCGCGCCTGGAAAAAGTTGCTGCCGAAAACGGCCGCTGCCAGCAAACTCGCAATCCCGAGGGCACCAGCGGCCAGTATTCCGCTCGAATTGGGAGTCCAGAGGCGACGCCGGGAAGCAGCCTGAGCGATGGCCGGAATCGCGATCAACACGGCCGCTCCGATGGAATCGGGCAACGCCACCTCGCCGCCCCAGTTGACGGGCACGCCAACGGCAGCGAACAAGGCCCAACCGAAGATCGCGAAGCCGAGCACGCGCCAACCACGGTCCTCGGCACCGTGCCACAGATGCCAGGTCATGCCTGCTCCCGCGGCCCAGGCCAGGGCAAACATCACATACGGCCCCTTGGGAAAGAGTGATCCGAACCATGTGCTGGCGCCTGCGATTACTGCGGCGAGCCCAAGAGCTGCGACAACTTCACCCGCCCGCAGGCCGCTCAGTCGACCGACAAGCGCGTAGGCCAGTCCTCCCGTCAGGAGCATTGCCGCCGCGCCACGGTAGCCCCCATGCCGGAATGCGATGGCCGCTATCGCGAAGGCCGCCAGTCCGGTCGCTCCGATGGCCACGATTGGGCGCAAGCCGGCAGCCTTCTCGACATCGGTTCGGGCGACCAGGGCCGCGACGCCAAGAGTGACGGCACCGACCATGATGCCGAGGTAGAGCCCGCGCGAAAAGGTGGTGAGGATCGCGTAGCTGGCCAGCGCCAGGATCGCCAGCATGGCCGTAAGTATTGCGGGTGATCTGCGCCAGCGCCATGCGCTGAATACCGCGAATGGCAGGGTGAGGGCGAGCCAGCCATCGAGCGCAGCGCCACCCACATGCATTTCCCAGAACAGCGCGGTGGTGCGGTAGTCGGCGGCAAAATCGGTCAGCCCCGGAAACGCGACGCGCTCCCACAGTGCCGCCAGCGATGCTGCCCCGAGTCCCAGTGCGAGCCCGGCCGCAAGGCGTTCGAAAGCCCGCCTTCCGTCTCGCCGCAAGGCGGCATGAAGGAACGGCAGCAGCATCATCGGGAGCAGGAAACCCTTGCCGACCCGGATCGCGTTCATGCTCCCCGAATAGCCTGTCCATGCCTCGAAGCTCTCCGGCGGAAACTCCGACATGCCGCGCGCGACGGCGACGACAGTGGCGGCGGCCAGCAGGGCCATGCTCGCCCACGCCGTGATCCCAGCGCGGAAGGGCGCGGAATCGACGGCATGGGGCCAGCGCCGGGTGATCAGCGCCTGAAAGCTCAGCGTGGCCACAGTCCCGAGCGCGAGGGCATCGGACTCCGTGACATGGATCTGTCCGCTCCACCGCGCCAGATCGGCGATCGGCCAGAGTGCCGGCAGGAGGATGAGCCACCAGTCCGGCCGTATCAGTATGACGGCGCAATAGGCGGCGAGCGGGAACACCATCGTGCTGCCGCCGAATGGATGCAGCGACAGCCACCAGGCCAGGACTACCGCGGCCGATGGCAGGGCCAGCAGCGAATAGGCACGCAGCGATCGAGAGGGTTTGCGGATCGGGCCCGTAGTCCTCGGCATGTGTCGCCTATGTCCCTGTCGACTGCATCGCACCCGGGCTCAATGGCCCGGCTGATTCGACAGGACGGGTCCCTGTCGGTCCCGCGAACTCGGCGGTCGGGCGCAGCGATGAACCGTCGGCGCTTTCGGAGGGCGTCGCCTTGCCGCGCAAGGGGGATGAACGTTTCAGCCTCAGGTCGAGCGCCTTGGCATCGACGAACTGGGTCCGATCAGCCAGCGCAATGTCGCCGCGAGATATCCGGTTTGCGGGGACGCGCACCGAGCCCGGGCCGACGAGCAGGTTGTTCGACGTCTGCACCACGTCAGCTCCCGGTTCGGCGAGGATGAAGACACCCCCCTGTTTGCGATCGTTCACGATTGTATTGTGGGACAGATAGAGTTCGTTCGGCGCCCTCGAGTAACCCTCGCGCCCGAAAGCGACGATCACCGGGTTCTCGGTTCGATCCGACTGCTGGATCACGTTGCCGATCACGAAGGCAAGACCGCCATTGGGAAACTCGAGCTCATAGCTGGCGCGGCCTTCGGATTCATCCGTGAGCCGGTTGTACAGGATACGACTGTCTCGCGCGCGGCTCTTCAGCAGATGACCGACGTTCGCCCTGTGAAAGTAGCTACCCTTCACGACCAGTCGGGCGATGGCGCCGACATACAGATTGTGACTGTAACCGTCCCCCGAGCCATTGTGGTCGAACTCGGAATCCTCTATCTCCAGGATCGCGTCGGGATCGCCGCCGGTCAGAATGCCGTTCTCGTTGTCGCGAAAAACGCAGCCCTTGATGCGCAGGGACCCACGCTCGAAACGGATGCCGGCGCCATTGCGATCGGGAACGCGCGCACCCACGAACTCGATGTTGTCCATCCGCAGGTCCACGGCGCGGACCACCCAGATGGCCTTGCCTTCAACCGAGGCACCGTTCGCGATCAGACGGGGACGGCCGTTGACGCCGCGAATCGTGATCCGGTCGCGCGCCCAGATTGCGACGTCGCCGGGATAATCGCCGCCATCGATCTCGATGGTATCGCCCTCGCGGGCCATGCCCGCTGCTCCGGACACGGTCTTGATCGCCCTGGTGGGACCTACTTGCAGCAACCTGCCGGCAGCGCTTGCAGCCGTCGCCGCCGCGACTGCCGACCCAGCAGGGAAGAAAGCGCAGGCCGCCGTCCAAAATACAGTTGCGAGCAGCGCTGCGCCGGATACTTTATGACCCCCGGGCGTACGCCGCTTCACTCTGCTATCTGAAAACCCGGCGCATGGTGATCGAGCCAGCGCACGAGCAGCATGAGAATCCAGATGGCTTCGCCATAGAAGCCGGGGTGGGCCGGGAGTTCGCTTACGAACACCTCGTCCACAAACGAACGCTGCACGATACCCCGGTCGATCAGCGAAACCAGGCTCTCGCGCGCATACGCACCCAGCGAGGCGTCGCGCAGCGCCCACGCGCCGAACGGGAGCCCGAAGCCGTGCTTGGACTTGGTCAGAATTTCGTCCGGCAGGAAGCCGCGGGAAGATTCCTTGAAGAACGGGCGCAGCTTGAAGCCGTCGAGCTTGTCCCCGGGTGGCAGATGATTGGCGAACGCCACCACGGCGTCGTCCAGCATCGGAAAACGCACATCGCAGCCGGCGAGTTCGCAGGCGTGCACGACCTTCGGAAGGTCAGCGTCTTCCAGGGTGTACTTGAGGTCGAAGGCGAGCTGGCGGTTCAGGACGGCGCGGTCGGTGCACCGGGCGAACACGGCGGATTCGTCGTGTGCCGGGCGCGATTCGTCCACGGCGCGCAAGAAACCGGCACTGAGCATCCGCGCAGTGCCGAGCCGGGACAGGAGGTTGTAGGTCCGCAGCCGCGCCGGTAACGGAATGTTGGCCTGTGCCACGTAACTCGCGGCCTTCTTCACACCGGGCAGCGCGCGCGCGAATCCGGTTCCGAGAATCGGGTCCAGAAAGCCTTTGCGTAGCAGGGACGGAACCGAGCCGTACCACTCGAACACCTGCTGCTTGGCATAGCGGGTGTTGCCACCGAATAGCTCGTCGCCGCCATCCCCGGCAAGCAGTCGATCGATGCCTGCCTCATGCGCCTTGAGTGCACAGAAGTAGGCAGGCAATGCCGAGGAGTTTCCAAATGGCTGGTCATAGTGCGCGGCGAGTAACGGGATGCCGCGAACGATGTCCGCCGGCGTCACGTAGTATTCGTGATGCTCCGCGCCGAAATGCTTCGCGGCGAGGCGAGCGTAGGACATCTCGTCATAGCCCTCGGCGTCGAAACCGATCGACCAGGCTCGCGGCGGCGATTCGCTCGTCTTCGCCAGCCAGCCGACGATACTGGAACTGTCCGTTCCCCCGCTCAGGAAAGCGCCGACGGCGCCGCCTTGCGCCTCGCGTGCCACGGCGTCGCGCATGAGATCCCGGAACCGCTGGGCTCGGTCACCGGATGTTCCCGCCGGCTCGCGGCCGTAGTCCGGACTCCAGTAGCGGCGGACCGTCAGTTGCCCATCGCGGAACTCGGCGAAGTGGGCGGCCTCGAGGCGCCGCACCCCTTCGAACACCGTCGCCGGTGACGGGATGACGTGAAAGTAGAGATAGTCGTAGAGCGATTGGAGCGACAGCCGCGACCCTTCGGGGTGGGCATGAGCCACCTCGTCTGCGTAGCGTCCGATGATCACGCCATCGGGCACGGCGGCGTAGCAAAGCGTGTGGATGCCGATGCGATCGCCGGCGAACAAAGTGCGTCCACTGCCGGCGTCGTGCGCCACGATCGCGAATCCGCCCGAGAGCGCGTCGAGCAACGCCGGCCCGTGCGTGCGATATGTCTCGAGGATGTCCTGCGCCGAAGCGCGGCGCGGCGTTCCGTCTCTCAGCCAGGGATGTCCGATGACGGCACAGAAGCCGCCGGGGTCCGGGTGCACGTCGAAGAACGAGCCGTCGCCGCAATCGAGCGAAGCGCTGGCCGAGGTCAGTTGCGCGGGCCGGTGCAGGCCCGCGCCTGGAATGCTGCGCACGCGCTCGCGCAGACGCGCGGCCACTTCGCCGGAGGCGCCGGCCACGGCCATCAGGCTGTTCCTCATGCGGCGAACGCCGTCGTTGTAGAACGCCCCGCCAGGTGTCGCGCCATGCGCACGGCGAAGCGCGGCAGCGTGCGGTCCCACGGCGTGAATCGCGGCAGCTGAAAGCGATCCGAATCGACTGTCGCAAAACCGGTGGCGGTACTGACCGCGGCCTCGAAACCCGCGGCGCGGGCAAGACCCACGTCCCGGGCGGTGTAGTCCTGGCCGGGACGGCCGTTGGGATAAGCGAAGAGCGTCACCGGCCCGCCGGTCAGTGCTTCTAGACGTAGTTTCGACGCGGTCATTTCCGCGCGTGCCGTGGCTTCGTCTTCCACTGCGAGGATCGGGTGGGAATGGGTGTGCGCCCCGATCGTCACGAGCGGCGAGCGCGACAATGATTGCAGTTGCGAAGTGGTGAGCATGAGATCGGAGGAGGGCATCACGGCGGCGCGACGCGCGATGGTCGCCGCGAGCGGTGTGCGTTCGGAAATCGGCCGATATTTCACCAGCGGCAGCAAGATGTCGATGGCGCGGCGGCGCGCTTCAAGACTGCCCAGGGCCACCACCGGTAGTCCCTCGGCCGAAAGATCCAATGCCTCCGCCCGGCAATGGCGCACGGCTTCGATGATCACATCGTTCCACATGCAGCCGCCGTCCAGATAGCCGTCGGCGACGAATATCGTAGCGGGCAGCTCGTGCCGCTCCAGCAGCGGCAGGAGTCGAGTGAAGTTGTCGGCATAGCCGTCGTCCAGCGTGATGCAGGCAGCCGCCGACGGCAGCGTACCGTCCGCGAGGCGTTGTGCGGCCTCGGCCAGTGGCAGGACGGTGAACCAGCGTCGCAGGAAGCCGAGGATCGCATCGAACCGGCGCGCATCGGGCTCCGACGGCTGCAGCGGATCCGGTGCTGCTTTCACGCTGTGATAGATGAAGATGTTGAGCTTGCCGCGGCCGATCAGGCCGAATGGAGTGAATGCGGACATCGGTCAGACCAGCACTTCGACCGGATGGGGATGGCTCAGGAACTGCAACGGGCTCGAGGTGTAGCCGTAAGCCCCGGACAATAGTACGCACGCAAAGTCGCCCACATCCGCGCGCGGTAATTTCACCCGATCGCCGAGCATGTCGAGCGGCGTACACAGCGGGCCGACCACGGAGGCTTCTTCCTCCGGTGCAGCGCCGGCGCGATTGCCGATCAGCACCGGGTAGTTCTTGCGGATCACCTGCCCGAAATTGCCAGATGCCGCCAGATGATGATTGAGTCCGCCGTCCGTCACCAGGAATACCTGGCCGCGCGAGACCTTCCGATCGACGATGCGCATCACGTAAACGCCGCCGTGCGCCACCAGATAGCGGCCGAGTTCGATCATCAGCTTCGCTTCAGGCAATCGCTTGCGCGCGTCAGCCGCGATGGCGCGCAGGTTCTCCATCACCGGCGGCAGATCGAGCGACTGGTCGCCGGGAAAGTACGGCACGCCGAAGCCACCGCCGAGATTCAGCATCCGCACCGGGCCGGGCGCATGTTCGGCGAGCCGAACAGCGAGCTCGAGAGTCTTGACCTGCGCGTCGCAGATCGCCTCGGCCTTGAGATTCTGCGATCCGCTGTAGACATGGAATCCGCGAAACTCGATCGGCATGCGGCCCATCGTCGCGAGCAGCTCCGGGACCTGTTCGGCATCGACGCCGAACTGCTTGGGCCCCCCCGCCATCTTCATGCCGGAAGCCTTGAGCTCGAAGTCGGGATTGACCCGCACGGCGACACGCGGCCTGACGCCCAACGCAGAGCCCGCGGCGACGATCGCCTCGAGCTCGCGGGGAGATTCCAGGTTGATCGTCACGCCCGCGGCCACTGCCTGCCACAGTTCCGCCGGGCGCTTGCCCGGTCCCGCGAAGCTCATCTCGGCCGGGTCCGCGCCGGCGTCGAGCGCAACTTTCATCTCGCCGGCCGAAGCGAGGTCGAGGCCATCGACCAGCCCGACCATCGTCCGCACCAGCGCGGGCATCGGATTGGCCTTCATCGCGTAGTGCAGGTCGATCTCGGGCGGCAGTACCGATCGCACAGCGCGCACGTGGGCGGAGATGAGCGCGCGGTCGTAAGCGAAGAAAGGCGTCGAGCCGGTGCGCGCTGCGAGGCGCGACAACGGCAGACCACCGATCACGATCTCGCCATTCTCGACGGGAAACGGATTGGCCGTGACTATGCCGGGCGCGAGTGAAGGATTGGGTGCGTTCATGACGGGATGGCGTTCTCGAACATCGAACGGAATTCGTCCGCGAGCTGCTTGCGATCGATCTTGCCGTTCGGATTGCGTGGCAGATTACCCGTGCGCAGCTCGATGTGCTTGGGAACCATGTAACCCGGGAGAGTCTGCTGGCAGGCTGCCTTGATCGCGGCAGCATCGATGTCGGTCTTCGCAGGCACGACCACGAGAACCACCGCGTGGCCCAACTGGTCGTGAGCGACTCCCAGCGCTGCCACCTCGGCGACAAGCCCGGTGCGATAGACGACCTCCTCGATCTCCGTGGGGCTCACCCGGTAACCCGACGTCTTGATCATCTCGTCGCGGCGCCCGACGAAATAGAGGAAGCCGTCCTCGTCCGCGTATACGGTGTCGCCCGAGAACACCGCGTACTCGGGCAGTACGTATCCTGACTCCCGTCCCGGAAGCGGCTTGTAGCGTTCGGCTGTCTTCTCGGGATCGTTCCAGTACCCCATGCCCACCAGCGCGCCCCGGTGGACCAGCTCACCCGGCTCACGCGGCGCGCAGTGCGTCCCGTCTTCGCGCAGCACGAGGATCTCGGCGTTGGGTATGGCCTTGCCGATGGAATCCGGGCGGCGGTCGACTTCGTCCGGCGGCAGGTAGGTGGAGCGAAATGCCTCGGTCAGGCCGTACATCAGGAAGACCTGCGTCTTGGGCAAGCGGCCGCGCAGGGCTTCGAGTGTCGTCCGGGGCATGTGACCACCCGTGTTCGCGATATAGCGCAAGTGATCGGTCACAGTCTCCGGCCATGGGTGCTGGATCAACTGGAACCACAGCGGCGGCACGGCGGTGAGCCCGGTGATGCGCTCTGCCCCCAGGGCCTTGACCGCGTCCTTCGGCAGAAAGAAGTTATGCAGGACGACGCACGCGCCGGTGTGGAACCCTGTCGTCAATTGGCTGAATCCGGCGTCGAAGGACAGCGGCAGTGCGGCGAGCAGGCGGTCTTCTGCGTGATTGTTCAGGTAACTGGAAACACTGATGCCGCCCCAGACAATGTTGCGTTGGGACAGCATCACCCCCTTGGGACGTCCGGTGCTGCCGGAGGTGTAGAAGATGGCGGCGAGATCGGTGTCGATCACGCGATGCGCCGGTCGGACCTTGTCCGATGCCTGCATGAAGCCACCCCATGCGAATGCCTGGATTCCCGACGGTGCGGGCTGCGGTGCCTGGTCGACGCAGACGACGCTGCGCAGGTCTTCGCAACCGGCAAGCGTTGCGGCTAACAACTCGAGACGATCGGCCGAGGTCACCAGTACCCGGACATTGCAGTCACGGAGGATGTGCCCGACCTGATCGGCCTTCAGCAGCGGATTGACGGGAACGAATACGAGTCCCGCGGCAGCAGCGCCGAACATGGCGATGACGGTTTCGCGCCGCTTCTCGAGATAGACGGCCACGCGTTCGCCGCGCGCGAGATTGAGCCCCAGCAAGCCTTGGGCGAAGGCGTTGCATTGATCGAGCAGTTCGGCATAGGAGACGTCGAGCGTTCCGTCGCGAAGTGCGGGGCGGTCTTCGCGACCCTCGGGTCGGAGCAGATCAGAGACGACGGTGCGGTGGCTGGATCTCATCGGTCGGGAGTGGTTTGGGAAAGCGGTTGAACGCCTGCGGCCGCCGGCGTCGGGTCTGGCGCCGGGACGTCGATGACGGGGCGCGCGGTCGGGCACATGCCCACGTGGAAGAAGGGCGGGCCGCTCACGACTGTCAGCTGCAATGGGCCGGCAATGAAATAGAGGCTGCTCCCGACCCGTCTTGCTGCCAGCTTTCCGTGGCTGCGTATCGATTCGGGCGCGAACGCCGAAATACGGCTCATGGACCAGAGCACGCCGCGCAAGTGCAGCATCGCGTTAGTTGCGTCCCACAAACGCAGAAACGTTCGGCCGAGCCGGTACTCGGGGGCGATCCAGATGTCGAAATCCCACGCCGCCCGGCCAGCGGGAACCGGTACGAAGCGCGAGCGAACGTCGTCTTCCTCATAAGGACCGACGACAGTCCACTGGAAGCCGATCAGCTGGCCATTGCGGAATGCGCCGATGCAGAAGGCGCCGTGCCGATAGCGCCGCTCGATGACCGCGTCCGGTCGCGGCCATGCAAGCTTGCGCGACTCGTCCGCGCTGATGCTGCGGATCTCGACCGCACCTGGCCGGGCCGCGGGTGCGATTCGCGCGGCAGGCACGGGTTGCGCGACCAGGACGTATTTCTGGACCCGGCAGCGACCCCCGGTCAGCCTGGTGCACACTCGGCCGAAAAGGAACAGGCTGCCGTCGAGCAGACCGAAAGTTCTGAAGGCGTCTAGTAGGCTGGCGATCATGAGCGGATACGGGAAGAATCGAACGCCGGACACGACACCGGCTTTGTTCTTGCTACACGCGGCGGGCCTGCACCGACTCCTTGATGGGATAATCGCGACCCCGATTATCCGCCATCGGCACTCCTGCCCTGTTTCTTCACGACAATCCTTCCCCCAAACATGACTGATCCCCGAGCTTCGACGGTCGATGCCGTCCGATCCATCCTCGAACAGACGCTGTCCCTCGGATCGCGCGCCGCAAAACTGACTCCCGAATCCCGCCTGCTGGGTGCCATCCCGGAACTCGACTCCATGGCCGTGGTGAGTGTCCTGACGGCGGTAGAAGAACGCTTCGACATCACGATCGAGGATGACGAACTCGACGCGCAGACTTTCGAATCCTTCGGCGCGCTCGTGGCGTTCGTCGACAGCAAAATCCAAGCCTGAACCATGGCGGGCGCCTGCCAACTCGCTGCCGGCTACCGCGATTTTGGCGTCGGCCCGCGCTTCTGCGTCGATTGGACGCCCGCCCGAAGTCCATCCAGGGGCGCGCTGTTGTTGCTGCCCGCGTTCGGCGAAGAGATGAACAAGTGCCGCCGTACGCTCGCCCTCGCCGCCAGGCGGCTTGCGGAATCGGGATTTCAGGTCAGGTCGGTCGACGCGTTCGGCACGGGGGACAGTCCGGGCGAGTTCGGCGAAGCCCGCTGGGCGACCTGGGTCGATGACTACCGGGCAGCTGCCGCCGACCTGGCGCGGACCAGCGGACAACCAGTCGGCTTCTGGGCCGTGCGTTCGGGCAGCCTGCTCGCCACCGAACTGACGGACGACGGATCCAGGGTCCTGCTGTGGCAACCGGTGGTTTCCGGTGACCAGTTCCTGACCCAGATCCTCCGCGTCAAGGTAGCCGCGGACACGTTCGGTGGCAAGGGCGCGACGACAACGACGAAGGAACTGCGCAAGCGTCTCGAGGCCGGCGAACGCCTTGAGGTCGCCGGCTACGATCTCGATCCGGAACTGGTTCTGCCCATGGCGCAACGCACTCTCGGCGAATGGCGCCGCTGGCCCGCGCACATCGACTGGCTCGAAACGGGCGGGGAACCGAGCCTTGAACCGCCGCCCGGCTCGGCCCGGGCGATTGCGGCGTTGCGCTCCCACGGCGTCGCAATCGACTACGGCCACGGCGTCGGCGAGCCGTTCTGGATGACGCTGGAGATCGCCGAGAATTCCACGTTGGCGGATTTCTCGATCGATCGTCTGGGCGCGACGACAGCGTGATGGCGCCGTCGTTGCGGATATCGACATGACCTTCGTGGAGCGGGGCATCGTCTTCGATTGCGCCGGAGACCGGCTGATCGGGGTCCTTGCCGAGCCGTCCGGAACCGCGACTGACCTGGGCATCGTCATCGTCGTCGGCGGTCCGCAATACCGCGCGGGCAGTCACCGACAGTTCGTTCACTTGAGCCGTGCGCTCGCTGCTCAAGGCTGGCCCGTCCTGCGTTTCGACTATCGTGGCATGGGCGATTCTGAAGGGCTGGCCCGGACCTTCGAGAACATCGATGAAGATATTCGCGCAGCGATCGACGCTCTGACGGACTCGTGCGGCTCCGTGCGGCGCGTAGCGTTGTGGGGTTTGTGCGACGGCGCCTCCGCCGCAATGATGTATGCCGGCACCGACGCGCGCGTCGCGGCCCTGGTGCTGGCGAATCCCTGGGTGCGCGATCCTCAGACCGAGGCGATCACGCAGGTAAAGCACTATTACGGCGGTCGGCTTCTGTCGGGGGCATTCTGGCGCAAACTTGTCTCCGGTGGCGTCGACGTGGGCGCAGCGACCAGGGAAACGGCGCGGGCCTTTGCGCGGGCCTTCGGACCGGGACGCACGCATGAGCAGGTCCAGACCTTCCAGCAGAGGATGCTGGCGGGTCTGCGGACGCACCAGGGTCCGAAGTTGTTGCTGTTGAGCGGCAACGATCTGACGGCGAAGGAATTTCTCGAGCGTGTGGGCCGCGAATCCACATGGAGCGCTGGTCTCGAGGGCCCGAATTGCGAGCGCCTCGATTTTTCAGAGGCGGATCACACCTTCTCCCGTGCCGACTGGAAGGCAGCGGTCGCAGCCGGGGTCGGTCGCTGGCTCGCGCGCACGTGATGCGAACCGTCCTTATGATCGCATTTCATTTTCCGCCGTTCGCCGGTAGCAGCGGCGTGCAACGGACGCTACGCTTCGTCCAGAACCTCCCGGCGCTGGGGTGGCGTCCAGTGGTTCTCACGGTGCGCCCTGCTGCATACGAGCAGACCAGTGACGACCTGTTGTCGAGCGTGCCGGAGATCGTCAAGGTTCACCGCTCGGTGGCGCTCGACGCGCAGCGCCACCTGTCGTGGCGTGGAAGATATCCCGGATTCCTGGCGCGTCCGGATCGGTGGGCATCGTGGGCCGCGGGCGCGGTTCCGGGCATCCTGAAGCTCATTCGCACGGAGCGCCCGGCCATCGTCTGGAGTACCTATCCCATCGCCACGGCCCACATCGTCGGAGCCATGGCGCATCGCTGGTCAGGCGTGCCCTGGGTCGCGGATTTCCGGGATCCGATGGCGCAGGACGGCTACCCGGAGGATCCGGCCACGTGGCGCTGGTTTTCGCGGATCGAGCGCCATGCGCTCGAGCACGCCGCTGCCTCGGTTTTCACCACGCGGGGCGCGGCCGATACGTACAAGGCCCGCTACCCGGACTGCGCGCCGAAAGTCGTCACCATCGAGAATGGCTATGACGAGGAAAGTTTTGCCGGAATCGAGGATCGCGGGCAATCGCCGCTGCGTGGCAAGGTCATCCTGTTGCACAGTGGCGTGGTCTACCCGGTGGAGCGGGATCCCTCCGCCTTGTTCGCGGCGTTGGCGCGACTGAAGCAGGGCGGCGAGCTCTCGGCAGACACGTTCGGGATCCGGTTCCGCGCGTCGGGGCAGGATGCGTTGATCGAACGGCTCGCCAGGGGCCAGGGTGTCGCAGATCTCATTGAATTGGCGCCGTCGCTTTCCTATCGGGCGGCGCTGGCCGAGATGGTCGAGGCCGATGGCCTGCTGGTGCTGCAGGCCTCGAACTGTAATGAGCAGATACCGGCGAAGACCTACGAGTATCTCAGGACCTACCGACCCATCGTCGGCCTTGCCGACCCGGCGGGTGACACCGGTGACCTGCTGAAGCGTTCCGGTGTTCCGTACCTTTCGTCGCTTCACGACGTGGATGGCATCGTGGGCGTGCTGCGCAGCTATCTTGCCGATGCCGCTGCCGGAACGATCACCCATCCCGCCCCCGACGGGATTCGCGGTCATTCACGTGCGGCGCGGTCGCGGCAACTGGCCGAGTTGTTCGATCGCGTAGCGAGCTGAAACCCGAGGCGGCAGATGATCGCTGCCGCTCCGAGTCATGTGATCTGATCAGGTGCCGTCGCGGCGTCGCGCGATCCAACCTACGAGCGCCAATCCGGCGAGCATCAGCGCATAGGTTTCGGGTTCGGGGATCGGATTGATCCAACCCTCGGGACGGTACAGCCATACTTCGCCGGCCGGGCTCGCCTCGAGCGCCATGAAGGCGTGCAGATTGGGGATGTATTTCCACTTGCCGCGGACACCGCCTGCGGAAGAGGCATTGCCGGGGACGCCATCCAGGGGAAGTGCTGCGGCATCGGTCTCCTGAATGAACAGCCAGGGGTCCGTGAGCACGCCAGATGACGGGGCCGTGAGTTTCCACACGCTGCCGCCACCGGACCAGACCCAGAAGGCCTGCGTAGACGGGTCCCAATCGATGCCTGAGATCAAGGATGAATCGAAGCTGGTGAGGCCGGCAGCACTCAGGACGATGCCATGACTCGTATTGCCTACACCGGGTGCGGCTCGCGTATCCCAGATGACGAAAGGTGATGCGGCATTGTCGCTCATGGCGACATAGAGGCCCGAGGCCGGGTCGATGCCCGCGGCACCATATGCGCTCGGTCCGCCGTTCCAGCTGCCGATGAACGAAACGGTGTCCTGCGAAGGGTCCTGCACGTCGGCGATGACGTACCTGAATAGGTACTTGTCCGTTCCGCCGCCAACACCCCCGGTGAAATAGAGGACATCCTTGCCGCCTTCTACCGTGGCCGCTGTGGTGCCATCGATGTTCGACACCGGTAGCGTTCCACCTGGAAGCGTGACAGTGAACAGGTTGCGTACGTCCCGGTCCTGCCACATCTGTCCGCCCGGCACCGCGGGGTTCACGCCCGAGCCGGTCGTCCCGCCGACCTTGGTCCCGTCGGCCTTGCCTGGATCCCAGAGGTACGGCCCCGTCGACCGGAGCGTGCCGTCAGGGTTCTCGATCTGCTGCGCAGCGCCGGAATTGAACGATGCTCCGCCGAGGGCAAGAAAACGGTCCGCGACCGCCAGGTATTCGTTGTTGTCGTAGGTATGGATCGAGGTCGGCGCGTTGATTGCGCCGTCCACGGGAATGAAGATCGCACCTTGCGGCGTGGGGAGTTGTTCCATCTGGCTGGCAAGGGAGCCGAGGGTCCACTGCTGCGTGGTGCCCTGCCACAAGTAAACCTCGTTTCCGGCGTAATTCTCATGCCCGCCGCCGAAGAGGATGAGTTCGCCCCTGTTCGAGTCCCAGGCGAAACTGCTCCACGGAAGGATGACTCCGTTCGGATTGGCGAAGCTCGTATTGTTGAGCGGTCGATCTTCGAGCGCGGGCCAGGCATCCGAGTACAGATTGAGACTCACCTTGGCCCAGGAAGCATCCGACGTGCTGTCGAGGATCGACAGCAGGTTGCCGAGGTCTACTGCCGCGACCGCGGGGAAGCTGGTCGCCGCGGTCAAGGTGCCGATCAAGGCCCCATGGCGCACAAATGACGACAGCGTAAAACGATTTTTTCTCATTGCTCCACCATTTTGTTAGTCGCTACGATCATCCGTCGGCACGCGGCGACAGACGGTACGGGAACAAGTGAACGACGCGAGAGCAATACCCGAACCAGATCGAAATGATCAATACATTGAGTCGCTTATGCCGAGAAGTCGGCCATGGTGTCAAGAATGCCGACGTCCTGTTACGGGCGTGGAGGACGGCGCGACCGTGGCGGCAGGGACCCAGTACCATTGCGGCGGTGCGGGCGCGTGCTTCCCGAGGCTCTGCATACGATTTCAGGCTCGCATTGTGCCTGTCCAGTTTGCCGCGGCGGTTCACTGCCCGCGTTGTTCCCCAAGAGACCGAAGGGATCCGTTCCATGTTTGGAAAGCTGTTGAAGCGCCTTGCACTGTCTGCGGTGGCCGCGGACCTCCACATTCCGGAGAATCCCGTCAGTCGATTCCTCGAACTGTCCCACCTGCGACAGCTGTTGCAACGACTGGAGGTGGATTGCGTGCTCGACGTCGGCGCGAACCAGGGGCAGTTTGCCTCTGAATTGCGAAGGATCGGCTTTGACGGTCAGATCGTCTCCTTCGAACCCATCGAGCGCGAGTTCGCGGTCCTGAAGGCGCGGTTTCGCGAAGATCCGAAGTGGCAGGGATTCCAGTGTGCCCTGGGGCGGGAGAACAAGACGACCGAGATGAACGTTTTCGTCAACCTCACGGTGATGAGCTCGCTGCTGGCGCCGGTGGGAAAGCAGAAGGGCGTCGAGACCCAGGGCGTCGAAGTCCGGCGCCTGGATGGCTTGCTGCCCGGTATCCTCGCTTCGAATCCCGCGGCCAACATCTTTCTCAAGATGGACACGCAAGGCTACGACCTCGAAGTCTTCGAGGGTGCGCGCGGCATCCTCGAGCGCGTCCGGGGCTTGCAGTCGGAAATCTCGGTGCGCCCCTTGTACCAGGGCATGCCCCACTATCTCGAAGCCTTGTCGCTCTACGAGAACGCCGGATTCGATCTCTCGGATCTCACGATCGTTTCGCGCACCTCCGACGGCGACCTTCAGGAAATGAACTGCTTCATGCACCGACGTGCCTGATCCGTTTTTCATCCGGCGTCGCGTGTGATCCCGCAATCCAAGAGGACGAATCTTCATGCAAGGTAGTCAACGATTTCCCGTGATGGTGCTGGCCTACAACGAAGAAGCGCAGATCGGCTCATGCATCGACAGCATCTTCTCCGCCAATCCCGGCATGGACTTCGATGTTTACGTGATGGCCAATGGCTGCACCGACGGAACCGAGGACGTCGTGCGTGCCTACGAGAAGAAGCGCCCCGACGTGCATCTCGTGTCCATCAAGATGGGAGACAAGTGCAATGCCTGGAATGTCTTCATCCACGACACCGTGCCAAACCAGTGTCCGGGGCGGGAGATCTACTTCTTCATGGATGGTGACGCGCGCAGCGGCCCCAGCGCGCTGGCAAACCTTGCCAAAGCGCTCCGCGAGGACGCGCACGCACACGCGTCCTCCGCGCCGCCGGGTTCCGGCCGCAACAAGGAAAAGGACGCGTACAACCTCGTAACCGAGCGCGCCCTCGTGGCGAACCTGTATGCCCTGCGCGGATCTTTCGTCGACCGCCTGAAGGACGAGCAGGTGCGCCTGCCACTCAAGCTGGAGGGCGACGACGGGCTGCTCGGCGCACTCGTCAAGTGGGATCTCGCTCCCGGCAAGAGCGGTTGGGACGACACGCGCATTCATCCCTGTACCGACGCATGGTTCGAGTTCGACCCGGTACCGATGACCAGTGTGTCGGAATGGCGCAAGTATTGGCGTCGCCTGGTGCGCTATGGACGCCGCCGCTACGAATTCCAGATCCTGGGCAAGCGATTGCCGAGGATGGGTCTGGCCGGATTGCCGGTGAACATCCAGGACGTCTACGGCGACGCGGAGCAGCTATCCATGGGTTGGGCCGGAATCTATACGTTTACTCACGCGCTCGCGCTGCGGGAGATGCGAAGCATCGCGCGCTCGCGACGTCGCGATCAACAAGGGACGACTGGCTGAATGAAACAGGGGATCCGGCGCCGTCATGATGCCGGCGCCCGGATCATTCGTCTTTCCAGATGCCGGCTTCACGCAGTTTGTTTCTGAGCCCAGGTAACTGGAACCCGAGGGCATAAGCCTTCTTCGCATTGGCCAGCGACCCTTCGAAATCCTTCAGCTCGAACAGCACGAGCCCCAGGTTGTAATGAACATTGCCGGTGTCCTCGCCAAGCTTGATGGCGTCCTGGAACTCATCCACTGCCCCCTTGAGATTGCCGGCTTTGCTGAGGTAGTAGCCGTGAATGACCCGCACCTGCCCGTCGTCCGGCTGGTACAGCGAGGCACGGCGAAACCAGCATTCGATGCTGTAGGGCGAAAAAGGCAGCTTGGTCTTCTTCTCGCGCAACATGAGCCTCGCCATTGCGAGCAACGCTCGATGGTGGTTCGGAAACGCGCGCAGAGTGTATGAAATGTCAGCCTCCAGCCGCCCTTCCTGACCGCTGATCAGGCTCTCGACCTTGGGCGTGAAGTGGTGCGTTTCGACGACTTCGATGTTGGCCTTGGCGGCGCTGCGATAATCGAACGGTCCGAACGCATTTGTGAGATTGCCGCAGTCTTCGTCCTCGACTGCGCCATGGGCGAACGGTACGACGAGGAAGCAGGCCGCCAGTGCGATCGTGCTGAAGAGATTGGATTTCATCGGAAGCTCTGAGTTGTCCGGGTTCGACGGATAGGGGTCCGAGCAGCGTTTCATGAAAAGCTAACGCTGCGACCAAAGAATACTTCATTCGTTCCCGGGGGAGTCGGTTCTTCGACGGGACGGCCGACGGGCCGGAGTCATCGGTGTTGGGTGGCCGGAAGCCGCTTCGGCGATTGCTTCCGGATCACGACGATCGAATCATGAAAGTTGATCTCCTTGATGTGAGCGGAGATTCGTGGCACCGCGACAGAGACCAGCTGGTCCGACCCTCCGAGTCGAAATTTCTTCTCGAAGTCGTTGTGCACATAGTGCGAATGCATCAGGTCCACGAGGTCCTTGCACAGGTCGATGAACGAATAACCCTGATCACGAAACCCGTCCCAAAAATTCGTGTGCGTATCCTCGGCGATATATACGCCGTCATCCTTCAGGCTGCCGAGGAACAAGTTGCCGAAGGTCGCCAGCATGTGCGAACAGAGGTGGCTTCCGTCGTCCAGGATCACGTCGAATGGCCCGAACGCAGCACTCACCTCGTGGAGGAACTCGGCATCAGCCTGATCACCGATGCGCACGTGCATGTTCTGCCCGGGTGCGTCATAGCTGGCGCAGGCGGGATCGATATCGATTCCCACGATCACGGATTCCGGGTGGAGATACTGCCGCCACATGGCAAGCGAACCGCCTTTGTAGACGCCGATCTCCAGCATCCGTATGGGCTTTCCGATCAGTGGCATGAACAGCGCCTCGTAGATCTGAAAATAGTGGAGCCACTTGTGGGCGCCCGGGATCTCGCGCCAGATCTCGTACAGGGTTCCGGATGGAACGTCGGCGTCGATCGCTCTTTTCCTGATGACGGGTTCGAGAAGATTCGGGGGCAGGTTCAGCTTCGGGCCGGCGGGCTCTCGGTAGGCCCTGGCACTGTTCGACAAAGCTGCGCGTGCGCGCTCCAGGCCGAGCGCACGACCAAGGATCCAAGCAAACCGTTTCAGCCTCGCGATCATTCCGATCCCCCAGAGAAGATGCGCTCGAGTTGCCGCACTGCGGCGACCCCATAACCGCAGGATAGACCGCGAATTTCGCCGATGCCATGGTGCCCCCGGCAACGGGGATGCATCCGGCGCTCGTTTCGCGCCTGAATGCCGGGTAGGGCCGAGGCGCATGTGCGGCGCCGGCCCGATCGCAATCAGGCCCGCTACTGCAACGACTCGATCACGCGAATGAAGCGCGACGCCTGCAGTTCAATCGAGAATCGTTCCACCACGCTGGCGCGCGCCTGTGCTCCCACGCGCTTCCGCAGGCCGGGGTCGCTGAGCGCATGGAAACAGGAGGTCCATTCCGCCCCCGACCTGGCGAAGAAACCATTATCGCCGTGCCGCATGACTGCCTCGTAGGAAGGGATCGGCGTCGCAATCACCGGCAGTCCCATTGCCATCATGAGTGTCAGCCTGTTCTCCGATTTCACCTTCCAGGATGGTGCCGGACATGCGCCGGCTGCGGTCTCCGAAGTGTCTACCGGAATGATCCCGATGTCCGCCTGCTGGAGATCGCGATACACCGATTCCGGGCCCCAGGGAAAATAGCGGATGCGTGGATGCAGCATTGCCCGAATGGTTGCGATGCGCGATACCAGATCTTCGGTCTTCGACAGCGCCCACTTGGCCGCAAGAATGCGTTCGCGCCGCCGATCGCGGGGTGGAAAGCGCCCGATGACGTCAACTCGCCAACCGACCGGCGGGAAATCGAACACCGGGAGACGATACATGTCGTGCGATGTGACCACCATCGCGCGCAGTAGCGCCGAGTGGTCCTGCCTTGAGATCGGAGACTCACGTACGACGTCCGGGCGTTCGATCCCGTCATGGACGACATGGATCAGATGCTGCAGCTCCGGACGATAAAGACTTCTCAGAAATTCGGTGACCACGATCGTTGCGTTGGTAGCTGCGGCCATCTCGTTATCGACCAGGTCGCAAACGCAGTACACAACGCGAACCCCGGCCGCACGCAGCTTCGCAATGCTGTCCAACACGGATGGCCCGTGAATCTTCTGGAATACCGCAATCCGGGCACCGCTTGCAATGACCTGATCCGCGAGGGCTCCGGTGTCCGGCATCTCGCTAGGTCGATCGGGACCGAAAACAACCAGGGGTTCGTATCCGGCGGCCTTCAAGTGCGGAAAGAGATTCAGACACGCGATGCGTGTGCTGGGGACAGGATTCCCCGTTCCGGACACTAGAGCGAAAGCGATGGGGCGCATGATTCAGCGCGCTTCCCGGGTGTCTCTGGGCGCCGACCGAGCATTCGCACGCGGCGGTGCCTTGATGGACCCTGAACCTCGCGCGTCGTGCACCCTGTGCATCATGGCGCCATCAATGAATGCCATCCCTGGTCCTGCCGTCATTCGGATCTGTGGCAACGCGACAATCACCGCGGTCCCGCCAGCAAGGCGGCCAGACGCCGGAGTTTTCTACGTGCCGCTTCGTGGATGGGAACCCTGTCGAAGAGCGGGAATTGTGCGCAGACGGCCTTCCATTCCTTGAGTGGACCGTCGTCGCCGTTGTTGTGCGCATCCTGGGCGTGGGCCTTCGCGTGATGGCACAGCGCCCAGAACTCCGCCGCCCTGCCTGTAGCATCGAAGGCGCCCTCTGCTGATTGGCGGAATATCGAGTAGTCCCGCGCGTAGAGCTCCTTGTACAACATGATGAGCGGATCGAGCGAATTCGCACGAAACAGTCGCTCCGAGGCATTTGCGCTCGAGGTCGATTTTCCATGAACGCGAAATCGCGCCAGCTTCTTGCGCACCATCAGCAAGCCTGCAAGCGTACCCAGACGCAGCCAGTACTCGGCGTCGCAGAGATGGATGA
This sequence comes from Burkholderiales bacterium, assembly GCA_038324085.1. Taxonomy (GTDB): domain Bacteria; phylum Pseudomonadota; class Gammaproteobacteria; order Burkholderiales. Next base: position 29,483 of record JBBQHP010000019.1, read on the forward strand.
GCGCGGGATCGAACAATCCGATTTCCCAGACGAGCTCCCGCTTGAACATGGTCACGGTCGGCTCTCCGACGAGGTTGCGCGGCGGCTGAGCCAAAGCGAGTGCTGCGAACTGCGATGGGCTCTTTGTGGGTGACCGATACCACGCGTCGAGCGTCGCGGCCTGATCCTGGTACCGGGATCGCAGATCCTGCGCGACCTCGCCTTCGAAGATGAAGTCCCTGAAGCACGCGACGAAGGACGCGTTGCCACTTTCTGCGGCGGCGACCAGTTCCTCGATGCAACGCAGTTCGAGGATGTCGTCCTGAAACAGAAACTTGATCCATTTACCGCGCGCCTCGAGCAAACAGCGATTCCAGTTCGTCACCAGCCCGAGGTTCTTCTCGTTCGAGATGAACCGGACCCGGTGGTCTCGCAGCGCAATGCTGCGCGTCAACTGCGCAGTGTTGTCGGTCGACGCATCGTCGATGATCAGCAGTTCGATATTTGCATACGACTGCCCCAGCGCACTCGCGACCGCCGCATCGAGGAACGCTTCGCCGTTGTACGTCGGCATGCATATGGAGACGGAAACGGTCACTTTGAGGCGCTGACCGAATAGAGACGGTCGTCCAGGCCCGCAACGACCTCAGACCGGTGGCTCGGCGCTGCGCATGCCTGGTTGGGTGCGCGACGCCGGTACCGGAACTGAAGCGCGAATGAGCTGCAAGAGCGCGGAAACAATCCGATACGGGATACTTCGTCCCGTGCATTCCGGGCCCGCTCGAGCGCGGAACCTCCGATGCCGGTCACCTAGCGGGCTGGGGCTCGCGCCGGACGCAACACGTTCACGTACTGGATATAACGCATATCGTCCGTGAATCCGGGAAAGAGACGGAACATCAATCTTCTCAAACGCTTTTCCGCGCTCCACCAGTCTTCATTGATGCCCACCTGTTTGACTGTCTCGAATCCGCATTCTGCGAACAAGCGATTCATGCTCAGCTTTGTAAAGAATCGTAGGTGTGTCCGATCGCGAATACCCGCATCCGTGTACTGCCAGTCTTTCTCGAACAGGATATGTTCGAGGTTGGCCACATGCCGGACATTCGGCAACGTGCACACGATGATTCCGTCCGGAGCCAGCAGTTCCCGGCAGTATCGGAGCGCCGGGACGGGATCGGCGAAATGCTCGAGACTGTCGCTGAAGGTAATAGCGTCGAAGTGATGCTGCGGCAGGTCCAGCTGATCCGTGAAGAGATCATTGAACACGTGATCAAGCCTAGTGCGCGCCACTTCGTATCCCTGCCGGTTCGCTTCCAGGCCCCAGACCTCCATCGCCTGACGTTTCTTCATCGCAGCACCGAACGCGCCTGCGTAGCAGCCGACGTCCAGAAGCCGACGACAGTGCGGAGGAACGAAATCCCACAATACCTTGCGCTCCGTCGCGTAGTCGTCCTCGAGGATTCGAGATGTGTCTTGAGACATGGGACAGAAAACCTGGGTTGCTACAATCCGGCGCCGAACACCGGTCGCTGGATACGGTTGTGCAAGCGGCCTGCACCTGCAGCGATCAACGCGATTGCCACAATCCGCGATTCTGAAGCTGTATCGACAACAGGCCGAGAAGCCTGAGTTCCGGACCATTCGGCCGCCCGGCGGCTACCCACGTCAGGATTATCGTGGCAACGTAGGTGACGGCGCCAGTCGATGTCAGGACCAGGAGATCGACCAGACTGGAGCGCCCGGCTCCGTTCGTAGCCAACCAGGACCCGACACCCCATACGACCATGGCCATCGTTGCCGACGCGACGATCGGGCGAATCATGAGCCCGCCGAACGCCCCCACCGATACTCCGGTCAGACGGAAGAACACGACACTGATACCGATAAGGCCGACAATCGAAGAGAGGCAATGCGCGAACGCTGCGCCGGTTGCGCCGAAGTACAGACTCGAGATCACGATGCTCGGCAGCGAAACAGCAAGGACCGTCGCGGACAAGTACGTGTTGGCCTTCGGCTTGCCCAGTGCCAGGATCACGAGGTAGAGATTTGATTGGAGAGCGCCGACCAGCCCGCTGATCGCGATGATGCGGATGAGGGGAATCGCATCGAGCCACTGACTGCCCAGCAGCAGCTTCACTGCCGGTTCGGCCACGCACAGCACGCCCACCGAGACCGGAAAAGCCGCCATGCAGATCATCGAAAAGACCGTCATGAACCGCGAGCGCAACTGATCCAGATCGGTCGACAGGCGGGAGTAGGCCGGAAACACCGCTCGGTTGAGCGGCGCGATCAGCTCCGTCGAGGGCAGTGTCGCGATCTCGAAGGCCACGTTGTAGATCCCGAGACCATGGCTGCCGACGGTCCGTCCCAGGATGAAATCCGTCGAACGATTGTTCAGGAATTGGATGAGACTCGAAATCAACAGCCACTTCGAGAAGTGAAACAGGTCTGCGCGCGCGGCGAGCGAGATTCGCGGCCGATAGGCATGCAATCGATAGCTGATGAAGACCGACACGAATCGGCCCGTGACCGTTCCCGCAATCAGCGCCCAATACGATCGGAAGGCGATGGCGAGGCCGACGGTCACGACGAACGTGGACAGGCGCTTCGCCAGCAGGAAGCGGAACTCGCTGCGGAAATCCAGTTCCTTGCGGAATGCGACGGTGCCTATGTTCTCGAAGCCACCGACGAGCGCGCTCAGTGCGAGAACCGGAAGAATCTGTTCCAGCCTGGCTTCGTGGTAGAACGTCGCGGCGGGAACTGCAAGTACGACGACCAGCGCGGATATGGCCAACCCGAAGAAGACATTGAATGTCCAGGCGGTGTCGTAGTGCTCCCGGCCCGTCTGTTGTCGTTGAATGAGCGCGGTGTCGAAGCCGAAGGCGGTCATCAATTCCAGGAGCGCCACGACCGCGATGGCCATGGCTACGAGGCCGAAATCCTCGGGCAACAACAGGCGCGCCAGAATCACCGTGCTGACGAGACCGATGCTGCGTTCAAGCAGCTTGAGGCCCATCATCCAGACCGCGCCGTGCGCTATCTGCCTGGTGGTGGCCGGTATGGAAAAATCCTTTGATTCCATTTCAGACGGCTCGGGACGCGGTCTTTGCGGCTCGCTGGGCAGCGCCAGCGCACGCAGGTCGTTGGCTCATGCGATCGCGCCCTCACGTCCGATGGGTGAGGTGCTCCTGTTGGCGGCCCTGGTTTCCTTGAGCAGCCACGCCTTGGCCGCGACGACCAGGGCCATCACGTTGTATGACAGGTCGAAATAGGCAAGGCTCAGGAATGCTCCGCCGACCGCGAATCCGACCAGGCTCACCTGGCACATGGATCCGAGGTGCCGGCACCACATCGTGCCGTCCTTCTCGTTGCCGTGCTTTCTCAACCAGCTCGCCGATCGCCAAGTGAACCACCAGATGGAAAGCCACAGAAACAGGCCGATCCAGCCGTGCTCGCCAAGCACCTGGAAGTAGATCGAATGGGCCGCGTGAATGTTGGTGGGGTCGGGTGCGTACTTGGCGAAGATTTCCGGTTCATAGATCGAAAACCCGCCGCCCGTGCCCGGGTGGTCGTTCGCGAGGTGGAATGCCATCTGCCATGCATTGAGACGGCCCAGCGCGGAGCCATCGGACTTGTAGGTCTCGATCGTGTTCATCCGATCGGTCCAGGTGTCGGGCATGAATGCCACCAGACCCAATCCGACACCGACGAGGAGAATCCCGAGAACACCCTTGCGATCGCTGCGCCACCACATGAAGACCGCCATGGCCAGGATGCCGAGAAGAGCCCCGCGGGATTGGCTGCCCAGGGCGGCGAAGGCGCACAGGACCATCGCCGCAAGAAGTCCCCGCTTCAACCATACCCGACGCGGTGGCGCGGTGAGAAAAATGTAGTAGATCAAGGGGATCACGAGGATGATCGCGAGCGCCACTTCGTTGTTGCCCTCGATGAAGCCGCCCGGCCCCCAGACGCGGTAGCTGCCCCCGGTCACGATCGTGAATATCCCGCCTTTCACGCCATAGAAACCGATGGAGAATGCCACGATCCAGAGGAACCACTGAATGTGCTCCTTCCGGTAGATCAGCGCGATAGTCAGGATCAACATCAGGTCGATCTTCAGCACGCGCGTCAGCATCTCGAAGCTGTCGCGCGGGTAGTATGAAAACGGCCACCCGACGCAGATCCAGGCCATGAATATGGTCAGGCAGACGACGGCAGGGTCGGTGAACGGGTTGCGCTTGTCGCGGGTGAAGAGGAAACCGAGCATGGTGGTGACCGCGACCATCAACGCGACCGGCATGGTCGTAATGAAGCCCCAGCCCAGCGCATGGGGATTCATCACGCTGACCCAGGTCCACATCATCACGCCGATCCACGGGCGCCCCAGCGCCGCGACGGATCCGGCGAGGATGATCCCGAAAATGATCACGTCACGCATGCAGTGCCCCCCCGAAGGCGGAACCTATCGTCGTATTCATGAGGCTGCTTCACGCAATTGTCGTGCGCTGTTACCCACCACGGACGCAAACAGGTTGACCTGGGCGAGCGAAGTGGCTTCCCAGCCGAATTGCTCCGCGTAAGCCCTGACGGCAGATGGGTGGGCCGGGCGCCCCAGCACCAGATCGATTGCGGCGGCGAGCGCCTCCGGGTCGCGGTCGAACAGTTCGCCCGCCACCGGGTCGCGCACAATCTCCGGGGTGCTCGCGATCCGCGACGCGATCACGGGCGTCCCGCAAGCCATGGACTCCAGCAACACGTTGGGCCAGCCTTCACGACTCGATGCGAGCACGAGGGCATCGGCCGAGCTGTACCAGGGCGCCAGATCGGCATTGGCGACGGCGCCGACGAAGCGCACCGAAGCGCCGAGCCCCAGCGCGGTGACCCGGGATTCGAGGCGCGATCGTTCTTCGCCGTCGCCGACGATCGCGAGGTAGACGTTCTGCCGTTGCGCACGCAATCTCGCCACGGCATCCACGACGATGTGATTGCCCTTCAGTTCGACCAGATGTCCGACGGTGAGGATGATCCGTGCCTCCTTCGGCAATCCCAGCGTCGCCCGGCAATCCGCCTTGGACAGCGGCCTGAATCGTTGCAGGTCGACGCCGTTGCGCAATGTGACCAGCCGCTCTCGTGGGGCGTTCAATCCGGCGAGCACTTCGGTCAACGCCCGGCTCACGCCGACGGACGCGGCCGCCCGTTGCGCGGTCCATTGGATCAGTCGCCGCGGAATGGCGAAATGCGGCAGAAGATTCAGATCGGTGCCGCGCGCCGTCACCACGAAGGGCTTGTTGAACCACTGCGCGAGCAGTGCGGCGGCAACCCCGTCAGGATAGTAGTAGTGCGCGTCAATCAAGTCGAAATCGAAGCCGTCCCGGATCAGCCGCGAGACGACTCGCCGAGCGCCGAATGCCAGCGCGAACGGGGCCAGACTCATGCCGATCCTGGGCGGCAGTGCATAGCGCGGATGCCACACTTCCACGCCGTGGCGAGCCTCCTGCCGGGGTGTTGCGGCGAACCGACTCCACGCTCCGAAGCGTGGATCGGAGGCAGGAAACCAGGGCACCGGCGCCACGACTTTCGCGTCCACTTCGCCGGTCTTCAGCAATTCCCGCAGACGCGTCTCGACGAAGATGCCGTGCAGTGGCCGCGCGGCGCTCGGATAGAGTGTCGAGAACAGGAGCGACCTGATCCTGCGGCCCTTCATCGATGCAGTTGCGCGAGAAAGCCTTCGAACATCAGCAACGTCCAGATCGGGGCGCTGTAGTCCCGCCGCCCCGATTGGTGGTGATTGACCAGCTCCTCGAGGTAGCGCCGTTCGAACCAGCCGGTTTCCGCTAGCCGGGGTCCCAGGAGGGAGTCGCGCACGCGCTTGGCGAGCGGCCCCCTGAACCAGCGCGCGAGCGGCACGGCGAAGCCCATCTTGGGCCGGTAGAGCAGTTCCCTGGAGAGGTGCGGCTCCATGGCGCGCTTGAACAGCCACTTGCCCTGGCCTTCATTCAGTTTGAGAGATGAAGGCAGAGTCGCGAGCCATTCGACGAGCCGGTGATCCATGAGGGGTTCGCGCACTTCCAGCGCGTGCGCCATGCTGGCGCGGTCGACCTTGGTATTGATGTCGCCCACCAGGTAGGTCTTGAGATCGAGATACTGCACCAGAGCGAGCGCATCGTCGGTCCCCGCGGTGCCCGCATGCCTGCGGAACACCTCGATCGCGTTGTAACCGCCGGTCTCGCGTCGGAACGCCGGCGTGAACAGTCGTTGACGCATCGAATCGCGCAGGATCGAAACACTGTGAAAGTATGCCTCGACGCTGTCGCGCGCCAATGATTCGAAAGTGCTCTTTGCACGGAACACGCGCGGTGCCCAATCGGCCTTTGGATAGAGTGATCCGAGCGTCCCGAACAAGGGCCGGCGCAATGCCAACGGCAACTGCGAGCGCACACGCTCTTCATTGGCATGCAGCCGGTAGCGGCGGTAACCGCCCATGCTCTCGTCACCGCCGTCGCCCGAGAGGGCGACCGTCACATGTTTGCGCGCAAGCTCGCACACGCGATAGGTGGGCAGGGCAGAACTGTCGGCGTAGGGCTCGTCGTAGATGCCAACGAGCTGATCGATGAGATCGAAATCGTCACTCTCGACGAGATCGACGTGATGCCGCGTGTGGTAGCGCTCCGATACTTCGCGCGCATACGCGGATTCGTCGAACGCCGGATCGGCAAATGAAATGGAGCACGTCGTGACGGGAGCGTCGGATTCCATGGCCATCGCGGCCACCACGGCCGACGAGTCGACCCCGCCCGACAGAAAAGCGCCCAGAGGGACTTCCGAGATCATGCGCAGACGAACGGATTCCCGCAGGCGGTGCAGCAGTTCCGCGGAAGCGTCCTCGGCCGAGATGCGTGCGTCGAGCGAAAAGCGCACGTCCCAGTAGCGCTTCGGCTCCGGCAGCTTGTCGCCGCGGCGCACGACCAGGATCTCGGCCGGCGCAAGCTTGTGGCACGACTTGAAGATCGTTCGCGGTTCCGGCACGTAGCCGAGCGCGAAGTACTCCTCGATTGCGCTGGGCTCGAGTTCGCGTCGCACCATCCCGGTCGAGACGAGCGACTTGAGCTCCGATCCGACCAGCAGAAGTCCGTCGTCGGTGAGGGTGTAGAAAAGAGGCTTCACTCCGAGTCGGTCACGGGCGAGGAACAAGGTCTCGCGGTTTCGATCCCACAGCGCGAACGCGAACATGCCGCGGAACCGTTCGACGCAGGCCTCACCCCACGCTTCCCACGCGTGTACGATCACTTCGGTGTCGCTGCGGGTGTGGAAGGTGTGGCCGAGCGCGGTCAATTCCGGAATCAGTTCCTGGAAGTTGTAGATCTCTCCATTGAACACGACCACGACCGAGCCGTCTTCGTTGAACAATGGCTGCTGGCCGCTTGCGACATCGATGATCGCAAGGCGGCGGTGGCCGAGGCCGACGCCCGGCTCGAGATGCAACCCGCCGCCGTCCGGTCCTCGATGATGCTGGCTCTCGTTCATGCGATCGAGCAGGCCCCGGTCGATGTCGCGCTTGCCGCGCAGGTCGAAGATTGCGACGAAACCGCACATGCCCGTGGACCTCAGCGAGTCTCGCGGGCGGAGGGGACCGTCCACGATGGTGTTGCAGGGGTCCAGCCGCGTGCCGCGAGCTGGCCCTGATAGAGATGAGTGTAGGCGTCCACCATGACCTGCAGGCTGAAGCGGGCCACAGCATCCTTGCGCGCCTGGCGCGCCTGTGCCCTGCGGACATCGGGTTGTCGTGCGTAGTCCACGATGGCTCGCGCCATGGCACCGCTGTTCGCGCGCCGGACCAGCGAACCGGTGGCGCCATCGGTGACGAGCTCCGGGTTGCCGCCGACATTCGTCGCCAGTACCGGCACACCCGAGGCCATGGCCTCGAGGATGGTGTTCGAGATCCCCTCCGACAACGAAGGCAGCGCAAACAGATCGAGCCCGCGCAGGATCTCTGGAACTTCATGCAAGGTGCCCGGGAGCCATGCCTGGGCCAGGAGGCCGCGCGCGTCGAGCGCCTGCAACGCTTCTGCGCGCAAGGGCCCCTCGCCGACCATGACCAGGCGCAGTCGAGGCGCAAGCTCCGGGGCCATCTCCGTGGCGGCAATGAAAGCGTGCACCAGATTGAGCGGATCTTTCACCGGATCCATGCGACCGACAGTGCCGATCACCACGTCATCCAGGCCGGCGAATCCAGGGGGTCCGACCGGTGCGCGGCCTGGCATCGCCGGGCGGAAACGCTCTGTGTCGACTCCGTTGCAGATATGCGTGACTTTGCTGGAGGCAATGCCGACGCTCTGGGTGAGGTAGCGCTCGAGGTCCCGTGACAGGGCGACGTAATGATGCACCGCCGGTCGCAACGCGCGCCGGACTGCGAGGTACTTCCAGTTGGTGCCATCGGGATCGTCCGCGTTGCGGCCGTGCTCGCTGTGTATTCGCACCGGCGTCCGCGTGATGACGGCGTCCGGCTGGTATTCCAGTGCCGCGAGATTGCGCGTGTGCACAATGGCGGGCCGCAATCGGCGAAGCAGCTGCAGCATCTTGAACTGGGTGGCGAATCCGTGTCCGGGCGGTTTGTGCAGCGCGTACATGGATACGTCGTTGCGCGTGATGCGCTCGCTGAAATCCGTGTAGTCGGTAAGACAGATGACGGCATGGCGGAAGCAGTCCTCCGGCATGCGATTCAACAGGTTCACGAGACCGTTCTCGAGTCCGCCCACGGCGAGGCGAAAAATGACGTGCGCCACCAAAGGCCGGGGATCGCGACCTTCGGATCTCGGCTGTGCGTGCTCGATCGGGATCATCGCGTCCCCCCGGATGCCAACACAGGACGCAGTCGCTGTGCGAAGTCCTGCAGGTTGCTGCGGGCGCGCGCGACATCTTCGTTCTCGATCGGCGCGACCAGCGCGACGCCGGTACTGTCGCTGCCCCTGCCGGCGAGTCGCGACCGGACCAGGGCCAGCTTGGCGCCCACGAATCCGCTCGTCTCGGTGCCGCCGACGAGAGCCCACTGCCACACCAGAACCGATCGGCCGCGTGCGTGGATCTCGCGTTCGATTACCTGGAAATCCGGTGCCACGGCGGGAACCCGGATGTCGCGGCGCCACTGCATGTGCCACGCGCTATCGAAGTCCACCATCGTGTTGCCTTCGAACGTGGTGAGTTTGCTCTCTCCGGTGTCGGTCGCATATCGCGCGACGAATGCTTCCACGAGGTCTGTCCCCTGGCCGTAGATCGTCTCGTCGTGCGCGGTGGGGTTCTCGAAGGGCGGTTTCCAGCCGGTGGATTGGACCGTGGTGCTCGACCATGGACCGAGGTGGTCCGGTAACGCGAACGCGTGCCCCGTCCCGGAAGACGTTGCCGCCCGGTCGAGCTGTGCTGCGGCCGCGGGTGCGATGGCGACGATTCCGATCCCTGCAGCGGCAATGATCCATGCGCTGCGGGGCTTGGCGGGTTCGGACAAGACGCCACTCGCAAGCGGAAGCGTTGCTCTCGTCGCTGGAACCGTGTCGCCCATGAAGCGCAGTCCAAAATAGAACAGGCCCGTCATGACCAGGCCGAAGAACACCCAACCGTAAATGAGATGATCGACGCCGACGGCGATCTCGTTGTTGCTGAGATGTCCCAGCAGGACGATGCCGTAGGCACGCAGCCAGTTCGCGATGATCGGCACGACCACGGCGAGCCCGACGAACATCCAGCGCCGTCGATTCGAGCGAAAATTCAGGAAGCCGAACAGGCACCCCGCGAAGAGCGATACGAGCAGGTAGCGCACGCCGCTGCATTCCTGCACGACGGACCAGGAACCCGACGGGATCACGAAATTGTTGCCCTCCCGGAACACGGGCACTCCGGACAGGCGTAGTGCGGCGACCGTGAAGTCCGCGGTGAGATCGATCAGATTCGGAATGAACACCTCGCCGAACGGCCACGCAAACAGCATGAACGCGAGCGGAAACGCAGCCCTGCGCCCGAAGTCCTTGCCAAGCACTGTGACGAGCATCGCCGGAATCGACGCGACCAGACTCAGGTCTCGAAAGCTCTTGATGTTGGCCGCATAACCCGCGAACCACAGCAGGCCAAGCAACGCCAGACCGATGAGCCCGGGCCACCATGGTCGCCATTGCACGTCGCTCAGTCTGGCGCGATCGCGCCACAGCAGCCAGGCGCTCACCGGCAGCACCAGGAAGCCGTGGTTGTACGTGACCGAATGGCTCCAGGTACCGACGATGCCGATCACCGTGGTGAGATGAACGAGCAACAGCGCTGCGACCGAGACGACCGCGACCAGACACATGCCGGCGGGTGGCAGGGGAGCCGGTCGGCGCATCGTCGCGGCCGATGGTTCCACCTCGGTGAGATTACCTGGCTTCATCGGCTCGGTGCGGATGGGATGGGCGGGTCGCGGATGCGACTACCAGCACAGACCTTCGTAGCGTCCTGGCAGGGAACCCGGATCCGGAAGATTCGCAAGGTCGAGGACGCGCTGGTCCGGGCGCAGGAACTGTTTCAATCCGTCCACGACGCGGCGATCCTGCATGCCGACGATCACGATCTCCGCGTGAGCGATGACCTCGGAGATGTCTGGCCGCAGCAGTTGACCGATATGCGGAAGCTGCTGTTCGATGAAACGGCGGTTGGCGCCGAGCAGGCTCGACAAGTGAACCTCGGGGTCGTAGACCAGCAGGTTCAGCCCCTTCCCGATGAGATGCTCCGCGACGGTCACGAGCGGACTTTCGCGCAGGTCGTCGGTACCCGGCTTGAACGAGAGGCCCAGCATGCCGACGCGGCGGGCGCCGGAACCCATCACCTTCGCGATGGCGAGATCGATGTGCGCGCGATTGGAACTGAGAATGCCGGCCAGCATCGGCAATTCGACGTCGTGCGTCTTGGCAAGGTACATCGTGGCACGGAGATCCTTGGGCAGGCAGGAGCCGCCGAAGGCGAAGCCCGGCTTCAGGTAGGCGCGCGAGATGTTGAGCTGCGTGTCCTGGCAGACCAGGTCCATGACCGCGAAGGGATCCACGCCGAGCGCTTCGCACAGTCGCGCCGTTTCATTGGCGAACGTGATCTTCAGCGCGTGGAAGTTGTTGCAACAGTACTTGACGGTTTCGGCGGAACGAACGGACGTGGTGCGGAATTCGCAAGGAAGGTGACCGAACAGCGCGCGCAATTGCTCCACCGCGTGGGTACCGCGCGACCCGACGATGGTAAAGGGCGGCTTGTCGTAGTCACGAATCGAACTGCCCTCGCGCAGGAACTCGGGTTGGAAGCAGACGTGGAAGCCCTCGCCTTCCTTCTTTCCCGATTCCTTCTCGAGCAACGGCAGCAGCACCTCTTCCACGGTGCCTGGAACGACGGTGGATCGGAACACGAAGACGTGCGCTGCGTTCTTGTCGCGAAGCGCCGCGCCCATCTGCTCGGCGACGCGGATCAGAGCACCCTGATCCTGGCTGCCATTGGCAGCGGAAGGCGTGCCGACGCACACGAGCGATACCTCCGATGCGTGCAGCGCCTGCGCCACGTCGTTCGTGACCGACACCCGGCCGCTCGCGACCACGCCGGCCATGAGATCGACCATGCCTTCTTCCACGACCGGTGTCTTGCCTTCCTTGATCAGATCGAGCTTGGCCGGATCGATGTCCACGCCGATCACCCGATGACCGTCCCGTGCGAGGCAGGCCAGCGAAACCGCCCCGACATACCCCAGTCCGAATATGCTGATGTTCAAGTTTGCAATGCCCCTGCGTTCTTGCTGGTTGCTGACGCGCCGCCCGTACTGAGGCAACGTTCGATGATCCGGTCCAGGCGCTGCATAGATTTGTCCCACGCGTGATGCGTGAGCATGCGTTCGCGCCCGGCTATCGCGAGTCTGTCTCGTTCGGCGGCATCGTCCATCAGGCGGGCGATGGCCTGCACGTAGTCGTCGCGCGATTCGCATACCACGAAGTGCTGGCGATCCTGGGCGTCCACGCCGCCGGCGGCGATCCGGCTCGTGACCACCGGTACGCCCATGGCCATCGCTTCGAGGATCTTGTTCTGGGTGCCGCGCGCGATGTTAAGTGGGGCAATCATCGCGACGGAGCGGCGTACGTGCGGACGCACATCCGGCACCGAACCAGTCACCGTCACGCCGGGCAGTTCACTCAGGCGCCGCACGGCCGGCGTCGGGTCGGCGCCGACGATGACCAGCTTTGCGCCCGGTCGCCTGGCCTGAAGCAACGGCAACGTATTGCGACAGAAGTCGAACATGCACTCCTGATTCGGGTAGTAGTCCATGCGGCCGATGAACGAGATCGTGTCGGGGTCGTACGGTTCGCCGGTCGGCTTGAAATACTCGTGGTCGACGCCATTGGGGAACCAATCGGTCGGCACGCCGGTTCCGTAACTCTCGAGCGTCTCCCACTCCGCGCGTGTGGTCGCCGTGCACAGATCGAACTTCCGCGCGAGCAGTTTCTCGGCGCGCTCCATCTTCCAGCCTTCGAGCCGGTAGCCAAGCGACAGCGGGAACGGTTTCGCCTGCGCGTACTCGAACCACTTCTGCGAGTCCATGTCACCGAAATCGAGGATCTTCGGTATGCCGCGCACGTCTTCCACGTACTGGGCGACCGACGAACAGTGCACGAAGATCAGATCGAATCGGTCCGCTGCAAGCAGGTCCCGGATCCGGCGCGCAAGCGCGGGCGAGTAGAAGAATCCCATGGAGGACGGGGTCAGGGCGGGCAGCCGCACCACCATGCGCAGCGCCTGCACCGGATTGCTGACCTGGGCGATTTCGAAACGGTCGCAGTACGGAGCGATGCCCTGTGCGTCGCTCGCTTCGGCGTCCGAACGGGCAAGCGATGCCACGGTAACCGCATGGCGCTCGCTCAGGTGCCGGATCATGTTGAACGGCCGTATCTTGCCGCCACGCTTCGGAGGGTATGGAAAGCGATGGCAGACGTAGAGGATCTTCATGGCGTTGCCCCGCTTTTCGCGGCCGCGCTGTGCTGCATTCCGAATCGGCGGCCGACGGCCATCGACTGTCCGTCGATCCCGCTGCTGCGCATCGGGTCCCTCGCCGGGTGTCTCATCCCGCCGCCTCTTCGATCGGATTCGAGAACCGTGGCATTCCCGAGTCGGCGGCCGGCGGCCATCGACTGACCGTCGATCCCGCTGCTGCGCAGCGGGTCCCTCGCCGGGTGTCTCATGCCGCCACCGCCGTCCGTTCCCCGGTGGCGTCGGACGCGTCGCGACCGTCGAGATAGATCCGGCTCCAGATCTCGAGGTTCAGGAGCGAGAGCAGTCGATCGGTTCCGTCGATGCGATTCGAAGCGTGATCGGCAATGAGTCGGGCGATGGCTGCGTGATCGAACAACCCGCGACGATTCACCGATTCCTTCGACAGCAGTTCCTGCATCACCGGCGCCAGATCGCGCTTGAGCCATGCACCCATCGGTGTGCCGAACCCACGCTTCTTCCGGTACAGGATGTCGTCGGGCAGAGTGCCCTTCAGCGCGCTCTTCAGGACGTGCTTCAGCTCGCCGCCCTTCACCTTGATGCTTTCGGGAATGCGCGCCGCCAGTTCGACGAGCTCGTGATCAAGCAACGGGACCCGGCATTCGAGCGACACCGCCATGCTCATCTTGTCGGTGAGCAGCAGCAGGTCGTCGGGCAACTGTGTCTCCGCGTCGACGCCGAGCATGCGGTTCAAACCATCTTCGCTGCGTGACAGACCGAATGCCACGTCTAGCGCATCACGACGCTCGTATCCGTTGATCTTCAATAGCTCATTCTGGGCGTCGCGGGAGAAGACCTGGACATAGGATCGATAGCGCTCCTCGAAGCTCTGGCCGGACGATTCGAGGAATGCCTTCCCGAGCCGGACCATGTTCAACACACGGGAGTGCCGATCGCTGGGGAGCTTGCCCGCCGTGGCGACCATCGCACCGCGCAGCCAGTGCGGGAGCTTCTCGAAATAGGCTTGATAGTGGTTGCCGAGGTAACGACGGTAGCCACCGAACAGCTCATCGCCGCCTACGCCGGACAGGATCACCGTGACATCGCGTCGGGCGAACTCGGACACCAGATAGGTCGTCACGAAGGCCGTATCGGCGATGGGCTCGTCCATGTGCCACACCAGCCGCGGCAGCAGCGAGACGACATCCGGCTTGACTACTATTTCGCGGTGATCGGTGCGGAACAGCTCGGAGACGCGGCGCGCGAATGGCAGCTCGTTATAGAGATTCTCGGCAGCACCACCGGTAAATCCGATCGAGTAGGTCTTGATCGGGCGCTCGCTTTGCGCGGCCATGAAAGCGACCACGCAGCTCGAATCGATCCCCCCGGAAAGGAACGCGCCGATGGGCACATCGCTGACCATCTGCATCCGGACCGATTCCTCGAGTCGCGCGCGCACTGCATCGGTCCACTGCGATTCGGTGAGCGTCCGATCGACGTTCGATGACAGCTGCCAGTAGCGCTTCTGTTCGACGCGACCGTTCTCGACGATCAGCAGGGTGGCGGGCGGCAGCTTTTCCACGCCGCGGAAGATCGACTGCGGCGCAGGCACGTAACCCAGCCCGAGATAGGAGTCGAGCGCAGACAGATCGAGTTCCGCGCGAAATCCCGGCAGCGCCAGCAAAGCCTTCGCTTCACTGGCGAACGCGATCCGGCGGTGGTCGCGCAGGATGTAGATCGGCTTGACGCCCAGCCGGTCCCGCCCGATCAGCAAGCGGCGGCGGCGCGCGTCCCAGAGCGCGAATCCGAACATCCCGTTCAATCGTTTGACAAACTCGTCGCCGTGCTCCGCGTAGAGATACAGCAACACCTCGCAATCGGAACCGGTCTTGAAGCGGTAGCCCTGCTGCTGCAGCTCTGCGCGCAACTCGCGGAAATTGTAGATCTCGCCGTTGCACACCACCCAGAGCATGCCGTCCTCGCTGGACAGTGGCTGGTGACCTCCGGCCAGATCGATGATCGAGAGGCGACGCATGCCGATCGCGCAGGCTCCGTCGATGTGCTGGCCTTCGTCGTCCGGACCGCGATGCAGAGTGATGCGCCCCATCTCGCTCAGCAGCGCGCCGCTGGCGGGGCTACCGTCGAGGGTATGGATACCGTGGATGCCGCACATGGTGTTCGATTTGTCCCGGTGTCGACTTCAGGCGCGTACCGCTTCGTGAGCGGGGGCGAGGAGTCGTGCATAGACGCGTTCGTAGTTGGCGATGCTGCGTGCCCAGGTGCGTTCGGACTCGACGAAGCGCCGGCCCTGTTCGCGGACACGATCCCATTGCTCCCGATGGGAGAGAACGCGGTCGATGGTGGCGGTGAGCGCCGGAACGTCGCCTGCGGGGAACAGGTAGCCGGTCTCGCCATCGCGGATCAATTCCCGATGACCACCGACGTCGGATGCGACCAGCACCCGACCCTGCGCCATCGCCTCGAGCGGTTTGAGCGGCGTCACCAGTTCGGTGAGGCGGATCTTCTTGCGGGGATACACGAGCAAGTCGATGAGGTCGTAGTAGTACTGGACTTCGCGCTGCGGTACGCGACCAGTGAACACGATGCGATCGCTCACCCCGCGCGTGGCCGCGAGCGCCTTCAGCGCTGCCTCCTGGGGACCGCCCCCGAGCAGGAGCAGGCGCAGGTCCGGACGGCGGGGAATCAGCGCGGCCAGGGCTTCGACCAGGAGGTCGAGCCCTTCGTAGCCGTAGAAGGAACCGGCGAATCCCAGCACGGTGCTGTTCTCCAAGCCCAATCGGGCACGCAAAGCCGCGTCGGGTGCCGAGCCGAGCTGGAAGGCTTCGGTATCCACCGCATTCGGAATCACCGTGACCTTTGCGTCCGGAATGCCTCGAGCGGTGATCTCGCCGCGCAACCCCTCGCAGATCGTGGTCACATGGTCCGCCTTGCGCAACGCGTAGGTTTCGAGCGCGCGCGAGACCCGGTAACGCACACTGCCTTCGGTCGTCGTGCCGTGATCCACCGCGCCGTCCTCCCACAACGCGCGGACCTCGTACACGACCGGCACGCCGGTGCGCCAGGACGCGTAGATTGCGGGTAGCGCGTTGAGCACGGGCGAATGGGCATGCAAAACGTCCGGGCGATAGCGTTCAATCAGTTCGATGATGCGTCGTGCGCTGGCTCGCATCTCGTCGAGATATGCACCGCCCGGCAGCCGTGACAGGAAGCTTGGGGCCAGCGCCGTGCGATGGAACGTCCAGCCGTCGGCTTCTTCCTTCTCGACGCTCGCGGGACCGTGGCGCGGCGTAGTGACGTGGATCGTGTCCCAGCCGCGGGCGCGCTGTTCGCGCAGAATCGCGATCGTGCGAAACGCGTAGCCGCTGTGCAGTGGCAGCGAATGATCGAGAATGTGGAGAATCAGCATGTGGCTACGGTCGGGTCGGGGTTCGGGGCACCCCCGCTAGCCCAGGTGACGCGAGACGTGGGGTCCGAGGAAATTGACCAGGGGACGCGGCAGTTTCCGCCAGACCTCGATCATGAGCCGGTACTTGGGATTGAGCGGATTGTTCTCGGGTATCGCGTCGCCTTTGAACAGGCGGAACTCGTAGTGCAGCGGTTCTGGTTCGAAGCCCCAGTTCTTCTTGAAATCGAATGACCCGGTGCCGCGCTTGCTGCGGCCATAGTCGAAGACCTTCAATCCGCGTTCGCAGGCGCGACGCATCAGGTCCCAGTACTTGAAGTCGTTCGCGGCCAGGTCGCGCGCGGCAGGAGTGTCTCCAGCGTAGAAGGGCAGCACCTCGTCGCGGAAGTAGAACGACAGAACGCCTGACACCGGTACGCCCGAGGCGTCCAGCACGATCATCGCTTCGCAGCGATCCCCGAATGCGCGCTTGAGCTCCGTGAACCAGCGCCTGGGAAACGGTGGCGTGCCGTGCCGGTGCATGTTGTCCGCGTAGAGCTCGAAGAATCGATCGACGGTCGCGTCGATCTCGCTCGTCAGGCCGTTCTTGATGCCCTTGCGTACCATCGCGCGTTGCTTGCGGGGGATGGCATTCATGTTCGCTTCGACGTCCTCCGCAATCGCCTTGCGGAAGGTCACGTACAGGTCCTGCTCCGGCCACCGAGGTTCGCGACGCACGCGGTTGCGCAGCTCGAGATGGGATGCACCCGTGCCGGCCGCGAGGGCGACGGCGGCGCGATGCAAGGCTGCGGTCGCCTCCGGATCGGTCGCGGCGCAGCCGCCATAGACGGCGAAGGGGAGCGAGGTGACAGAATGTCCGAACAGGCGGCTCTTCACTTCGACCAGGGGCAGGACGCCCACGATCGCTCCGTTGCGCTCCGCCATCAGGAAGTGTGTGCGGTGTCCGAAGACGCGCTCGATCAGATCTCGCCAGGCCGACTGGTGGAAGAAAGTCGCCTCGGGGCAGCCCTCGACGAAAGCATCCCAGCGGGCGGCATCCGCCGGGCCAAGACCCCGTACCGTGATGTCGTTGGTCGCGATCGCGCCGGCGGTTTCAGCTTGCACGTGTTTCATGCGCCGAGGAACACCTGATCTACGCGACCCCAACGGAAGTCGGACAGCAGGCGCATCAATTTACCTTCGTTGCGATGCAGGTTCACGTAGTGACGAAAGCGTGATTTCGCGTCGGCATTGTGGACGCGCGGTTGCCCAGGGTCGATCTCCCACGGATGGAAATAGAACATCGCGGGCTTCAGATCGAGCCGGTTGACGCGCTTGATCAGCCATTTCGAGACCGGGTAGGGCAGTAGCCGGAAATAGCCGCCGCCACCAGTGGGCACGTTCGTGTTCATCATGCGCGAGGTGGTCACGGGAATCTCCATGAGTCCCGGCCGCACCTCGAACGGGAACCTCGGCGCATCCGGCATGCCGTAGTGATCGTGCTTCACGGGGTACACGCTCGAGCTGTATCGGTAGCCGGCTTCGAGCAGGCAATCGAAAGCCCAGAGGTTGGCGTGACCGATCGAGAAGCTCGGCGCCCGGTAGCCCTTCACTTCGTGCCCCGCGATGTCTTCGAGGATGCGTTTGGCACGGCTCACGTCTTCCAGGAAATGGTTGCGCGACTGGTCGGTTGCGCGATGATGGCCATAGCCGTGGCTTGCCAGTTCGTGCCCGCCCGCGACGATCTCGCGCACGACGCCCGGATAGCGTTCCGCTATCCAGCCCAGCGTGAAGAACGTCGCCGTTGCGCGTCGGTCGGCGAGCATCCGAAGGATCACCTCGACATTTCGTTCCACCCGGCACGGAATGGCATCCCACTGATCGCGCGCGATGTACGGAGCCATCGCGGAGACCTGGAAGTAGTCTTCGACGTCGATGGTGAGTGCGTTGACGATGGGCGAGTGTTGAAGCATGGGCCGGGGATCAGAGAGCGATGCGACGTGTCAGCCATGCCGCGAGGTGCGCGGCGATCCGCGGGGCCGCGTTGCCGTCCCAGTATTCCGGGACTCGACCGCGTTTCCCACCCGTTGCGAGGACCGCATCGAGCTCGCGCAGGATCGAGATGCGATCGGTGCCCACGAGCGTGTTGGTGCCTTGCTCGATCGTGATCGGACGCTCCGTGTTTTCGCGCAAGGTGAGGCAGGGCACGCCGAGAGCGGTGGTTTCTTCCTGAATGCCGCCGGAATCGGTCAGTACGATGGTCGCTTCCGCCATGAGGCCCAGCATCTCGAGATAACCGAGCGGCTGGAGCGTCAGAATGCGCCCGGTCGCAAGGCGGGCGGCGAGGCCGAAACGCTCGAGATTCGCGCGTGTCCTCGGATGCAGCGGCAGCACGAGCGGCAGGCGCCGGCTCGTTTCCACCAGGGTCTCCACGAGCGCGCCAAGCGTTTCGGGCTGATCTACGTTGGATGGACGGTGCAGCGTCACGATGCCGTAGCGTCGCCACAGCGGCAGGTCGCTCGAGCCGACACCCGCTCGTGCCAGGGTCTCGACGGCCCTGACGGCGCGGGGTTTGTGAGCGAGTAGCGAATCGATCATAAGGTTGCCGACGAACTCGATGCGTTCGTCGGCGATGCCTTCGCGATGCAGATTGGCGTGTGCCGTGCGTTCGGTGGTGTAGAGCAGATCGGCGATCTGGTCGGTCAGCACGCGATTGACTTCTTCCGGCATCGCTCGATCGAAGCTTCGCAGTCCCGCCTCCACGTGCACCAGCGGTATGTTCTTCTTGACTGCCACGAGGCCACACGCAATGGTGGAATTGACGTCACCCACGACCACCACGGACGACGGGTGGTGCGCGTCCACGACCGGCTCGAACCGTTTCATGATCTCTGCCGTCTGGATCGCATGGCTGCCTGAACCGACTTCGAGATTGACGTCGGGCGCCGGCAGCTGCAGATCCTGGAACAGCTGGTCGTTCATGAATGCGTCGTAGTGCTGTCCGGTGTGGATCAACAGCGCGCGAGGCAGGTCCGTACGTGCAGCGAACGCCCGAATCAACGGCGCCATCTTCATATAGTTGGGCCGGGCACCCACGACACAGAGAATCGGCCCGGTAGTAGTTTCGATCTTTCCCACCGGTTCCTCAGTTTCCTTGACGTGCCGCAGGCTCGATGACGCGAACGAGACGGCGCAGGGTATTTAGAACGACCGTGAGCGTCTTCTCCAGCCGGACGACTCTTTCGGTGAGATGCTCGTCCTCGTCCGGCGGCGCGAGGCCCGCCGCGACGGGCTCCAGTCCATCGGCCGGGTCGCGCGAATGAGCGGGCTCGATGGCTTCGTTGGGATTGGTTGCGCCGAGTTCTTCCTTCAGTTCGTCGGCGACGGTGCCCACGTCCTCCGATCTGATGGTCTGAACGTCGCGCAGAAAAGCCATGAGCAGCAACCGGTTGCAGACCAGGTTGATGCGTCGTGGAATGCCCGCGGTAAACGCGAAAATGGCGTCCATCGTGCCGGGCTCGAACGTCGGGTTCTTCCTCTTCCAACCGACATGCACCATGCGGTGCTCGATGTAACGCTGGGATTCCTGCCGATCGAGCGCCCCCAGGTGGTACGAGGCGATCACGCGCTGTCTCAGTTGCTGCATGGTCGGGTGCTGCATGACCTTGCGCAGTTCCGGCTGACCTACGAGAAAGCTCTGCAGGAGCCCGCGACCGCCGATCTGGAAGTTCGAAAGCATGCGCAGCTCCTCGATGGCACGGGCCGTCAGGTTCTGGGCTTCGTCCACGATCAGCAGCGCACGTTTGCGTTCCAGCGCGATCGATTTCAGGTACTGCTCGAGCTCGGACAACAGCGATCCCTTGTCGGTACCTTTGGATTGCAGGCCGAATGCGGCGCACACGGCCCGTACCAGGTCATCGGCGTCGAGCATGGTACTGACCAGATGCGCCGCGACGACCTTCGAGGCGTCGAGATGCGCCAGCAGGTTCCGGACGATCGTGGTCTTGCCGGCACCGACTTCGCCGGTGATGACGATGAAGCCTTCGCCCTGATAGAGGCCGTACTCAAGATAGGCATGGGCGCGCTTATGGATCGGACTGTCGTAGTAGAAGTCCGGGTCCGGGCTCAGCTTGAAGGGGTTGCCGGTCAGGCCGAAGAAGGACTCGTACATGGAGACCTCTAGAAGAAAGAGTGAGTCAACGTGACAAGCACGGCACGTTCCTGAAAATTGGTCACGGAGTTGGAATTGAAGGTCTGCCAGCGCAGACCCACGGATGCCGAAGTCTGCGTGGAGATCTGTTGTGAAAGCCCCACGCGGAACATGCTCTGGGTGGATTCGAAGGGCGCGGCCCCGGCAACGGCCCCGTTTGCGCCTTTCGTGCCGATACGATAGATGCTTGCATCCGCGCTCTGTTTCGAATTGAGTTTATGGATGAGGCTGATGCTGCCGCCTCGCTGAGTGATGTCATTGAGACCGGCGAGAGCATCGACAGCATTCGTGGCGACCGCGTCTGACAGAGGCTTGGTCTTTCGCCAGAAGACGCTGAATGTGAGCGTGGTACGCGTTCCCTGGATCGCCAGCGAGGGCTCGATGTTCTCGACCAGCAGCACGCGCGGCGAGTACACGGGCGTGGGGCCGTTCAGGAAGCTGCCGAGTCCGCTCTGGATCAGGAGCTGGTTGATGAACTGGGCGCGCGCCACTGGATCCGGAATGCTGGTGCTCAGCAGGGAATCGAGTGCGTCGCGAATGCCGGTGGAGCCGGAACCGGCCTGCTGAAACTGTTGTTGCGAGGTTTGAACGCTACGGCCGCCACGCAGCTTCCACGCGGTCAGACGGGTACGGTACAACGCGTCGAAATCGTAGGAGTTGCCAAAGAAACGGCGCTCGACGCTCGCACGAACGCTGGTGCGCGGGGAAGGTTTCCAATCGAAGCCGCCCCCGTAGATGGTGCCCTGCTGCCTGCTGAAGACGAAATCGTTGCTTTCGTAGCCGCCGGTTGCGAACACCTGAAAATCGGTGGACAAATTGAGTCCGGCGCGCGCGCGGACAAGCTGGGTGACGAATGCCGGCTGCGAGCCGAACTGTGTGCTCGTGTAGTTGTATTCGATCCCGGGCACGATCACCGTGCCACCTTTTCCGGACCAGCGTCCGATCACGGCATTGCTCAGCAGGTCGGGACGTTCGCCGGTTCTGAAAGTCGTGTAGTTGACGTCGTCACGCAATTCGTAACGGGAGCCGCCGGCGAGCTCTCCACGGATGTAAGGGCTCAGGCCCAGAGTGGCAACCTCGGTCCGGTTCGAGGACACCGTGCCGGGATCGTTCGGTTGCCCTCCGAACGGGGAGATGAAAGACTGGTAGATGTTGGCTCTGCCATCGACATAGACCAGGTTCTCGACGGCTTCGAGACTGGCAACCCCGTCCATCGTGTTGCGCACGGTGGTCTCGCCGGTTCCCGCCAGGTAAGTGTAGAACCACGGCGTGTAGCTTCCCTTGACCTTGAGCCGCGCGCCATTCTTGTTCACGGCGATCGTCGGGCTGGCCGAAATGATCAGGTCAGCCTCTTCCTGCCCGTGCGGACGCAGCAGCGCGTTGTCGCTCAGCGTTGCCGAGGTACCGATCGACAGGGTCGGCTGCCATTCCGCGGATTCGACGCAGGGCGGGAACAGCGTGCCTATCGACAAGGCCAACGCTACAGGAGCGGATCCAATCCGAGCCATTCGGCGGTCCATCGCAGGTGGGCCGCCCGCCGTCAGGACGACGACGAACCGTAGTAGTAGTAGTAGCCCGCTTCCTGCGTCGTCGTCTTGTTGAGCAGCGTCATGACGACCGGGCAGGCCTCGAGCGCATCAAGTGCTTCGAGCACGACCGACTGCGACGAGCGCTCGGCTTCGATGACGAACACGATCTGCCCCATGTAGCGGGCGAGGACACGGGGTTCCGGTGCGGCAAGAATGGGCGGCGAATCAAAGATGAGAATGCGGTCTTCGTAGCGGGAGGCGACCTCGTTGACGAGATTCTCCATCGCCTTGCTTGCCAGCAGCTCGGTGGAGTGATGGTGACGGGTGCCAGCCGGAATGAAACTCAGCCGGCCCAGGTTCGTTCGGATCAACACGTCACTCACGTCGAGATTCGGATCTACCAGAAGGTCGATGAGTCCCTTGTTGGCCGGCATGCCCATCAGGGTCGCGAGACTGGGACGCGTCGGGTCCCCTTCGACCAGCAGGACCGTGCTGTCCCGCTCCATCGCGATGCTCATGGCGAGATTCAGCGAGACGTAACTCTTGCCTTCTCCGGGAAGCGAACTGGTGACCATGATTCGGCGCGCATTCTCGACGGGTACGGCGGACTTGCCGATGCAGTTGTTGAGCAATGGTCGCTTCGCGACCCGGAACTCGTTGGCGATGCGTGATTGCGGGAGATCCGGCGTGAGCAGGCCGCGTTCGGCGAGACGCGCGAAGTCAATGTCGAAGCGCCGGGAAAGGTGCCTGGCCGCTGCGTCGTCCTTTGCCGGGGACGGTGAGCTGGAGGATGGCGCTCCGGACATGGCGACCGCAGGCCGCGCTGGCGCGTCCGAGACGGTTTCGGCGACAGGCGTGGGGCGGACGTGACGCCGCAACACGTTCGGCATCGCTTCCTGCTCCTGTTCATGCTCGGGAGGGGCGGGCGTGTCCGGCGTCGTGGGTTCGGCAAGGGCTCTCAAGCGCTGGGCAGCAAGCTCGACCAGGCCGAGCGGCTTCTCTGCCGGAGCATCCTCCCCGGAGGGGGGGTACGCGAGATTCCCGGAAACGTCCTGGCCGGCTTTGCGGAGTTGTTCGAGCCGCTGCGCGGCCTGTTCGATCAAGCTCATGGATGGTTCCTAGGCGGCACGTAGCACGAGCAGAAGGATTGCGAGGGCAGAACCGAATGCGGCAACGAGCGCAGCGATCCCTCCGAAGAATGCATAGTTGGAAACGCGGCGTCGCTTCAAGACGGGCGATACGGTCTGCAGGGAGATAGTGCCGAGAACCGGTCGCTGCGTTGTTCGCCGCAAGCCACGCACCGAATGGAAGACCGGAAAGAGCTGGCTGAAGACGAGACTCCCGAAAACCCCGGCCGCGATCGACACCAGGAATGCGCCTCCCAACAACAGCAGGCGATTCGGGGCCACCGGTTTGTTCGAGACGCGCGGCGGGTCGATGATGCGAAAATCGGCAACCGAAGCCGTCTGTTCGAGCTGGCTGGTCATCATTGCGGATTCGCGACGGGCAGTCAGGTTGTCGTAGTTCGCCTTCTGCACGGCGTAGTCACGATTGAGCTGCGTGAGTTCTTCTTCCAGCTCGGGTTTGAGCCGGGCTGTAGCGCGCAGTTGCGCGAGCTTCGATTCGATCTCGTCGACTCGTCCCCGGAGCGAGGCCGTATTGGCTTCGGCTTCCGCCAGCGAGAGTTTCAGCTGCTGATAGACCGGATTGCGGTCCAGCGAGCTGCGCTTCGGATCGATCTGGCGTGTGGCGAGTTTCGCCGCCTGCGCCGCACGGGCGGCTTTCTTCGCTTCGAGCTGCTTGTCGCGCTCTTTCTCGATCTCCGCGAGCACGCGGCGAGTGCCGATGACGTCTGGATGCTGTTCCGTATAGGTGCGCAGCAATTCGTCGAGATTCTTGCGCAGGGAATCGATGCGCCCGTCCAACTCCGGCACGCCGAGTGGCGCTTCGTCAGCGCGTTGCGGGGAGGATTCGTCCGAAGGGTCCGGCAGGAAGACAGGTTCTTCGCCAGCGAGTTCGCGCTTCAACGCATCGCGCGATTGGGTGGTGGCGCGCAATTCGATTCGGGCGGCGCTCAACTGCCCTTCAAGCGCAGCCATGGCGGACAATGCGTCGCTGTTGCCGCCATAGGAGGACAGATTCTTCAGCTTGAAGTCCTTGAGGCGACGTTCGGATTCCTGCAGCCGGCGTTCGTACTCCTGGATCTGCTGATCGATGAACTGCTGGGCCTTCTGTGTATCGCGCCGCTTGTCGCCCAATCCCGACTCCACGAAGATCGAAAGCAGCGAATCGACCACCCGCTTCGCCCGATCGGTGCTGGGGTCACGGTAGTTGATCGTGTAAATATTGTCCGCGGGAGATCCGCCCATCTGGATGCCCTTCAACAGGCGGTCGATCATCGCGTCCCGCTGCTCCGGCGTCTTCGCCTCGAGATCCAGATCGGCCATCCGCACCAGCTTCTCCATATTGGGTCGGGTGATCAGGGTGCGGCTGATCATGGCCACCTGCAGGTCGACGTTGGGCTGGACGGCCAGCCCACTCATCAGCGGCTTCAATACCGACTGGGTATCGACATACACGCGCGCGCTTGCTTCATATTTGTCCGGGATCGCGATGACCGCGACGAGCCCGGCGATGCCGACGATCCATGCGACGATGAGACCGACGAAGCGGCGGCGCCACATGCCGCGGGCGTAATCGAGCGTTTCGGCAATAACGGGATTCAAGGTTTCGGGCCTTTCAGTGTGCGAGCCGCGAGGGGCTAGAACCAGCCTTGCGGAATGACCAGTACGTCACCTGGCTTCATATCGACGTTGGCGGAAATCTCGCCTCTGCGCAGCAGATCCTTCAGGCGCACGTTGTAGATCTTGCTTTTGCCGTCTTCCGGTCGAACCAGCGTCGCGCGGTTGCCATCTGCGAAATCCGTGATTCCACCGACGGCGATCATCACGTCGAGGAGCGTCATGTTCTGACGATAAGGGAGTGCCTGTGGCTTGGTCGCCTCACCAACCACACGGATCTGCTCGCTGTAAGGGCCAACGAATCCTGTGACGACCACCGTGACCACGGGATCACGGATGTACTTCGACAGCGCCTTTTCCACATCTCGCGCGAGGGTCGTGGGATTCTTGCCCATGGCCGGCAGATCTTCGACCAATGCCGTCGTGATCTTTCCGTCGGGACGAACCGGAACCGAGGCCGACAAGTCGTTGTTCCGCCATACGATGATGTTCACGTTGTCGCCTGGGCCGATCAGGTAGTTGTAATCGGGAGACGCGGCTGACTTTGGCGCGGGGGGATAGCTGGTGCTGGTGACGCAGCCACCGACGAGCCCTAGCACGAGTACGACAACCGTATATTTCCAGAAGGAAAATTGCGACATTTTGGGGGCAGACATCATCTCGGGTTCCTCTTGGATTGAGGCGTCACTTCGATTTCGGAACGACACGGCGGAACAGGGGTGAAATGGCGATCACACCGACGTCAGATCCGTTTCGGGGGGGGCGAATCCTACCATTTTGTTAGTTTTTCTCAACCGGGTTGGAAGCTCACTGGATTCCCCAACCGAATGGAATGGAGTACTTATTTTATCTACAGGCCCGCCTACAGCAGGGATCGTGCCGTTCCCGCTGCGATTAAGATACATCCGAATCTTTTCAGTGCGTTTGGGCTTTGGCTCTAACTATTTTTGCGCCCCCGGGCGATGGGAGTGAGGTCTACCCTTGTCCGAGCCACTGCCTCGGCTGCCGCGATGAGTGTAAATGGGCGCAGCTTCGTTTCCTGTCTTGCACTGCTCTGTGCCCAAGCATTTCCTGGCAGTCCCTGCCGCCATGTGTCGTCCCCCACGCCACCACCCGCGACCACTGCGTCGGGGCAGACAATTTCCACCTGTATAGTTCCCCGTCAATGGGGAGTGCCCCACTCGGCGCTGCATTTCGGAGATTATCGACGGAGTAGGCGGAAGATGAAGAAATCTAGACCATAAGCAGTGGTGTCGCAGGGAAGTAAGGGAGGGCAAAGCCGGCGTCGGGATTGCTTTGGACCGTGCATGGAGTTTGCGTAACCGGCATTCCCCGGCATCGGAACCCGAATGGATCAGTGTGGATGTTCTCGCGCCACCCGGTTTTGTTTCCACCGAACTTTTGTACCCGCCTGAGTTGGATTACGCCGTGGGCAATCCGACCGGCATGACGTCGGAATCCAATGGAGCGCTGGCCAGTCAGGTTCCCTACGTTCAGGCCCTCGGGCACGGTCAGGACTACGCACAACTCAATCCCAATGGCACTCATTCCATTACTGACGCCCACGCACTCTGGTCTGGCGCAGCCCGTTACAGATTGCCAGAAGGCAGGTCAGGGACCGCGATGACGGACCGCCGCAAATTCGTGCTCGGGTCGATCGACGGAGAGGAGGAGCCGGACCTGTATGCCACAAACCCGGACTGGTTTCGCAGCGTCTTCGACTCGGGCACCCAGGAAGTAGAGGGGTCCAAGCGCAGTTTTGTCATCCGGGCTGCGGACTCGGCCGGACAACGGAGCCACGCCGCCCTGCTGATCAACAAGATGTACGCATGGCGCGGTTACGGTGACGATCATGTTGTGGAAGAGCGGCCGGACCAGATGGCCCTGGTCGCGACGGATTATCGAGAGGGGACGGCCATTGGAACCCTGACGGTTTCACTGGACGGACCGCGGGGGCTCCTGGCGGACCGAATGTATCCGGTAGAAGTCCAGGCCCTGCGCGACCATGATCGCCGACTCTGTGAAATTGTGAAGTTTGCGGTGGACCGAAGCGTGCGCCAGAAGACGCTGCTGACGGCGCTGTTTCACGTTTCGTTCATCTACGCGCATTTCTTGTCGAACCGCACCGACCTGATCATCGAAGTGACGCCGCAACACGCCGTCTTCTATCGGCACATGCTTCACTTTGAGCAGATCGGCGAAGAGAAACTGAACCCGCGAGTCAATACGAAGGGCGTCCTGTTACGTCTGGATCTCGGTCATGCTGCCGCCCAGATCAAGAAGTTCGGCGGACAAGGTGAGACTTCGCTGGA
This sequence comes from Burkholderiales bacterium, assembly GCA_038324085.1. Lineage (GTDB taxonomy): Bacteria > Pseudomonadota > Gammaproteobacteria > Burkholderiales. The sequence continues at coordinate 56,635 of JBBQHP010000019.1, forward strand.
GAAATCGCTCTATCCCTATGCGTTCTCCGACAAAGAACAGCAGGGGGTCGTGGAGCGCTTGAGCCGAATGGAAGCCACGGCGCAGGACGACGCATGAGCCTCTATCTTGCTTGGCTGAACTCGAGACGGCGACGCCGAATGGCGCCAGTGTCTCCGGGCCCCAACGAACTTCTTGCAGGTAACCGATTGCTTACCCAGCGACTTTCGCACTAACCTTGCTCCCGTGTTGGCGTTGACCCGAGCGCCGCGTTTCGTAGTGTCCTAACCATACGCTGGTCATATGCCAAGAGAATTCGTCGTCGCGGATGAAGCTGCCCGAGAGGGTAGCGTATCCGCACCAAATCGGATCGGCGCGCTGACTTCACGCATCGCCGCCTGGGCGCGACCGATATCGAGAGAGCGCGTCCTGAGGGAACGCCAGCCACGTACGAGCGAGCACTCCGGTCATGCAATTCGACTGGCAAATGACGAAGTGGTACGGACTCAGGCGTCCGAATTGTTGCGACGGAGGTACCAGTCGCGTGGCTACGACCTCAAGGCCGTGGCGTCGGGCAGTGCAAATGAGTTGGAACTGGTCTCGATGGACCGCCATACCGGGCAGGTGACCGGCACCCTGACAATGGTGCTGGACGGCCCGGACGGCCTTGCCGCAGCGGACCTCTACGGGGCCGAAGTCCAGAACCTCCGCGAATCAGGCCTGAAGCTGTGCGAAGGCGTCCGCTTCGCCGCCGACGGAGCTGCCAATTCGCTCACGGTGCTGCCAGCACTGTTTCACGTGGCGTTCATCTGGGCATGCAGCGTTAATGGCTGCACCAATCTGTTGATCGAGGTGACGCCTCGCCATGCCCTGTTCTACCGGCGGATGCTGGGGTTCGAGATGCTCGGCCGAGAGTGTCTCAACCCACGGGTGAACACGATGGGAGTACTCCTCCACCTCGACATGCAGTTGGCATCCGCGCGAATCGGACAATTGCGCGAAAGCGTTCCGGGAAGACTGGGTCTGTACGAGTATGCCCTGCCCTCATCGAGCGAACTCGAGGTCGTGAAACGGCTCCGGGACGGCGATCCCCTGCTCGCCTACCTTCCCTGAAGGCCCGGCCTGGGCCATTGCCCGATAAGAGCGGTGACTCTTGGCTCACAGGTGAGATTCGGACCACCTCAACGCGCGTAGAATCCGCGGTGGTCCGTGATAGGTATCCGCCGCTGCGATGTCGTTTTCCTACGAAGAAGCGTTCTCCCGGAATCTTGGCTGGGTAACGGTCGACGAACAACAGGTACTCCGAGGCAAGCGTGTCGCGATCGCCGGGCTCGGTGGCACGGGCGGCGGGCAGCTGCTGACCTTGGCCCGACTGGGCATCGGGAAATTCCACCTGGCTGATTTCGACACCTTCAGCCTTGTCAATTTCAATCGTCAGGCGGGCGCGATGATGTCGACGCTGGGAAAGCCGAAGGTCGAGGCGCTCTCGGCCATGGCACGCGATATCAATCCGGACCTCGAGCTGCGCCTGTTTCCGGAAGGCGTCACCCCCGCTAACGTGGATTCGTTCTTCGACGGCGTGGATGTTTACGTTGACTCGCTCGACTACTTCGCTTTCGACGCGCGTGTACTCGTTCACCGGAAGTGCGCGGAAAAGGGCATCCCGGCGGTGATCGTCGCGCCGCTTGGAATGGGGGCTGCCCTCATAAATTTCCTGCCAGGTGGCATCACTTTCGAGGACTATTTCCAGATGAATGGCGTATCCGACGAGGAGCGGGCGCTGCGATTCCTGGTAGGCCTTTCGCCCGCTCTGCTCCAGAGGACCTATCTGGTTGATGCATCGAGGGTCAAGCTGGGCGATCGCGCCGGCCCGTCGACAGGCATGTCGTGCCAGCTTTGCGCCGGCGTAGCGGCAACCGAAGTCCTCAAGTTGCTTCTCGAGCGCGGCAAGGTATACGGAGCGCCGTGGGTCGTTCACTTCGACGCCTACCGCAATCGACTGGCCAAGACATGGCGGCCGGGAGGGAATCGGCATCCGCTACAGCGGATCGCCCTTGCAATCGCGAATGCGCAATTGAAGCGCATGAAACGCGCCGCCGTCTGAACGACGCATGCCGCTGCCGCTGACGAGCGAGCAGTTTCTCTCGTTGGTTCGGGCCGGCATCCTCGCGCCGTCCGCGGATAACCGGCACCCGTTTCGATTCGCGTACAGCTCGGACACGATTCGCGTTCGCGGCGACGAGAGCTTTCTGAACGCCAGCTACCATCGCGGCATTCTTCTGCGCATCTCGCTCGGGGCGGTGGTCCAGAATCTTATGTTGGAGGCTGGGACGCAGGGATTCGGCGTCCGGACGCATTGGTTTCCCGACCCGGCGGATCCAGCCTTCGTTGCCCAGCTTGGTCTATCGGCAGGCGGGGACGCGGAACCCCAGCTCGCTGCTGCGATTCCGCACAGACACACGAATCGAAAGCTGTACTTTCAGGGGCCACCCCTCGACCCTGAACAACTCGAGACCCTCGAGCACGAAGTCGAACTCGTTGCCGGAGCGAGACTGGTGTGGCTGGATGCCCGGCCCGTGCGTGGCAAAGCCTTGCGCCTCATTCGATTGTCGGAGGCCGAGCGATTCCGGAATCGACCGATGCATGAAGAACTGTTCTCTTCCGTCCGCTTCGATGTGGGCTGGAATCGGGTCTCCGACGAGGGGCTGGCGCCGGGTGCGCTCGGTGTGGAGCCGCCATTGCGCCCGATCTTCAGGTCGTTGCGACATTGGTCGCTCATGCGTTTGTTGAATTTCGTCGGCGGCCATCACTTCATGGGGATCCGGGCCGGCGATATGCCCTGTCGATTTGCACCGCACCTCGCTGTGATCGTCACAGATTGGGCTGTCGAGCAGGGAGCCGTTGCAGTCGGACGGGCATTCGAGCGACTTTGGCTGCGAGCGCAAGCGTCGGGGCTTGCGCTGCAACCACTGGCTGCGTCGGCGCTGTTTGCCTTACCCGGATATGGGGATGTGCCGTCGGCGCTTCGCCATCAACTCCAACGCGGCTGGTCCGATATCGTTGGAGACGCACGACCCCTGATGGTCTTCCGCCTCGGGATGGCGACTGCCCCGGAAATCGGTAGCGGGCGCCGGCCTCTCGAGACCTATGTGACATGACACCAACAGTGCGGGCCAGCCGATCCGATCGCCGAAGGGCACGGAATGCAATAAGCCCTGCCCGCTCGGGAGCATCTGATGAAAGCCTTCGTGACCGGACCCACCGGATTTCTCGGGACGACCTTGCTACAGGAGCTGTCCGCTCAGGGTTGGGACATTATCGCGTTTCATCGCGCTACGTCGGACCTGTCCGACATTCGGGACATTCCCAAGCTCACGTACGCGATCGGCGATGTGCGCGACAAGAAATCGCTCCAGGAAGGCCTGCCCGAGGGGGTCGACGCAGTGTTCCACACTGCCGGTTCCGTGGGGTTCCTGAAGCCGGGCGACGAGAAGGAGCAATACGACATCAACGAACTCGGTACGCGTAACGTGGTAGAGGCGGCGCTGGAGAAAAAAGCACGCCGTTTCGTCTGCACGTCCACGGTACTGACCTACAACTACCGGGACGGCAAGCCGGTGACCGAGACGTCCCCTCCGAACGACGATCCCAGGTACTCCTACATTCATTCAAAGTATCTCGGCGAGAAGTCGGCGGAAGACGCGATCGCAAAGCATGGTCTGGATGCTGTTTTCCTCCACCCATCCGCTATCTTCGGTGCATACGACAAGGCAACCTGGTCCAAGATGTTTCGGGAGATTCACAGGGGCTTGAGAGTCCCGCTCGCCCCCCCCGGCAAGGCGAGCGTTTGCCATATGCGCAAGGTCGCTCAGGCGCATGTCAACGCTTACCACCGGGGACGCCGGGGCGAGCACTATCTGCTCGGAGGGGTCGACGCCACGATGATGGAAATTGCAACCGCGATCGCGGATCTGCTGCAGCGTCGAGGCCCGTTGTTTGTCGTCCCCCCGGGGCTATTCAAGGTGCTGGGGCGTCTGGAGTATCACGTCTCGACCTTTCTCAACCGGGAGCCCATGGTCACGCCTTCCATGGCGGACATTCTGTGCGAAACAGTCCTTTGCGATTCCTCCAAAGCCGTGGAGGAAATCGGCTACGAGCCGTCCTCGCTCGACACGATGCTGCGTGACTGTCATCAATGGATGGTCAGCACCGGCATGCTCCCGCCCCTCCCCGCCCGCTAGCAGTCGCCACAACGATCCCGAGGAGCCGGCACCGAATGACCTCTTCAACGAGCCTGATCAGGCGTGCGCGTTTGTTCGAGTGGTATGCGCGTAACGCCTGGGTATTCCACCGCGCATTCGTCAAGCGCCACCTGCATCGGCGTTGCCGAAACTGCGTCGTTTCCGAAGCATATTCGCCATTGGACAGTTCGGGGCTATGCCGGTTGTGCGCTGCGTATCGTCCGCCGGCCGAGCCGGAATCGGGTGGAGAAGATATCGGCGCACTTGGTCGGGACCTGGACCAGTTGATGCACGAGCACGAAGGCATGGGCATCGGTCTGTACGATGCAGCCGTCATGCTGAGCGGCGGAAAGGACAGTGCATTTCTCATCCACGAATTGCAACGCCGATACCCTGGTCTGAGAATTCTCGCGCTCACCATCGACAACAGTTTCATGAGCCCCGTTGCCCTGGACAACGCCCGTCTGTCGGTGACCAAGCTGGATGTCGACCACATTACCTTGCGATTGCCCGAATCGGTGTATCGCCGGTCGTTCAAGTTCGCTTGTACGATCGTAGAGCCGGGGCAGGGATGTTTCGAAACCGTGGATCGGATCGACGCAGATCTGGGTTTCTCTCAGGCCAAGATCTTTGCCGTTCAGAATCGCATTCCACTGTTGCTGAGCGGGCTGTCATGGGCACAAATAGAGCTATTGTTCGGTGTAAAGAGCTTCGAAGTTCCGCAAGACCAGGCATTCGAGAAGATTTCCCACACGATCGGACACCCGCTGGAGCAGATCTACGATAGCAGCGAGTTTCAATACTGGTGGGATCCTGAGCGGTATCCAAGGCAATCGTGGCCGCGTTTCATACATCCCTTCTATGTCTGGCGGCACGGCGAGGAAGAGATCAAGGCCACGGTCACCGAACTTGGCCTGATCGAGCCCGGTAACGAGAGCCCGTTGCTGACGAATAACCAGATCATTCCGCTCATGATCGTCGTGGACTACTTGCGGATCGGATACGCGAGTTTCGAGCCCGAGTTCGCCCAGCTGGTCAGGGAAGGCAAGGCGAGCCCGGGATTCTGGCGCAACGTTTTCGAGATGCTCGAGTATTCAGCGCGCACCGGCTGGATGCTGGACAAGGAACTCGACAAGATCGTGCGAAGCATCGACCTCACGCGCGAACAGGTCGGGCTGGTCCGATGAAAATCGGTGCTGGGGGCGGGATGTGCTTTGCGGGCCCTCGGCCCGCTGCCAGGCGTTCCGAGGCGCTCGAGAAGATCTCCGGACCAGTCCCACACCTACATCGATCAGGAAAAATCCGGCGAGCGACGGCCGCACTCGGAACTGGCGAAGATTGGAGCGTCGAGATATTTGACAGATGGCCGAAGACCCTCGCTCGGCGCAATGTTGATGATCATTTTTATAATTAAAGATCAATAAGTTATTGGAGACAGAGTCGCTTGGCATGCGGCGTGCTCATTAGCCGTCGAAGCGACGAAGTATGGTGTTTCGGAGCCAGGCGCAAGCAAGTATCCGGTAATCGTTTTTCTGGGAGATCCACAAATGAAGCTCAACAAACTCGTAGCGGGTGCGTTCCTGGCAGGCTCGATGCTCGCCGCCAACGCCCACGCATTGCTCGTTACTCTTAATCCTTCGGCTCCGAATGCCGGCGCGGTAGGCGGTTCCGCTCTCGGACCCAACGGTGCATTCGTGACTGACAAGGGTACTACCGACTTCGCGTCGGCCCTGCAAATCAGTGGCGCACCCAACACCGCCGGGCCGCACGCCTTCGCGGAAACTGGTTTCCTCCGTGTCGTTGAATGGGCTGGCGTCACCAACACCGTGTCCGGCGTCACGTTGGATTACAACGTGTATGCGCTGTTCAGCATCTCCGGCTTCGGCGCTTGGGTAGCCCCGGGTACCTTTGTCGGCGATCCGCTCGGCCTGACGGTTACTGCCACGATCTACGGCAGCCCCGGTTCCGCCGCCCTCGGCTTGACTACGCCCACGCCCGGCACGTTCGGTATCACTCCCGGCGCTGGCGACTTCATTCTCGGCACGGGAACGCTGTTGCAAGGTCTGTCGGCTCAGGCAAACCTGTTCGGTAACGGTTCGGCACTGGCCACTTTTGCGGCTCTGCTGAGCTTCACCCCGGCTATCGGCACGGATGGCGCCGGCGGCTTCTGGGACAAGCCGAGGCCCTTCCGCGTGAACATTGATACTTCCGGCATCGGACTGAATCAGTTCACGACCTGGGTCACCGACGGTGTCAACACCACCATCACGACGGCTGTAACGCCTCAGTTGGCTGGTGGCGGTTCGGGCAACATCGGCTTCTTGCAAGTTCCGGAACCCGGTAGCGTCGCTCTGTTGGGTGCTGTGCTCGTGGCCGGTGCAGGAGTTGCCCGCGTCCGTGCCCGGTCGAAGGTGTAATTCGAATAAGATTGGTTGGACGGTTTGGACGGGAAACGGGGGCTTCGGCCCCCGTTTTCTTTTGGGCGCCAGGTTCGGGCACTTGAGCACTGATAAGCACCAGGTTCCGGTATATCTTTGTCGCTTGGAGAGGCTCAGGCCAAGACGCTCGCCAGTACCGATCGGAACCATCCAATACCGGCCCGACCTACGCACGGTGTGCAAAAGTAAGTCGTAGTACCGGCACGGTGGGTTCCCTGGTCAAGCGGGAAGACCGGAGCGTCGAAGGTCAGCTGGCGGTTCTTTCAGGGGATCCGGGTGCCTCTTCCACGAGAGGGGCGTACGCGAGAACACCCATTGACTCCACGCAAACGCCCAAAGCGTGCCGCGACGTCACGGTCGGATCCGACCTACCAGGGTAGGACTCACCAATCGTTCAGTTCACAGGGACGAATTGCCGTTGTCTCCAACAAGGCGATCGGAGTTCCGTTCGCGCGATTGCCCCGGCATCCATTGCCTGATCGGCGTGACGCACACTCACGCGCGGTGCTGCTCCCCATATCGCTATACCGCCTGTCGCAATGCGTCGACAACCTTGACCCGGGAGACGCGAATCGCGGGCACCAGTGCAGCCAGCATCGTCGCGGCGAATGTCACTGCCAGCGCCATGCGGATCGATTCCACGTTGAGCCGTATATATGCCGTATAGGGCAGATCGGCATTGGGCGGTGGCGGCATCGGGATGCCGATCTTGGACACGATGAAACTCACCCCAAAGGACAAGCCGACCCCGATCACCGCACCGATGAAGCCGAGCATCATGTTCTCGAGCATGACCAACCTGAATACTGTCTCGCCACGATTCCCCAGTGCACGTGCGGTTCCGAACTCTGCGACCCGTTCGAACACCGAGGTGTTGACTGCGTTGACGACGCTCAAGAGCACCATCATCAGAATGATGAGTTGCAGTCCACCGAAGAGCCGCTGGTAGAGCGCGACAGTCTTGGGAAAGAAGTCGTTCAGCTGATCCCAGCGACGCACCTCCTGGTTTCGCCACACCGTGCGCTCGGTCAAGATCGACGCAACCCTATTGGTATCGGCGGTGCGTTTGAGCGATATGACGAGTGTATTGGCGCTGGTGGTGTTGAGCAGTTCGCGGGCTGCGGCGAGCGGCATCTTGATCGCGTGATTGTCGTAGTCCTTGGAGAACGTCTGGAATATGCCGACGACTTCGAGGTCGATCGTGTTCGTAGCCCCGTCTGATGTGCTGACGATCACGACGGTCCGGTCGCCCGGTCTGATCTTCAGCGCATTGGCTACGCCCTGACCCAGTATAACCGCTAGCTGGTCATTCGCCGCGAGCCTCCGGCCGGCGGAAATCTTCAGGAAGCTTCCCAGTTTTTCTTCTTTGGCGGGGTCGATTCCCTCGCCGATGATAGCCAGATCGGCCTTGCCGTTGTTGACGAGCCCCGAGAACGTCAACCGGGCCATGACGTCCTCCACTTCCGGCAGCGACGCGATGCGTCTTTCGTCTCCTTCGGGATCCTCGACCATGAACTTGTCCGGTTGATGGGATCCGTACTTGTAGAAGCCGCCTTTGGCAAGCTGGATATGACCCGTCTGCGAATGCACGATCGCTTCTCCCAACTGGAAGAAGATGTCCTCGACAAAGCCGTCACTCAGGATCAATGCGGCGGTGCCAAAGGCCACGGCGGCAACGATCGATGCGGCGCGGGCCTTGTGGCGCAGAAGGTTCCGGTAGGCCAGTCGGAAGGTGGCCTTCGACGAAACCTCGGTGCGACGGATGCGCTTAGCGGGCGTGTCTGAGAGCATCGACGATCGAAAGCCTCGAAGCCTTCCAGGCGGGGATGACGCCGGCCAGAAAGGCGGTAATGGCCGAAAGCACCAGGGCGTTCAACACGATCAGCGGTGTTACGACGATACCGGCGACATAGGCGTTGGCCTGGCCCGGTGGCGGAGGCATCGGGATGCCGATCGAGCTGATCATTTCGGCGAGGCCGATGCCGAGAACGACGCCGATCAACCCGCCCGCGAGCCCCATCACCAGACCTTCCAGCAGGAAGCGCCTCAGCACTACGCGGCGAGTATCGCCGAGGGCCATGCAGGTCCCGATCTCACCCGTTCGATCGCGCACGTTGGTCATCATCGTGTTGGAAATACTAAGCACGATGATGAATCCGATCATCAACCGGATCACCAGAACCTGCTTGGAGAACAGCGATACCGTCTTGTTGTAGAAGTCCGCACCCTGCGTTTCGTACCAGGGCGTGAACTGGAGATCCGGAGAGGCGATCTTCTCGCGCATCCTGCCCAAGACCTTCTCTGTCTGGCTCGTGCGGTGAAGGAGGACCAGCCAGGAGTGCACGCCGTCCGTCCGGAGCAACGCCTGAGCAGACTTGAGTGGCAAGCGCAGTGCGAAATCATCGTAAGCCTTGGATATGGTGCTGAATGTGCCCACGATCTTCACTTCGATCGCATTGATTCCGCCGCTTTTCGTGTTCGCGATGAGCACGACCGACTGGCCAAGTTTCAGGCCCAGCGTTTGCGCCAGCCCCTGGCCGACCAAGGCTTCCTTTGCGTCGATGGCGGAGAGGTCGGTCCCTTCGACAATCTTGACCGCTCCCGAGAGCAGATGCTCTCGTTCAGGATCCACGCCGTCGCCTTGGAACGAAACCGTTGACTCCCCCATGCTGATGAGGCCGTTGAACGTCAGGCGAGGTGCCACCGTTTCAACATACGGAAAAGCTTCGATCAGCTTGCGATCATCGGAATTTTCCGGGATCAGATAGCGGAATGGGTCCGCCGCCCCGGCATCCAGATACCCCTTGCGGGTCACCTGGATATGCCCGACGCGCGCGCGTATGGTCCCTTCGCGCATCTTGTCGTAGGTCCATTCGAAGAATCCGGAAGCGAGCAGCAGGGCGACGACTCCGGTGGCGATGGCCCCGAGACCGATCGCGCTTCGCCTCCGTTGTCGCACAAGATTGCGGATTGCGAGACGCGTCTCGAGCTTGATGACCGGCCAATTCTCCTGCCACCAGGGCTCCAGAATATCGCGCAGGCGCGTCAACACGGTGGGCTCCGGGACGACGGGTCGGCGGAGCCGTTCGGCCTCAACAGCCGGACCCCCCTTTCAACGCGGCAGGGCGCCGGGTCAGAAGTCGTAGCGGGTCTCGACATAGACGCGATCTCGGTCTCTATAGCGACCGAAGAAACCCGTGATCGGCCCCTCGAAGACGTCAACGCCAAACGCTACTCGCAGATTGGGCTGAGGTTTCCATACGATCCTGGGCCGTGACAGGTACTCCTGCCGGTTGAGACTCTGGATGTGCAGCCATTCGGCTTCCCATTTCGCGACGAGCTTCACGTTGAGCAGGAAGCTTGCACCACTCTCGACGCGATCGTAGTAGAGGTCCGGATCGTGCCCCAGGTAGATGCGCTGGAAACCCTGGATGTTGAGACGGGTATCGCGCGGCAGGTTGAGATCGAAGCCGAGCACCCAGTCCCAGGTGTTCTGACTGACGAGGCCGGTCGGCTCCGCCAACCGCGTCACGTTGAAGCTGCGACCATCGGAATAAATGACTTCGCCCTTGAGGACCGTAGGACCCAGGTCCTTCGAGAAAGTCCCTCCTGCCTGCCATATTCGATCATGCCGCGGTTGCCAGAAAATCGTGGGAGTCGGGCCGAGCACAATCTCGCGCTGGAAGGTCGCAGTAGCGTCGGTGCTGCGATAATAGAAAGCCGACATGTCCCAGCCATCCAGCAACGTCGAAAAGCGCCCCCCGAAGTTCGAGTTGTCGAATCTCTGGCTGGGGATGACTTCACCGCGGAACTGCTGCTGAAACCCGGGTGGCGGGGCCGCCTGTACCGGGAAGAACTCCGAACCTGCCCTGCCGATGTTGTCATAGGTGTTGTATGGGATCCAGATGAACTCCAGGTGTGAATCCCCGATGAAGTACTCCGCGCGTCCGGCCCACTGCGGAATGCGCACGATGTCGAACGAAGGCAGGATGAACGAGCGCATGTCCTTGGCAGAGACGACGTCCGCAAAGAACAAACCCACCATCTCGCCCCAGACGATGTTCTGGCGACCGATACGCAGGTCCCAGCCCTTCAGCGAGGTATCGACATACGTTTCGCCCACGAGAAAATAGGCGCGCTCGTCGCGCTTGACTTCGTCGTTGTAGAAGTCGGTGCCGAAGTACAACGGGTCCACATCGCCACGAATCGTGGCTTTCCATTTCAGATTGCTGTTGATCCGTCCGGTGGCCCCGACCTCCGTACGAAAGACCGCGCGCGACCAATGGGTCGGGTCCGCGTAGGTGTAGGCCGTCTCCTGCTGTACGAAGCCTCTGAACTTCATCCCTGAGAACCGGGAATCCTGCGATTTCCCGGTGGAAGGAGGGCTCGTGCCGAACAGATCGTCCTTGCTCATCGGCGCGTCGTCGCTCTTGGGAGGGTCGGTGTCGCCGAACAGGTCGTCTCGGCTCAGCGGCGCATCTTCTGCCGGTCCGGAATCGAGCACATCTGATTGCTTGTCGTCCGCGGCCTGGGCGAGGCGGGTCGGCCCTATGCGATCGGTGGATTGCGCCGGCCCGGTCGGCATGACCGCGCCGGCAACGGCGAGCGACACTGCGAGGAGTCTCTGCATTTCGATTGTCCGGAGCGATCAGGATTCTTGCGCGGCCGCCGGGGCGGGCGCGGCGGGTGCGCGACGTTGTACGGGCGTAGTCAGCCACTGGCCGTCCTTGCGGACGCCGAGGAGACGCATGAGGCCGTCTTCGATCGTGACCAGCCGGTCGGCCGCGTCGATGACTTTCTTGTCGTGCGTCGAGAAGATGAAGGTCGTGCGCGATCGGCGATTTATCTCTCGCATGAGCGCGAGAATTCCTTCTCCGGTCTTGTGATCCAGGTTCGCCGTGGGTTCGTCGGCCAGAACGATTTCGGGCTTGGTAACCAGCGCACGCGCGATGGCCACACGCTGCCGCTGTCCACCACTGAGCTGGTTCGGACGGTGCTTGGTGAATTTCGTGAGTCCCACCATGTCCAACATCGCCGCGACCCGCTCCATCCGGTCCTCCTTGTCCAGCTCCGGCATCTGGAGCAGCGGGTACTCGACATTCTCCGCGGCGGTGAGTACCGGAAACAGGTTGAAGGTCTGGAAAACGAAGCCGATATTTCGTGCACGTAGGTTCGCAAGCTGGTCCGGAGTCTTACCGGACACATCATGACCAGCAATCGAGAGTTTCCCCCTGGTCGGTGTGTCGATGCATCCGATGATATTGAGCAGGGTGGATTTTCCGCTGCCGGAAGGCCCCGCGATGGCGAGGAATACCCCGCGCTCGACGGTCAGGGTCACGTCGTCAAGGGCGACCACCATGTGCTCTCCCAGCCGATATTCCTTGGTCACGTGCTCGACTTCGACGACCGACTCAGCCATTGGAATTGGTAGTACCCGAGATTTTTCGCAGTATCATACTGAGCCACAAGGAAAAAGACGAGCCGCCATGATGCACATCCAGATTTTTCTCGCGCGCGGAGCGCGTGTCGCATGCGCTTTCGCAAGTCTTGTGTTGATGACGGCAGCGCCTGGCTTTTCTTCAGCGGAAGAAGACTTGGATGCCAATGCGAAAGCGATACTCCAGAAGTCGGACGAGATCCGCTTCCCGCCGAACGGCTTCGAGGTTGCGGTGCGCATTCGGTCCATTGAGGGCGGGGGCGAACCGGAGGTCCGGGCATTCAAGGTGCTCTCAAAGGGCAACGAGAACACGATCGTGCTCACGACTGCCCCGGCTGCGGAACGCGGTCAGATCCTGTTGATGAAGGCGAGAGACCTCTGGCTGTTCGTGCCGAACGTCTCGCAGCCGGTGCGCCTATCGCTTTCGCAGCGATTGACTGGAGTCGTGTCCAACGGAGATATCGCGCGGGCCAATTTCAGTGGCGATTACTCGCCCAAGGTGGTGGGTACGGAGACTGTCGATGGTCAGGCGTACCACGTGCTTGAACTCACGGCAGTGGATCGGACCGTCGCCTACCAGAAGGTCAAGTACTGGGTTCGGCAAGGTACGAATGCGCCGTTCAAGGCCGAGTTCTACGCTTTGTCGGGACGTCTGCTGAAGACCTGCACATATGAGGACTACAAGCCGCTCGGAGGCAAGATGCGTCCCACCAAGCTCGTCATGGTGGATGCGCTGAGGGAGGATACGCGCTCGTTCATGGAATACCAGGACATGAAGAGTCGCGACCTGCCGGACAAGGTATTCACCAAGGAATACCTGAAGAAGCTCGAATAGTCGATACACGGACTTTTTCGAGCGCGCGGGTGCTGGACGCCTCGGCCCCCTCTCGTCCTTCCCTGCGCCCTTTCAATTCTCCGACCCCAACGCGCCCGGTTGCGCGCACAGGATCATGAACACGACATCCATTCGCATCCTGCTGGCCCTGTTCCTTCTCGCCGTTACCGGCGCGACAGCCGTCGAGGACAAGGCCGCGCATTTCTACGAAGACGCGCTCGCGAGAATCGAGAACAAGGATGAGGCCGGGGCGATAGTCCAGCTGAAGAATGCGCTGCAGATCGATCCGCGCATGCTCTCCGCGCACCTATTGCTCGGACGCGCCTACCTCAAGAGCGGCCAGCCTGATGCCGCGCAGGAATCGCTCGACACCGCGCTGCGCCTGGGGGCAGATCGCTCGTTGGTCGCGCTTATGCTGGCCCGTTCCTACGTCGAGCAGGGCAAGGCGAAGGATGCACTCGATCGATTTCCGCCTGAAGCGGCGCCTCCGAACGAGCGCGCGGAATTATTGGTGGTTCGCGGCGAGGCCTTCAAGCAACTGGGCGATCTCCGCTCTGCAACCCAGAGTTTCGAGGCCGCTCGCGCGTTCGACGGGGCATCCCTCACCGCGACGCTCGCACTCGCCGACGCGTATGCGCATCAGGGGCGCGAGAGCGAAGCTCGCAAACTGGCGGACGAGGCCGTGGCGCGGGCGCCCAACGATGCGCGTGTCTGGTATTCGAAAGGTGCGGTGCTCCACGCCTCTCAGGATGCACAAGGTGCTCTGGACGCTTACGAGCAGGCGTTGAAGCTCGAGCCCAGGTTCACCAATGCAAGGATTTCCAGAGTGTCGCTGTTGTTCGATCTGGGGCGAGACACGGAGGCGCTCCCGGATCTGGACTACCTGAAGCGCGAGAATCCCAAAGAGCCGCGCGGCGCGTACTACCGCGCGCTCTATCTGAATCGAACCGGCGATGCCAATGGAACCCGCGCGGCGCTGTCCGAGGTCACAGCGCTGCTGGACCCGGTTCCCCCGGACGTCGTGCGTGCGCGAGCGCCCGAATTGTTGATGATCGGAGCGCTCGCCCATCATGGGCTGAATGAGCCAGAGAAAGCGATCCGGTACCTGGAGGCGTTTCTTCACACCAATTCGACGAATCCCGGGGCTCGCAAGCTGCTGGCTTCCATATACATCGCGCGCAAGGATTTCACGCGGGCCATAGACCTGCTCGAAGTCGGCCAACGCTACGCGTCCCGGGATCCGCAGATGCTTGCTTTGCTCGCGAGTGCGTACATGGCGGTCGGCAAGAACCAGATGGCTGCACGTTTCCTCGAGCAGGCGCTGGAAACGGGAGGCGGATCGCCCGAAGTCAACGCCACCCTCGGCTTCAACCTGCTGCAGACGGGGCAGCAGGACCTCGGCATTCAATACTTGCAGAAGGCCTTCGACAAGGACCCGTCTCGCGGCAACCTCGGCACGTCGCTCGCGGTGCTTCACATTCGCCGCGGTGACCCGAAGAAGGCGCTTTCGGTGGCGGAGCAATTGCTGCAGCGGCAGCCCGACAACGCGGTACTCCTCAATCTGTCGGGTGTGGCCAAAGCGGCGTTGGGCGACAGAGCCGGCGCGCGAAACGACTATGGCAAAGCAATTCGATCGGATCCGAGTCTGTCGGCCGCGCGACTCAATCTGGCGAAGCTGGACATCGCCGAGAAGAAATTCGACCAGGCCCGGACCCGTCTGGTCGCGCTCAACAAGGAACGCTCGAAGGATCCGCAACCAATGTACGAATTGGCGCGCCTGGAGGATTCCCTCGGGCGACCGTCCGAGGCCATACGATGGCTCGAACGCTTGCGCGTCGCTGACGCCAACCATGTGTCGGGCGGATTGTTCTTGTCCGATCTGCTGTTGCGCACGGGTCAACCCAAGAAGGCGCTGGAGATCCTCCAGTCGCTCCAGCCGCTCACCCAGGACAATCTGGATGTCAATGGCGCTCTGGCCGGGGCCCTGATCGCCAACGGCGACCCCAAGGGTGCGCAGACGACCCTGCAGAAGATGACGCGCGTAGCGGAATCGGATCCCACGTGGCAGTACCGGATCGCTCAGCTACAGATCCGGGCCGGCAATCCGTCCGGGGCTCTCTACAGCCTCGACAAGGCCTTGTCAGCGAATCCGCACTATCTGCCGGCGCGCGTGTTGCAGGCCGAAATCGATGTCAGCGAGGGCAGGCTGGACCAGTCGGAAGCTCGCGCGCGTGCCATCCTCGCGGCAACGCCGACCGAATCCGAAGGTTTTCGCTTGCTCGGGGATATCGCCGCACGCCGAGGCAGATTCGTGGATGCGGCAGGCTTCTACCGTTCTGCCCTCGCCAAGTCGGCCACGACATCCAACGCCCTGCGCGTTTATAACTCCACTCTGGCCGGCGGCGATGCCAAGGGCGCGGTCCGGTTTCTCGATACCTGGCTGAAGACGCACCCCAAGGATGGTGCTGTCGCGCAGGCACTTGCCGAGGGCTATATGCGCATGGGCGATCTCTCCGCGGCCCGTACGCGGTACGAGGCCTTGCTGAGGTCGGGTGTCGAAGCGCCCGCAATACTCAACAATCTGGCCGTTATTGCCGATCGCCAGGGGGACGGCGCAAAGGCGCTCGACTATGCGAAGCGGGCCGTCACCGTTGCGCCGGATAGCGCGAGCATTCTCGATACGCTCGGATGGTTGCTCGTGCGCCGCGGGGATTTCGACTCGGGCCTCAAACAACTGCGGGAGGCCAAGATACGCGATCCGCGAAATCCGGACATTCGATTCCACCTCGCGAGCGCTTTGGCATTAGGGGGACGTAAATCCGAAGCGAAACAGGAGCTTACGTTACTGCTTTCGGAAGTGCCTGGTTTCGCTGGAATCGAAGATGCGAAGGCGCTGCTCAAGCAACTCGAGGGCAGTTAGCCTCGGTAGAGTCTGCCTTCCGGGTTGTCGGTCCAGCTTACAGTCCTCTGCGCGGCTGGATGCCTAATGCCGCAGAACCCTGTTGTTTCGAGAGATTTTGGGCTGGCTCACGCCTTGCTTATTGCGCCCTCACGAAATCCATGCATTCTGGGCGGGGGTTAACACCGTGAATATGAAAAAAATTGTTTTGATGTCGTTCGGCGCAATTGCGCTGGCTTCCGGCGGAATGGCCCAGGCGGCTACTACATACAACTGGACGTGGACGACCACGACGTCCGGCAATCCGATGACGGACAACACGACGTGGACGCCATCGACGACTACTGGCGACTGGTGTTCCGGCATGACGTCGGCCTCCATGTCGACTTACGGCAATTGCGCGCGGTACGGTGGTTCGGAGACGCCGGCCTCACCAGCGACCAACGTCATGCAAGTGACTGCCTACTCGAATACGGGCACCCTCGGGGCCGGTAAGGCGGCAGGTGACTACACGATCCAGAGTGCCTATCTGGCTTTCTGGGGCGACAGCGGATTGGGCACAGTGAACCGAAATCCCGGTGGTACCGTGGATCCGCCAGAGGGTGGTACCGGCTCGACTCCGAGCAGCTCGGCGCCAGAGCACTCGATCGATAACAATGGCCGGATCGACATGATCCTGCTCACTTTCGATCGTGCGGTGAGCTTGACCGGCGTGGACGTTGGCTGGAGTCAAACGGATAGCGATATCACGCTGATGGCCTTCAATTCCACGGGCGTCATGAATGATCTCGTTGGCCAGAGCTACGGTGCGCTCCAATCCGGGTGGGAACTGGTGGGTCAATATTCGAACGCCAACAACGTGGCGGTCCAAGGTGTGACCACCGACATCAGTTCCCGCTATTGGTTGGTTGGCGCCTATAACCCGCTGGTCGGCGGTACGTCGCTCAGCGCAGGAAACGACTATGTGAAATTGCGGGCATTCACCGCAACGGAAACGCAGAAGACCGTTCCGGAACCCTCCAGCGCCTGGCTGCTCGCAGCGGCAATTGCTGTCGGAGGCTGGGCGAGTCGGCGCAATCGCGGTGCGAAGGCAATCCCCGCCTGACCGGGTTTGAGATACAGTTTTCTGGTATCGAGGTTTCTCGCGGCGATGACCCGGTCATCGCCGCCCTAGCGTCAAAGGTGTACGCCGTCCCGGAACTTCCACGGTCTCGTGGGTCCCGTTTGCCAGCAACGACGTCGGCAACATCCTCCAAAAAGTTGGGCGAGGAAACTGCCATCGAGGTGGACGAAAGCAGTCTCCGTGGTGTAAATGTCAGGTGACCCGTCCGTTGGAGGGCTCGTGACCGGTCGATCGGTAGTCGCTGTTCGACTGATTTTCGTGGTCTTTCCGCGCTCGGCGCGACAGGAGTTCGAACATGGCAGTCTCAATTTCAAGGATCGTGGCAATCGCCACAGCCGTCACCGCCCTGGCGGTCTCATCGGCAGCAATGGCCGCGCCCGTGGCGTGCTCCAGTATTGATGCATCGTTGACGGCGAATCTCGGTGCGACCACGGCAGCGAATTGCACCACGGTTCTCGAGAACACATCACCGAGCGATTCGACCTTCGAGACGTTCTTCACCGGGTTCGATGGCGGAGGTTGGCATGCAGTGTCGTCCTTCACCCCCAATTCCGACAGCACCAATGCGGACGATCTGGATTTCGACGGTCTGTTCTGGGTTGCGCGGAGCACCCGCAGCTTCAGCGGGGTAGCTGCCTCCTGGACGGTGACCATCAGTCCTTCCGACCCGACAAACGTGCCTTCCTTTCCCCGCGACTACGATCTCCTGCTGGTGATCACCCAGGGCACTTTCTCGAATGCCGATTCGCTGGGTTTCCTGGTAAGCGATTTCTCCTTCACCCAGCTTGGTATGGTCGGAGGCGCGTTCAACGCGAGTTTTCCCACCTCGGATACGTCCAAC
The DNA here is from genome assembly GCA_038324085.1 of Burkholderiales bacterium. Classification (GTDB taxonomy): domain Bacteria; phylum Pseudomonadota; class Gammaproteobacteria; order Burkholderiales. The sequence goes on from JBBQHP010000019.1 coordinate 74,426, forward strand.
AATCCGGTCAGGGGACTCGCGCTGTTTGCGCGGGCCTTGACCTCAGGTGGGGGTGGCGGAGGTCTCGTTCCCGAGCCCGCTTCGATACCACTATTGCTTGGGGCAGCAGTCGCGTTCGTAGTCGTGGCCGCCCGCGGTAGCCGTACCAGAATCGTTGCCTGACTCAGCTCTCGGACGCCGAACAGAAGCTCTGGCACCGATCGGAGGATTCAGCTAGCATCTTGGGCTTCGCGTCGCGCGTGAGACGCCTCGTGCGTCTCGATGCGAATCCGGCCAAGTAGCTCAGTCGGTAGAGCAGAGGATTGAAAATCCTTGTGTCGGTGGTTCGATTCCGCCCTTGGCCACCAGCATCAAATAAAAAGAGCCCGCAGATTGCGGGCTCTTTTTATTTGATGCTGGGTGTTCCACATCGAGTTCCGCGCCGGCTGCGCGCTCTCTTGGCGCCGGGCAGGATCGAGCGTTTACCACCTCCCCGTATTGCGGCCCTGCATGCAACACGCGATGGTCCGGGGTCATGGGTGGTGTCCGCGCAGTTTCATCTGCCAGCGGCGGGGTACCCACTAGTGGGCTGTAACGATTGAATCGGGAGTAATGCGCCGTGTGGGATCGAAGTACTTCCACTTCACGGGCTTTGGCTGTTCGTTGTACTTTCGGATGTATCGCATGAGCTTTCTTTTCAGGTCAGGCAGCGAAGTG